>CAZZZL010000019.1:0-9687 GCA_964658655.1 uncultured Acetobacteraceae bacterium | reverse complement strand
ATCAGCTTCGCTGTTCATGGAAAGGAGTTCCGTAAGCGTGCTATGGCAATCTCGCTGTCGCAGCAGGTAACAAAGGTTTGAGATGACCAAAGATGATTTTGTACTTTCAAATCCACTTAGGCTCGCCGTACGTAATGCGACTTACGATTACTAAGTAAACTTCACAAAATAATAGCTTTATGTTGTTTCCAACATGCAGTCTTTAGGTCTAGGATCGCTGCGTACGTCGAGATCCTCGCAACCTCCCGTGAACTTTGTTCGACGGGGATTTGCCCTATCAGCGAGACTTTCACCGGAGACCAGCCATGTTGAGACGCCCTATTTCACTAGCAGTCGCTATGTGCATGGTGTGCATGACGCCCCACTCGTCATTTGCATCAAGCCATCGTGAAGCCCCAATCACTGCTCTCGATCACGCAGCTGACATTACTGACTTTTATTCCTTTGTCAGCTACGATCATCCAGACCGCGTCACCTTCATTATGAACGTCGATCCATTTCTCGAACCGAGCAATGGGCCAAACTACTTCCCATTTGATCCGAACGTCCTTTACGAGATCAAGGTCGACAACACATTTGACGCCGTTGCCGATGTGACATTCCAATTTCGCTTTAACACCGAATACAGAGCGCCAACTCTCTTCACCTCTGCCGCAGGCGCCGGATCCGGATTGAAGGCTCCGGCCAATTCGCCTGCTCCGGTGAAGCCCGGAACAGAAGTCGTTCCTCCCGCCATCACATCGCTTGACGGTCCAGGTGCAGCAGGTCTTGGTGTCCGTCAAAACTACTCAGTCACCATGGTCAAGAACGGTCATTCCACCAAGCTCGAAGCATCTGGCGGCGATCCGCTGTACGCCGTTCCGAGCAATGTCGGGGCGCGAACGATGCCGGACTATGATGCTCTCGCAGCACAGGGCATTCATACTCTGAGCAGTGGAGGTTCCGACGACATTCGGGTCTTTGCCGGCACCGTCGCTGATCCATTCTTCATTGATCTCGGAGCCGCATTCGACAGCTTCAACTTTCGCGAGACAGGGTCCGGAACTCCCGGCGTGCTGACTGCTGCGCAGGATGCAGATGACCATACCAACCTGGCGCCGAACGCAGTATCCGGTTTCAACGTCAACACAATCGTGATCGAAGTGCCCATTTCCATGCTGACCAGCGATGGAAAGCGGCATGCTGCTACGGATCCAAAAGCAACCATCGGGTCTTGGGCGACCACTTCGCGTCCACAGGTAACGGTCCGTCGTTCGCCACTGCCGGCAGAGTACGGTGGTCCCTATTATCAGGTACAGCGTCTTGCCAATCCGTTAATCAATGAGTTGATCGTCGGCACCGGATATAAAGATCGCTGGAGTATGGATCAGCCGAAGAATGATATTCAATTCGCATCATTCGCAGTCGATCCAACACTACCGCGCATCTTCAACGCAATTTACGGAATCAACATCCCTCCTCCGCCCCGTACGGACCTTGAACTGCTCTTCACCTACATGGCTCCAATCGCAGCAAAGGGCACACCTCCTGGACCAGCGGCAGACCTCTTGCGCTTGAACACCGGCGTCCCACCAACCCCGGTCGGTAAACGTAAGCGCATGGGCGTCCTCGCAGGCGACCTTGCCGGCTTCCCCGATGGCCGTCGTCTCACCGACGACGTAACTGATATCGCAGCTCGGGTAGTAGGCGGCGGCGTGCTCAATGCGAAGTACGACGTCTTCCCGAATAATGCTATTGGTGATGGTGTGAATGCGCCCGACGTTGCGACGCAGGAAACATTTCCCTATGTGCATTACGCCTACAGCGGACGCGATAGCCGTCATATCGATCCGTCAGAAGTCGGCTGTGGCATTCAACCAACGGCCGGAAGCAGTAACTCGGATGCTGCCCCACCGGCAGATCAGGGCGGCAATACCACTTGCCCTGTGAAGTAAACAGGCCAAAAACTCTCTGAATGGGGGATTCTGAGCAATCGTGCTTATCAGCCGTTACGCAGGAATCCTCCAGGAGGGTTGACAACGTACTAATTCCATAGGCCACCGATGAAAAAACAGTTCAATCTGGCGAACGCTATCCTTACGACCCACTTGTGTTTTGCCGCCTCTCTATGCGCGCAGAGGATCGCACCACTGACGAGTCTCTCAGCGACTACTGCGTCAAGAAGTGCTGATCAACAGCGTGCGGATGAAGCACAGCGCCAGATCGACCGGAATCCAAAACGCGCGCAGGGCTATAACGAACTTGCGCTGGCATGCATACGACTGTCTCGCGACACTGGCAACCCGGCGTACCTTGTGCAGGCGGATGCCGCCATTCAGAAAGCCCGGAGCTTCGCTCCTGACGACTTTCAACTCGCAAAAGCGAATGCGGCCCTTCTTCTCCAATCGAACGACTACAGTAAAGCTCTAGAAGTCGCGAAAGATTTGAACAAGAAGGTACCGGACGACGTGACCGTATATGGCTATGTCGCCGAAGCCGATATAGCCTTGGGCAAGTATGTTGATGCAGACTCTTCCGTTCAGTGGATGATCAACATGCGTCCCAACAACGTGGCCGGCTTGATCCTGGGCGCAGAACTGCGGGAGCTTTATGGGGACGGTTCCGGGGCAGTCGATTTTCTGAATCAGGCTTATAGTGAGACACCGCAAGTCGACCCGGAGCAGCAAGTCTATATAGCCAACAAGATCGCAGCAGTTGATCTCGCTTCTGGCCAGATTGACGCAGCGGCCCAGGTACTTGCTGGCGCGGAAGCTCTTGGCACGCAGTCACCGGAAACAACGAAGCTGCTGGCACGCGTCCGTTTGGAGCAGAAAAAACCAGCAGAGGCAGCTAGCCTTCTTCAAGCACTTCTCTTACGACAACAGGCCGTACATGCTTCACAGGCTGACACACTTTACCTGCTGGCGGAGACGCAGCGACAGGCAACGCAGCCAGCAGCTACAGAAACATTTGCGCGCTTCGCTGCAGCTGCAGCAACCGAATCAGGACAGCCGAGCAAAGACAATGTCGACTTGATCTTGTACTACGCTTCCCGCCCGGAAAAGAAAGCTGACGCGCTGCACCTTGCACAGCAGAGAGTCGCACAGCGCCAGGATGTCTGGACGCTCGATGCCTATGCTTCCGCGCTTTATGCAAACGAAGAGTATGTGGAAGCCGACGTGCAGATCCAGAGGGCGCTGAGCGTCGGCATTCATAGTGCACAGGTTTTTTACCATGCTGGACAGATCGCATTAAAGCTAAGCAAGCCCGACGGAGCTGCGCAGAACTTCGCCGCAGCCATGCAAGCAGATCCGAGCTCCATCTTTGCGCTAGACGCTCGCAGGCAGATCGGCAACAGCACACAAATCACAGCGGCAATCTCTGCTGTGCCTCAGATCCAGGCAGTGAATCCGGACGAGCCGAAGCCCGCGGCGCCTGTAGTTGTCTCAGTGGCAGAGACAAAAGACGATGGTGGTATACCGACCACGCTCCTGATCCCTAAACCAACCGGGACCGATCGCATCATTCGCAAAATGCAGGCACAGGTCACTGCACATCCCAAAGATCCGGCTGCCTACTCCGGGTTGGGCGCAGCATTCTTCCAGCGCGCACGGGAAACCGGAGACGTCGAAGATTATCAGCTCGCAGAACAGGCTTTGACCAAGTCGTTGGACATGGTGAGTACAGACCTCTCCGCAACCGCGCCTCTCGAGTCCATGGCTGAAGTTTGCATGGGTGAACATCGTTTTACCGACGCTCTCGACTACGCCCAGAAGGCATTGGCCCTCGGTTCTGGAGACGTCTCTGCTTTCGCCATCGTTGGCGATGCCTATGCCGACATGGGCGAGTATGAGAAGGCGAGTATCGCTTACTCGCGATTGCAGCCCTCGAGCACCGGTCCCCTTGAAGCACGAGAAGCCTACGCACAGCAGACACGCACCGCTTACTTGAAGTTCATCGCAGGAGATGTCGATGGAGCTATCGCCGAGATGCAGAGTGCTGTTGACGAAGGCGTTCAGGCCCATCTTCCCAGCGAGAATCTTGCGTGGCTCTACTTTGAACTAGGCGAATTCTCCTATCAGGCCGGGAAAATTCCAGCAGCAGCCGATGCTTATTTGACTGCGCTAACCGTCTATCCGGGAGACTACCGTGCCCTCGCTGGTCTCGGCAAAGTGCGTGCAAGCCAGGGCAAATACAAGGAAGCCATTACGCTTTATCAAAGCGCGATAGCAGTAGTCCCTATGCCGATCTATATCGCCGAACTGGGTGACGTCTATAAAAAGACCGGCGACTCTGCTGATGCTGAAAAGCAATACAAGCTTGTGCAATACATCGGTCTGCTGGGTCACATCAATCAGGTCCTGCACAATCGCGACCTGGCGCTCTTCTACGCAGATCACGATCGTAACCTGGAAGAATCGCTCGCCCTGGCGCGCAAAGAGTTCGAGGTACGCAGCGATATCTACACCTGGGATGCATTGGCCTGGTCTCTCTATAAGAACGGCAAACTTGCTGAAGCGAAAGATGCCATGGCTCACGCCTCTCGCCTCGGCACAAAAGATCCCATGCTGCTGTTCCACGCCGGGATGATCTCTGCCAGACTGGGAGACCAGGCGCAGGCGGTCACACAATTACGCGAAGCCCTGAGCATCAATCCACAATTCAGTGTATTGTATGCGCCAGCCGCTCGTCAGCAGTTAGATTCCATGTCTCCGCAGTCAACGCTCGCCTCCATCGTTTCCAGCAGTAAAACTTCTCAGCAGAAGGCCATCAATGTTCAGTAAGCGCATCCTGCTATTCCTGCTGGCGTTTCTGCTTGCCCCCGTTCGCTTATGTTTTGCGCATCCGATGGGCAATTTCAGCGTGAACCATTACACGAAGATCACACTTCAGCCGGATGGCATCGAGCTGCATTACTTCATTGACCTAGCCGAAATTCCGACCTACCAGGAACTGCAGCAATACAACATCTCCGCGACCGACCAGGCTGGTATTGCACAATTTCTCGCGAAGCGCGGAAGTGAACTGGTTGACGGGCTGAGCCTGCGAGCCGATGGGCAGGCGCTCAAGCTGAACGTTATTTCTAAGGGCGTCATTTTTCCGCCTGGCGCCGGCGGTCTGCCCACGATGAAGATGGGCTACGTTTTCCACGCGATCTACCCGCGTTCATCGAGCGTTGCTGGCACTCAGCTCACCTATGCCGACAACAACTATCCTGGCCACGCTGGCTGGAAGGAGATCGTCGTAAATGGATCGTCTTCTCTCCTCTTGACCAGCTCTGTTCCCAGCAAGGACCGCAGCGCCGAACTGAGCAACTATCCGACCGACATGCTCAACAGTCCTCCGCAGGATCTGTCTGCCGCCATGCGCATTATCGTTTCTCCTGTGCATTCAGAAACAGTTGTCAAACCCACGAAGGTGTTGACCGCGCCCGCTAAGGTTGAATCCAAGCCTAGGACTTCTGACTATCGTCACCAGCCCAGACCGATCGCAGCATCTACTATCCTGCCGCCCGCGACACAAACGAGACCCGCTCCCCCAACCATGCACCTCGAAGCCAATCGGCAGGGCACGGCTCGCAGCCGATTTACTGAACTGATCACCACGCAACAGCTCAGCGTGTGGTTTCTTCTGACAGCAGCCATCATTTCGATGAGCCTCGGGGCGCTTCACGCGCTCGAACCTGGACACGGGAAGACTATCGTCGCGGCCTACCTGGTCGGCTCACGCGGAACATCACGTCATGCGCTGCTCCTCGGCCTGATTGTCACGACCGCACATACGGCAAGTGTTTTCGCACTTGGCGCCATCACGCTCTATGCCTCGCGCTATATCCTGCCAGAACAACTCTATCCATGGCTCGGCGTACTGTCAGGACTCACCATCGCAGCGCTGGGCGCTTACATGTTTCTGCGTCGCTGGGCAGGCGAAGAGATGGACCACGCACATCCTGCTGGCGAAATGCATGGACACTGGTTCTCCTCGAAGAAGAAATCTCAAGCGGATGACTTACCGCCTGTGGTGACTTACACCAGCAAACCCATCTCGATGCTCCAGCTTTTTACTCTTGGAATCACAGGCGGCATCATTCCCTGCCCTGCGGCACTTGTGGTTCTGCTCAGTGCCTTCTCTCTGCATCGCATCGGCTTCGGTTTCTTTCTAATTACCAGCTTCAGTATTGGCCTTGCCGCCGTACTCATCAGCTTCGGCTTGCTGATGGTCTACGCGCGTCGCTTCATGGGCCGCATACAAGTCGATGGATCGCTTACGAAGCGCTGGCTGCCGATTGCTTCCGCCGGCTTCATGACTCTGCTCGGAGCGGCGATCGCCATCCGAGCATTCGCGACAACCGGCATCTCTGCCGCAAGCTTTTCTCAACAAAAGCTCGGGCCCGCTTTGTTCATCGCCGGTGTCGGCCTTGTCCTCGGCATCCGTCACTCGACTGACACAGATCATGTCGTCGCGATCTCGACGATCGTTACCAGGCAACGCGGTATTCGCGGTGCAGCTTTGATCGGCGGCCTTTGGGGTCTCGGTCACACACTAACCATCTTCGTTGTTGGCTGCCTCATCATTCTGGGCGGTGTCGTCATTCCACCCCGCGTCGGCCTCTCCATGGAGTTCAGCGTCGGACTCATGCTGATCCTGCTGGGCTTACTAAACCTAAGCGGCCTCATGCAAAAACTTACCGCATGGTTCCGATCAAGAAGCTCATCGGCAAAGCAAGTTCTTGATTACCTCGCCCCGTCCGCAGAAGCTGCGGCCCCAGCATCGGTCAGCAGTTTGCCCAGTGGATTCTTTCAGTGTCTGCGTCCACTGGCGATCGGCTTGGTGCATGGCCTCGCCGGCTCGGCTGCCGTCGCACTCCTCGTGCTCTCGACGATTCATAAGCCTTTTTGGGCGATTGTGTACCTTGTCATTTTTGGTGGCGGCACGATGCTTGGCATGATGTGCATGACGATGGCCATGTCGATGCCGCTGGCCTACGCAGGCGATCGCCTGCCCAAGCTCAGCCGCTACCTAACGACTGCATCAGGCGTTGTGAGCGTATGCTTCGGTAGTTTTCTCGTCTACCAGCTCGGCTTTATCGGCGGACTCTTCACGAGTCATCCACATTGGACGCCTCAGTAGCCCCGAAGCCTTGATGTCGACGATATCTTCAAATCTGTTCTCGCAGAAACACCGTACCTGGGCAAATACGATCCTTACGGTTGTTCCATGTGCCCTACTGGTCACTCCACTTCACGCCCAACTGGAAAAGTTCAAGCTTGACGGCGATGTCACCACGGCACAGGGTGTTCCTATTCCGGGCGCTGTCATCTCAGCTTCTGCTATTGTCAGCGCGGGAGCTGATAGCACCGGGCACTTTTCTGTCATGCTGCCGCGAGGAATCACACACATCACTGCGAAGGCCGCGCAATTTTCTTCGTTTCAGGTTGATCTAGACATAGAAAGCGATCAGATACTTCATCTACAACTTCTGCGCAACGAAACTGTCACTGTCCACGGCGAATCTGACGTGCTTTCGCCGGATCCGTCAGCAATAGCATATACGCCAGAAGACATGCTCGCTGCTAATCCGGGAAGACCGGGCATACCATTCTCTGTGCCAGGGTTCCCTACCGAAACAGCTTCGGGCGGCATTAAGGCTCCGCAATATTTCGCCCCGGGTGTTGCCGGCGATCATGGCGAACCCATTGCGCAGTTCTTCCAGATCGGCGGCTTTCTCTTTCAGAATAATCTCACTGCCAATGCTCACGGCAATGGCTACTCCGACCCGAACATCATCATCCCCAGCGTCATCGGTGGCGTGAGTGTCGATAATGCCGCTTTCAATGCGCGTTATGGCGATCATTCGATCAACCTGGCGGTGAACTACAGCGTTCGCGACCATGTTGCGCCATTTCTTGAGGTCGCGAGCGACGGGCGCGATGGTGATGCCTCTGCTGCCTGGTCTTCACCACACGCGACTCGTCCCGCCTGGCTTGCAGCCGAGATGTCCTTTGGAAATGGATTCCTTGCGCGCCCTGAAGAGCGTGAGCAATACAAGCTTGATGGACTGCGCGCCTGGACATTTGGCCATCACGAATTGACTGTGTTCGGCGCTGCCTATTATGGCTTTTCGCGCGTCCCCGGGCTTATTCCGCTCGCCACTCCGGTAGTCGATGACACTATCGATGAACGGCAGAAAGATCTCACCCACACAACCCTCGGTATCGTCACGGACAGTTGGCATCCTTCCGCCAGGCAACTGCTGACGCTCTCTGCTTTCGCCCGCACCTACAGCCTTGCACTTGATTCGGACTTTGGCTCTGGTCTTATCGAGCAAAGTGAATTTCGCACCGTGCAGGGTGGCAACGCGACCTGGACGCGAAGATTGGACAGTCATTTCACACTTCTCGCCGGAATGGATTACCGTCGTGACGCGCCGCGCAACCTTGACCTCGCTCACGCTGATGCTGAAGGCGTTTTTCACATCATAACCAGCAACGATCTAACGATCAGCGACTACGGAGCCTTTGCCGCTATACAAGGCGACCTTGGCCGGTCCTTCAAGTTATACGCAGGCTTACGTCGCGATCAGATTCAGTTTGCGAACACCGACAGGATCGATGCAGCAAATTCATCCAACCAGACGCCTGGCACTACCAGTCCGAAGGGCACGCTGACCTGGGGCAAAGAGGACGGCGCCTTACTTCCGCAACTGTCCTTAAGCTTTGGGAAGGCCTTCCATGCAAACGATCCGCGCATCGGCTCTGGCACGGATCGTGGCGCCCTCATCATTCAATCACGCGAATATCAATTCATCGCAGGCAAGGTCATGGCCGGCACAGAGGTTCGTGTCACACTTGCGCACCAGACGAACTCGGAAGAGCTCGCAAAAATTGATGCTGATACCGGCTTGCAGCAGGAGATCGGGCCTTCGATCAATCGATACATCACGGTCATGGCGAGACGACGCTACTCTCGCGGTTTTCTGCAGGCTTCGTACTCACAGGCGAATGCCACGGATCGCCTGCTTCATCAACCGATTCCCGAAGCCCCTCGCCTGATTATCGATTCGATTGGCACGATCGAGCGTCTACCCTTCGGCACAATTGCTAAAGCTGAATATGAATACGTTGGCGAAAAACCGCTGGGCGATGACTTTCACGCCGTTCCGGTTCAAGAAATCCGCTTCAATCTCCAGAAATCGCTGGGGGATGGAAACTGGATTCTTTCCGCGAATGGCGATTTGGCGAACGGTGCCTCGGGACAAACCTTGGAGACATTCGCGCTACCCAGAGAGGCAGTGCCCTTTGAGCGCATCGTCGGTGTGCCGCTGCGCTCCTATGCCAGTCTTTCTCTCCGCTATCAGTTTGGTCGATAAGACCAAGACAGCACGCCCCCATGCGATTCCCGTGATAGTTCTGGCTCGACTCCAGCGAGGCAGGCTGATCCCATACTTGTTGTTATGTTTTTCGTACTAGGCTTGCGATCTCACTCGGTATCCATGTGCACATTAAAAGCGGTTTGAGTGTGCTTCATTCCCCTTCTGTGCTGTTCTTCCGGGGAGCGCACAGCTTCTAACGTTTGAGCGGGCATCTGCGACTCGGCGCCATGAGGCCCGAGCACTTGAACAGGGCAGCATTACTGGTTAGCCTTTCTCATCTGCGTTCAGCGTGCCGCGCTCAAAGCACCCCCGCCCTTCGGACGCACGCTCTCCTT
>CAZZZL010000018.1:0-68724 GCA_964658655.1 uncultured Acetobacteraceae bacterium | reverse complement strand
ACCCTGTAGGGCTTGGCGGTGCCGTCACTGACAGCAAAGTAGCCCATTTCGCCGCGCGGCGATTCGATCGCCTGGAAGACCTGGCCCGCGGGAACCTGGAAGCCCTCGGTAACGATTTTGAAATGGTAGATGAGCGACTCCATCTGGGTCTTCATCTTTTCGCGATCCGGCAAGACGACCTTAGGCGAATCAGCCTTGATCGGGCCGCCGGGCATACCGTCAAGCGCCTGCTGGCAGATCTTGACGGACTCGCGCATCTCCTCCATGCGGACAACGTAGCGCGCCCACACATCGCCGTCCTGCGAAACCGGAACCTTGAACTGAAACTTGTCATAGCCGGAGTAGGGCATGTCGCGGCGAAGATCCCAGTCAACGCCGCTCGCCCGCATTGGTGGGCCGGTCACGCCAAGAGCGATCGCGTCGGCCGCAGTCAGTTTGCCGACACCCTGCGTCCTGCTCACCCAGATCGGATTGCCGCTCAGCAGATTCTGGTATTGATCGATGCGGGCCGGCATGGTCTTGAGCAGGTTCTGCACGCGCTCGTAGAAATCGACCGGCGGCTCCAGCGAAACTCCGCCTACACGAAAATAGGAGGTCATCATGCGCTGGCCGGAGACGTGTTCGAAGATTTTCAGCAGTTCTTCGCGTTCACGGAAGCAGTACAGGAAGACGGTCAACGCGCCAATGTCCATGGCATGCGTGCCAAGCCAGACGAGATGCGACTGCAGGCGGGTCAATTCGTTCAGCAGGACGCGCAGATATTGTGCGCGTTCGGGAATTTCCATCTCGAGCAGCTTCTCGATGGCCAAACAGTAACAGAGATTGTTTGACATCGGGCTCAGGTAGTCGATGCGGTCCGTCATTGGCACTACCTGCTGATAGAACTTTGCCTCGCAGGTTTTCTCAATGCCGGTGTGCAGAAAGCCGATGTCGGGAACGATCTTGAGTACGGTCTCGCCGTCAATTTCGAGGACAAGCCGCAGCACGCCGTGTGTGGACGGATGCTGGGGGCCCATATTCAGGATCATTGTCCTGTCGTTGGCACCCTCTTCTTTATGTGGTTCCAGCAGCGGCGCTATCTGAAAGTTCACCGCATCCGGCATGTTGTGGGAAGCCATTATCTGTATCCTTCTACCGGATAGTCCTTGCGAAGTGGATGACCATCCCATTCATCGGGCATCATGATGCGCCGCATATTGGGATGACCGCCGAAGCGAACGCCGAACAAATCGAAAACTTCGCGTTCATAAAAGTTGGCGGAAGGCCACACATTGGTGATGCTGGCAATTTCGAGGTCGCCCTCTTCCACAAAAGCGATCAGCCGGATCCGTTTCTTCAGGGAGTGCGACAGAATGTGATAGGTCACCTGGAAGCGCTCACGGGCAGGCAGCCAGTCAACGCACGTCACGTCCTCGAGGAAGTTGTAGCCCGAGTTCTTAACGATCGCCGCGGCTTCGCGAATGTGTTCACGCGCAATGGTCAGGGTCAGTTCATGGCGATCGAAACGTGCGTTTGTGAGCGCGGCAGGGAGATCACGCTGCAGGGCAGCCAGTGCGGGATCCGAATGGGCGGTTGCTACCTCGTCAATACCGACAACGGCCGTCGTCATCTAGAGATCACCCCGATCATTCGACCACTCAAGCACACCCTTCTTGACGATGTAGAAGAGGCCGACGAAGACAAAGCCGATATAGATGAGCATTTCCCAGAAGCCGAACATCTTCGATCCGGTGATCGCCGGAAGCTGGCGGTATATCACTGCCCACGGCATCATGAATACTGCTTCCACGTCGAAAAGGATGAACAGCATCGCTACCATGTAAAAGCGAACGGAGAATCGTCCGCGAGCATCGCCAACGGCATCTATGCCGCATTCGTAGGTATCGTTCTTTGCCTTGGACTGGCGATGTTTGCCAATGCGCCAGGACATGGTGACCATGCTGACTCCCATGCCGACGGCCACCAGTATCTGCAAGAGAAGAGGGAGGTAATTCCAGAAGTAGGTTGGCGAAGACATGCGTCGGGATTCCCTCGGGTTCGGTACCTCGACTGTAAATTCCAGAGCAACGGCAGTCAAGGTACGCCGGTTGATGGGACATAAAGGAACGCCCTTATTTTTATTGAGCTTGCGTTCCGAATTGGCACAGATTGCAAAGAAGCACCAGTTACGGAATTCACGCGCAATGTGACGATCGTTTTTCACTGACCTTGCCCTGTCAGCCGATACCTTCAGAAGCGAGGAAGTTATGAGCCCTGACAGGAATGCCCCGCCATTGCAAACGCATCCGGAGACCAGGAAAGGCGCGCCAACCGCAGCCCACCACCCTGTGATGGCAACTCCGGCCGCAGCCGCCGTCACGTTGCCGTATCTTGCGGACCGACGCCCTCGACGACTCAGCGCCCAGGCCTGTGCAGCGGACAACCTGCTCTCTCATTCGATCGAGTACCTGACCGATGCGCGCAAGTTGCCGAACGGGAAAGTAGGTCGACTGCCTGCGGAAGAGCCCGATGTGCAGGCGGTGATGATGCTGATGGTCGCCCGGCACGAGGTGTATATGGCCTGCCCGATCATCGATAGACGCTCCAAGACCGGCTTGTTCGGACTGTTCAAAGGACCTGATCGCCGCGGCCGATAGGGCTTCGTTCGGATGGTAGTCTACGGCTATGGACCTCTTGATCAACGGACAGGCCCGTACCTTTTCGACCCTGGCGCCCGGTGCTTCCGTCGAGCAACTTGTCACCGCGCTTGAATTGAAGGGTGACCGGGTCGCTATTGAGCACAATGGTGTCATCGTCGGCCGCCCACACTGGCCGACGACTCTCCTGAGCAGCGGTGATCGGATGGAGATTGTTCATTTCGTTGGTGGGGGAGCCGATTCTCATCACCTCGAGACTCGGGCTCAGGTCCTGCAGGATGGACCGGGGTACCGTCGTTAGTGCAGCTCGCTGGACGGCCATTTCATCGCGGACTGCTGCCAGCGTTTGCGTTGGTTCTGCTGGCATCGTCGGCATGCGGGCTGGGTTCATCTGGCGAGCAGTTGACGGCCCCGGACACCAATAAGCCGTCCTTTGTCGTCAAGGAACTCGAGCCCGGCAAGCCTCTACGCATTCTGGTTTACGGAGACATGCGTTTTACAGATCCGAAAAACACTCTCGACACTGTACCCAGGGTGAGGGCTTGGCTGGCGCAGAAGGTCGCTTCCGAGCATCCCGACGCGATGCTGGTGACGGGCGATATCCCCTTCCATGGCGGCGATAAGGCTGACTGGCAGCAATTCCGGCAGGAGACCGGCGACTGGCGACAGAACAAGTTGAGGGTTTATCCGACGGTCGGAAACCATGAAGTGATACCCGATCCCGTGGCCGGCTACCTCAATTACTTCGAGGCGTTTCCCCAGCTCAACGGCTACCACGCCTATTCAGTGCTGATCGGGAATGTCTATATCATCTCGCTCAACTCAGTCGAGCCGATTCTGCCGAGCGGCTACCAGGCGGAGTGGCTGCAGGCTCAGCTCGATCATCTTCCACCGCAGGCAGACTTTGTCTTTTTCCTCGTCCACGTGCCGATGATCGCAGACGTGCAAAGCGAATTTGTTGCCAATATTCCGAGCGCGGATATGGTGAAGGTCCGGCATTATCTCGAGTCGAAGGCCGCTGTCAGTCGGGCAAAATTCATCGTGGTATCAGGGCATATTCACAACTATGAGCGATTCGAAGAGAAGGGCATCACGCATGTGATCAGCGGTGGGGGAGGTGCGAAGCCGTACCCTGTATATCTGCCCGGAGAGCAGGACCTCTACCGCGACAATACCGCTGCACCTGACTTCAACTATGTGATCTTCACCATTAACGGTAGCCATGCCGAGGCAAAGATGTATCGCGTCGTCGACCCGAATGCCGCGCAGCTTTCTGTCAGCCTGAGCGACTCCTTCACTCTGGACGCACCGGGCAGACAGACGCCGGCACAATAAAAAGCGACAGCCCTGAGGCTGCCGCTTTGATGAAGATTCGTTCAGCTACTTTGCCGGACGACTCGTCTGCGTCTGCGGGGCACCCTTCATGCCGTCAAGCACTGAGTGCGGGCCCGAATGCTTGCCGATGAGCACGAAAAGGCTGATCGACGTGATCATGAAAATGACAGCAGACCAGGTTGTCAGCTTGGTGAGAAGATTTGCTGCTCCGCGCGGGCCAAACGCTGTCTGCGAACCCTGGCCGCCGAAAGCTCCGGCGAGGTCTGCGCTCTTCCCTTGCTGCAACAGAACGACGCCAATTAGAAACAGGCAGACAATGACATGGATTACGGTAACGAAGTACGTGAGAATCATGAGTTAAGTATGCTTTCTGAAGCCATTGAGGGGCGGCTGATGACTGCTTAGAAGTCGGAGCGGGCGTTTGGTGCGGAAGGGGGGACTTGAACCCCCACGCCTCTCGGCGCCACCCCCTCAAGATGGTGTGTCTGCCATTTCACCACTTCCGCAATGCCTGTGCTCGAGCCCGAGTATAACAAAGGGGCGCAGGGAAGTGAAGCTGGCGCAGCGGAAGTTGCTTGGTATCTGCAGATCCCGGATGCTCGCAATACACACCGCGCGCGACCGGCCGCCCGATTCGCCTAGAAATGTCCACCCAGATCGGCGAAACCCGCGATCTCCAGCAGTAGCTGAGGAGGGTGCGGGCGTGAGATCTCATCATGCTCGAGCACCCACGTGCTGGGGTGATGGATGTAAACAGCATGCAGGCCTGCAGCCAGTGCCGGGTTGATATCGGAGCGAGGACTGTTGCCGATCATCCAGGTCGCCGCCGGATCCAGTTGATAGCGGCCGACAATTTCGAGATAAGCTTCGCGGTGTTTCTCTCGTGGCACTTCAACTGCAGTAAAGTGCTCTTTGATTCCCGAGCGCTCGAGTTTGTGGAGCTGCTCCTCCGCGTTTCCTTTAGTGGTCAAAATGATCGTGTGACGAGCTGCGAGCAGGGGCAACGTCTCGAACACGCCAGGCAGCAGTTCAATCTCCTGGTCGGCGATTGAGCGAGCGAAGCCGGTGATCTGGGCGGCGTGTGCTTCGGAGGCGGCGGTGCCGCTCACCTGCTCAAAGCATCGCAGCAGGGATTGCTCAAAGCTGGCCAGCCCATAGCCTCGCTTACTGATGGTTTCGTGCTCGCAGGCGTTCAAAATGTCGCGGATCTGGGTCGCTGAGTGTTCTTTGTGATCAAGAAGGGAGATGAACGACGCAATAGCGCGCTCGAAATAAATGTTGTTTTCCCATAAGGTGTCATCCGCATCCACCAGCAGAGTTTGCCGTCGTTCTGAGTAGTTGGTCGATGAAGCAAAGGCAGGGGTCACATCCGCATGGTAACGAATATTTCCACGAATAGGGTTCACTTTGGCGGATGCCTTTAATTGGCCCGTTATGGAACAGTCACTCGCATATGACCCATTTCGGTTACCTGGGGAATCAAAAACGAACAATTGGATTTTCTTAACAGTTACTTTTTGCGAAGATAGGGGTACTTGCCCAGACAGCTTCCGAGGAATGCCGTGAACAGCGTGCCAGTCGAATCCGGCGCACTAGCCTCAAGCGACGATCAGCTTCGTTTTGCTTTGGAAGCGAAACTTGTCCGCTGGTGGGGGGAACTCCTTGGAGGGCAGCAGGTCGGTCTGCACAGTGATTTCTTTCAGATGGGAGGCCGGCCGGAGCAAGCAGCCGCCCTGGTCAACCTAGTTAAGGAAGAGTGGGGCGTCGTCATCCGGTCTTCTGACCTGTATGAAGCGCGCACCGTTTCAAAACTCGCTGACCTGGTTCAGATCAAGCAGTCTTCTCGCGAGCAGCTCTGCATTGTGCCGATTCGGTCGGAGGGCAGACGTCTGCCGCTGTTTCTCGTTCATGGTGTTGGCGGAAACATCCTGGGATTCGCCGGTCTTGCCCGTAGCTTACACATCGATCAGCCGGTATATGGCATCCAGGCGCAGGCGCTAAATGGCGAATCTCCCACCCTGATCCGGCTTGAAGCAATGGCGAGTTTCTATATCGAGGAACTGCGCCGGGTGCAACCGACGGGTCCCTATGCCTTCCTGGGATTTTCCTTCGGAGGCCTGGTGGCCTATGAGATGGCACGGCAGCTGGCCGCGGGCGGTGAGCGGGTGCGATTTCTCGGCATGCTGGATACCTGGCAGCCTGGCCATCTGAAGCTGGTCGGGTCTGCAGCACAAACGCGCTTCCGTCGCTGGTGGAACCGGTTGAACCTGGTTCGGCTGAACACACAAAAACTCTCCGGTCCGCAGCTGGTGACATATCTTGCCGGACGGCTGAAAGGCCGGTTTCTGCGGCTGGCTTTTGTGCGGCTGGCGGCGAAGGGCGGTGTCAGCCTTCCTGAGTCAATGCGCCAGGTAAGAGACATCAACCTGACCGCAGCGGCCCTCTACGTAGTCCAGCCTTACGCAGGCGGGATCACACTGTTCCGGGCGGAAGAGGATGCCAGCCTGAATCTTCCTGAAGACCTTAACTGGCGAAAGTATGCGCAGGGTGGCGTCGAGATTATTCGACTGCCAGGTGATCATGGCCAGATCCTGGCAGAACCTAATCTGAGCTTCATGACTCAACGCCTGGACGAACGGCTCGCGGTTTCCGGTGTCACTGATAACGAGGTGGAGGAGTTCGAACTTGATGAGGACGGACTGGTCGACCTGAAAATCGAAATGGCTAGGGATCTTGTTTCTGTGCCGCCGCCATTGCTGGCGTCCTGGATGCGCGACAAGGCTTCGGTTGCCATTGACCCCATAGCGGCTTATGGCGCCTCCCATCGCAAGGTGGTCGAATGAATTTGCCGCAGGCAGCTAGGATACCCAACTGTTTTCTCAGATTTGGCGGGGCTGCGGCTCAGGCAAAGAAACGTCTTTACTGTTTTGCGCATGCCGGCGGAACAGCTGCGAGCTATGCTCCATGGGCCCGGTTGCTGGCTCCTGATATCGAGGTATGTGCCGTAGAGCAGGCGGGGCATGGCACCCGTTTGGCAGAGGAGCCGCTCGAGAGTGTGGTGGCAATGGCACAGGAGATTCTGCCCGGCTTGATCGATTTGCAATCGGACCAGCTGCCTTTCGCCTTTTACGGACATAGCCTGGGCGCCATAGTGGCCTACGAGATTGCGCAGGAGCTGAGTCACCTTGAGCAAAGCGTGGTTACTTCCTCGAACACCACTTCAGCCTCTCGGCCGTCGCTGACTTTGCGGCATCTGTTTATAGGCGCGGTCCGGGCACCGCACCTCCCTTCCTCGCTGCCCCCAATCGCACACCTCGATCAGGAAGCATTTCTCTCAGGCGTTCAGCAGCGCTACGGCGGGATTTCTGACGCAGTTTTGGCCGAGCCTGAACTTCTTGAAATGATCCTGCCGCCGCTGCGGGCAGATTTCGCGGCATATGAGGGCTATCTGCATGCAGACAGGCGCGGGCTGGCATGCCCTGTAACCGCATTTGCCGGGACGCTGGATCCCGTGGTGGGTGAAGAAGCGGTAGCTGCCTGGGCAGATCACACCAGTGGGCCATTTCGCACGCACACTGTTCGGGGTGATCATTTCTTTCTGGCCGACCACCGTGAGCAGGTGCTCGGCATAATCGCCCGTGCACTCCGTTCGCAGGTTGTCGAACTGCAGGCTGACAGCGCCGGTCCCGGCAGGTTTCGTCCATGATTTTTCCCGAGTACGGTCAAGCTAGACGCCCTGACTTGGCATCCGGCAAGTAACGCCGCAGATCCGCAAACATCGAATAAGGCACGCGAAGAGGGACAATGCATTCAACAAAGGAAACGGGCCAGGGGATAGCGATCATCGGGATGGCCGGCCGCTTCCCTGGCGCAAACTCGGTTGAAGCGCTTTGGGAAAAGATCTGTGAGGGTGCGGATTGCCTGCACTACTCGACGGACGAAGAACTGAAGGCAGCGGGCATTTCCGATTGGCAGATTAAGGACCCGGAGTTTGTGCGGGTGAGCGGGTATCTCGAAGATGCTGCCCAGTTTGACGCGCAATTCTTTGGTTTCAGCGCGCACGATGCCGCATTGATTGATCCACAGCATCGTGTGTTCCTGGAATGCGCATGGCAGGCGTTTGAAGATGCCGGCTACGATCCGGCTGAGTGTGGCTCCGGCGTTGCTGTGTTTGCCGGTGGCTCCATTAACGGCTACCGGCGCCAGGAGTTCAGTCCCCAGCTGGATACGGCCACACTCCTCGGCGTCATCGTCGGCACTGAACGGGATTTTCTGGCGACCCGCGTCGCTTACAAACTTAACCTTACCGGTCCCGCTGCAACCGTGCAGACCGCGTGTTCAACATCGCTCGTCGCGGTGCAGATGGCGTGTGAAAGCATTCTGAATGGCAATGCGACGATGGCGATTGCCGGTGGAGTGTCGATTACGTTTCCGCAGGGCAGCGGATACATTTACCAGCCTGGCATGATTCTTTCGCCTGACGGCCAGTGCCGCGCATTCGACATCAAGGCCGCCGGGACCACTATGGGCCGCGGGGCGGGTGCGGTGCTGCTCAAACCGCTTGACGCGGCAATACGGGATCGAGACCAGATCTACGCTGTGATTCGCGGCGTCGCTATTAATAATGATGGTGCGAATAAGGGCGGCTATACCGCGCCGGGAGTGAAGGGTCAAAGCGAAGTCATTCGCCGCTCGATGAAAATGGCCGGCTTTGCCCCATCGACGGTGAAGTATGTCGAGGCACACGGAACGGGTACCGAGGTCGGCGATTCGATCGAGATTGCAGCATTAACCGCGGCCTTTTCAGAGGCTGAGGTTGAGCAGGGCTCCTGCACGGTGAGCTCGCTAAAGCCGAACATCGGTCATCTGGACGCGGCAGCCGGCGTCGCCAACTTGATTAAGGCCTCGATGGCCCTGCGTCATCGTGTCTTACCCGGAGTGCGTCACTACGAAACCCCGAACCCTGAGCTAAACCTCGAAAGCTCGCCGTTCCGCATCAGCAGCGTCGCGACGCGCTATACCGACGACGCACCCTTCCGCGCCGGCGTGAGCTCTTTCGGCATCGGCGGAACGAATGTCCACGTATCGCTCGAAGAGTGGCAGGAAAAGCCGGTGGACGATCGTGCCTCAGCATTGAACGAAAACGGTCATCGAGCGCCAGCCATCCCGCAGGTGTTTCCGCTTTCGGTTAACAGCGATGCTGCGCTGGCGGCTCATCGCCTAAGGCTGGCGGACCATCTGGAAGCTCATCCCGGGCAATCGCTTGAAGATGTCGCATTCACCCTCCAGAAGGGAAGACGTCTCTTCACGCATCGCTATTTTGCAACAGCGACCGATCGGGAAGAGTTAGTCGAAGAGCTGCGCCAGCCGGCGCGGTTGAAGAGCCAAAGCCACGTGACCTCGACCAAGGGGCCGGAGGTGTATTTTCTGTTTCCGGGACAGGGCGCCCAGTACGTGAATATGGGCCGCGGGCTCTATGAAACTGACGCTGTTTTCCAGGAAACGATAGACAAATGCTGCAAAATCCTCGAATACATTTTGAAGTTCGACCTGCGGACCCTTCTTTTTCCTGAACCCGGCCAGGAAGAAGAGGCGACCGCGCGCCTGCGGCAAGCCGCGATCACACCGGCAGCATTGGTCGTGCTCGAATACGCGCTCGCTCAGCGGCTGCTGGCGACCGGTGTCCGGCCAACGGCGATGCTCGGACATAGTCTCGGACAGTACCTAGCGGCTACGATCGCCGGTGTCTTTAAGCTCGAAGACGTGCTGCTGCTGGTGGCGGAGCGAGGACGGCTCGTGCAGTCGATGCCGACCGGAAACATGCTCGCCCTGTCCCTGTCAGAAGAAGATGTCCTGAGACAGTTGCCGGGTGATTTATCGATCGCGGCTATCAACGCGCCAAAACAAATTATCGTCTCCGGTCCGACAGATAGCATTCAAAGGTTTGCCGCCTCCATGGCGGGGCAGCGGGTAGCCTGCCAGTTACTGCCGACCTCGCATGCATTTCACTCGGCAATGCTCGATCCGATAACCATCAAGGCCGCCGAGATTGTGCGCAAATTTGAGCTTTCAAAGCCTACCATTCCCTTTCTTTCGAACCTGACGGGCACCTGGATCACAGATGAGGAAGCTACCAGTCCCGAATACTGGGCAGAGCACCAGCGACGCGCGGTCCGTTTCGCGGACAACCTGGAGAAGCTGACGGCCAGGGGCGCGGGTGTCCTGATCGAGGTGGGCCCGGGAGAGACGTTGACAGGCCTTGCGAAGTCCGCTGCTCGAGGCAACAAAGATATACGTCTTGTCTCGACGACCCGGCGCGCAGTCTCGCAATCGTCGGATAGGGAACACTGGCTGCAAACCCTCGGTCAGCTCTGGCTTGCGGGCGTGCCGCTGGACTGGGACGCGGTTCATGGCGATAGACGCCCCCACAGGACTTCGCTGCCGACCTACCCCTTCGAGCGCCAGCACTATTGGATCGATGATGAGTTTGGCCGGTCGACGCACACGGGTTCGAAGGCGACCGGTCCTCTCAACAAACGTGACGACGTGACGCAATGGATTTACGGCAGAAGCTGGCGTAGTGTGCCGCAACATCCCAGTTTCAAGAAGGTCACTGGGGAGAACGCTGAGACACCCCGCCATTGGGTCGTCATCGCTGACAGGGAGAACAAGCTTGTCGCGAGGATCAGCGAGACGCTCCGCGCGCACGATGTTGTAACCGCGGTCTATTACGGAGAAAAATTCGAAAAGACATCAGATTCCTCCTACACCTTCGACCCTCGGGACGCAAAGCAGCATGTTCAGCTGCTCGCAGCGCTGCGGCAGGAAGAACTGTGGCCCGACCACCTGATTTATCTTGGGCCTAAGCAGGTGAAAGAGAGCCCTCTTTGCTATCCCTATCTGCAGCTATTTCATTTAGGGCAGGCCCTGCAGCAGACGGGCAATATAGATGGCATGGCGTTCCACGTCCTGACCGACCAGGCATTCGACGTCCTTGACGAAGGCCGTAGCCATGCCGCACAAAGCTCAGTTGCCTCACTCGGGGATGTACTCGGCGTGGAACTTCGCGGGCTGCGCCGCCAGGTTATTGATTTCGACGGCGACCTTGCGAGCGATGAGGTACTCTCCCTTTTAGCCGGGCAGGTGACAGGAGAGATTCGCGCGCAGGGCGAAGACGACCTGGTGGCATTCCGAGGTCGCGCGCGTTGGGTGCCTTCTTGGGAGTCCCTGCCACTGGCATCTGCGGAAGTCGGCCGCGCAAAGCTGCGGCAGGGCGGCGCATACATTCTGACGGGCGGCGTGGGCGGCATCGGCCTGGTCCTGGCCGAGCATCTGGCGAAAACGGCAGAGGCGCACCTGGTGCTGGTCGGGCGTTCTGCCTTTCCTCCGCCGACAGAATGGCAGGCGCTTGCCGATGGTGCTCAGACCGATCCTGCCATGCGACAAAAAGTACAGTGGCTATTGCGCATCCAGAAGTCGGGCGGAACTGTTGAAGTTCTGCAGGGTGATGTCCAGAACCGCAAGCGCATGCAGGAGGTGGTCGCACATGCCAGGGCAACAGTTCATGGCCTGGCCGGGATCATCCACGCTGCAGGCGTCGTGGATTACACCGTAATCGGTATTACGGAAGAGGCAGCGGTTCCGCGCATTTTCGCAGCCAAATCCGAAGGGACTGGCTGGATTGCCGACGCGATTGCCGGTGGCGGACTTGATTTCGTCATGCTGTGCTCCTCCATCAGCGCTGTGATTCCTTCGATAGGCCTGTGCACCTATGCTGCTGCAAATGCCTACCTCGACGGTTTCGCCGCGGCGCACGATGACCGAAACGGGACCCGTGTGCTATCGGTCAACTGGGACAACTGGAGTGAGACCGGCATGGCCGTCGATGCGGCAGCCATGAGCAAGATGAAATCCGAGGGCGCTCAGGAAGTTAAACTTGGCATTTCGAATGAAGAGGGCGGTCAGGTTTTTGACCTGCTCCTGAATGCGCCGGTGAGTCAGGTCGCAGTTTCAACGCGAGACCTGCCGCGGTTGATTGAGAAGGCCCGCGCAGGCGCCAAGGCAGATCCCTCCGCCGCGAGCCAACTTCAGACCTCCGGCAGCAATGCGCCTCACGCCCGGCCTGAACTTTCGCGCGGGTATGAGGCTCCAGATACTGCGGTTCAGCAGGGCATCACGGATATCCTGCAGGAGTTGCTGGCACTCGAGAAGGTCGGCATTCACGATGACTTTTTCGAACTGGGCGGTCATTCGCTCATGGGCGCGCAGGTCATCGCGCGCATCCGCGAACGTTTTTCTGTGAGCCTTCCTTTGCGGATCATCTTCGACTCGCCTACTCCGGCAGCCATCGCAATCCTGGTAGAGGCCAGACTTGGAGCCGCTGCGGGCACTCCGCAGAAAGATGCGGAGCGTGTTGAAATTGAGATATAGGCGAAGTACGCCGGGACATTTCGATTTATGTCAACGGTGAATCGCAGCGGTCTGCAGCAGCTTTCGGACACCGAGTTTCTGGCATTGCTTGAGAAACGCGGGGTGGAGCTACGGCTGCTCGCGGGAAAGCTCCGTATCAGCGCGCCTGCCGGCGCAATTGATGAGGATCTGAAGCCGGAACTGGTCGCTCGCAAAGCGATGTTGCTTGCTTATTGCGAGGGAAGCGATAAAGCTCCGCTGTCATACGCGCAAGAGCGCCTCTGGCTGCTGGAGCAATTTCAGCCCGGCAACTTCGCATACAACATTCCGGAGTCTGCAGACATTCGGGCAAGTGTTGATGCGGGCATCCTGCAGCGCGCGATCGATCTTGTTGTTGAGCGGCATGAAGCATTGCGCACAGACGTTCAACAGGACTCCCGCGGTACCGCTTTTCAGCGTGTCCATGCAAGTCTGCCGGTCCCGCTGCAGATACTTGATTACAGCCAAATTGATCCCGCGTTGAAAGAAAATCACCTGCAGCAGACGCTGCGGACACTCACCCGGAAGCCCTTCGATCTGCGTGCTGCTCCCCTGGTCCGCTTCTACCTGCTCGGGATGGAGCCGGACCGGTTTGTGGTCTTCATCAACATTCATCACATCATTTCGGATCGCTGGTCGATGCGTATCCTGCTGCGTGAGTTATTGGTTGCATACAACGCTTTCGCGGCGGGGCAAGGACCGAAACTCACAGCCCTGCCTCTTCAATACAAGGAATTTGCCAGGCGTGAGCGCTGGCTCTCCACGCCTGAACTCCGCGGGCAGTTAGAGTACTGGAAAAGCAAACTTGCCGGTCTGCCAGAACCGTTGCCGTTACCTTTTGTGCTTCATCCGGCAGTTCGGACGCCATTTGAAGGCGCGATCCATGCCATCCCTTTTGTGCCCGGGGACACAGAAGCGATCCGAAGCCTGGCGCGGGCGCGGAATGCGTCACCTTACATTCTGCTGCTGGCTGCTTACGTCGCACTTCTCCACCGTTTCACCAGCATGACGGACGTTTGTGTGGGCTCGCCGGTCTCGAGCCGCCACAGCACGCAGGCCGAGCCTCTGATCGGTTTTTTTGTAAATACACTGGTCATGCGTTGTTCTGTCACGGGGGAAATGCGCTTCGTCGATCTTCTCCAAGCAGTCCGCGAGACAGTGCTGGACGCACAGTCGAACCAGGACGTGCCACTGCAGAAAATTCTGGCTGAGTTGGGCAGCGAGGCCGGCACCGCCAATGCGCCGATCTTTCAGACCATGATGGGTTTTGATTCCTACGTGGGCGATGTGGTCGCGACGGAATCATCCAGTGTGCCGCTTGACCCGGGTTCAGCAAAATTTGATCTTACGTTCCAGATTCATGAGAGCAAGGATCGCATTGGAGGTTACATCGAGTACCGAACTGATCTTTTCGCAGCAGCGGCCATCAGTCGTTTTGCGGATGCGTTCGTGATGTCGCTGCGGGATGCCATTCATTCGCCACAGAAGACAATTGCGTCACTCGACCTGGTCACTCCCGAAGAGCGTGATCGGCTGGTAAGGAAGTGGAACCAGACCGACATGGACTTTCCACGTGATCGCGCTATCCACCAGTTATTTGAAGCGCAGGCTGTAGAGACGCCGAATGCTATCGCATTAGTCGATGGAACAGAACGCATCAGTTACAGCGACCTGAACCGCATGGCCAATCGCATCGCACACAGTATTCTGGAGAAGTCAGCGGGTGCAGGTGCGCAACTCGTTGTCGGGGTACACCTTGAGCGTTCGGCCGACATGGTGGCGTCGATGCTCGGCATTCTCAAGGCGGGCGCCGCATACCTGCCCATGGATACGCAGTATCCCGAAGAACGGCTTCGCTTCATGCTGGAAGACAGCGGCGCACAGGTGATCCTTTCGGAGTCGTGGGTCCAGGAGCTATCCCCCAGAGGCCCGACTGTACTACCGCCGGGAGCCGGACGGCCGCTACCACTTCATTTCGATCAAAACCCCGACCTTCCGGTCTCGCCGCAGGCCCTTGCCTACGTCATCTACACCTCAGGATCCACTGGGCAGCCAAAGGGTGTGGCGATTGAACATCACAGCACTGTGTCGTTCCTTACGTGGGGTAACAAAACGTTCTCAACAGAGGAACTGCGCGGTACGCTGGCTTCGACGTCGATCTGTTTCGATTTGTCGGTCTTCGAAATTTTTGTTCCGCTGGTCAGTGGCGGCACTGTCATACTCGCCCGGGATGTACTCGAAATTGCCAACCTTCCTGCCGCGGCGGAGGTCACGCTAGTGACGACAGTTCCCAGTGCCATTGCTGCGCTGCTGGACCAGAAGCGTATCCCATCTACAGTCCGGACCATGAACCTGGCCGGTGAACCGCTTTCCGCCCACCTGGTTGACCGCCTTTATGCTGAAACTGGCGTCTCGGCAGTGAATGACCTGTATGGGCCGACGGAAACCACTACATACTCCACGTGGACAAGGCGACTCGCAGGTACTCCGGCAAGCATCGGCCGTCCTCTGTCCAATACGCGTCTCTACCTGGTCGATTGCGACTTGCAGCTGGTACCCCAGGGGATGCCGGGCGAACTGCTGATTGCCGGTGAGGGTGTGGCGCGCGGCTACCTCGGTCGGCCTGAGCTGACGGCAGAAAAATTTGTAAAGCTCGAGCATCTGGAGGAGCCGGGCAGGGCATACCGCACCGGAGACCTGTGTTCGTACAACGACGACGGTTCGCTGGTCTACATGGGGCGAATGGACCAGCAGGTGAAGGTCCGAGGCTACCGCATTGAGGTCGGCGAAGTCGAAGCAGCTCTCCGAAGCCATCCCACGGTTGAAGAGGCGGTTGTGACTTTACAAGAGTTGGAGGGTGCCAGCCCGGTGCTCGTTGGCGCACTCCAACTCAAAGCCGGGCATCCACTTGATGTGCCGGGATTGATCGCACACCAGGCAACTCTGCTGCCGAGCTACATGGCGGCTCGAAAGCTTTTCGAAGTAGCAGAATTTCCACGGACCGCCAACGGCAAGATCGATCGCAAAAAACTGGCGACGCTTGCTGTGCCGACCGACAAAGAACGGGTTCTGGAATTACCTCGAAATGTGCTGGAGAAAGAACTGGTTGCGATCTGGCAGGAGGGTTTTCACCTTAACCAGATCAGTATCGACGATGATTTCTTCCAGATTGGCGGCCACTCGCTGCTCGCATTGCGGCTCTTCGCAGAAGTTGAAGCGCGGCTGGGTGTCCGCATGATGCTCAGCACTCTCTTCCAGGCGCCGACGATCCGCCTGTTGTCGGAATACATGCAGGCCCAGAAACTAACGTAGAGATCAACGCTTCTAAAGAGCAACGCGACCGTTCGATCATCTCATCTCGGCGAGAGGGTGTGCAGAGTTGACAGCTGAGCAAATGCTTTACGCTGCGCAACGATGTTCAGGATCGAGCACGACAGCGATGGCAAGGGCTTGACCGCGGTAGACCGCGTCGTACAGTAGATCTATCCCGCCGATCGGGCGGCCCTGGGGCATCTTCGCCGGGCATTCCTGTCGTGCACCTATTCTGACGAGGCCTTCCGCATGCTGGCAGGCGTGCATGCAATTGTGATCGCAGATAAAGCGCTGGCAGATGGTTTGCGCGAAACCCAGCAGAAAGGACTGCTTCCACCGCCGGGAGTAGGCAGCATTGCGATCCGAGCCGTTCAAACCGGACATGCGCTGCCGACGCAGCTTCCACTCTTTGAATTCATGCTCGCAGGCACTAAACGCTTTCCCGGCAAGCTCAGAATAGAGTGAGGCTGCCGCTTTACGGTCCTTGTCATGACCGAGAAATATGACCGTATTTGAGCCCGACCGAAGCACGACTTCACAATGAAACGCTCCGGCTACCGCGGCGGCCAGCCGTTCACTCCATTCCTGCCGGATCCTGAGGGATGAGATACCTGCCTGTTGAGCGGTAACGGCGTCCGTATCGACAGCAGGGAGCGTATCGGCGTAGTTGTGAGCGATGCGATCGACCCGGTGCTGAAGGATCAGTTGACGGGCCTTGGCAGCAAAGGCATCTGCCTCGGCAATGCTGCCCAGTTTGCGCGCGCTGACCTCATGACGGATGAGCTTTTCTACTTTTTGAAGGATCGACAAGCAGCAGGCCCCAAGTACGACTCTTTCGATCTTAATTATAGGGCGAAGCGGAAATGTGCGAAAGATGACCGCCAGTGGGTACGAACGAATCGGCCGATTTGTTGATCGGCTAGACGGGATTGACCTCCAACTCATCCTAGCCTGCCCACTCGTGGTGGCTCCCGCATCGGCGGCAGGCTATCAATGACAGGACCGGGGCGACCAACGCGATGAAGGGGATGGCAATATGAAAATCCCTGAGCTGCGGCGATGCGCCGGAATGATCATGGGCGTGTGTAACCAATCGAAGAATAACGGCGCCAACGGCTATGCCGACACCCATGCTGAACTGCATGACAGCACTTAAGAATCAGTTGGCGCGGCTCATTTTCGCTGGCGGAATTTCCGAATAGGCGAGGGTCGTCATGCACGTCAACTGCATGGACCGGCAGGCACCGTGAAGAAGAGAATCGACCAGACAATAGCGATTCCACATCAATGAACGATGTCTGAGGTTTGCGGTACGCTGCGACCAGGGCGAGCAAGCCGCTCAGCAGGCTGAGCGCAAAGACAGTCGTGGGCCACTGCCAGTGCATGCCCTTGCTGCCCAGTTCTCCATGGCATAAACGATGCCAGTGGAAGCGAAGCCGGCAAGCAAAAATGTGATTCAGTCGAACGCATGTGCTCACCGGTACGGACGTTTTACACCCAGAGTATGGTGAGACGAACGCAAGAACACCAAGCGGCAGGTTTAAAAAGATTACCCAGTGCCAGCTTGCGCAGGTTGTGATGAAACCGCCGACCGGAGGACCGAGAACGAGTGCCGTAGTCCAGGCCAGGTGATAGAAGCAATCGCCTGGGTAAGTCTGTCTCTAGGCTTGTTGCGCAACACGTATCAAGCGGCCCCCGGTACTATCATGGCGCCGCCCGCACCCTGCACAATCCGCATCAGCGTGAATTGCGTGAGAGTGTGCGCCACGCCGCATAGCAACGACGAAAGTGTGAACGTGGCAATGGCGGCAGCGAAGATTGCGCGATCCATAACGGTCCGCAACCCAGCCGCAGATGGAACAAGTACAGCAAGCGTGAGCAGGTAAGCCGTCATGCCTATGTTGAGACTGACAGCGCCCACGTGAAAGCTCTTGGCCATTTGCGGAAGCGCCGTGGCGATGATGGTGCCATCCAGACTTTTCATGAAGAACGCGCCCGCTATCAGTGTTGTGAAATACAGCGGCGAGCAGCTTCTCTTCATAGGTCCAGTGTACGAAATGGCCTACTGCTGAGCAGCATTTTGGGCGTCTGCCGCAATGGTTCCGGAAGGATCCTTCTGAATCTGATCGTTGAACTCTTTCAAGAGGACGGCGGCGTTGCGAAACTCCTCATCGGCCAGCTGTTTCCTGCCAAGCCGTGCCAGAACCTGCGCCCGCAGGTAGTGAACGCTGGCACTCTTGGGGACCAGTGCCGCAGCATGGTCAATGGCTGCCAGTGCTTCCGGAAACCGCGAAGATGCGCGATAGAGCTTCGCCAGGTTGAAGTAGGAGTTAGCCAGGTTCGGATCATGTCTCACGGCGAGAAGGAAATCCTGCTCAGCTTTATCAGGCTTGGCCAGCGAAGTGTGCAGGATGCCGAGGTCTTCGTAATTGTAGGCAAACGCCGGCTCAAGCTCGATGTCCCTGGAGAGTTCCTGTTCGGCCAGGTTGTAGTCATGTTGCTGCAGATATGTCCTGCCAAGAAAATAATGGACCATGGGAAGGTCGGGCTGGGCAGCTAAAGCTTTCTTGAATTCCACCAGTGCGTTGGCAGTGTTGTCCTGTGCCAGCCACGCTTTACCGAGGTACAGGTGAAATGCCGGCACGTTCTGACCTACGGCCAGCATCTGATCGAACGCCTGTTTCTGTAGCTGAGTATTCGATGATTTACTGGCAGCTATGCTGAGCACATAGAGGTAATTCAGGTTACTCGATTCACTCTCCCAAAGGGGCTCAAGAGTCTGTGCTGCGAGCGTGTAGTTATCTGTAAAAAAATAGCAGAGACTGAGGAGATAACGAGCCTGCAGCGAGCCAGGGACTTTTTCAAGGACCTGCGTAAAAGGCTCGATCGCAGCGGTGAATTCATTCTGCCGATAGTAAGCAAGACCAATGTTCAGCACCGTTCCCATCTGTGCCGGTGAGAGTGCATGCGCAGTCTGCAATTCACTGATCGCATCCACCCACCGCTTCTGCCGCATGTAGGTAACGCCCAGATTCGTATGGGCAGCACTTGAGGCCGGATCAAGCTGGATCACCTGTTTGAAGCGCTCGTCCGCTAAGTCGTAGTTGCCACGACTCAAAGCTTCCGCACCTTGCTGGAAGAGGATCTTGGGATCATCTGTGACAGACCTATCTGCACGCGGGGTCGCCTGGCCGGCCGCAGCTCCGGTGGCCGGCAGCGAGTGCGCAAGCGCAGCGAGGGGCAGCCCACATGCTATGGCGAGCACAAGGTAAGTCAATAAGCGCGAGCGAAGAAAATTGTGATGGGTGAGCACATCGATACCTTGTGTCTGCAGTCTAGCTCGTCTGACATTTACCTAATGCAGCCGCATCCGTTTCTCCGGAGAAACTTCGTCTTTGTGGAGGAAAAAAGCACCACCAATTTCGCTTGACTTGTTGAATCGTTTCAATATAGTTGGGACACTCGACAGTGCTTCAAATTCTCAGCGCTGGCGAGCGTGCCGGCAGGTCACACACAGGCGCACGGAGGCTCGATTCTCATGCATGTACCGGATTGTTGCTGTTCAACAAAAGGAATTTCGTCATCGGCCTCCAACTCTTCTGCGACAAAGCCCGCCAAACTCTTGTCGACGCTTATCTGGTTGATCATTTGCGTAACCCTCTTGATGCCAGTTGCCGCAAAGGCGCAACAATCCAGCTCGATCAATGGACTTGTCACCGATGGTAGCGGCGGTGCTGTTGCCAACGCGCAAGTGACCTTGACAGATGCAGGCCAGGGAACGGTGTTTACTGCGACAACTAACAGCGTCGGCGAATACTCCATACCAGCGCTGCAGGCCGGCACGTATACCCTGCTGGTAACTGCAGCTGGCTTTGAGAAGTACGAGGCGAGCGGCATTGTTCTTCGTGTTTCGCGTACAGAAAAGCTCGATGCAAAGCTGACTGTCGGCGCGGTTACTTCCAAAGTCGAAGTGAATGGAACGGCCATGGGTGCAGTTCAGACTGAATCGCCTGAGATATCCTTCACCATCACGGGCAAGCAGATTACCCAGTTAGTCCTGAATGGAAGAAACTTCAGCCAGTTAGTTATGCTTTCACCGGGAGTTATCAACCAGACTGGTCAGGATGAGGGTGAGACTGGCGTAGCAGGAAGCGTAGCGTACAGCATTAATGGTGGCCGCACCGAATACAACAACTGGGAGCTCGACGGCTCCAGCCTGATGGACAACGGCAGCAATAGTACATTGAATGTTTACCCGGACGTCGACGCGATCGCCGAGACTGAAGTGCTTACCTCGAACTATGGCGCACAGTATGGACGTAATGCCTCCGGCACGGTCCAGGCGCAGACTAAGTCGGGCACGGAACATATCCATGGAGATGTCTTCGAATTTCTTCGCAACAACATGTTCAATGCGAGAAACTATTTCGAAACTTCAGTGCCGGACTACAAGAAGCACGACTACGGCTTCACCGTAGGTGGACCGGTCTATATTCCAAAGATCTACACACCGAGCCAGAGGAAGACGTTTTTCTTCTATTCCCAGGAATGGCGTCACGAACTTGTTCCTGGCAATGTGTATAACCAGCAGGTGCCGTCAGCGGCCGAGCGCACCGGAAACTTCGCTGACCGCTGCCCAGCTTCGGGTAGCGCTGTCGATCCGACCACTTTTCCCGGCTGCCCGGTAAACCCTTTAACCGGTCATTACTTTCCAAACAACCAGGTCGCCGTCGATCCGAACGCACAGACGTTGCTGGCCCTGATACCTGCTGGAAATGTTGGATCCGGGACTACTTCGTTCTACCAAGCCTCACCGTCTCAGTTGACGACGAACAGGGAAGAGCTTTTCCGTATCGACCAGGTCGTCAACGATAAGCTGCGCGGTTTCTATCGCTTTATCTATGACTCCTGGTCGACGCAGAGTTCCTCGCCTACCTTCCAGACAAACTCATTCCCGACCGTTCAGAACAGCTTTGTAGGACCTGGCGTCGACATGGTCCTCAACCTGACCTATGCCGCAACTCCATCGCTGGTCAATGAGTTTGTCGCAGACTACACGACCGATCACATCACTCTTACCAACATCAGCCCGGCAGCCAATCGAGGCAGTTTTGGCGGCGGCGGTTTCTTCAACAACGGTTTTGGCGGGGTGCTGCCTTCATTGTCGATCGTGGACAACACATACGGCGGAGCCATTACTGTCAACACAGGTTATTTTCCGTGGCAGAATTCGAATCCCACCTATAGCTATCGCGACGAACTCACTAAGACACTCAAGAGTCATACGCTGATTTTTGGCGCGAGCATGATTGCCGCCCAGAAAAATGAGCCCAGCGTAGGTAATAACCAGGGAACATTTACCTTCAGCACCTCTTCGGCGATCACAACCAATAACGGGTTCGCGGACTTCCTGACGGGACGCGTAGCCCAGTTTTCGCAGACGTCGGCGCAGCCGAAATATTACAATCGCTACAAGATCGTCGAGCCATATATCCAGGACAATTGGCGTGTCAACCAGAAGCTGACGCTCAATGCCGGTCTGCGGCTTAGCCTGTTTGGTACCTATGAGGACATAAGCGACCAGTCCGGAAATTTCGAGCCAAGTGCATGGAATGCTGCGAATGCTCCACAGATCGGAACAGTAGACGGGCAGGCGGGTGCGCTCCTACCGAATTCTGGGAATATTTTCAACGGCATTGTCAGCTGCGGCCTGCATGGGACTTATGCGGGCTGCATGACCGGCCACTTATTGAATCCTGCACCGCGTGTTGGCTTTGCCTATGATGTCTTCGGAAACGGCAAGGTTTCCGTGCGCGGCGGCTACGGGGTTTTCTTCGAACATACCAATGGCAACGAAAGTAATTCGGAAGTACTGGAGGGTTCTGCGCCAGTTGTCCAGACACCAAATAAATATAATTTCATTGGCTACTCCAATGTGGGTGGTTCGGGTATTCAGTTCCCGCTAAGCGTGGATGCCATCCCGACCCATGCAGTCTGGCCATATGTGCAGCAATACAACCTTGCAGTCCAGGGTGAATTGCCCAGCCATACAGTTGTCCAGGTAGCCTACGTCGGTAGTGTTGGACGGCATCTTCCCATCCGGCATGAAATCAACCAACTCCAGCCCGTGGCCCGAGCAGATAATCCGTATGGGCCCGGACAGCCGATTTCAGCAAATGATTGCAATACTTCTGCCGGTGCGAGCCCGACAGCGAACGGCCGCGCGATAACAGCGGACGTTGCGAATCACATTCAAATCGCATGCGGCAACGATGCCAATCCATTCCGTCCGTTTATCGGGCTGGCGGGGATCGACAACATTAACAATATCGGTCAATCCGAATACAACGCATTGCAGGTCGGAGTGAGCCGATACTTCGGAAAGCTTAACGGTAGCGCCGCCTACACATACGGCCACTCCATCGATGATGGTTCCGATGGTTCATTTACTGAAATCGTGAACGGCTTCAATCCGCAGGGCAGTCTCGCGAGCTCGAACTTCGATGAACGCCATGTGCTAGAAGTCAGCCTGGTCTATGACCTGCCGATCTTTATGCAACCGGGTTTGCTGCATTCTGTCCTCGGTGGATGGCAGGTGTCTGATCTTACGAGTTATCAAACTGGCACACCGTTCAGCTTGAACAACAATGCATCTAATGCCGACAATGCGGGAACGGGCAACTCGGTAACGACTGTCCAGTCGCATCCTGATGTGATCGGACCGATTCACGGATCAGCCGCAATTCGACATCCGGCAGGACAGCCTGGTCCTCGTCTCTATAACAGTGATGCTTACGCAGCCCCACAGGGTTTAACGTATGGGGATGCCGGGAGAAATATCCTGAATCTACCCACCCACACGAACTACGATATGGGCTTGTTCAAGAATTTTGCAGTTCACGAAGATATGCATTTTGAGTTTCGTGCAGAGGCCTTCAATATCTTCAATCACACACAGTGGAGCGGGATTAATAATTCAGCGTGCTATGGTGCTGCACAGTGCGCAGACAACTCGTTCCTGACTGCCAGCTCAGCACACAACGCTCGAATACTGCAATTTGCCGGTAAGTTCGTCTTCTAATCCAGGGCCATCAAACCATGAGTCGTAATGATTCATGGATCAGGTGCTTTGTATCCGGAGTTGGATCTACGCTGGAGTCCGACTCCATTGAGTAATAGCCGCGGTAGCCGGATGCTTTCGCGATTTTGAAAAGCTGAGGCAGGGAAGCAGTACGGTGTTGACCTTTCACATCTTCGGCATCCTTCACATGGGCTATGTTGTAGGCGTGCTCAAACATCACGCTAACGCCGGCAGCATTGAATGCCTCATCACCACCCATTAGCCCGTTGCCGAAATCGGGCAGCGCTCTCAGAAATATTGAGTTGGCCTGTTCGATTACCTTAACCACGCGGCTCGCAGAATCGAGAATCGGATCGTCATTCTCGAGATTCATAATCACACCCTGTGTGCGCGCATAATCGATACTGGGCTTGAGAGCATTGGCGGCCTCGACGATATTCGAGGTATCAGGGCATTTGGGAATCCAGACGCGAACACTGGGCGAGCGAAGAGTCTTTGCAATATCGATCCACTTGCGATAGGTCGCGTGACTGGTCTTAAGCGTTGTGACGTCAGGACTGCATAAGTCAACCGGCGCATCGACCGGAATGTTCGCGACAAATACACCAGCTGCGTCAAATGCATCACGCAGCTTGAGAATATCTTCATGCCTTGTGGACTGAAAATGAGCATGGAGAGGTTCTATGCCGTAGACATTAAACTCGCTCCGAATGAAGCGGGCGAAGCCAGCCAGATCCATACCCGGCCTAGTGGTATCTCTCTCGTCATTGTCCGGGGCCAGAATCATTCGGCGAAAAGGATAGGTGGCCACTGCGATGCGCTTAATCGGATCTGTGGGGAATTTGTGAGGTATTGGTAAAACTTTTGCGCGCAGGCGAGAGGCAGCAGCACCAACCAGTGCACTTGTGATGAATGAACGCCGAGTTGTTGTCATGATTGTCTGGGTGTTCCGGAAAGAAGATCGTCTTTCTTGAATTTCTCAATAATGTATTCGGAGGTCCGTAAAGAAAAAGCCAGGATTGAAAGCGTAGTTGTCTTATCCGTGCAGTTCAGGAACACACTGGCGTCGCAGGCATACAGATTCGGAACATCGTGCGTTTGCCCAAATCGATTCGTGACAAAATGCGCAGGATCATTGCCCATCCTGCATGTCCCGGTCTCATGCAGACTCCATCCTGGCGACTCCGGTTCACCATGGCCCTGATAGACGGCTCCTATCGCTGAAAACAGCGACTCGCTGACCTCCTTCGAGTGTTCCCACATCTTCAGCGTGTTGTCGTCCCACTGAAAGGAAATGCGTACCTGCGGAATACCGAAGACGTCTTTTTTGACTGGATCTATATCTACATAATTCTTGTCTGAGCGCTGAGAGGGAGCCTGCACGGTTAAGCTCACAGGGGTTGGATAGCGCCGCTTGATTTCTGCCTGGTAGGCTTCGCCATAGCCTTCAATGTCGTCGTAGTAGCTCGGGAATATGTCACACCCGCCGCCGGGATAGAAGGAGTAGCCGCGAATAAATTTCTCCTGCCTTGGATTCTCAAGATTCTGCCACCTCGGAAGCCAAGCGACTGTGCCCGCAGTCACATTGTCTGGAAAACTTGGCTGTCCAAGAAGTTGCGGGAGATATCCGTAGCCGGAAGTGCCGTAAAGATGGTCGCATAGGTTGCGTCCTAACTGGCCGCTGGAATTAGCTATGCCTGTCGGCCAGTGTCTCGAACTGGAGTTCAGCATGATCTGCGCAGTCGTGACGCAGGATGCAGCAACTACAATCGCTTTGCCATAGACCTCGACTTCGCGCCTTGAACCCCGCTCAATGTAGGCGACGCCTTTCGCACGACCATCTGCATCGACCAGAATCTCTCGGGCTACGGCGTTCGTGCGAAGTTCGAGATTCCCGGTTGCTCGGGCAAGCGGCATCAGGAAGTATGGCGAGGAAAAGAATGCTCCTACATCGCATCCTTCTGTACAGTTGCCACAATAGTGACAAGGCGGGTGTCCATTGTGGGCCTGCGTTAATTGGGCCATTCGATCGGGGAGATATGGAAGGCCCGACTTCTTCGCACCTGCTTCGAAGATACGATCCAGGCAACGAAAGCGGATGGGCGGGAGATAACTGCCGTCAGGATTAGACGGACGATTCTGAACTGTGCTCGCAACCCCTATAAATTCTTCTACGCGTGTATAGAAGGGCGCAATATCTTCATAAGACACCGGCCAGTCCACATCGTACCCATCTCTGGATGCGGCCTTGAAATCTATCTGCGACATCCTTGCTGCTGACCTGCCCCAGAAATTAGTCTTGCCGCCGACTGCATTCGAGCGCGGCCATGTCCATCGTGTTCCTGAGCTCGTGGAGTAAGCGATATCGTGCTCCCATGCGTCGGACGCAACGTACTCATTGTCCATGTAGCCCACGCTTCGCGCCTGTTGAGCAGGCGAGCCAAAGCCACGAAATTTTAGGTCATACGGTAGTTTGTGTTCGCGAAAGTCCTTTGCCGGTTCAAGCTCTCGGCCGGCGTTAAGTGCGCACACCTTCAAGCCAGCTTCACAAAGCGTCTTGATGACCATCCCGCCACCCGCGCCTGTTCCAATCACAATTACGTCATAGCTATTCAACACGAATGACCCCCATTACAAACTCGCATGCTCCGCATTTTCGCCATGTGTGCACCCGGGTGAGGTGGCATAGAACGTCAGTCCCGGAAAATCGAGGAACTCCAGACCTTCTCGCGTTGTGTAAAAACCCAGGACTGTATATCTGCGCACCAGGGAAAAGAATTGCTGGCCATTGTTCTCGTCAGCGCGGTGTTCTTTTCTATAAGCAAGCCTGTCCAGAATGGCATGCTGCTGTGCTTTCGAAAGATCAGCAAAGGAGTGCGTGGGCGCTGCCGCCTGATCCAGCCATTTCAGCCCGCTACGAAAACGCTTTTGTAAATCAGTGTCGCTGAAGACGATGAAGTCGATAAACTCTGCCACGCCTAACTCTTTGGCCCCGGGATGCGTTTTTGTCCTGCTGTTTCCCTGCTGAGTCGCCGATTTAAGAGTAGTCGGCGGCAAGATCAAATCTGTTAGAAGTACAAGCGTCACATATTCCGGTGGTGTGAAAAACTGCGGTGTGTATGTGGAGCGCACCTGCACATGGTTCACCTGCGCATGCTCATGCTGACCCATGCTTTGTGCGTGTGCGAAGCTCCATCGTGAAAAGCCGCTGAAGGTACTGGCAGCTGCTGCAACGGCCATCGCCTGCAATAACTCGCGTCGACTTGGGGATTGTCCTGCCATCTCGCCTCGAAACTATTTTGAATGACTCGTTACTTGTGATTAATTGCCACACAACTTAAGAGAGCAGCGGTTAGCTCAATGCGATGCCGCTTCCTTCTCAAGCAATGGGAACCCGCTCTCGCTTGCGGTGACGGCCGCCGCGTAGCGGAACTGACCGGGGATGATGTTTCGCCACAAGGCGAGTTGGTAGGCAAAAATCTGCACGGGAACAATCTCGAAAATCGGAGCCAATTGCTCATTCATTGCGGGCCATATCATCAGGTTCTGACGGCCTTGGCTGCTGTCATTAGATCCGATCCATCGAACATCAGCTCCCATCCGGGAGAGATCTCTCATCAGTGCAAAATCAAGTGCGCGTGTTTCAGCCGGTGTTCCGAACACGATCGCTCGAAAGTTCCGCGAGACAGCTTCCACCGGTCCATGACGAAATTGCCCGGACGACATACTGACGGCCGTGGCTTTTGCTGTTTCATGCAGTAATAGTGCGGCCTCATGTGCGGAACCAAGCGCCGGACCGCGCCCCAGAAAGTAGAATGCTTCACCACCCACTGTCGACAGACTCTCCCAGCTTGATACCCTGCCAAGACACTCTTCGATGCTCGATGTTAGTGATGGCAATGCAGCAAGACATGTCTCAGCCAACTCGTGACTGTCCGGAATTAGTACTTCTTCTGCGAGCAGTGAAAGCTTGAGGATCGTTCCCGTGTAGGTTTGTACTGCCACGATTTCGTCTGCCTGTGCACCGACCTGGAGGCTAACGTCCACCAACGATTCCAGCGGTGACTTAGCGACGTTCGTCACACCGACCAGCTTGATGCCAGCCGCATGCATGACCTCAGCAAGATTTACAACCTCCACCGATTCGCCTGACCGTGAGATGAGGATGCCGACATCCTGCTGCCTGAACGCAGCAGCTTCATGATGCAGAAGCTCAGAGCTCTCGACAACCCGCACCGGCTTGCCATGCTTCCGTAAAAGGTCGGCAGCCGGGAACGCGGCGAAAAGTGAGGCGCCCATCCCGGTGAAATAGATGGTACCGGTAGCCTTTCGAATGACCTCTGCTGCAAGTTTGTTGAGTTGCTCTTCATAGCGCTGATGAAAGGCCATGAGTAACTCATGCGAAGTTGGTTGGGCTTGAATATTGTCCAGCATTGGATAGCGTTTCACTTACCCCTCCTGCTAAGCCATTCATCGATAGGCCGGACGGCGGTAGTCGTGAAAGGAAATTGAACCTTACATCCGAGGCCAGCAGAAGCATACGCTGCGTACACCGCTTCGAGTACGATTTTGCCGTCTTCTCCTGTGCATTGCGGCGATTCGATCCCCCGAATCGCGCGTGCGAAATGACGCATCTCCTGAGGAAAGCCATAGTTCCAAAGCTCTTCGAAGACCGGGTAAGTCCATCCGGTGGTAGTTGGAGCTTTTTCGACAGCGTAATTAAATCCATAGTCACTGTAAGTCGGCAGAGCATTTCCCATATGCAGGTTGGCAATCGTCAAGCCACCCTCTCCATAAACCTCGACCCTGTCATCCATGCCGCCTTTGCGCGTCCAGCTGTTCTCAATAACGCTGAATGCGCCTCCTTCAAATTCAAGTACTGTGACTGCTTCATCGTCAGCCAGCGTCTTATTGGCATGGACATAAGTTCCGAGGTGGGAATAAACGCTGACAAATCTGGGTCTGTTCAGAAACCAATAGGCGAATGCAATGCCATGACAACCCAGGTCCAGCAGAGCCCCGCCTCCGGAGCGCTTCACATCCCAGAACCATTCAGAGTGAGGGCCAGAATGTTTTTCACTTTGTTTGAGCAGGTGCACTTTGCCGAACGCACCGCTGTCTGCCATTTCCTTTGCCTTGAGGTATTTCGGCGTAAACAGCAGTTCTTCGGCGTAGAGCAGCAACACGCCGTTGCTCCGACACGCCTCGATCATCTGATCAGCTTCGGCCATGGTCACGCATAATGGCTTCTCACAGATCACGTGTTTGCCAGCGCGGGCAAGCGCCACCGTCATCTCGCAATGGAGTGCATTGGGCGCAGTAATCGTCACGGCTTCGACTTCCGGGTCCGCGCACAGTTGTCGATAATCCTGATATACCCGCGGAATTTGGTACAGGTCAGCCAGTGCTTGAGCGTTCCCCATGGTTGGAGAGGCTACAGCAACGACCTGCATCGAATCCTCAACCATTGCGATTGAGGCGGCGTGGCAGTTGGCTTGAAATTGCGATCCGATAATGCCGATTTTGACTGGTTGGTGTCTCATTTTGTTTTCTTCATCGAGTTGGCTGCCGCGGCTAAAGACTTCGTTGAGGTAGGTTTTATCAATGGGAACCTCGAGGGATGTTGAGCTTTACCAACAGGTCCACTTGATCCGCGTGCCACGAAGCTTGTAGTTACAACAGCGTCGCGCCCGCGTCGGGAACCGGAGCCGGTCATTTTTTCCAGCAGCCGAAACGCCTCGCAACCCATGACATCTCGCGGGATACGAACCGTGCTTAGGGAAGGCTGACTGTAGCCAGCCAGGGCGATATCATCACAGCCCACAATTGAAAGCTGGTCAGGTACGCTAAAGCCCATGCGGGTTGACATGCCCATCGCGCCGATTGCGGTTAGATCATTTCCGCACAAGATAGCGGTAGGTGTTCGTTTCATGCCGAGCAGTATTTGTGCTCCGCGTGCACCGCCTTCCGGCCGGCCGTCACCCTCGACAACGCCAAGCAAGCGAAGGTCGTACTCCGAGATAGCTTCGCGAAGTAAGTCAAGGTAGCGCGCTGCGGAGACTACATTAAGCGGCCCATGAATCACTGCGACTTCTGTGTGCCCACTCTTGGCGAGGTGGTCGACTGCTGACCATATACCCGCGGAATAGTCGATCGTCAGACCGCTCTTGAGATTTCCGGCCCTTGGCGCGTCGAGCAGGACGACAGGCAACTCGGCCTGGAGAAGACGATCAAGTAACTGGCCCTCCAACTAACTGCGATGTCATTACGGCTACACCCCGAACCCGGCTTTCGATCATGCGCCTGACCGCAGTCTCGGCCTTCGACTTCTCATAATTAGTCATGCCGAGCAGCAGTTCAAGCCCGGCAGATGCCGCAGCCTTTTCAAAGCTCTTGATCAGTTCGGGAAGGAACGGATTCTCGATATCGGAAACGATCATGCCGACCGTGTCGCTGTGGCCGCGGACGAGCAGGCGAGCAGAGTTATTCTTGTAATAATTCAGGTCCTGGATCGCTTTGAGCACACGCGCTCGCGTGGCCGGAGCGATTTCCCGCGTCTCATTCATTACATGCGATACGGTGGTCACAGAGACGCCTGCCCGTTTTGCCACGTCCATCATCAAAACGGCCATAGTCGCCGGACCTCCACCGATCGCTCGTTGCATGCAGAATGTCGCAATGTGCAAACTTTCGATTTGCTGCAACCTAACACGGTCCGCAAACGTTTGCCAATGGGAATTTAAGGTCTGTCGATTTGACAGGGCCCATACGGTATGGAATATTTCAACCAAACCCGCAGTCACTTTCGGACCGCCGACAGGCAGCGGCGCCGCATCTCAACTACAAGACACCTGCGACGTCGGGAGACTTTGGTGTCAGACAAACCGAGATCTCGGAAGGACCTTCATGCAAACAAAGATTCTCTGTGGTGTAACGCTCGCGGCAACGCTCTCCCTAGTACCTTTTGCAGGCGCTCAGGAGGGAACCGCAGCAGGGAACGCTGAAGCCGGTGAACATCTCTTCAAGCAATCGTGTTCTGCATGTCATTCGATTGAAGCGGAGAAAAAGATTGTAGGACCGAGTCTGCATGCTGAGATGAAGGGCCACCCTCCCAAGAAGACAGCAGCCCAGGTGAGAACCATCATCAACAACGGCAACGGCACTATGCCGGCTTTCAAAACGCAACTGGCACCGGCGGATATTGAAAACTTGATTGCCTACCTGAAGACGCAGTAGCCATGCCAGTAGGACTCTGATTACAGAAGTCGATCTGTGGCCTTTACGCTCGCTTATTTCTCCTCGACGTGTCTCAACCCGGGGTAACAAGTTCGGGGCCCTATCGGTTAATAGGCCCAGATATGCTTGGAGCTTGCTACCTCAAGGATAGATAATCCGTCCTGCAGGGCAGATACTGTGAAAGCAGAGGCGGATGGCCGGCCGCAAATCCAAATCAAAGCATGTGACGATCCTCGACGTCGCGCGAGCGTGCGGATTTTCTACATCCACTGTGTCGATCGTCCTGAATGAAGCGCCGCTCTCGCGCTATGTTGCCGCAAGCACAAAGCTGCTGGTGAGGAAGACAGCTGAGGAAATGGGCTATCACCCTGACGCCTCAGCGCGGTCGCTTCGAAGTCGGCGCAGTCAGACTGTTGGCGTCATCCTGTTTGATTTATCCGACCCTTTCTGCATTCTCATTCTGCGGGGTATCCAGGAGGCTCTCGACCCGACGCCTTATCTGCCAATCATCATGGACGCCCGCAACGAACGTAAACAGTTCGAAGGTTATCTAAAGATGCTTGTGGAGCGCCGCGTAGAAGGTGTGATCGTCGTCGCAAACTGGCTCTTCGAAGAAGGCGGATTACTGGTCGACCTGACGAAAATCCGCGTGCCGACTGTTGTTGTAGGCCGCGATCTGACTGATAACCAAATCAGCTCTGTCATTGTCGATAACGAAGCTGGCGGTTATGCAGCGCTTGCACATTTGTATGCGCAAGGACATCGAAAGCTCGCTATCATTCGAGGGCCCGAGAAGCTGAATGATAGTCTTCGCCGGTGGGAAGGGATGCAGCGATTTGCCCGTGAATACGGCCTCGCTCTCGATCCCAGGTGTGTCATGGAATTGCCCGGATCGCTCGACCCGGCCTCCGGCTTTGAGGGCGGGAAGCGACTTACGCAGCAGTTGCTGGATACCAAGGTGAAGTTCACTGCCCTGGCAGCGTTTGACGATCTGACAGCCTTGGGCGCGATCCGAACGCTGGTTGCTGCGGGCCGACATGTCCCGGGTGATTGCTCGGTGATCGGCTTCGATGATATTCCCTCGGCGGCCTTTATGACTCCGGGGATCACCACGGTTCGCCAGCCGATGGAGGAGATGGGAAGACTTGGTTCGGAGTATGTGCTGCGTGCGATGCAGGCGAATGAGGTCGCCGAGTCCACAACCGCCACCATGCAGCTGTTGGCGCCATCGCTGGTAGTTCGGGACTCAACCGGTAAAGTCAGCGCATAAGCGCCTCAATGCGGGACTACAGACAGCGTTTCAGTTCTATCTCAATGCTTGCGTGATTCAAGGAGTAGCCTCAAATGTTTCCATTCAATAATTTTGCAAACTTTCGCTTCACTCCTATTGCTGCCGTCATCGCTGTCGCCCTCATGAACCATGTCATAAGTTGTCGAAACTTATTTGCGGCGACTGCGACAATCCATGACGCGGTTGCATCGAGGCTGCTGGCCGATGGGTGGGAACTGCAGTCATCGTGCAAGATTGAAAGCGCCGGTGCGGAGATATCTTCTGCAGACTACACTCCCAAACAATGGATAAAGACAAAAGTGCCGGCGACCGTGCTTGCTGCACAGGTCGCTGCAGGCGTAGTTCCTGAGCCTTACTACGGTTTGAACCTTCGCCAGCTTCCCGGAGAAAGCTATAAGGTCGGAATGAATTTTGCAAACCTTCCCATGCCGGCTGACAGTCCGTATAAGTGCAGTTGGTGGTACCGGAAAGAATTCACTGTTCCTGCGACAGAAAAAGGCAGGACGCAATGGCTGCATTTCGGAGGGATTAACTACCGTGCGAATATCTGGCTGAATGGAAAGAAAATCGCCGATCAAACCGAGGTCGCTGGCGCTTATCGAACCTATGATCTTGATATCACGGGGGTAGCGCGTGCGGGAGAGCGAAATGTACTCGCTGTTGAAACATTCGCGCCGTCCGAGAAAGACCTTGGTATTAACTGGGTGGACTGGAATCCATGCCCACCGGATAAGGACATGGGTCTCTGGGGGGACGTTTCTTTTGAAAGCAAAGGACCAGTTACATTACGTTCTCCTCTGGCCGTAACGCATTTTCCTGACAGCTCATTGCATGAGGCAGATCTGACTGTTTACGCCGAGCTTCACAACGCGGAAGACCGTGCAGTCGATGGTAAAGTCACCGGCACCGTGGCGGGCGTCGCTATCAATCAGCTAGTCCGACTCGAAGCTCACCAGGACAAGACTGTTGTCTTTTCACCCGATAGCTTTCCGCAATTGAAGTTGAAGAATCCTGAAATCTGGTGGCCTTACCAAATGGGTAAGCCGCATCTTGAAAAATTGAATTTACGCTATATCGCGCGCGGGTCGGTGTCCGACGAGAGTGAAGTCGAGTTCGGTATTCGAGAGATAAGTTCTGAATTAACAGATAAGGGCAGTCGGCTCTTCCGCGTGAACGGAAAGCCGATCCTAATCCGTGGAGCAGGCTGGTCACAGGACATGCTGTTACGTGAAGATCCGCAACGGCTTCGCGATGAATTCGACCTGGTTCGCGACATGCATCTGAACACAATCCGCCTCGAAGGAAAGCTGGAGACAGAAGATTTCCTCCACCTTGCGGATCAGCAGGGAATCCTTGTGATGCTGGGCTGGTGCTGTTGCGATCAGTGGGAACACTGGAAGAACTGGTCGACCGATAACTACACAGTCGCGGCCGCATCCCTTCGATCACAGATGCTGCGGATCAGAAGTCATGCCAGCCTGCTGGTATGGCTGAATGGCAGCGATAATCCTCCCCCGGCTAACGTTGAAAGCAGTTATCTCCAGATAGAAGCAGATACGCACTGGCCTAACCCGACTCTCTCTTCAGCCTCGGCAGCGCCGACAACAGTCAGCGGAAAAAGTGGCGTAAAAATGTCCGGCCCCTACGATTATGTCGCGCCGTCCTATTGGTATGTGGACACGGACCACGGCGGCGCTTTTGGATTCAATACTGAAACGAGTCCAGGGCCGGCGATCCCGAATCTTGCGAGCCTGCGCAAGTTTATACCTGCTGACCAGCTGTGGCCTTTGAATGCGACCTGGAGTCTCCACAATGGCGGCGGCAAGTTTAAAACCCTTGATGTATTTAACGACGCAATGGCTTCGACCTACGCGGCACCCGCCTCGGCAGAAGACTATGTGCGTTTTTCCCAAACCATGACCTACGACGGCGAGCGCGCCATGTTCGAAGCCTATGGCCGGAATAAATACACCTCCACAGGTGTCATTCAATGGATGCTCAACAACGCCTGGCCGTCCATGATCTGGCATCTCTTCGACTATTACCTTGACGCCGATGGAGGCTATTTCGGTACCAAGAAGGCGTGCGAACCTTTACACATACAGTATTCCTACGATGATCACAGTATTTTTGTAGTCAACAGCACTTACCAGGCTGCAGGCTTGCTTTATGCAGATATTCATCTCTACGATCAGAATTTGAAGGAGCTATATTCAACCGCAGAGCACATCGAATCTGCTGCTGACAGTTCAACCCGCATTGCCACGCTACCCGAGAGCGCATTCTCGGCCGACTCGAAGGTTTACTTCGTAGACCTTGCTTTGAAGAACTCGAAGGGTGAACTTGTCAGTCAGAATTTCTATTGGGTGCCATCCCGGTTGACCACCTTTGACTGGGATAAGACCGACTTCACCCACACGCCTGCGTTACAGCATGAAGATTTGAAAGCTCTGCTAACACTGCCAACGGCTTCAGTACGGGCCACAGTGTCAACGAATGAATCCCCGGAGGGACGCGTCGTCCATCTTGCGTTGCATAATCAAACTGGCGCGCTGGCATTTCAGGTAGTTGCGGCTGTGAGAACACTTGATGGAGGGCTTATCGCGCCTGTGATTTGGTCAGACAATTATGTCGAATTAATGCCGGGTAAATTACAGGAGCTGACCGCACTCCTTCCGCGAAATGCTCCGACGAATGCTGACGTCGTCGTTTCGGGCTGGAATATAAAGCCTCAAACGCTTCACCTCCACAGTGAACATGCAGACGCGAGTCCGGCTGAGTAGATGATTATTTTGCCATGCGAACAGCGGCACACTTTCCACTTGTAATATAAGGAAACTCCGCTGCGATCATTGTCGTGTCGACGAATTTTTAACGACGTGTCTCACCGTCGCTCCGCAAAGAACTGCTGAGCGATCAGAATAAAATTCTCGGTCAGTATGAAGGTCGGTTCAAAGGTCCGGATGAAGACGCAGCCGGCGAATACTCCGGCTACGATCCATCAAGCACCGGTGATATCGGAGCCTATGTCGCCTCTTTTAACAACAGGTCCCAAGTAAACGAGAATTGGCATTGGAAGCATCAGGCTGCAACAGGTCATAGCCAGGAGCAAGCTATGCCATATGTTGCCGGTGCCTGGGCGACACCATCCGTCAGCACCTCCGCCTTAAGGTCCTTTCGGCGAATGGAATTTACGATCTTGCGACGCCGTTCACCTCGACCGAATAGGAGTTAGCGCGCACATGGGCACCGATGCGAGGCTGCGCGGAATGTACAGTTCGGCTACTATCCGGCCGGCCACATGGTGTATTTGAATGTGGAAGCGCTGAAGCAGTTCCGACAGGACCTGGTCGCTTTTCTGACAATCCCCCGGCAGACACTCGCGTCAGGCCTGATGTGTTGATCGCATAAGTCAAGCTGTGTAAGCGGTAAGGCTTTTCTGAGGGCCAGGCACTAAAAAAGGCCGGCGCGCATTTCTTGCGCCGGCCTTTTCTATAAAGACTCGCTAAAACTTTACAACTGGAGCAGTGCGCGAGCTTTCACTCGCCTCGAAGCGTGCATTGTTCGGATGGAACCCCGCCATGTTCGCCCAGATACTGTTCGGGAATTGGAGGATGAACGTGTTGTAGTCCTGCAGGGTCTCGTTATAGCGCCGGCGCTCAACGGCGATACGGTTCTCGCTGCCCTCCAACTGGTCCTGCAGGCTGAGGAAGTTCTGATTAGCCTTCAGATTCGGATAATTTTCAGAGATGGCGAGCAGGCGGCCGAGTGCGCCGTCCAGTTGACCGTTCGCCTGGATCTTGCCTTGCGGATCATGAGCGCTCAGAAGACTGGCGCGGGCGTTAGCGATGTCGTCGAAGACTTTCTCTTCATGCGTAGCGTAGCCCTTTACCGTTGATACCAGGTTTGGAATCAGGTCTGCTCGGCGCTGCAATACCACATCCACTTGGGACCACTGCGTTTTGACCGCTTGGTCTTTCGCGACCATCTGGTTTTTCGCGCTGACATAGCTGCTGAATACCAGCAATGCGGCGATCACGATTACTGCAATGACAGCGATGACCGCTAGTAAACCCCGCTTCATCTTGTTTCCTCCGTGCTTTCCAAAAAATCAAACTGATTGATTTGCTTATCCAAAGTTTGCGGCTCCTTCAACTTAGCAGATAGACCAGATGGCCGGTCATCTACCAGCTACCCGATGCACCACCACCGCCGGAGCTGCCGCCACCAAAGCCACCAAAGCCTCCGCCACCATCGCCGTCACCCCGGCCTCCGCGTCCGCCCCCACCGCCGCCGAGAAACATGCCCAGCAGGAAGCCGACCAGCCCGGACCCACCAGTGCGGGCGACAACAAACAAAACGACCAGGAAGACGAGGCCGAAGAGTATCAACTGGCCGAGCGTAAGCGGCTTGGCCTGCGGTTGCGGCGGTCCGCGGCGCTGTGCCTGCAGAGTGACTCCTGCATCTGCGGCGATACGACTGGCAACCTGGGTGACAGCCAAGGTCACAGCGCCGTCGTAATTCGCCTGCTGGAGCAACGGCTCCATGGCGCGGCCGATGTCTCCGGCCTGCTTGTCGGTAATAACGCTCTCAAGACCATATCCGACTTCGATACGACGCTTTCGGTCCTGGATAGCAAGGATGATAAGGATGCCGCGATCATCCTTTTTAGGTCCAACGCCCCACTTGTCTTCAAGTTGTGTCGCGAAGTCCTCGATCGGCACATCTTCCAGTGTTTTGACAGTGATGACGGCGATCTGTGCATGCGCCTGGTGATCGACCTGGGAACAGAGCTGGTCCAGGCCGAGCGCGGTCTGCGGGGAGATTACATTAGCGAAGTCGCTGACATAGTTCTGGGGTGCAGGCAGATCCTTTACACGCTCCGCATGCAACGACGCAAAGGAGGCGATACCTACGAGAAGAATCAGAGTTCGCTGCAAAAGTCGTGCCATCGGCGTCATTCTATCCTGAAGAGGCTGCAAGGGTAGTGTATGCCGTCACAACACGAAGGGCCCCATTGCGGGGCCCTGGATGCGGAAATAGGAGGATTACATGCCGGAAGTCAGATTCATATTCTTGGCAATGCCTTCTATCACCTGTAAATGGCTTTCGATGATCGGGTCACCCTTCGATGCCGCGTCTTTAACTACAGGACTCTGGCCATTTGCGATTTCGTTCTTGAACTCAGAGTCGTCTTCCTTGTGATCCTTGACCATTGCCTGAACGTAGGCCTTGTCAAAGTCCGCGCCTGAAAGAGCCTGCAGCTTTGCCATCATCGCTTTCTGCTTCTTGTCCGGGCCACTCGGCACCCTGACTCCGACTGCATCGGCGACGGGCTTCATATCCTCAATCATCTTGGTGTGATCAGTTACCATGCGCTGGGCAAACTGCTTCACCTGGTCATCACTGCTCTTTTGCAAAGCAAGCTGCGCTACCTGCACCTCGGCCATGCTGCCCTGAAGGGCCTTCTTGACGAACTCCATATCCGATGGCGAAGCGCCGTTATTGCCCTGTTGCATACCGCTCATGCCGCTTTGCGTGTTCGGCTGCTGCATATTGCCCTGCGTCCCGCCGCCACCACCGCCGCCTGGCCGTTGTGCAAACCCGGTGGCACAACAGAACGCGGTCGCTACAGCCAGAATCCCCATGCCGGTACACATTCGAATGCTTTTCATTGCGTTTCCTCCCACACGACTAAGTAGCACTGAATGCGGCGAAAGTTGCCCGTTTCTGCTGACTTCCATCATCCGCTATTCATCTGCCCGGAATTTTGGAACTTTTGGCCGTGAGCTGCAGGGCTGCCTGCTGTGCCCAATGAGATTGAAAACTTGACGCAAATTCACACACCCATCCAAAGGCGACTGAGCTACTGCTTCATAATCAGAATATGGACCGGGGGAGCAGGCCACTCTTGGACTGGCGATGAATATAGCGACCCCGGCATTTAAACTCAAGTACACAGGATCTTTCAAATGAGCGAAACAGTTCAGCTTCACACCCAGGATAGTCATGTTCTGGATGCATATGTCGTAAAGCCGCAGGGAACACCTATTGGCAGTCTGGTTGTTCTCCAGGAAATATTCGGAGTGAACCAATCCATCCGTGAGATCGCGGACGGCTTCGCCAGGGACGGATTTTTTGTGGTCGCGCCAGCGCTGTTTGATCGCTACGAGAAGAAAGTCGATCTCGGGTATGAGAGTGCCGATATGCAGAAGGCTTTCGCCCTGATGCATAAGCTTTCCGTAGAGACAGCTCTCCTCGATGTACAGGCCGCCCTGGCTTATGCGGAAGCACAGACCGGCAAGAAATCGGCTGTACTCGGCTTCTGTTATGGAGGAAAGCTCGCGTGGCTGACGTCCACACGGCTCCATCCTGTAGCAGCGGTCGGTTATTACGCAGGCGGTATCGGAGAATTCGCGACGGAGAAGCCAAACGCGCCGACAATCCTCCATTTTGGAAGCAAGGATACGCACATCCCGAAGGAGCAGGTCGATAAGGTCACCGCGGCCCACGCGGATGTACCCGTGTACTGGTACGACGCAGATCACGCCTTTGCGAACCACGCACGGCCCAGCTACAACAAGGAAGCCGCGGCGCTCGCCCGCGAACGCTCACTGGCGTTTCTCAAAGATCATCTCGGTTAGCCTGCGGGTGATTGCAGCTGCTGAGGATCGCCAGCTTTTTTAGCTGGTTTTCGCGTCGAATGCCAGTCCGCAAGCATCTACTCGACTGACTTGCGTTTATTCACTTCGGGAGCGTCCCCGTATGGGCGTTTCCCACCTGTCCCAGGAGGCGACCCGAAGGATGGCAGCGGCGACAACGACGGACGGAGCGGCCAGCATGCCCTGGCGGCCGAAGGTCAATCCCTGGGTCATAGCCGCGACCGTGGCGCTTGCCGCATTCATGGAGGTGCTCGACACCTCCATCGCCAATGTTGCCCTGCCGTACATAGCCGGCGGTCTTGCAGCCAGCCAGGATCAAAGCGAGTGGGTGCTCACAACCTATCTCGTTGCCAACGCCGTGGTCCTGCCGATGGGCGGCTGGGCAGCGAGTGTCGTCGGCCGTAAAAATTTCTTCATGGGATGCCTCTGCATCTTCATCTGCTCGTCCTTCCTCTGCGGGATCGCACCATCGCTCTCTCTCCTGCTCGTTTTTCGGGTCTTCCAGGGAGCCGGCGGAGGAGGGCTGCAGCCGATGGCACAGGCCATCATGGCTGATTCCTTCGAACCTCGAAAACGGGGCCTGGCCTTCGCGCTCTATGGTATCGTCGCGGTGCTGGCCCCGTCCATCGGCCCGACGATTGGTGGCTGGATCACTGACAACTACAGCTGGCACTGGATCTTCTACATCAATATCCCGGTCGGCATCCTGGCATTGTTCCTGGTACAGCGCTTTGTTGAAGACCCTCCATACCTAAAACATGACTGGTCGAACTTCAAGCGCGTCGACTATATCGGCATCATCCTGCTGGCACTCTCCATGGGCTCTCTGGAGATATTTCTCGACAAGGGTGAAGAGCGGAACTGGTTTAACTCGCACTTTGTCGTGTTCTTTATGGTCACCTTCGCCATCTCCTTCACCGCGCTGATCTGGTGGGAGTGGACACGTAAGGAACCCTTGATGGAGCTTCGTCTGTACAAGTTCAAGAACTTCGCCGTATGTTCCTTCCTGATGCTCGTGACGGGCGGCATTCTGAATGCCTCGACCGTATTGCAGCCCCAGTTTCTGCAGCAACAGCTTGGTTATACGGCGACGATTGCAGGCATGTCCCTCTCGCTCGGCGGACTCGTGCTCCTCGTCGTCATGCCACTGGCCGGCCAGGCCGTCAGTCGCTTTCCGGCACGAAACATCATTGCTTTTGGCTTTACCCTCTTCGCATGCGGCTTCACCTACTCCGCGCTGCACGTGAATCTTGGACTGAGCTTCGGCTTCGCTTCCTGGCTGCGTGTGGTCCAGATTATGGCGATCCCGTTTGTGTTTATCTCGGTCACCACGGCCGCCTACTTCGGGCTGCCGCCGGAGAAAAACAACCAGGTTTCCGGGCTCATCAATTTCGCGCGCAATATCGGCGGCAGCATTCTCATCTCGCTCAGCAACGCGTTTGTAACGGAAAGCGGTCAGTTCCACCAGGCGACACTTGGCCAGCATCTCAACCCATCGTCGCCGAATTATCAACGCGTTCTGCAGCAGTACACCTCGGCGTTCAAGAGCATCGGCGGCGCCGCGAATGCCCAGATCATGGCGCAGACACAGATTTACAATCAGCTGCGTGCTCAGACCGTCACTCTTGCTTACGTCGACGTTTACTATGTGCTGGCAGCTGCGTCGATCATCATGGTCTTTCTCAGCTTTACCCTCGCCAAGAATGATCCCAAAGGCGGCGGAGCTCCCGCTGGCGCCGTCCACTAGGTACTTGCCGCACTGGCGGACGGCGCTTGCAATGCGCAATCTTCCTCAGACCTGTGTGTATCCCAGCCACCGCTGTCAATCTCCGTGGACGCTCGGTGCGCGAGTGCCCGTATGGCCAGTACTACACTTGAGATTATTGAGTAGCTACCGAACCGGAGTGACCGCATGACCGCTGTCGAATACGCCCAACAATCGCAGGACCGTTTTCTCGAAGAGCTGAAAGGGCTGCTCTGTATTCCAAGCATTTCTACCCTGCCCGAACATGCGCACGATGTGCGTCACACCGCGACGCTGCTTGCTGCCGAGCTCGGTCGCATCGGTCTCGAGAACGTTCGCTTGATCGAGGGTACCGGCAATCCGGCTGGACATCCTCTCGTCTATGCAGACTGGCTTCACGCTACGGGCAAGCCGACCTGCCTGTGCTATGGCCATTACGACGTCCAGCCCCCTGATCCGCTCGATGAATGGAAAACGCCGCCTTTCGAACCGACTGTGCGCGACGGCAATATTTATGCCCGGGGTGCCGTCGACGACAAGGGCCAGATGTACATGCACATCAAGGCGCTTGAATCGCTTTTCGCCACTGGAACGTCCCAGAGTGGAGAGGCCGGTCGAGAGTTGCCGATCAACATTCGCGTCATTCTTGAGGGTGAGGAAGAAGTCGGCGGCGAAAACATTTCTCGATTTGTCCGCGAACACCCCGAAGCACTCAAGGCCGACTTTGCACTCATTTCAGACACCGAGATGTTCGCTCCCGACCTGCCGACTCTCTGCGTAGGACTGCGCGGCATGATCTACACGGAAATTGAGGCCCGCGGCGCCCGTACAGATCTGCACTCCGGGATGTACGGCGGCGCTGCACCCAACCCGTTCATCGCGCTCGCACAGGTTCTTGCGAAACTGAAGGACGATGCTGGACGCATTCTCATACCAGGCTTCTACGACAAGGTCGGCTCGCCGTCTGTAGACGAACTGCGTGCATGGCAGAGCCTGCCGTTCGACGAAGCGCATTATCTCGAGACGGAGATAGGTTCACCGGCATTGGTCGGAGAGGCAGGCTTCGGCGTTCTTGAACGTACGTGGTCGCGCCCAACGCTTGATGTTCACGGCATGCCTGGCGGCTTTATCGGTGCCGGTGCCAAGACAGTGATACCGGCAAAAGCGACAGCAAAGGTGTCCATGCGCCTGGTGCCGGATATGACGCCGCAGGAGACGTTTCAACTGTACAAAACCTATGTTGAAAGTCTTTGTCCTGCCGGCGTCACCGTCAGCGTTCGCCTCATTCACTCCGGCGATCCAATCGTCATCAAAACAGACAATCCCTACATCAAAGCAGCAGAGAAAGCATTGCACCAGGTCTTCGCCAAGGAGACGGTCTTCATCCGCTCGGGTGGCTCCATCCCGATCGTCGGCGACTTTGAACGTCACCTGAAGATTCCGTCAGTCATGATGGGTTTTGGCCTGCCTGATGACAATCTCCATGCCCCGAATGAGAAATTCCATATTGCTAACTTTCGTCGCGGGATCGCTTCGATCATTCGTTTTTTCGAAGCAGTCGGCGATACCTCCGCCGCGGCAGGGAAGGCTTGATCCGGACGAACACAACTCCCGACATGCGCGGCAATGCTGACGTCAGCGCTTTTGTCCTGGCGGGCGGTGGCAGCACGCGCATGGGGACCGACAAGGCGCTCCTGCGTTTTTTAAGCGTCACGCTGGTCGAGCGAGCGTTGTACCGGCTGCGCTCGATTGGCCTGCATCCAGGCATAGCTGGCAGTCGCGCTGACCTGAGGAACCATGCTCCGATTATTCCCGACCTGCACGAGTATTGCGGACCCCTGTCCGGGCTTGAGGCGGGACTGAGCGCATCCTCTGCTCCTCTGACACTCTTTATCCCGGTCGATCTTCCGCTGTTGCCCGCGGCTTTGCTCAGCCAGCTCATTACACGCGCTCTGATCACGAATGCGCCTGCGACCATACCGTGCATCCTCGGGGAGCCTCAGCCACTCGCAGCTGTCTATCATCGCGATTTGCTTCCAGTTGTTTCGCGTGCCCTCGCGACGGGAGACTATAAGGTGATGCGTGTGGTCCAGCAGGGCGCCGCCGCCCTGGGCCAGCCGATTGATATGTTTAATGTGGAGACAGTCATCGGCGCATCCGGTAATTACGCAGGCTGGCCCCGTGTACCCGCCAACGCTTTCTTGAACTGCAATACGCCGGACGATTTAAAGCGCGCAGCTCTGTGTGCAGGGCATCTCAATATCGACAATTCTTTTCAGTGAACAGGACCAGCAGCACATGAGTAAACAGCAGGGACAGGGAGCAGCGCCTGAAAGTAACGTGACCGGCCAGTCGTCGAGTCCGGACGAGCCGCTTAGTTTCCCCAGGGATCTCCCGATCGAAATTGTCGGGGACACGCCCTTCGCTACCCGGGTAGAGCGCCTGCCGACCGATAGTGAACTCGTCCCGGCTGAACAGCAGCCCTATATAGTTTTCGACCACGTCTTCAAATCATTTGGAGATCTCAAGGTGCTCGATGACGTGTCCTTCCAGGTGCAGGCCGGTGAGACGTTATGCATTCTCGGCAGGTCTGGCGTGGGCAAATCTGTGTCGCTGCAACAGATCATGGGCTTCCTCAAGCCGGATTCAGGAAGCATTCGCATTGCCGGGCGCGAGATAACCTCACTGACTGAAGACGAGATGGAACAGGTGCGCAAGAAGGTCACCATGGTCTTTCAAAGCGGCGCTCTGTTCGACTCGTTAACTGTCGGTGAAAATGTCGCGTTTCCCTTGCGGGAGCGCAAGGAGCTGGAAGAGGATCAGATTCAGCAGGTTGTCAGTGGTTTGCTGGACATGGTCGGGGTATCCGGCATGGGACATCTCGCGCCCAGCGATTTGTCGACTGGCATGAAGCGTTCCGTTGCCATTGCTCGGGCACTCGCCGCGCAGCCAGAGGCAATCCTGTATGACGAGCCCACTACGATGGTCGATCCCATGATGGGACGATTGCTGGGCGACCTCATCCAGAAGCTGAAGCACCAGTTGAAACTCACCAGCATCGTCGTGACGCACGACATGCGCTTTGCCGAGCACCTGGCAGATCACATCATGTTTCTGCACCAGGCCAAGGTCCATTTTTTTGGCACGATGGATGAGATGCGAGCGTGTGATGACGAAATTGTCAGACAGTTTCTGGAACTGGATGCGTTGGTTCTGCCAAAGGTCTGAACCGGGAACAGGTATGAGCTCAGGCCCAAAAAGGAACGTTCACGCCATGTTCTACATATTCAACATAGTGCTTAAGGTGTATCCAGCGCACAATGGGTACATGCTAGACTTAGCGTCATTCATGCAGAGGTCAGGGCATGGAAAAGGGCTGTCTTATCCAGTGAAAAGAAGTATTCATCTGCTGGAAAACAGAACCTCGCCCACTACTTGCCAGCTTGTCAGGGTCAGGAAAATATCAAAGCTGCGGCATCATGCCCATGCGCGCCAGATGGTAAAACGAAAGACCGGAATCGATAAATGGCCGCTCCTCCCAATCCAGGCAAACTGATCTATACCGCTCCCGAGAGTCGGAACTTTGTGTCTCCAGGCAAGGCTACGCAAGTCAACTCGATCCGCACCTGGACACGCAACTTAAAGGTTACGGTTTTCTGGGTTCTGCTGGACATTCTCAGCGTCCTGATTGCGGCCGCCGTTGCTGTTCGCGAGTGGATCGGACCACTGGCCGGCAAGGGCGGAGCGGTGCACAGTGTCGGCATGCTGGCCGGCGCGCGCATGTTGTCGATCATGTATCTAGGCTGGTTCATCGTAGCCCTGATCGTTGTCAGCCGGCGCATGCATCTTTACGCGGCAATCGAGGCACGCAACACACTGCACGACATGCGGTTGAGTATCCAGGCCTGCTTCACGGCCGGATTGCTGCTGAGCGGTGGGCTCTATTTCGCACGCGGCGAGGTCGTTTCCCGCGGCGTCGTCAGCCTCACGATCATCCTTACGACCGTACTGATCGTGGTGCGCCGCCTCTTCTGGCGCTACATTGTCTATCGCCGCTACGAGCGTGGCATGGAAGCCCGCAACATCCTCGTCGTCGGCACCGGCCGCGTCGGCCAGGCACTGCGGCACCATGTGGAGGGCATTCGCCACCTCGGCTATACCTTTAAGGGTTACGTTCAGATCCCCGGCTCCGACCTTGATTCCAATGTCAAGGCGACAGACGTACTTGGAACATTTGAAGAAGTTCTCGAGCTCTCACGGCTGCACTTTGTCGATGAGATATTCCTGTGCAGCCCGGTTGAGCCGGGTCTCGTCAAGCAGCTTGTGGAGCAGGCGCGCGACGCCAGCGTTGATATTCGTGTCGTTCCGGAACTCTACGATGGGCTGGCCTGGAACAGCCCGGTCGAGTACATCGGTCAGTTTCCCACCATCTCCCTCCATCGCAGCGATGTGCCGGTCGTCGGGCTCATGATGAAGCGCGTTTTTGATATCCTGCTGGCCGTTGGCGCCCTGACGGTACTGTCCCCGATTCTTCTTGCCATCGCCATCGCCATCCGGCTGGATTCAAACGGACCGATCTTCTACGGCTCTGAACGCATCGGCAAGAAGGGCCGCACTTTCCGTTGCCTCAAGTTCCGCACCATGGTTCCGGACGCAGAAAAGCGTCGTGCCGAGATTCTGCACATGAATGAGCGCGACTCGATTCTGTTCAAGATCACGAACGACCCTCGCATCACGCGCGTAGGCAGAATCCTGCGCAAGTATTCGCTGGACGAAATCCCTCAATTCTTCAATGTTCTGCGCGGCGATATGAGCCTGGTCGGTCCTCGTCCTCCGATTGCCAGCGAGGTCAAAAAATATCAGTTGAACCATCTGCGAAGGCTCGACGTCACTCCCGGTATCACAGGGCTGTGGCAGGTACAGGCGCGCCAGGACCCCTCGTTCGACAGCTATATATCGCTCGATACCGCTTACGTCGAGAACTGGAGTCTTTGGCTGGACTTCAAGATTCTTGTGCGGACATTTGCGGTTGTAGTCGGCGGAACGGGCGCGTAGCCGAAGCGACGGCACCCTGAGACTTTTTCGGGCAGGCGGTACCGTCGCGCATCCAGTCCTACTACACTTGAAGAGTGAAGATTGCTCTTGCCCAGATCAACCCAACGGTCGGTGATTTCTCCGGCAACGCAAAGAAGATTCTCGACTTCGCGTCGAAAGCAGCCAGCGAGCACGCCGCGCTCGTGATGTTCCCTGAGCTGTCGATCTGCGGCTACCCGCCGGCCGATCTGCTCGACAAGCCCTCCTTCATCGCGCGCGCCGAAGAAACTGCCTGCCGGATTGCCGAATCAACACGAGATTTAAGCATCGCAATCCTGTGCGGTTCGGTTGCTGCCAGTCATGTGAGCCTTGGTAAAGGCGTGACCAACACCGCAATTTTCATGGCGGACGGAGAAATTAAGTTCCAGCAGCAGAAAATGCTGCTGCCGTACTACGACGTCTTTGACGAGCAGCGCTATTTTGAGCCTGCAAAGACGCAGCGCGTACTCGACTTCGGCGGCGAGCGCCTCGCCATCACCATCTGCGAGGATGCATGGAACGATAAGGCTTTTTGGGAATCGCGGCGATACGCCATTGATCCCGTCGACGAACTGATGCGTGAAGGCGCCACGCTCATTCTGAATATTTCCGCGTCGCCTTACTGGCGCGGCAAGCGACGCACACGCGAGTCAATGCTCGCCGCAATTGCCGGCCGCCACAAGACGCCTGTGCTGATGGTGAACCAGGTCGGCGGCAACGACAGCCTGATCTTCGACGGTACCAGTGTCGCCCTGAATGCCCAGGGGGAGTTGGTAGGTCAGGCCCGGTCATTTGAAGAAGACCTGCTGCTTATCGATACGCGAACGCTGCAGCCTGAGATTCATTCAACACACGCCGGGCTGGACGCCGGGGCCTACAACGCCCTCGTGATCGGCACGCGCGACTATGTCCGTAAATGCGGCTTTTCGAAAGCAGTCATTGGACTGAGCGGTGGAATTGACTCTGCGCTCGTCGCCGCGATTGCAGTGGATGCACTTGGTAAAGACAACGTTCTGACGGTCGGAATGCCCAGCCCCTATTCGTCGCCCGGGTCAATTGCGGACAGCGAACAACTCGCCGCGAATCTCGGCGTCCGGTATGAAATTCTCAAAATCGGCACGATCTTTTCTGAATACACATCTACATTGGCCCAGCTGTTCGAAGGCCGTGAACCGGACACAACGGAGGAGAATCTGCAGTCACGGATTCGCGGCGGGCTGCTGATGGCCATCTCGAACAAGCTGGGCGCGCTGGTACTCACGACCGGCAATAAGTCCGAGATGGCGACCGGCTACTGCACGCTTTATGGCGACATGGTCGGAGCACTCGCGGTGATCGGCGATGTCGTCAAGACCAACGTCTACCGCCTCTGCGATTATGTGAACCGCGAGCGGGAGATTATCCCGCAGGCCATCATCAGCAAGCCACCATCGGCCGAACTTCGTCCCGGCCAGGTCGATACAGATTCACTGCCACCCTACGACGTTCTCGATCCAATCATCGAGGCGTATATCGAGCGCTATGAGACACCGGAGGCCATCTCCCAGGACTGCGGCATCGATCTGGAACTGGTGCGATCGGTTGTCAGACTCGTAGAGCGCAGTGAGTACAAACGCCAGCAGGCCGCGCCGGTATTGAAGGTAACGCCGAAATCGTTCGGCATGGGCCGCAGGTTTCCGATTGCGGTCAAGGTCCAAGTTTAAACGACACACCTACACGAAAGGAATTTCATGCGACTTCGCCCATCCCTGGCTCTTGCCACGCTCGGCATCGTGCTACCTCTATCGCCGCTTTTCGGCCAGGCAACGTCAGGCACCACGCAGGCAGCACCCACCCTGCACCCGGCCGCACCGGCAGCGCAGACCGCGACGCCGGAAGCGCCAAAGCCGGTCACCGCCCCGCCACCGTTTCCGCTCATCGACCGCGCCAACTTCACCGCGACCTCGCCGACAGCTGACACGGTCAACGCCTTCCTGAAAGCTTCATGGGGATACGACGTCAACCGCCTCTGGCAGGTGCAAGGCATCCTGAAGACGCCCGTCGATGGTCTCAGCCGCGTCATAGTCCTGTTTGAAGAAAAGGGAGCAGGGCAGCAGCAGCCGCAGAGTCTTTCCTTCTTTGTCACTCCGGATGGCAATCACCTGATTGCCGGTGAGCAAGTCCTGCCCTTTGGAGCGGAACCCTTCGCGGATGCGCGCAAGACCCTGCAGACCCGTGCCAATGGACCCTCAAAAGGCGCAATGGAAAAGAATCTCGAGATCGTCGAGTTCTCTGACTTCCAGTGCCCGCATTGCAAAGACGCGCAGCCTACAGTCGATCACCTGCTTAAGGATTTTCCCAGCGCCCACTTCGTCTATCAGAATTTTCCACTGGCTTCGATCCATCCCCAGGCTGAGAAGGCTGCCGAATACGGCGTCTGCGTAGCCAAGGCAGGCGGCAACGAGGCATTCTTCAAGTTTGCTGACGACATCTTTACCAACCAGCTCAAGCTGACGCCGGAGGGCGCGACGGACGCACTTAAAGCCTCGGCCACAGCCGCTGGCCAGGATCCCGCGAAGATTGCCGCGTGTGCGGACCTCCCCGAGATCAAGGCTGCAGTCGACGCTTCTTCACAGCTCGCGCACGATCTCGGCATCACGCAGACACCGACTATTTATGTCAACGGCAGGGGATTGCCAGTCGGCGGAATACCCTACGACCTGCTCAAGCAGATCGTCACGTACCAGGCGCAGATCGACGGCGTACCCGTGCAGACAGTGGGCGTTACGGCGCAGTAGCTATTCGTGGCGGGGCAGTACGATCGCAGGCCCCGCCAGTTCGGTGTGTTCACGCCGCAGGATACGCGGCGTGATAATCACCAGAAGCGTCCCGGTCGTCAGGTTGCGATTCTGATCAGTCGTCGATCCGAAGCCCGGCAGGTCGCTGACACCCGGCACACCGCTGACCGCGGTCGATTCCTGCTTCGTCAGGTCGCTGAAAAATACTGCGCTCTGTCCGAGCTTGGCCGTCGTCGTCATGGTGAACTGGCGATTGGTGAGTTCCGGGATATTGTTCAGAACACTTCCGGCGAGTGCCTGGATCTTCATATCGAAGTTGAGACTGACATCGTTCGAGCGCAGGACATGCGGCGTCACATTCAGGTTCAGGCCGATGTCCTGGTATTGCACCTGGGGAATAGGCTGCTGTGTCGCGCTGGCTCCACTCAGCCCCAGCGCCGCCAGTTCACTGGACAAACCTGCACTCGATACTCCGGGAATGTTGACAGACGTGCCGGTCAGTCCGGAATAGCTCGAAGTCTGGATCGGATACTTTTCGCCAATCAGGACTGTGCCCTTGTCCTGGTCCTGGAGACGTAGATGTATATCCTCCAGCACGTGCGTACTGCTGGAATTCAGCGCCAGATTCGCCGTAGCGCCTGGCAACGTGAGGCCGGTCAGGGTCAGCCCGCCGCCGAAAGTCGCAAAAGCCTGGGTCAGCACCGAACTGCTGACCTGCCCCGACGCAATCAACACGGCGGCGATCGCGGCGAGATCGCCTGCCGGCGCCAGTCCGCTTGAAATAATCTGCTGCACCAGGCTGGAGTTGCCATTGATCACACTGTTCAGCTCGCTGTCGACGTTGAACGCAGTAAATTGCTGCGGCGGCTGTACGCCAATATTGCGAGTCCGGGAGGCGTCGATCTCGATCAGCCGGATCTCCAGGTCGACCTGGCTGCGGCCGTCCAGGAGATCCGCCAGTGTGCGGTTCAGGGCGGCCAGCTTCACCTGCGGCGCCCGCACCACCAGCGTGTTGGTGCCCTGCTGAACGCTCGACTGCTGTGCATCGAAGAGGTTGCGGGCCAGCGCACCCATATCAGTCAATTCCGCGGCGGAAAGGCCAGGCAGATAGACCGTCTCAAGAACCTCGCGCATGAACTGCTCGCGATTCGGCTTGGTGTCCTTGGCCACCAGCACCCGCTTGGGATCGAGCGGGACGAAGAAGGTGTTCGTCGCCATCTGCAGCATGCGCGCTGCTTCCATGTAGGAGATGTCGTCGCCGTCGAAACTTGTGCGCTTCACCTCCACGGAAGGATCGAGGGTTGGCGTGATGCCATAGGCGCTCAACACCTGTTTCAATATCTCCTGGCCAGTGCCGTGCATGTGAAACGAATGGCGGCCCTCCGCTGGTTGCAGAGCCACGGCGGGGGCCAGTTGGACGCTTTCGGGATCGTCCTCGCGTGTGATCTCCATGCCCCTGCTGGGATCGAGATGCTGCAGGACAGAGGGATTATCCGGAGCAAGCATCGAGGCTTCCATCAGCTTCGCGCGCGCCTCTTCAGGATGGCCCAGCGTCCGGGCCGTGTCCGATTGCTCGATCAGCTGCGTCACCAGGTTGGTACGGGCAATCTGTACGGCGTTCGCGTAGTCGGGATTGGCAGGGTCCAGCCGTTCAGCTTTACGGAAATCTTCGAGGGCGGTCTCAAGGTCTTTATTTCCGACCGCGCGCGCACCTGCAAGATAGACCTTCTCCGCTTCGTGCTTTTCCTTTACGCCGACGGAAATCCGCTCTGGCTGAGCCGCCGTTGTCGCAGCCGCAGCGGGCGGCGCGGGCGCTTTTTGCGCGCAGAGTGTTCCAGATCCCGCCGTGGCAAGAGCGGCGTGCAAAACAAGGGTTGCGTGTCGCCTGAGCTTAATCTGGTTGAGCACAATAGACAGTGTACGGCTTCTGTGGCGCTATCTGGCGGCAGGGCTTTCCAGAAGCGCCTGGAGACTCGTGGCTGCGATATCTGGCTGATGCTCCAAGAGTTCGTCCAGTGAGTACGCGCCGGTCGCCACGGCAATAACCGGGAGGCCATTGGCTTTGGCTGCGGCGATGTCAGACGGTGTATCGCCGACCACGCATATCGACGCAGCAGGATGAGCTTTGAGGAGGCCGGTTGCGGCAGCGGCTCCAATCAATTGTCCGCGGTCTTCGAACGTATCGCTAAAGCCGCCAAAGACGAAATAGTCGCGAAGTCCGGCCAGTTCCACCTTGAGCCAGCCGATGGCTTCGAGATTACCGGTAGCAACTCCGAGTGTCTTCTGATGTTTCTGCAGGTATGCCAGGACAGATTCAACGCCCGGCATCATCAGGATTTCAATCTCCGCCCGGCGCCGCTCGACCACTCTGCACATCTGATCGAGGATCTGTTGGCGATAAGGCTCCCAGGATGCGCGCGGGATGTCGGCGTGTTCAAATGCCTGCGCCAGGATGCGGGTGTCTGTATTTCCATGCAGAACAACCCTTTCAAGCGAGATCTCGCGGTCCATCACATGGCGCACGCTGTTCTGAAAAGAATCATTATGCACGCCGCCCTTGGCACGGAGCAGGGTACCGTCGATGTCGAAGAGATACACATCGAAAGCGTCCCAGGATAGCGCAGTTTCGGAGGCGACGACGCGATGTTCCGCCACTGTCTTCAGGAGGACTGGCCAGCCTGTTTCTGCTCAACCTGCTGGGGGCGAGCACTGCGCGAGGGGCGCTTCAGGCTCATACGCGTCTGCATCAGGTCGATGCCCAGCTCTTCGAGAGTGCGGCTGAGGGTATTGCGATGCATGCCCAGTTCCTTGGCAGCCTTGCACTGATTGCCGCGGTGCACGGTAAGCACTTCCAGGATGAATCGCTTCTTGAATTCGCGGACAGCCTCGCTATAGGTGATACCACCCGTATGCATCTGCGTTACCAGGCTCTCCAGTTCGCGCTTCACTCGTCCCTCTTTCTCTGGTTGAACAATTTGACTGTTGAACAATTTTTGAATCGCTGCGATGCAGTTGTTGATTAGAGCAGCAAACTTAAAACGTGACGATACCACTACTGACACTGCTTTCGGGAGATGTCTTCCGATACAGTCTTATTCCGTGACGGATCCGCTCACCAAGTGCTCCCGGCACTATATCCGAACCCTGGTGCGCCGCACCCATAAAGTAGGGAAGCAGCTGAGATTGCGCAACCCAGGGGCTGCTCGAAAAAAATGCGGTGGCTGTCATCGCCAAAGCCGTTGCCAGAAAGCACCCCTTCACAGCACCAAATACCAGACCCAGTAAACGGTCCGCCCATCCCAGGCCGACCTTGCGCAACAGGAAACGAATCGTGCGCCCTAATATGCCGGCGATGATCAGCACGCCGACCACGATCAACAAGAACGATGCCGCTTCTGCCGCTGGCATGGAATGCACTAGGCGGAACAGCCACGGCACCAGTCGCATGTGGTACAACCCTGCAATCACCAGGCCCGCGACCAGCCCGACGATGGAAAAAACTTCTACGAAAAATCCATTCAGTGCGGCCGTTACAAATGAGACGACGAAAATCGCAATGATAATCCAATCGATCGCCGTCAGTGTAGAGACCGTCATATCGATTGTTCCTTCCGGACTGCGTTCTTACTCACTCAGCCCGTGACCCGTGATCAGGCGCAAAGCGTCAAGGTACTTACCGCGCGTTTTCGTGATGACACTCTGCGGCAATGCCGGCGCCGGCGCCTGCTTGTTCCAGTGAATCTCTTCGAGGTAGTCGCGCACGAACTGCTTGTCGAAGGACGGCTGCGGACCGCCCGGTGCGTATTGATCTGCCGGCCAGTAGCGCGAGGAGTCTGGTGTGAGCACTTCATCCGCCAGCACGATGTTGCCATCTACGAGACCGAATTCAAATTTGGTATCGGCCAGAATCAATCCGCGCGAAGCCGCGTGCGCCGAAGCCTTCGCATAAATCCGCAGGCTCAGGTCGCGCAGTTTATCCGCATTCTTCTGACCCACCTGCTCAATGACATTCGCAAAAGAAACATTCTCGTCGTGCTCGCCGCCCTGGCTCTTCGACGCAGGCGTAAACAGTGGCTCCGGCAACTTATCTGACTCACGCAGACCGGTCGGCAATGGAATTCCGCACACCCCGCCTGTCGCCTTGTAGTCCTTCCAACCCGATCCCGAAATGTAACCGCGCACGACGCATTCCACAGGAAACATCTGCGCCCGCTTTACAAACATCGAGCGGCCTCGTAGCGACTCACTATACGGCCGCAGTACCTCTGGATAATCATCGACGTTAGTCGAGATCAGATGGTTGCTGACGATGTCTTTCAGAAAATCGAACCAGAAGACCGACATCTGCGTGAGGATCGCGCCCTTGTCTGGAATACCTGAGCCGAGCACGTGATCGAACGCCGAGATGCGGTCTGTCGCGACAAGCAGAAGATCACTGCCGACAAGGTATAAATCGCGAACCTTCCCGCGCGCGTGCAGCGTCAATGTCGGGAATTCTGTCTGGAGAAGTGTTGGCAAAGGGGAAGGCCTTCCGTAGTGCGTGAGTTCGATTTTCGAGACTCCCGACCACTTTGTCAACGGACGAAATATCTACATACCGGACTGGTAATTACCGCTTTGCTCGTGGTATGGAAGCGGTCATCGGGTGCCTCAATGACCGCCTGATTCTCTCACTCTACGCCATCGCCATATGCTCGGACGGCTGCTCGCTGCGTTGTTCCGGTGCTCGCACTGGCGTACGTTCCAAGGCACCGCCCATGCGGACCGACACAATCTTCGAAACTCCTGGCTCCTGCATGGTCACGCCGTAGATCATATCTGCCGCAGTCATCATTCGCTTCGAATGGGTAACCATTACGAACTGTGTATCGACAGCCATGCCCTTCAACATTTCCGCCAGGCGGCCGACGTTCGTCTCGTCGAGCGGTGCGTCGACTTCATCCAATACGCAGAAGGGACTTGGTTGAAATTTGAAGATGCCGACGAGCAGTGACAGGGCGGTCAAAGCTTTCTCTCCGCCGGACAACAACAGAACATTCTGCAGTTTTTTGCCTGGTGGCGATGCAACGATGTCGATACCGCTTTCCGCGGAGTTTTCTTCGTCGGTCAGCCGCATGAATGCCTGGCCGCCGTTGAAAAGTTTGACGAAGGTCTGCGAAAAATTTTCGTTGATGCGCGCGAATGCCTCGGCAAATTTTGCCTGGGTGATCCCGTCAATTTCACGAATAGATGACTGCGTGTTCTCGATCGAATCCAGCAGGTCTTTACGCTGCGTTTCGAGGAAGCCGTGGCGCTCCGATGCTTCCCGGAACTCATCGAGTGCCATCATGTTGACCGGCCCCATTGCTTCCATTTTCGCCTTGAAGCCGCGGCAGGCTTCATCTTCAATCGCCAGCTGTTCAGCATCAAGCAGGCTGACATCTGTGCGCTCACGCAAAACAACGGCTTCTACGCCGAGGTCGTTGAGACACGCACTTTCGAGATGCTCGATGTCTGCCGTCAACTTTGCCGAACGCGCAACGCGTGTGCTCTTCGCATCTCTGCGACCTTCAAGCGTGACACGCAGATCCTTCAACTGCTGCTCGCTTTCAAGAAGGGAAAAGCGCAACAACTTTGCCTCTTCAGTCCAGCGTGCGGACTCCGCAAGTGCAGAGTCGCGCTGCGCTGTGAGTATCTCGCGCTGCACGGCCAGCTCTTCATTCTCACGTTTGCGCTGCGCCTCTTCGGCGGTAGAAGCTGCAATCTGTTGTTCGAGATGCGCATGTCTGCGTCCCAGGTCTGCGTACACGCGATCGATGCGGGCGAAGGATGTTTCCGCTCCGCGCTTACGCTCTTCAAGGCCAGCCAGCTCCGCGATGACCAGCGCTGCCGCCTGTTGACGCTCTTCGCGTGCCTGGCGCTTCGCATCGACTTCGGCCTGGTACTCGTTCTGTTTTTGTTCGGCCTCGCGATGCTCCTGCTCATAGCGCTGCGTCTCATCTCGTCGCTGGGCGATCTGGTTCTCGCGGGATGCGCGGGCATCCTTGTTGCGTTCGCCCTCGAGCATCCAGTTCTGCATGCGCTGTTCCAGACGCCGCACTTCTGCTTCCATCTGCCGTAGAGCTGCGCCCTGGTGGGCGCTCTCACGTTCAGCAGTGCGCCGTTCCTCGCTCTTCATCTCAAGCGTTTTCGTCGTCTCGACAATCAGGCGCTGCAGTGTCTGTGCCTGCATGTCAGCCTGTCCAAGTTCCTTTTCGACCGCTTCAAGTTTCTGCAGGGCTTCGCGCAATTCGCGCTTCAAGGCAAGCGGCCCTTCCGCCCGAGGTTTGCCACCAGTTACAGTTACGTTATGAAAGCACTCGCCGGATTTGGCCAGGAAGAATCCCTGTGTGTGCGTCAATGCGAGTGATCGCGCCGTCTCTGCATCCGGTGCGACAAAGCCGTCTCGAAGCTTCGGCAGAATGCCTTCAAGTGAATTGCCAAAGCCGTTCAGCACGCGGATGCAATCCTTCAACGGCACCACGCCTTCAATATGAGCGAGACTGCCGCTCGCCTGTACCGGATCGACCACGCTATCTTCGCTGTGCACCAGGAAGGTCGCACGACCATCCACGCCGGTGCGCAGCAGGCGCATGCCTTCGTCCGCGGCGTCCCAGCTCTTTACCACGATATAGTTCAGTTCATCGCGCAAAAATTCGTCTACGACACTCTCATACTCACCGTTGACTTCGAGGAAATCAGCCAGCGTGCCGACGGCGTCGAGCTTGCCCTGGCCACTGTTCTGCCGGAACAATTTGCGTACCGTGTCGGTCGAGTAGCTGTGCTCACGCAGCAGGGCCTCGAGCGAATTCTTTCGCCCGGCAACAGTCGCGCGTTCTCCACGCAGGCGATCGCCCTGTCGCCGCGACTCCGTCTCTTCATGACGTTTTGTCTCGATGTCGGAGCGCAGCGCGCCAATTTCTGTCTCGAGTCTTTTCAGCGAATCAGTTACCGATTCAAAATTGAGCGAAGCCTGCCCACGCTCAGCGCCGAGTGCCTCAAGGTCGCGTTTCGCCGCGGCCATCTCCGTCTCCAGCCGCGCCCGCTCGCGATCAAGCGATGCCAGCGATTCCTCTGCTTGCGCCGTCTGGCTGCGGGCGTTGTTTGCCTGCGAGACCAGCTGCATGACCCTGCGGCGTTCTGCTTCGAGTCGCTGCTCTGCAACCTGCACAGCCTGTGCTGCTTCGCGTGCCTGCTGATTCTCTGCGTTCGAACGCTCACGAAAAGCCGCTGCTTCCTGCGCTGCGTTTTCGAGAAATTGCCGGTTCTGTTCACGCTCTGTCGCCAGGCCCTCCAACTGCAGTTTCACCTGTTCGAGCTCGGCAGCGGCAGCTGTTGCGCGTGCGGAAAGATCGTGGATTCGATCCTCGTTCGACTGGATACGCGCGTGTGCCCGTTCAAGCTCAACTGCTGCCTGGTTGCCGCGCGCACCCGATTCCTTGGCGCTCGCATCCAGCTCATAGCCGCGCGCGACTGTTGCCGCAAGGGCTTCTTCAAGGGAAGCAACAAGGGCAGCGTCTTCCTCAATCTGCTGGCCAAGGGTTTCCATCTCGGCCTTTAGCCCGGCCTGTTCCTTGTCGATCTGGTCGAGCTTGTTCTTGAGGACAACCTGCAGCTTCTCGCGCAATTCGTCACGCACGGCAGCATAGCGTTCAGCTTTCGCCGCCTGGCGCTTCAGCGAATTCATTTGCCGGGCCACTTCGTCGAAGATATCGTCGACGCGCGAGAGATTCTGCTTTGCCTGTTCCAGACGCAATTCGGCGAGACGCTTCTTCGTCTTGAAGCGTGTAATGCCGGCGGCCTCTTCGATGATGGCGCGGCGATCGTAGGGCTTCGAGCTAAGCAGCTGGCCGATGCGCTCCTGCTCGATGATCGCGTAGCTCTCCGGCCCCAGACCTGTGCCCATGAAGATGTCTTGGATATCCCGAAGCCGGCATAGCTTGCCATTGAGCAGGTATTCGCTTTCGCCCGTTCGGAAAAGCCGCCGCGTGATGACAATCTCGCCCGTGCGCGTCGCATTGCGCTGGAACTTGCGTCGGCGAATCTTCAGCGTGACTGTGCCGGCGGCAGTGCCGGCCTGTGTACTGGCTTCAGGTTCGACTGCGGCGTCTTCCTCGTCTAATTCGTCACCGTCGGAAGGATTCGGCTGGGCCTCGGCGATGATCTCTTCCGTCTCGGCGGCGCGCTGCTCCCGCGTCTTGTTCTCGTCCCAGTCGAGCGCGCTGGCCACCGAGTCGTGCGTCGCATGCTCGGATGGATCACCGAGCAGCGGGCCGTCTGTATAGGCGTCCGGGTCAATGAGGGTGAGCGACACTTCGGCCATGCCGAGCGCTTTGCGTTCGCGCGTGCCGGCGAAGATCACATCTTCCATCTTCGTGCCGCGCAGGGACTTGGCCGACTGCTCGCCCAGTACCCAGCTCACTGCATCGAGAATGTTGGATTTGCCGCAACCATTCGGGCCGACCACGACGGCGAGGCCCTGTCCTGCCACCGTCACCTCAGTCCGGTCGCAAAAGGATTTAAAGCCAAGAATCTGGATCTTCTTCAGCTTGAGCACGCACACCTCACCTTGAGCAGAACTGTAGTGTCCAGTCTATCCAAGGTCAACATGCCCACCACTAGATATTGTGGATAAGCCGTCAGAAACTCATTTAGCGGTAGAAGCGTGCCTGTTGGGACACTTTTTGCCACTCACAAAGTGCATGTTCAGGGCTTCATCGTCGGACGTAGAAGCACCTCACTGACGAACGACTGTGGGGATTGCGTAACGAGCATGGCCACGACGCGCGCGACGTCCGCTGGTTGAATCTTTCTCGCGGCCTTCTCGGCGGTCGCATCCGTTCCGCCGAAGTGCGTATTCACCGAGCCCGGCGCCACGACCGAGACGCGAATGTTGTACTGCCGCAGCTCTTCTGCAACGGAGTAGGTCAGCCCATTCAATCCCCACTTCGAGGCCGAATAAGCCGCGCCGTTCGGCAGGGGATTCTTCCCGGCGAGCGATGAGATATTCACGATGTGGCCATACCCTGCTTGAATCATCAGCGGCGCAAAGGCCCGGATCAACAGGTAGGGCGCCTTCAGGTTAACGCTCATCATTGCGTCCCAGTCATCCGGCGCGAGCTCGTGCAGAGGAGTGCCGGCGGTCGCCACGCCCGCGCAGTTCACCAATACGTCGCAGCGGCCCTTCTGCGCACGTACCTTGTCGGCAAGGTTGGCGATCGCAGTCTCGTCCGTCAGATCACAGGCGGCAACCATGGCTTGTCCTCCTGCCGTTTCAATCTTCGACTTCACGGCATTGAGCAGGCCCACATCCCGCGCAGTCAACACCACGTGCGCGCCCATTGCGGCCAGCGTTTCCGCGATTGCCGCGCCGATGCCTCGCGCGGCGCCGGTCACCACTGCGACCTGATCTTTGAGTTCTGGTTCGGTGTTGCCTGCATCCTGCATAGTCTGATCTTCCTCTCCTGCGGTATTGGAGCGTGGGATGCGAACACCCGGTCATGAGTGCGCCATGGCATGATGGAGGTAACACATCCGCAGCGATTTGCATCTAGCTTGCTGTTGGGGAAAGTCGAACAATGTGACTGGTCGACGTAATCGTTTGCAGCATTACTTGCGCAGGGCGTCAGTGCTTTCTATAATCCAGCCACACTGCAATACAAACGCAGCAACGATGCGCCGTCAGCCAGAAGGTGAACTGCCTCGGTCGAATACGATAATCTGTCGGGTCGCGCAAGCCTCCGCGGATTGTCTGCACTATCAAATAAAGTTTCTCTCGTTTAGGAGCGTTGAATGAAGAAGGTCGTTATTGCTTCCTTGTTGGCTGCTGCCGCCACTAGCGCTATTGGCGCCGGCGCATTTTTCGCCGTCCCCATGGCATCTGCGCAAGCTGCTGCTGCCCCCGCAGATCAGGCTCAGGCGGGTCAGATCACGATCAAGGATCCCGCTGAGTACAACGATTACACCAACGCTACCAGTCAGTCCGCGCCCGCTGCGAAGGCGGCTGCCATTGAGGCTTTTCTGACGAAGTATCCCAACTCCGTCGTCAAGAAAGATCTGCTCGTTCAGTTGATGACCATCTACCAGGCGTCTGACCTGAACAAGACTCTGGACGCTGCGAACCGCTTGCTCGCGATCGATCCCAACAATCTCCGCGCGCTTGCTCTCTCTGTCTACATCGAGAAGAGCCAGGCAGCACAAAAGACGAACCCGGCAGAAGCCCAGCCGATTCTTGACAAAGCAGCTCAGCAATCGACCACGGCTCTGGCCGCGCCGAAGCCGGCCGATCTTTCTGACGCTGATTACCAGAAGCTCAAGGGAGCGACGACTCCAATATTTGAAGGCGCGCTCGCCCTTGATGCAGAGAACAAGAAGGACTATCCGGGCGCCATCGATGCCTTCAAGAAGGAACTGGCTTCCTACGCTGATCCGAATGCGACCACTTCGGGCCCGGCCCTCAACGACACCTACCTGCTCGGCCTTGCCTACACACAGGAGACTCCGCCCGATTATCCGAATGCGGTTTGGTATCTGACGCGCGCCGCTCATTTCGCGCCCGCCCAGGCACAGCCACAGATCGAAAAGGCAGCGGAGTATTTCTACAAGAAGTACCACGGCGGCATGGACGGTTTCGACGCCATCCAGCAGCAGGTGCAGACCTCGCTCAATCCGCCAGACAGCTACAAGCCGGTTGCCGCGCCTCCTCCGCCGTCACCCGCGGACCAGGCTCACCAGGCAGTTGTCTCCACGCCCGATCTGAAGACACTCAGCCTCGCCGATAAGGAATTCGTGTTGTTCAACGGAAGTCAGGAAGATGCAGCCAAGGTCTGGGCTGTGTTGAACGACGGTAAGTCGGTTGAAATTCCGGGCAAGGTCATCCAGGCAACCGCTGACTCGGTACAGATCGCCGTCACCGAGGACAACAAGGCCGCGAACAAGGCTGATCTGACGATTAACATGAAGGAGCCTTTGAAGACGATTCCTGTGGTCGGCGCAGACATCACGCTGGACGGGACCTTCGACTCCTACACGCAGAATCCTCCGATGATCATCCTGAAGGATGGCATGCCGAAGGCGGCTGCACCACCGACCCGTCGCCCGGTCCACCATACCGCTCACTAGAGCGCTCACCCTGTTCGAACACAAAAAGGGGCGGCTGATGCTGCCCCTTTTGTGTTGCCTGCCGGTCTGGAACTTGAGCCTCCGCTTGCGGGAGGCTTCAGATTGGGTACCGGGCGATCGGGTGATCGAAATCGTCGCGCTGCCATGCTAAAGTCGGAAGGTCATGGTCTCAATCCTCCGCATCGCGACCTACACATCGCTGCTCCTGCTCGCTTCGGCTAGCATGGTCTCTCGAGCGCAGTGTCTGCAGAATCACTATGTCTCAGACGGGCTCCCCGCCTCGCAGCTGGATTGTCAGCCAATGGCGACGCTCACGGATGTACCGGCCAGCCAGATGACGCCGGATGCGCAGGCACTGCTCGCAACGCGGCACGCAGACCTTGTCCGCGCGGCGCGTTTCCACGGCTTTGATGTGGATGCGCCCGACTGGAGCTATACGCAATCAGTCTCCCCTCTCGTGCAAAAACACCTGATCCTCGCATTCACACACGACGGTGATTCTAAAGAGAGGTCGCGCTTTGTCGCGATCATTCCGCAGGCCGAAAATGAACTCGTGCAGGTGGTGCCGGCTTACTCGCACGGTCTGCATCCGTTTCGCTCGGACTGGCAGGATAAAGGCACGTACGCAGTCTTCAACCGTCTTCTTCGCAGCGAGCGCGAGCCTGGCGCCATCAGCACCAACTCGGCCTGGGTTAACTACGGTGCGCTCTACATCGCCATCGCCGGAGGAGTTCCGGCCATTCCAACCGAGTCAGACAGTGTCAGCGCAGGCTGGAATCTGGCCGTCCGCCGCGCGACCACACCGGTCATCATGATCGCCAAAAATGGCACGGCATCTATCGCGTTCAGTGAACTCTCGGACCCTTCACGCAGCGGTAGCTGGAAGCTGAATTTCAACAAGCATGGCGAAGTTGAAAAGGCCTCGCGCTCCGACTTTCGCCCGCAGTCGGTCAAGGTTCAGCAATTGACACGAGACGATGCCCTGGAACATCTACCGGCTACCTCGTCCCTTAATCCGTAGGCGATTCTTTGGTGCCGGACTGCTCCTCACTTTTCAGGGCTTCAACTGCGAAGTCTGCGGGAGCGCCAGCTGCGTAAGGATGAGCGCCTCGATTCTCGTCCAGACCAGCGGATCATTTTCGATCTCAATATGCGGTCGCATGAATGTGCGGGCAAACCACGGATATCCGGCGCAGGACACCGGGTTGCTGCGATAGCTGGATTCGTAATTCCCGAGCACGCGTGTCTTCGACGGGTCGGCCGCTTCAATCATCGTTCGGCCATGCAGAAGTCCTTCAGTCTGGTAGAAATTAACCGCCTGATGGACATTGGCCGGAATGCGCCGGTCATTCTCATTCTGCTTCTGCACGCTATCGACCTGCACCGTAAGCAGCACCGGGATGCCAAGGGCATCCAGTCGATTGGCCAGGTTCACGGTCTCGGATGCGCCCCAGCTATGCCCGAAAATGACGATGCGCGCCGCCTGCTTTTCTTCGTCACTGACTTGGCCATCGCGATTTTCATCAAGCAAATGCAACAAGGCGCGCAGGGCCCGGTCTCCATCATGATTGGCGAATACCACAGCATTCAGAGAAAGCGGGTGGCCCTGCTGCAGGTCCCTGGCCATCAGGGCCTCGCGGTGAACCAGGTTGCCGGGGCTGACGCGGCCACCCATGAAGCCGACGACGATCAACTTCTCGTTTCCCGGCACCGCGATCGTTGCTGCGCAGGCAGACACCGCCAGCAGCAGGCCGATCCAAATGCAGCCGTATTGAAGTCGTCTACTCAAATGCTTACCGCCTGGCCGGTAGTCTAGTCTGCGCGCTTTGGGCGCAATGCCACATTTCGACCACTTTCATCCTGTTCCTGAAACGAGCAGGAAGCTGCCGTCGGATGCATATTGAAGCGGCCACATTGCTTCACGTGCAGCGGAAACTCGACCTTACACAATCGGCCATGGGCGTGAGCGTCTTCCATCCTGTCCATTGAGGCACGGCGCCGCTATACTTGAGAGTTGGCGGAACCGATGCATCTACTCTGGCTACGAGTCGCGGCGATTTTCTATTGCGCAGCCTGTGCAACTACCCTGCCTGCGGTACTTTACCGCCGGCCGCGGCTGCAGCGCATCGCCCTGCCGGCTACCCTGGGCGGCTTCTTTTTTCACTTTGTTGCCATCGTCGAGATGCTCTCCGCTGCCCGTCACTGGATGCCGGTCGGCATGCATGAGGTCGAATCGGTTCTCTCCATCCTGATCGTTGCAGCGTATCTGCTGGTCGTGTTCACCTACCGTGCGACGGGGTTCGGTATCTTCGCCCTGCCGCTCGCATTATTACTGCTCATCACCCCCGCGGTCGGCCCGGACCACGCGACCTTCAACTCGCCGATGATTCGCTCCGGCTGGCTCTTCATCCATGTCGGCGCATTGCTCGCTGCCTATGTCGCGCTGATCTTCAGTCTGCTGAGCAGCCTTTTCTACCTGATGCAGGAGCAGCGTCTCAAGAACAAGTCTGGCACCGGTTTCCTGGCGTGGCTTCCGCCGCTGGCCGTCATGGACAGCATCTCGAACCGCAGCCTGACCATTGGCTTCCACTGCATGACACTTGGACTGCTCGCGGGATCGTTCATCGCGCAGCAGAGCGTTGGCGCTGCTTACTTCCTTGACCCCAAGGTACTGCTCTCGTTCGCCATGTGGGTACTCTACGTCTTTATGCTCTTCATGCGTCATAACGTGGGCCTGCGCGGCCGCCGCGCCGTCTATGTGTCGAGCTTCGCGTTTGTCGTGGTCGTCAGTGTTTGGATCGCCAATCTGTTCAGCTCGGTCCACAGGTTCCCTGGCCCATGAAGATCATGCTCTGGGGGATCAACCATAAAACTGCACCTGTTGAGATCCGTGAACGCTTGGCGATTGCCTCCGATGCACTGCCTGAAGTCACGCGCCAGTTGCTCAGCGCGCCCGGCATGCAGGAGTGCATGGTTCTCTCCACCTGCAACCGCGTCGAGTTTGTGACGCTGCACGAAGAGCAGGAGCCGAATCTTCTGCAATTCCTCGAAGACCACTTCGCTGTCGATGCCCGGACACTGCATCCGCACATGTACACCTACCGCGAGCGCGACGCTGTGCAGCACCTCTTCCGAGTCACCTCCAGTCTGGATTCGATGATCGTGGGCGAACCGCAGATCCTCGGCCAGGTGAAGGAGTCATTCGCAGTCGCTCAGTCCGTCGGCGCCGTCCGTTCGTCGCTCGATAAACTCCTGCGCATGGCGCTTGTCGTTGCCAAAAAAATACGCACCGAGACACAGATTGGCAGCTCCTCGGTATCCATTGCATCGACCGCCGTGGAACTGGCCAAACGCATTTTTGGATCACTTGAGGGCAAGCAGGTGCTGCTGGTTGGTGCGGGCAAAATGAGCGAGCTGGCTGCGCGCCACCTGCTGCAGAATGGCGCCGCGCCCATCCTGGTCGCGAATCGCACCTTTGAACGCGCAGTCAACCTGGCCCAGCGTTATGGAGGCCACCCCGTTCGCTTCGAGGACCTTTACGCGCACGCTGACAAGGCGGATATCATCATCACCTCCACCGGCTCGTCCGAACCGATCTTCCGCCGCGAACAGGCGCAGAAAATGCTGCAGAAACGTCGCGGCCGCCCCATCTTTTTTGTCGATATCGCCGTGCCACGCGATGTCGATCCGGGTGTCAACAGGCTTGACGGCGTATTTCTGTACGATATTGACGATCTGCAATCTGTTGCCGCAAGCCATCTTGCAACACGAGGCAAAGAGGCTGAGAAGGCCGAGCGCATCATTCAGCTGGAAGTGGATCGCTTCCAGCTAAGCCTGCGCACGCTTGACGTCGTTCCGGCGATCGTCGAGATGCAGAAGAACTTCGAAAATACGCGCCAGGGTGAGACCCGGCGCATGCAATCCAAGCTGCAGTCGCTCACGCCGGAACAGAAAACTGCGGTCGAAGCGCTGACCCGCGGACTCATGAACAAGTATCTCCACCAGACCGTGCATGCATTGAAGTCTGCCGCGCGCGAGGGCGATGCCGCGGCCATTCGTAATATCTGCGAAGTTTTCGAAGTTGATACCACGGCCATGCCGATCGTTCGCAATCAGATCCTTGCCGAGACGCCTGTCGAGATCGCGCCGGACTCTGCGGAAGCTTTTGGCTTGGACCTGCTCGACGACGACCTGGCGGAAAGCATCCCTGTTTCGGTTGGCGAATATTTTCTCGACGCCCCACTCGTGCGACGGGAGAAAGGCGATTGATCCGCATCGGTTCACGCGGCTCTCAACTTGCCCGGTGGCAGTCTGATCACATCGCAGATGCCTTTCGCAAACTTGGCTACGAGGTTGCGATTGAGTTGATCCAGACTACCGGCGATCGCCTGCAGCAAGTAGCTTTCGCAAAGGTCGGCACCAAAGGCATGTTCACCCAGGAGATCGAAGATGCGCTGCTTGAGAAGCGCGTCGACCTGGCAGTCCACAGCCTGAAAGATATGCCGACCGAGCTCGCGTCGCCCTTCGTGCTCGGTGCGATTCCGTTACGTGTTGACCCGCGTGACGCCCTGGCGTCCACGCAATATCACTCCTTCGGCGAGTTGCCTGCCGGAGCCCGGGTCGGTACGAGCAGCGTTCGCCGACAGGCCCAGTTGAAGGCGCATCGTCCCGACCTCGAGTACGTGGAATTTCGCGGCAATGTCGACACACGCCTGCGCAAGCTTGCCGAAGGCCAGGTTGAAGCAATCGTCGTTGCTGCTGCCGGCCTCGATCGCCTTGGACGCACGGAATGGATACGCGAACGTTTCGCAGAAGACCTCGTGTGTCCCGCGCCCGGGCAGGGTGCGCTCGCCATTGAATGTCGTGCAGACGACGCGGTAACGCGCAACATTCTCGCTCGTCTGAATCATGCGGACACCTGCTCCGCGGTCACAGCGGAGCGCACCGCTCTGGCCGCGCTGGGCGGCGGCTGCCAGGTACCGATCGGCGTCTACTGCCGCCGCGACGGGGAAGCGTGGCACATCTCTGCCTGCGTCGCCCGGCCGGATGGCGGACTCATCCTGCGCGCACAGGGGCAGGGAAGTGACGCGCGCGAACTGGGGCACGTGATCGCCGAAAAACTGCTTGCTCTCGGTGCGCGTGAACTCCTGGCCGAACAGGGCGTTCGCGCTTGACGGCAGCACGGCCGCTGCTGGGCAAGCGCATCCTCGTGACGCGGCCGCGCGGTCAAAGCGGTAAGCTGCAGACTGCTCTTGAAGCGCTTGGCGCACAGGTTATCGCGATTCCCACGATCGAGATCGTTCCGCCCGATTCGTACGACGCATTGGACGCGGCACTCTCGGACACTGCCTGTTACGATTGGCTGGTTCTGACCAGTGCAAACGCTGTGGACGCCATCGCCAGCAGGCTACGCTTCCTGAAGATTCCCGTCGAAGCACTGCTGGCCTTTGAGATAGCCGCCATCGGTAAATCCACTGCGGATGCGGTAAATGCCCTCGGTCTGCAGGTTGAACTCATTCCACCGCGCGCCATCGCCGAATCGCTCGTCGAAGCATTACTCCCGCTGGTTCAAAACCGCAACAAACGCGTGCTGATCGTCCGCGCAAAAATGGCACGGGACATTCTTCCCGAGGCGCTCCGAGCAGCAGGTGTTTCGGTCACGATTGCAGAGGCCTACCAGTCGATCATTCCAACAGCTTCAGTTGCAGAGCTTCAACAGGCTCTTACGACCGGTGTCGATGCCATTACATTTACCAGCGCCTCCTGTGTGCACAACTTCGTCGCTCTGGTGCAGAAGGCAGGCGTCCACGTGCCATCGGCCGTGAAGCAGATTTCCATCGGTCCCATCACCACGCAGGCGATGGAAGAGCACCAGTTGACCGCCGCGGCTGAAGCTGCCAGCGCGAACATAGAGGGCCTGGCAGCAGCCGTGGTCCAGTCATTTCAATGAAAGTACGCTGCGCTAGTGGGTCGAAAAAGTCTTGTCGCCTGAGTTGCAAACCGGCTCGAGAATGCACTCGATGCAGCGCGGCTTGCGCGCAATGCACGTCGATCGTCCATGCAGAATCAGTTCATGGGAAAAGTCAATCCACCGGTCCCGCGGAATTACTTTCACCAGGTCCTGCTCGACCTTCTTCGGATCGGTCGCGACCGTTAGTTGAAGCCGCTTCGAGAGCCGCAATACGTGCGTATCGACGACGATCCCCTCAGCCTTTCTAAATGCCACGCCCAGGACAACGTTCGCCGTCTTGCGCGCAACACCGGGCAATTCCAGCAACTCGTCCATCGTTTCAGGAACCCTGCTGTTGTACTTCGAGACCAGCAGTTTCGCCGCACCCGAAATCGACTTCGCCTTGTTCCGAAAAAATCCCGTGGTGCGAATATCTTCTTCGATTGCCGGCAGCGATGCCTCGGCGAAACTTTTCGGTGTTGGAAAGTGCTTGAAGAGTGTCGGCGTCACCAGGTTCACTCGCACATCCGTGCACTGTGCGGAGAGTATTGTCGCCACCACCAGCTCCCACGGGCTCTTGTGTATCAGAGCACACTCGGCATTCGGATGAGCCTTGCGCAAGCCATCAAGAATCGCGGCAACACGCTCCGGACGGACGTCCATCTTCGGCTGTCGCGCCCTCTTTTTCTTCGCCGTTTTCGGAGCAGCCACAACAGCCGTCTTCTTCGTTTGCAGCGTCTTCGTCGTCATCTAATAGGGCCTGATCCAAGAAAAAGAGTGCGACCAACGGACGCATAAGCGGCAACGCCGCGCCCGCCTGAAACGGCCAGTTACCCGAGGCGGTTCAAGGTGTCTTCAGGGCTTAGGCGGATGCCGGTGAAGATCGGCGTGTCCTTCAATGTATAGGCGCTGATTTCTGTTTCACGCAACTGCTGTACGAGGTCCAGAAAGTCTGAAGGGAAATTGCTTTCGAAGGCAACGACAAACTCCTGATCATCGAGTCCGAAGGAGTAGGTGGTGTTCAACTTCACGCGCGGAAACAGGTGACCGATACGAATGTGTTCACGCATCAGGCGCTGCCGTTCGTCCATCGGCAGCAGGTACCATGAGCGCGTCTTCCAGAAGGGATACACAAAGATATACTTCTGGCCGCCCGGGCGGATCGAGCCTTTGGAATCATGCTGGCCTTCATGCTCGTGGCCGATCAGGTACGGCGAGCGCTTGGTCATCGAGATGTAGTTATGCGCAATCTCCAGGTAGCCGCCCAGCGGTGTTCCCATCAGTTCGCCCATCATCTCGCTCAGGTCTTCCGGCGAGTAGCAGATGCGCCAGAGACACATATCGCAATCCGGTCGCAGACCCACAGTCGAGTAGGTGAGCGACAGCAGGCGACCCGGCTGGTTCCACTTGCGCAATACTTCGGCAAAGGCCTGCTTGTGTGCCGTCCGCTCTTCTTTCGGCAGGCGGCGCCACTCCGGCATCACTTTGAAGAAGCTGAAGCCGATGGTCTGACGGACGACTTCGGGTTCTGCGGCGGGCTTGCTGTGCGGAGCCTCGCTGGTCGCGGGAGAAAGGGAAGTCGGGGCGGGAATTGCAATCGTTTCAGCCATTTCAGGAAAGCTCCTCTACCTCTCGATGGTAGCAAAGAGCCAGCTATCGAGCAGGGTCCTTTTGCGCCAGACGGTATACTGCAGGCGCATGTCAGAAAAGATCATTGGATTTCTCGCCGGCTTCATTATTTCCGTCATTTCTGCCACCGGTTACATTGGCGTCGCACTGCTGATGGGCATCGAGTCGGCCTGCATTCCGCTGCCGTCGGAAATCATTATGCCGTTCGCCGGCTACCTGGTGCACACCGGCAAACTGAACCTGATTGCGGTCGCTACTGCCGGTGCCATCGGCTGCAACCTCGGCTCTGTCGTCGCGTACTGGATAGGGGCCTACGGCGGCAGGCCATTGGTCGAGCGCTTCGGTCGATTCGTGTTGCTCAGCCCGCGTGACCTCGACCGCACTACTGCCTTCTTTGAAAAGTACGGCTCCATCACCGTCTTCGTGGGTCGGCTGCTTCCGGTCGTCCGCACCTTCATCGCGCTGCCTGCCGGCATAGCGCGTATGTCACAGGTGCGCTTCCATATCTACACGTTTCTTGGTTCATGGCCCTGGTGTTTTGTACTCGCCTATGTCGGCATGAAGCTGGGCCAGGGATGGGATACGGACCCCCGCTTCAAGGCCATCTTCCATCGCTTCCATCTTGGTGTCGAAGTGGTCCTACTCATCGGCATCGTGTGGTTTGTCTGGACGCACTGGAAGAATCGCGACCGTCACTCCGTCGCTGCTTAGACGTCCTCTTTTAGTCAACGCCCGTCAATGCTCAGACGTTACCGGTAACGGCCTCCCACCAGGTCGGAAGCCGCTCTGTGCCTGCTTGCCAAAGCGTCCGGAGTAAGCAGAGACTAGGGTTTTGACGATAACAAAGTAGAGACAGAAGGATGGAACGCCAAGCAATGTCGAGTCAGCAAGACGGCAGCCACGCAGCTGCCGCTCCGCAGCACATCAAGCCGGCCACCGGCAAACTAGGAGTCATGATTCCCGGCATGGGGGCAGTTGCCACCACTTTGATCGCCGGAGTAGAAGCAGTCCGCAGAGGATTCGCGAAACCGATCGGCTCACTCACACAGATGGGCACCATCCGCCTGGGTAAACGTACCGAGCACACTACGCCGCTCATCAAGGATTTCGTGCCACTCGCCAGCCTCGACGACATCGTTTTCACGGGCTGGGATATTTTCGAAGACAACATGTACCAGGCCGCGAAAACTGCTGCTGTACTCGATCGCGATCATCTCGAACAGATCAGGCCCTTCCTCGAAGGCATCCAGCCCATGCCTGCTGTCTTCGATCAGCATTACGTCAAGCGTCTGAGCGGTACGAACGTCAAGAAGGGCCGCTCAAAGTGCGACCTTGCCAACAAGATCCATGAAGACATCCAGCAGTTCAAGCAGAGAACCGATCGCCAGGTGATGATCTGGGCCGGCTCGACCGAAATCTACATCGAGCATGCAGCCTGTCACCAGACGCTCGCAGCATTCGAGAAGGCTCTCGTCGACGACGACCCCGCCATTGCGCCATCACAAATCTACGCGTATGCAGCATTGAAGGAGGGCATTCCGTTTGCCAACGGTGCGCCGAATCTGACCGTCGACATTCCCGCATTGCAGGAGCTGTCGAAGATCACCGGCGCTCCTATCTGCGGCAAGGATTTCAAGACCGGCCAGACCTTCATCAAGACTGTACTTGCACCGGCCTTTAAGACGCGCATGCTCGGCGTGGCTGGCTGGTATTCGACCAATATTCTTGGCAATCGTGATGGCGAAGTGCTCGACGATCCCGAGTCCTTCAAGACCAAGGAGGAGTCGAAGCTCGGTGTGCTCGATTTTATCCTGCAGCCGGAGCTCTATCCAGACCTCTATCGCGACCTGTACCACAAGGTCCGCATCAACTACTATCCGCCGCGCGGCGATAACAAGGAAGGCTGGGACAACATCGACATCTTCGGCTGGCTCGGTTATCCGATGCAGATCAAGGTCGACTTCCTCTGCCGTGATTCCATCCTGGCGGCACCGCTCGCGCTCGATCTAATTCTCTTCCTCGATCTTGCGGCGCGTACGCCTGCGCTCAAGCATCTCGGCATCCAGGAATGGCTCAGCTTCTACTTCAAGGCGCCGATGACCGCAGCCGGGCTCTATCCGGAGCATGACCTGTTCATCCAGTCGATGAAGCTGAAAAACACCCTGCGCTATATCAAAGGCGAGCAGCTCATCACGCATCTCGGCCTCGAGTATTACGACTGAGCCGCGTTTTGTCGTAAAGAGAGGGGAGCTGCGGCTGCCCCTTTTTTCTGCAGTGCCTGCATCGCACGGATGGCGCAGGCGGTGATCGAAAAATACCCGGCAGCCGATGTCACCATCAAGCTCGCCGTCTCTGTCGGCGTCGGCATGGTCATTGGCTTCGAGCGGGAGTGGTCTCACCGAGCGGGGGTG
>CAZZZL010000017.1:0-72662 GCA_964658655.1 uncultured Acetobacteraceae bacterium | reverse complement strand
GGCTTTGGCGGGGGCGGTGGGCGTGGCGGAGGCGGTCGCGGCGGCTTCAACTTCCGCAATTTCAACCCTTCGCAGCCGCACGGTGCATTCTTCTGGACAGGCGGCAATGGCGCCATCAATGCGAAGGACTACGCGCTGCAGGGTCAACCCATTCAACAGCCTGCCTACGGATCCAACAAATACGGAGCGACTTTCATTGGCAATCCGTCGATCCCGCACCTGTTCAAGGACACCAAGGACTTCATCTTTCTTACCTTCGCCGGACAGCGCTCGTCGTCTCCCTTCGACGAATATGCCACGGTGCCGACAGCCGGAGAGCGCTCCGGCACATTTGCAGGGCTTACGACTCCCGGCGGTCTTCCCATCACCATTTACGATCCGACGACGGGCAAACCTTTCGCGAATAACTCGATACCCGCAACGCGCCTCTCCCCGCAGGCACTCTCGCTGCTGCAGTACGTCCCATTGCCGAATATCACCACGCCCGGCACCCAGCAGAATTATCAGCGGCTGACTACGTCCGGAAGCAATACAGACACCCTCGGTGCTCGGTACATCCGCAGCTTTGGTGCGGGTAGCGGCGACCCCATTCGCGGCATGATCCGCCAGTTCGCCGGCTCACCCACACAAGGCATCAGGCAGAGCATCAATCTCAACTTCAATTACAGCCACGCGGCGTCCGACAGTCCGAACGTGTTTGCCGATCTCGGCGGCAAGACACAGTCCCATCAGTATTCACTGCAAGCCGGCTACACCCTGAGCAAAGGCCGCCTGAGCAACACGCTCACCGGTGGCTGGAACCGGACCAGCTCGCAGAACACCAACTTCTTTACCAATGCAAACGACGTCGCAGCAGAGGCAGGCATCAGCATCCTGAACGGCCAATCGGAAACGCCCCTCAGCTACGGTCTGCCCAGTGTGACGCTGAACCAGTTCACCGGCCTAAGTGAGCAACAGCCGAGCTTCCTGACAAACCAGACTATCTCGCTCGCAGAAGCGAGTTCGTGGAACCACAAGAAGCACAACATCCGGCTCGGCGCCGACATCAAGCGCGTTCACTACGACCTGTTCGGCGAGACCAACACGACCGGCACTTTCATTTTTACCGGCTTCGCCACGCAGGCGCCGGGCACAAGTGCGACCGCCACCAGTGGCACAACCTCAGGAGTGGCCACGACGGGTTCGTCCCTGGCCGACCTGCTGCTCGGACTACCCCAGCAGACAAGCCTGCAGGCGCCTTACCAGAAGAGTTACCTGCGCGAAAATGTCTGGGACCTTTACGTCCAAGACGACTACCGCGTGCTGCCCTCACTCACCCTGCTGGCGGGGCTGCGCTATGAATACTTCTCTCCGTACAGTGAAAAAAATGACCGCCTTGCTGGCCTGGATACCGGCAATAACTTTGCCAGTGTCACGCCGATCTTGCCGAATGGAGTCGGCCCCTTTACCGGGAAGTACCCCGGCACGCTCATCTATCCGGATCGCAATAACCTCTCGCCGCGCATAGGTTTTGCGTGGCGGGCGCACCGTGATACCGTTGTCCGCGGCGGGTTCGGAATCAACTTCGCGAACGGTCAATATGTAAAGTTCGTGCAGGATCTTGCCTTCCAGCCGCCTTTCGCGGACGTTCAGACCAACGAGGCGACGGCCCCCGGCACCTACACGCTGGCCAATGGCTTTCCGCAGCCCCAAACCACTGCGAATTATGCAGTGAATAAGAATTTTCGGCTGCCATACGTGCAGGTCTATAACTTCGACGTGCAGCGCACGCTTGGCAAGGGCATAGTACTCAATGTTGGTTACAATGGCGCCAAGGGCACCAAGCTTGACGTCGTAACTGCCCCTGGCCGCAACGCAACTACTTCACTCAGCGGCGTGCTCTACGACTACGAAGACTCGGTTGCGTTCTCAAATTACAACGCTCTGGTCGTCCGCGCGAACAAGCGGTTGGCGAATGGGATCGCCCTCACCGGCACTTACACCTACTCACACTCTATCGATAATGCGAGTTCCATTGGCGGCAACGGTGGCAGTGCGACTGTCGTCGCGCAAAACTGGCAGAACCTGCTGGCGGAAGAGGGAAATTCCAGCTTCGACATTCGCCATCGCGTAACCGGGACCTTCCTTTATGAGTTTCCCTTTGGGCCCGATGCAAAGTATCTCACCAGGAATAGCTGGCTTAGCCATACCTTCTCGAATATGTCCGCCTCAGGCAACTACACCTTCGCCACCGGCACGCCACTGACGCCGCGCTATGAAGCAGATGTCGCGGACGTTTCACGCGGCAGCACCGGCTCGTTGCGCCCCAACCGCGTCCCGGGTTCATCCATTACGGCGGGCGCTGGCACATCCACGCGTTGGTTCAACACCGGCGCTTTTTCGTCGCTGACTGGTGATCAGGTGTATGGCTCGGCCTCGCGCAACAGCATTCCCGGCCCCGGCACTGTGCAGATCAATGGCTCGTTATCGAAAACAGTTCACGTCACCGAGACGCGCACATTAGAGTTGCGAGCCACAGCAGATAACATCTTTAACACTGTTCAGTACGCAGGCGTAAACACCACGCTTGGCTCGAATGCCTATGGCCAGGTAATCTCTGCAGCTGCCATGCGACAATTCACTTTTCTGGCGAGGTTTCGCTACTAATATGCAGAGACTTCATTTCCGGCCAGCGACTTGTCTCCATTATGCAGCGGCAGCATGTGCCACGATCGTCTGCGCCCTCACACTGACTTTCACGGTGCATGCGCAGGACGGTACTTCTTCGGACTTCACGCTTAAGGTCGACTCCAACATTGTGCTCACGAATGTTGTGGTTCGCGATAAGAAGAGCGGCGACCCTGTCAAAGGGCTTACCCGTAAAGACTTCACCATTACGGAAAATGGTAAGAATCAGCAGATTTTGAGCTTCGACTATCAATCCGTCGACCAGGCTGCGGCGCTGAATGAGGCGACGGTGTCCGGGTCTGCCGGGCGCATGGTGCTGGGCAAAGGGATTCCCGGAGTCGCGACTGAAGAGCAGCTCCGCGATCACCGCCTCGTTGTCCTTTTCTTCGATACAACGTCGATGCAGCCTGAAGATATTGAGCGGTCCGTCGACGCTGCTAAGAACTACATCAACCACCAGATGCAGCCTGCCGACATCGTCGCTGCCGTCTCACTGGGTAACTCTCTCTCTCTCGATCAGGACTTCACACAGAACAAGCAGCTTCTACTGAAAGCGGTCAACAGTTACTCGGCCGGCTCAGGTGAGGGCTACCAGGTGGGCGCCACTTCGACGACAAATCAGGTCGAGGATGCGACGTCTTTTACCGCGGACGAAAGCGAGTATAACGACGTCAATACCGATCGCGAGTTATTCGCTATACAGGCCGTCGCAAAGTCGCTTGCATATCTCAATCAGAAGAAGTCCATGCTCTACTTCTCTGGCGGATTGCAGCGCGACGGCATCGAAAACCAGGCGTCGCTGCACGCTGCAGTCAATGCGGCAGTACGTGCGAATCTTTCCGTTTATAGCGTCGACTCACGCGGGCTCGAAGCGATCTCCCCACTCGGCGATGCATCGACAGGCAGCCTGCGCGGCACTGCTGCATATACCGGAGCCGCGACCCAGAATAACTTCGACAGCAACTATAACTCGCAGGAACTACTGTCCACCCTGGCCTCAGATACCGGCGGTAAATTCTATGCTGATTCGAATGACTTCGCGCCGGCGTTTCAACGAATGCAGCAGGACACCTCCGCGTATTACGTCATCGGCTTTCGCTCGACTGATCCCACGCAGGATGGGCGCTTCCGCAAGCTGACCATCAAGGTAAATCGCCCCGATGTGAAGCTGGAATATCGTCCCGGCTACTACGCGCCGGCAGACTACAAACATGCCAATCACCAGGGCCGCGAGCAGCAGCTGCAGGACCAGTTAGCCAGCGACCTTCCCGCTACAGACGTAGCCGTCTATCTCAACGCTCTCTACTTCCGCACCGGTATCGGAACCGGCGCCGGCAATACCGACCGTTATACCGTGCCGATCTCGCTGCTGATACCGGGTTCGCAAATTCCCTTCGTCAAAGGCGGTGATCGCGACAAGGCCACACTTGACATCCTCGGCCAGATCCGCGCCGTCGCTAACGCCACTGATCATGCTGGTGATAGTTCGTCCGGCCGGGGTCCAGGCGGTCCCTCGCGCGATGAAGGGGACGTCCGCCAAACCATCAAGCTCGCCATCGATTCGTCACAGCAGGTGCGTCAGAAGAACATTCAGTATTCAACTTCCTTTGTTCTGCCGCCAGGTCGATATGAATTGAAGTTTGTGGTCCGCGAAAATGAGACCGGTAAGATGGGATCATTCTTCACCGAAATCAACATCCCCGATCTTAAGAAGTTTCCCGTGAAGCTGAGTTCTATCGTCCTGGCGAGCCAGCGGATCGCAGCGCCGAGTCAAAAGAAAAATGATGCGACAGATCCACTCATCCTGAACGGCCAGCAGTGGCTACCGAATATCGCTCATGTTTTCCGGCCCGATCAGCATCTCTACCTGCTGTACAACGTATACGACCCGGCGAAAGTGACGTCGCAAGCCAGGGTGTCCCCGGCGTCGGGTTCGACGCTTGCATCTTCTTCTGCAAAGACTGTCAACTCCGCGGTCCCTCAGACATCTGGCGGACAGGGAAGCTTCCACGTCCTTACGTCGATCGAATTTCTATCCGGCTCGACCAAAGTATTTGAGTCACAACAAGTGCAGGCAACCGAACTTACCAACCCTGTGACAGGCGATCTCGCTTTTCAGTTCGATCTTCCGCTCACGGACCTTAAACCCGGGCCGTATATCTGCCAGATCAATGTCGTCGATGACGCTGGCGGGACTTTCTCTTTCCCGAGAACAGCGCTGCTGATCAAGGAAGCTACGTCGATGCCGACTCCGGCACCAGTCCAACCCTAAGCTTACTGCCTGTAAAACCAAAAAGGGAGAAGCCGAAGCTTCTCCCTTTTTGAAGATCAAAGGCGTTCTAATTAGCCTTTTTGATAACAATGACTGTTGCAGAATAAGCAGGATAGTTATAACTGAGCACATTCGATTTGATCGAGACGCTTCCGAGATTTTTGATCTCTTTCAGATTGGATTTGCTGTAGTTGTAAAGCTCCGCCGAACCGGCTCCCTTGAAGTTCTCAAGTGTAAGCTTCGTGTCGATAGCGGAAGTAGTTTTGTTGATGACTACCAGGGTGAGCGCTCCATCCGCACTCCTCTGCGCTCCGTAGATGGAAAGTTCCGCCTGGTTGCTGCTGTTTGACTCCACACTGGTCTGTCCAAATTGACTGCCGTTCCCGTCATAGTTCCGATACAAACGGAAGGCATAGGCAATTGGATCAGTCGGCGCAGGGCTGACCCACATATCCGCGAAGTCAACCGACTGGCGTCCAAAGATACCTAGAACATCTGCCTCGGCCAGTGCGTCAGTTACCAGCTTCTTGCCGCTATCAATGGAATATTCAGAGAACGCGAGTTTCGTGCCTGGATAGTATTTGTTGATCCATGATTGAAAGCGCGGAATAAGTTGCATACCCTGGCCAAATACATACTGTTCGACCCAGGTCCCGCCGTTATAAGTCGGGTCCCAGAGAGTACGGGTTGACGCAAGCTGGTTGGTCGGGTTGGTAAAGACAGGATAGTAGTGCTCGTCAAAGTAATCGAGATGCCGCTTGCCCTGCGCCTTGTCATAAGCAGCCAGCTTCTGGAGATAATATTCTCCGGCCAGCAGACCACCCTGCTGACTGGTATCGCCGATCCAGCCGCCAAGCGTGAAGTCGGATGGCCCCATCACCATCGCCGATGGATCTACCTGTTTAATCGCTGCCGCATACTGCTCGCCCAGCGAGATAATTGTGTTGTAGTTTGCAGCGGTCCAGACAATGTCGCGGTGTGTGTTATCCCAGCCGCTTGGCTCGTTATCCAACTGGTAGAAGCCCACGCCGCCCTTTGCGGTGGTGCCGTGCTCGGCAACCAGGTGCTCCACCCAGCTCTTCTGCAGGCTCGTTGAGTTCGCAACATTATTGGCACTGACGTGGGTGTCCTTGATAGCCTGATCCTTCAGGTTGAAGCCGCTTCCACATGTCTCACCGTTCGGATGAACATAGGGATTAGTCGAATTCTGGGCGCCGTACACGCTGGTGGGATAACTGCAATTCCACTCTGAAGTCTTGTTGACGTAAGGAATAATCGGGATCGTGACCAGGGACCGTGTGCCGGCAGATTTGTACGTGTTGATCATCGCGTCCACGGACGCGCCGGCCTTAGGATTGGCCGTGCCGTTGCCGCCCATGAAATACCAGTCTTCCCCTGAGTTACTCGAATCCTGTTCCCAGTTATAGCGTGAAGCACCGTCCCCGCCCCACCGGGTGTTGGGCAGCTTTATTTCATCGGCGAACGTAGCATCAATGCCATTCGCGATGCCATAGACGTAGGGACTGATGGCATGCCGCTCTGCAGTTGCATTCACACTCAGCGAGGGTGTTGTGGCGCCATACATGGTTGAAGCTAAGTTGAACGCTATGGCAGTTACGGGTACGAGCGAACGGAGGGTACGTTTACGAATCACAGCTATGGCCTTTTTTCCTTCGGGGGAGTTGGTGTTTGTACGAAACTAACCCATAAATGTTCAAACTAACCAACAAAATCTGGATTTATTTTTCGAGTGGGGCAACCGTCAAGGTCAATGGAAAAAAGGTGGGCATTTCAGAAAAAACTACCATCATAATTTGCTTAAAGGGTGGTTAGTACACGGTAGCTTTTACATAACATTGAATAGAGGTATGTAACTCGTCAGTGAGCAGCCGCATCTTTACAAGAGGTCGCTAATTAGAATTTGTGGAAGATGTTTTAGGAGCTCTGCAGGTAAGAATCGGCTGGGTCGCTAAAGCATCAGTCGCAGTGACATGAACCCTTCATGCTTTTCTGTATGGCAGGTGAACATATCTTTGCTGTCACAACGTAAGTGGGATTGTCAGGGAAGTATGCTTACTAGCTGGCTGACGTTTCCTGGGTCTTCTTCAACTGTCCACACGCTGCATAGATATCCCTGCCGCGGGGCCGTCGAATGAATGTCGGCACGCCGCCTGCGATCAATCGCTTCTGGAACCGATCGACGTCTTCTGCCTGCGGCTGATGGTAGGCAATACCCGGGCCGGGATTCCAGACAATAAGATTCACATAGCCGGGGAGGCCTGCGCGCTTCAGTAGTTGAATAACTTCATCGGCATGGTCAACCCGATCATTGATACCACCGAGAAGAACATACTCAAAGGTCACACGATCGCGTGGTCGACGTGGCATCGCTTTAAGCGCAGCCATAAGTTGCTCAATCGGCCACTTACGGGTAATAGGCATGATCGACTCGCGCACGGTGTCGTTAGACGCGTTCAACGAGAGCGCCAGCTTCGGCCGGATTTCTTCCCTGCCGAATCGCTCGATGCCGGGCAGGATGCCCGACGTCGATACGGTCATCCGCGATTCCGGAATGTGCACTTCCTTCACCAGCAGCCGCACCGCGTCCATGAAGGCGTCGTAGTTCAGGAAGGGCTCGCCCATTCCCATGAAGACCAGATTGATCCGGTCGCGTCCTACCTTGATGCCCTGGCGTTTTAGCACAGCGACCACTTGGCCCGCAATCTCGCCGGCGGTCAAGTTGCGCTCGATACCAAGCTTGGCTGTGAGGCAGAACTGGCAGTTCACGGCACAGCCAATCTGGCTGGAAACACAGATCGTCGCGCGTCGATACACCTGCGGCGGTCTACCGGACCGAGGCTCGTCGATCTCCTCTTCGGGAGGGCCGCCACCATCGCCATCTGGCATCCAGACCGTCTCAACGGTCTGACCGCCGCTGACAGAGATCAGGTAGCGCTCTGTTCCGTCGATAGACGTGAAGATCTGCGCGATGCGGGGCAATCCGACGGCAAAACCGGCATCGACAATTTCTTTTTGCAGGGATTTCGGCCAGGTTGTCAGCTCATCCAGATTTTCGACCCAGTCCTTATAAAGAGCCTGCGCAAGCTGCCGAGCCCGATAGGGCTTATGTCCATTGGCCGCGACCAGGTCTGTAAGTTGTTGCAGACTAAGGCCAAATAGCGGAGCACGCGCGCTTTGAGCCGATGTGGGCGTCGACGCGTCTAATACCTGTACGAGATTTTGTTCGCCAGCCATTCGCTTCTACAGAATAACAGCGGTGCGGCTGAGCAATCTCGCGTCGCAACAGCACGCAGAGGAAGTCGATACACTGAAATGGTGAATGAGAGAAGCATACGGAAAACAACCCTGCCGAATGGGTTAGTGATTTTGACGGAGCGGATGGAGCACATTCGCTCCGTGGCAATGGGCGTGTGGATACGCGCTGGCAGCCGCCACGAACTTGCCGAGGTGAACGGCATTTCCCATTTCGTCGAGCACATGGTTTTCAAAGGAACGAAGTCGCGCTCGGCTCAGAAAATCGCGCGCGAAGTGGACGCCATCGGCGGCAACCTGGATGCGTTCACAGGTAAGGAGACAGTCTGTTTCAATGTTAAAGTGCTGGACCAGCACGTGCCGACTGCGCTCGATGTACTGAGTGATCTGGTTTTGAATCCCGTCTTCGCGAATGAAGATATTCTCCGCGAGCGCGGCGTGATCCTTGAAGAAATCAAAATGGATGAGGACAATCCTGATTATCTTGTCCACGAGATCTTCACACAGAATTTCTGGAAGGACCACCCGCTGGGCAAGCCGATTTTGGGCACACAGTCCACTGTCCGCACATTCGAGCAGGACACGCTGTTTGAGTATTACGGCAAGCGTTTTGTAGGCGGCAACATGGTGTTCTCGGCCGCTGGAAACCTGCAGCATGATGAATTTGTACAGATGGTTTCCGACCGCTTCTCTGCCTTGCCCGGTGGTTCGGATAAGGAATTGCAGCCTGCCCCAAAAACGAGCGCGCGGATCAACCTGCGCAACAAGAAATCGCTCGAGCAGGTGCAGCTTTGTCTTGGCGTACCCTCGCAGCCCATTGGACACGAGCGTCGCTACACGACGCTGCTGCTCAACACGGTGCTCGGCGGCGGCATGAGCTCGCGGCTCTTCCAGACGGTCCGCGAAGAGCGCGGCCTCGCCTACTCAATCTTCAGTGACCTGAGTCCCTACAGCGATACCGGTTCACTGTGTGTCTACGCGGGCACTTCTTCCTCCAAGGCCGTAGATGTCATCGGCCTGGTGATGAAGGAGTTCAGCCGCCTGAAAACGGAAGCTCTGCCCGAGGACGAGTTGCGGCGGGCAAAGGATCAGCTCAAGGGCAACATCATCCTGGGTCTCGAAAGCTCGATGTCGCGTATGTCCAACCTGGCGCGGCAGGAGATGTACTTCGAGCACTTCTTCGGTGTCGACGAGATCATGCAGAAAGTCGAAGACGTGACAGCTCCCGAAGTGATGGAGATGGCGAAGGAGTTGTTTGACGGCGAGAAGGTCGCCGTCACGTTACTCGGCCGCCTTGACGGTTTGAAAGTGAACCGCAGCCAGCTGGTCTGCTAGATACCGCGGTATTGCGCGTATGCGCAGTGCCGCCATAGCGACAGCTGGTCGAATTTTGATACTCTCTGGGTGGAGTGAACCCGCAGTGATCATGCAGACCTTGAACACACTTGTTCGTCCTCGCCATCGTTCTTGCCGTCACCAGCAGCGCCAGAGTGGCTTCACCCTCATGGAACTGCTGATCGTCATGTCGGTGATCCTCATCATCAGCCTCATCGCGATTCCAAGCTTGATGAACGTCCGCAGCCAGGCAAATGAGACTTCCGCGCTTGGTTCTCTGCAGGCAATCTATAAGGCCCAGATCCAATACCAGACGGAGTTTCCGGCGAATGGCTTTGCGTCGACACTTGCGGCCCTGGGCGGCGATGCGGCAGCCGGGCCCCCAAGCCCGCAGGCTGCGCAGATGCTGCAGTCAGATCTCGCGACCGGCGTAAAATCCGGCTACATCTTCACAATCACGAACCCCACCAAGGTCAGCGTCAATAACGTGGACATGATCACGTCCTACGAAGTGACAGCTGTGCCGCAGGCTGTGGGCAAGACCGGACACAACGGCTTCTGCATGGATATATCCGGGCAAGTCAAGAAAGATCCAGCAGGAGGCACCAACTGCACTGTGCCCATGCAGTAGGCGTTTTTTTTTACGACAAAGGCCGGCGCATGCGCTGGCTTTTGTTCTTTACGTTCCTGTTCGCGTTCCGAGGGCATGCCCAGTCCGAGCCAACGGCTGCACAGATGATGGCCAGGGTCGACCATCATTACAACAGCCTGCGGTCCCTGCGCGTGCAGTTCTCTGAATCCTACGAAGGCATGGGCCTGCACCGGACCGAGAGCGGCGTTATGCTCCTGAAGAAGCCCGGCAAAATGCGCTGGAATTACACCAGCCCCTCCGGGAAGATGTTTGTGCTGGATGGCAAGTACGCCTGGTTCTATGCACCGGGCGATGCGCAGGTACAGCAGCTGCCAGCGAGCCAGTTGGACGACCTCCGGTCGCCTCTACGCTTTCTGCTGGGCCATACGCAGCTTGAAAAGGAGCTATCGGGTCTGACGATGACTCCGAAAGATGGCGGCTACCTGTTGCGCGGTGTCCCGCGCGGCATGGAAAAACGCGTGGCCTCGATCAGCCTTTCCGTCACGGCAGATGGGGCAATTCGGTCCATGACCATTGAAGAAACCGCCGGTGCGCTGACCAGTTTTGCTTTCTCGCATGAAGAGCCGAATGTCCCGGCGACGCCGTACGATTTCCAGTTCACCGTACCGACTGGCATTCCAGTGGTGAAGGGCCTGCCGCCAGTCTAACGGTGGCTGACGATACAGTCCGGCCGTGACCTAGAATCGAGAACATGCGCTGGTCCGCTGTCGCCCTCATCCTGCTTGACTCCCTCCTGGCATTGCCTGCCCTCCAGGCGCAAAAGGCTGCCGCACCCGCGCCGTTCCAAATGGAGCAGAGTACGTCGAAGGCCTCGCTGCGCGGCATTCACGCTGTGGGCGGAGGAATCGCCTGGGCAAGCGGGACGGACGGCACAGTTTTGCGGACCGAGGACGCGGGCTTTGTATGGCAGAGCTGTGCCATGCCGCCGGGCGCGGAGAAGCTGGATTTCCGCGGGGTCTGGGCATGGGACGCTATGACCGCGATCGTGATGTCATCCGGGCCGGGTGATGCTTCGCGGCTATACAAGACGACCGACGGGTGCGTGAACTGGAAGCTGCTGCTCACTAACACCGATAAGGACGGCTTCTGGGATGCGATCGCCTTCTCCGATGAGAAGAATGGCTACCTGCTGGGCGATCCGGTTGATGGCCATTTCGTCGTGCGGCTCATCACCGCAGATGGAATGACAAACGCAAGCCCAGCCGAGAAGGACCCCGAATCTCTACCTGGTGCAGGCGCCTTTGCTGCAAGCAATACTTCAATGGTCGTCGTGCCCGCCACTGCAAAACAAAAATCTCTCCTTGCTGATCCGGCGCTGATGACACTTATGTTCGGAACAGGCGGAAGTCACGCACAGCCGTCTACTGCGCGGGTTTATAGGCTGGACTGGAGACCTGTCCGTCAGTCTCTCGACTTTCGTGAGCCCTACTGGACATTCAGCACAGTACCGCTCGCCTCGTCCAATGAAGCGTCCGGGGTTTTCTCTTTGGCGTTCCGCAACAGCCGGGTTGGCATTGCCGTCGGCGGAGATTATCAGAAGGTGGAGGTGACGATGGGTACTGCTGCACTTACCACGGACGGTGGCAGAACCTGGACCGCCGCAGCCAAGCCGCCCCATGGCTACCGCTCGGCGGTCGCGTGGGACGCAGCCAACAAGGCCTGGGTCACCGCCGGCCCCAACGGCAGCGACTACTCGCTCGATGACGGAAAGACCTGGCGGACGCTCGATGTGACTGATGTGAAGAATGGCTGGAATGCAATCAGTCTGCCCTGGTTTGTGGGACCAAACGGGCGGATCGGGAAACTAGTATCATTACCAAAAGCAAGCCCAGAGAACAGATAGAGACGCGTTCAGCGCCGGAACAGGTTACGGTCGAGAAAGCGTCTTGCTAATCGGCCTGGAAAAGCGTCTTAGGGATAAGTATGGCAGAGTTCGTCATCAAGCTGGCCGATGAGCGGGGTCGGGTACAGGAGCAGGTGCAGGTCGCCTCGACGGCGGAAGAACTGCGCAGCCGCTTCCTGGCCGCCGGCTACTATGTCTACTCCATCAAGTCGCGCGGGCTCACCTCGGGTAACATTGGCGGCGGCCGCAAGAAGGTCAAGCTCGAAGCCTTCCTGATCTTCAACCAGCAGTTTTTGACCCTGGTGAAGGCCGGGGTCCCGATCCTTCCGTCGCTCGAAATGCTGACCAAGGGACAGAAGAATCCGCTCGTCGCGGCGCAGCTGGAGAATGTCGTTCAGCGCGTCAAGACGGGAGAATCACTGTCCGGGGCCTTCGACGCCCAGGGTGGTTTCCCGGTGATTTATACGACCACGCTGCAGGCCGGCGAGCGCTCGGGCAACCTGGAAGAAGTGCTGAGCCGCTATCTGTCCTTCCAGCGTATCTCACTGACTTTCCGCAAGAAGCTGTCGGCATCGCTGATCTACCCTGTATTGCTGATCGCCATGGTCATCATGCTGTTCACCTTCCTCATCACCTTCGTGGTGCCGCGCTTCGGTCAGCTCTACGAGCAGGTGGGGTCGAAACTGCCGGCCATTACCATCTTCCTGCTCGCGCTAGGCAAGGATTTCCAGCACTACATTCTCTACGTGCTGCCGGTGCTGGGACTGATCGGCTATGGCTTCTACCGCTGGGCAAAGACGGAGGCTGGCAACTCGCGCATCGACAAGATTCGCGTCGCGATGCCGATTTTCGGATCGATCTGGCTGAAGTACCAGGTGGCGCTTTTCTCACGCACACTTTCGACGCTGCTGCAGGGCGGACTGCCGCTGGTGCCGTCGCTCGAGACCGCGGCGCGATCCATCTCCAGCAAGAGCATTGCCGCCGCCGTCTTCACTTCGGTCACCAGCGTGCGCGAAGGTCGGGGCCTTTCGTCTAGCCTCAAACAGACGGGCATCTTTCCAAATCTCGCGACAGAGATGGTCGAAGTCGGCGAATCGACCGGTGCGCTCCCCCAGATGCTGAATTCCGTGGCAGAATTCTTCGAGGAGGACGTGCAGACGGCACTGACCGCTGCCCTTTCACTCATTGAACCGGTTATTCTGATCATCATGGGCGTCGCCGTCGTAACAATTATGATCGCGCTCTACCTGCCGATGATTCAGCTAGGCCAGGGTGGCGGCATGAGTTCGCAGTAGCGGATCAGGGTGTCAGCAGCGTAGAAGGCGATTCCGCATAGCAGGGCGCCCGCGCTAAAGTGGCAACGCAGTCGTGATACTTTCGGTGGCAGTGGCAGATTGAGGAGTTTTCTGATGGCACAAGCACCTGTGGTTCCCAGTCCTCTGCCTACCCCTGGGTTGCCGACACCGGCCTTGGTCGATGAAGTCGCCCACGCGCAGGCACTCGCCCGCCGCTATCGCTGTGACTTTACTGACCTCAAAAACTTCCGCATCCAGCATGAGCTTTTCCGCTCTGTGCCGGTCGACATGATGTTCCGCTACAACTTTGTCCCGCTGGAGCAACTGGAAGACCGGCTGATCATTGCCGTGTCCGATCCCAGCAAGTTAATGGTGATGGACGAGATCGCCGGCCTGCTCGGACAGCGCCTCGTGACCCGTGTCGCTACCCTCTCCCAGATCACGGACCTGCTGAAGAAGACCGAGCAGTCGCAGCGTGTACTCGATGAAGCGTCGGAAGGGCTGACCTTTGTCGTCTCGCTCGAAGAGAATGCGGACGAGAACATCTCGATTGAAAAGCTGACGTCGGAAGAAGATATCAGCCCAATCATCCGGCTGGTCGAAACGACAATTTTTACTGCGCTCGAACGACGTGCTTCGGATATTCATTTTGAAACGTACGACGATTCATTGATCGTGAAGTACCGCATAGACGGCGTATTGCAGCCCGCCATGGCGCCGATCGCCCGCGAACATCATTCGACGATTCTTTCGCGTATCAAGGTCATGAGCGAACTCGATATCGCCGAGCGCCGCGTACCGCAGGACGGCCGTTTCCGCGTCCGCTACAAGACCCGCCTCATCGACTTCCGCGTCTCGATCATGCCGACCGTGCATGGCGAGAATGCAGTCCTGCGTGTACTCGATAAAGAGTCGATGAGTGAGAAGTTTCAGAAGCTTACGCTCGACGTGGTGGGCTTCGGCGAAGAAGATCTACGACGCTTCCGACGGTATATTCGCGAGCCGTACGGCATGGTGCTTGTAACAGGGCCGACGGGTTCAGGCAAGACGACGACGCTTTACGCCGCGTTGAATGAGATCAAGAGCGACGAAGACAAGATCATCACCATTGAAGACCCGGTCGAATACCAGATTCGCGGCATTACACAGATCCCGGTCAATGAGAAAAAAGGCCTGACGTTTGCGCGCGGTTTGCGTTCGATTCTGCGCCACGATCCGGACAAAATCCTGGTCGGCGAAATCCGTGACCAGGAGACGGCGCAGATCGCTATCAACTCGGCACTGACTGGCCATCTTGTGTTCACGACGGTCCATGCCAATAACGTCGTCGACGTGCTGGGCCGCTTTCTGAACATGGGCGTCGAAGCCTATAACTTCGTCTCGGCACTGAATTGCATTCTCGCGCAGCGGTTGGTGAGAATGATCTGTGAGCATTGTTCACGTCCAATCGATGTCGACCGAGAAACGCTGATATTGAGCGGTATCGATACAGAAGAATGGCGCAACTTTCAGTTTTATGAAGGCGCTGGATGCATCGAATGCGGCGGCACCGGATTCAAAGGCCGAACGGCGATTCACGAACTGCTCGACCTGACTGACCCGATCCGCGAGATGATTCTCGAAAAGAAGCCGGCATCGGAGGTGCGTAAACTGGCACAGGCCGAGGGAATGCAGTTCCTCCGCGATTCGGCGCTCGACCGCGTACGGCGCGGGCTGACGACACTGAAGGAAATAAACAAGGTGACGTTCATCGAGGCTGGGCGATAATGGCGGTTCCTTCATTAACGCGGCATCAGGACTGGGCCAGATGAGCATCGTCCGCCGAATTTTCCCTTCTGACGCAGACGCGGTGCGGCCACGGCTGGCTGTCGAAATACTTCCCTTCCACGTGCTTGCAGCACGTCCCGGCGATGTCGCTGTTGCCGGCGAATCGCAGGATGTCGTAACAGCCATTGCGCCATTACGCCTGGGTACAGTTTCGCCTGGGTTGAAATCCGCGAATCTTAAAGATCGGGCGGCCGTGAGTGCCGCGATCCAGCAGGCTCTCGACCAGGTGACGGGACAGGCGAGCGGTGCCGGGGGGCGAGGCGGAATCCGGACGGGCGGCCGCTCGAAGAAAGTAACTGTTATCGTTCCCGATGCAGCAGTCCGTGTACTGCTGCTTGACTTCGACACGTTGCCCTCGAAGGTTGCTGATGTGCTGCCCATCCTGCGCTTCCGTCTGCGCAAGCTGGTACCGTTCGAGGTGGAAGATGCCGCGATCAGCTACCAGGTGCTCGACACGCCGCGCGAAGCAGGCAGCGAAAACCTGGTACGTGTCGCGGTCGCAGTCATGCCGAGCGCTATCCGCGCAGAGTATGAAGATGCTGTGCGCGAAGCCGGGTATGAGCCGGGATCGGTGTTGTCGAGTTCGCTCGCGGCACTGGCAGCTCTGCCCAACGAAGGCGCCGTGCTGCTGGTCAACCGCAACGCGAATTCCGTGACTACAGCGATCTCGAAGGCCAACGATTTACTCCTCTTCCGCACGCTTGATTTTCCTGAGCCCACGCCCGACGCGATCATCGACGAAGGCATCGACCAGCATATCGGCGAAGAGCTTGCGACAGAGGAACTGCAGCAGGCGGTATCCGTCTCAGTTGCATATTTTGAAGACATGCTGCAGACGCCGGTCACACAGATCTATTCCGTCGGGCCGGGCGGTGCAGCGGAGTTATCGCGACTGCTCGCCGATGACTCATTGAGTGTTCGCGAACTGGTGCCATCTCCGCCCGGCGCCAGCCACTCCGAGACGACTGGCATGCTGGCCGGGGTTGTGGGGGCGCTTGCGAGTTAAAACCCACACCGAAATTAGACCTTCCTTCACGCGCAATAGGCAAAATCACACGAAAGAGACAGTGCAGGCAAGCTTGAAGACAAGAGACCACCAAGCGCACGCTTCGACAGTGTTCAGGATGAGGAAACGTCTCACATGCGCGTAAGTCTCAACCTGGCCTCGCGGCCGTATGTCGAACTGCGGCCACTTTACAAGCGTCTGCGGATATTGATCGCGGTGTTGGCGCTGCTGGCGTTCGCATTCTGGTATGTACTGCGAACGGAATATTCGCGCGCCCAGGCAGCCCAGGCGAAGGTGGACGCAATTCATGCTTCGGTTGCGCGGATGGAATCTGAACAGCAGCGCGACCAAGCCGAGATGCAGCAGCCGCGCCAGGCTGCCGTGCTGCGGCAGGCACAATTTCTCAACAATGTTTTTTTGCGCAAGGCCTTTTCCTGGACGGCGGTAATGATCGATCTGGAACGTGTATTGCCGGCCGGTGTCCAGGTCACGAACATCGATCCCCAGGTCGCGAAAGATGGCCATGTGACGGTCCGACTGCGCGTCCTTGGACAACATGAGCGCGGCGTCGACCTGATGCGGAATCTGGAGAAGTCGCGGCGGTTTCTCAGCCCGCGGCTGACCGGTGAATCCGCCGAGACGAGCGGCTCATCGAGCAACGCTCCCGCCAGTGGCGTGGTCAATGGCGTCAATTTCGAGATCGTGGCTGACTACAATCCTCTTCCACTGAAACCTGAGGTGGCAAGCACGGTCAAATCCGAGGATGGCGGCGGCAGGTCTTCAGGACGCGCGAAGGCGAGTGGCACGGCAACATCGCCTCGTCGTCATAAACAGAACACCGCACCGGCGGCCGGCATAACCCCATCTCCCGGCTTCCTGCACGGCCGGCAACCGGGCAGACAGCAGGCTGTTCCACCAAACAGGCAGCCGGGAGGTCCGCAATGAAGCTGACGCGGGAAAATGTCCTGACTTTCCTGAATGCGCACCTGCTCGTTGTGCTCATCCTCGCGATTGCCAATGTCGTGTTATTCACGCGACTGGCGCTGGCGTGGAATACATTGCGGACCGACAGCACCGAACAGATCCAGCAGTACCAGGCCAATCTGAAGACCCTGGAGTTGCAGACGGCGCCGCTGCGTGGTCTGCCCGCGAAGGTCGAAACTTCGCAGAAAGATGCACTCGCCTTTTACGAGAAGCGCATGCCTTCGAACTACTCTTCCATCTCGGCGGAACTGGTGCGGCTTGCGGACCAGAATCACGTCCGCCAGGCGCATCTGACGTACACCCCAACGCCGGCGCTCCCAGGCCTGGTGCAGGTTGCGCTCGACGCCAGTCTGGCCGGTGAGTATGCGCCGATCATGCGCTATATCAATGGAGTGGAACGCAACAAGCTGCTGTTTGTCATCAACGGACTTACGCTTGCGGGGCAGCAGGGTGGCAATGTGAACGTACGCCTCCGCATGACCACGTATATCCACGCAGAAAATGCCGAAAGTCTGACACCTCCTGCCGAAGTGGGAACACCGGACGAGGCCAAGCCGTCTGCTGCCGCTGACACCGACGCGGCTTCGGGAGGGCGCTGAACATGGCTCTCAAACTGGGAACAGAGAACAAGACCAAGACCTATGCAGCCATCGGCGGCATGATCATCGCACTGCTGCTGGCGGTCAAGTTCGTCTACGAGAATTTCATCAGCACTCCAACGCCGACCGTGACTGCTCCAGCCGTTCCGGCGCGACCGTCCAGGTCCATAGCCAACACCGCGACGGAATCCTCTTCGAGCAGCGGTGCCGCGACAGAGAGTGCAACCCCGTCTGCGCCCTTTGCCCACCAGGCGATAGCGCTGCCGTCTGCGTCGACACTCGACCCTACCCTGCACCCGGAATGGATGGCGCAAGCCGAAGCCACGACCTATACCGGCAATGGCCGGAATATCTTCTCGATCAATTCAGTCCCGGAAGTTGCGGCGGTCAAGATCGAAAAACCTCGCGGGCCGATCCGCCCGGAAGTGGTCGTGCCGCAGGGGCCGCCGCCACCGCCCAACATCGACCTCAAGTTTTATGGCTACTACGTGCGCGGCGGTCAGCGCCGCGTGTGCCTGATGCACGGCGAGAGCCTGTTTGACGCAGCAGAAGGCGATGTGGTCGACCGGCGGTATAGAGTTGTCAAAATCAACCCCTTCTCGGTCGATGTAGAAGACCTGGGTTACAACCACACGCAGACACTGCCGCTTACTCAGAACTAGAAGCGTGCCGAAAGGTTTATCGCCGCGCGTAAAATAGAACAGGTGGTCGCTGTGATGGATTCTTCTCGCTCATCCCTCAATACGAACCCCATGCGCTCACACGGTGTGGCGACGCGAGGCCGTGCCCGGTTTGGGGACGAGGACGGCTACCTGCTCTTCGGCGTGCTGATCCTCCTTTTCCTGTTCACGCTGGCTCTTTCGATTGCGGCGCCGCTGGTCGCGAAAGATATTCAGCGCGATAAGGAAGAAGAGGCCGTCCAGCGCGGCAAGCAGTACAAACGTGCAATCCGCATGTACTATAAAAAATTCAATGCTTATCCGACGACGATTGCTCAACTTGAGACAACGAATAATATCCGTTTCCTGCGCAAGCGCTATCTTGATCCGATCACGGGCAAGGATGACTGGCGTTTGATCCATGTGGGAGAGGCGAAGGTGCCAGTACTCGGCTTCTTCGGGCAGCCGTTGCAGGCCGGCACTTCAAGCGCCACCACCGGGTTGATGGGGAATGGAACGGGCGGAGCCGGCAACGGCTCAACGGTGAGCGGTTCCGGTCCCACCTTCGGCAATTCGTCGTTCGGAAGCAGTTCGAGTGGATTCGGATCGTCGTCCGGCTTCGGGGGCGCCTCAGGCACAGCGACAGGCAATGGCACTGCTCCTGCCGCACCGGTTGGCGTACTGCCCGGCATGAGTGCCGGAGCAGGCACAGGAGGTGCCCCCGGATCGACCGACGGCAGCGGTACCACGGGAGCGCCAGGCGGCAGCACAGGTGGGTTTGGGACGAGTATCGCCAGCCAGTCCAGCAGTATCGGCAGCGGCGGCACCACGGGCCCAATCGTGGGTGTCGGCATCGCCCTGAGCAAGAAATCGCTGGTGATTTATCACAAGCAGGACAGCTACAACAAATGGGAGTTCACCTACGATCCCATCGAAGAGCAGATGTACGTAAGCAGCAGTGGCATTCCGGGGGCGTCACCAGTTGCCGGCAGCAGCGGTTCTTCCGGAACCTCGGGCACCGGATCAACTACCGGCTTCGGCTCCGGGAGCACAAACAGCGGCAGTGGCTTTGGCTCGTCTTCCGGAAGCGGCTTCGGTTCGACTCCCGCTGCTCCCACGAACAACAGCGGGTCAAGCAGTCCTAACTAAGCTAAACCTTACAATCCTTAGCCGCACTTGATGTGCAGGCGCCTGCGCTTCTACTTGCGCTGGAAATCAGGCGAGCCCAGCAGCAATCCGGCGATCGTAGAAGCCTCAGGATCACTTGGCGGAGGGATGGGCAGGCTGCTGTCCGGTAGCTCCGAGCGATAGCGCCGGGGAACGTCGGCAGCCGCGACCGGCTTCGCCGCAGCGGCCTGGTTCGCAGCCGGGCTCACGGCACTTTCGTTGATCTGTTTCAATATTGCCCCCTGTGTCTGGGGAGTAGGTGGCCCATTCAACAGGATGTCGGCCAGCCAGTTCTCTTTTTGCCGCGTACTGGTCTGCTGCGCGGTCGCCACGGTCTGTCGCGAAAGATTGGCGATCAGGCTGTCCATGTCCGTAGCGACCCCAAGCTTGTTGCCGGCAATGTTGATAGCTATGTTCATGCGATCGAGCAGGTCGCCGGTATTGACCCATGCGCTGCTAATCCAGGAGTAGCCATTGGGCGTCTGGCAACCGAAGAACGGCATGCCGAGCTCATCGAGCGCCTGCAGTTCCTGAGCGGGACGGACCACTTCCCCACCGGTCGCACGAACGGCTGACAGCACAAATTCTTCCGGCGTTTTGATCTTCGCGCGATAGGTATCCTTGGACCAGAAGTCCGGCGAACTGAACATGGTTCGCAGCACTTCCTTTATGTCCCCGCCAGTTGAGACCCACGTGGAGGCCATACTCTTCACCAGGGCCGGCGACGGATTGTCACTGACGAAGCGGACAGCCAGCTGCTGCGAGATGTGCCGGGCCGTCATGGGACTGGTCGCCAGCATATGGAGTACCTGCAGACCCTCTTCCCGGCCGGATCCATTGATCGTTTTTCCCAGGACGGTTTTGGGGCCCGGCTCGTGCCGCTTAGGGTTGAAGTTGAAACCCACAGGCGCATTTTTTTGGAGCGCATTGGGCGGGTTGACACCCCATCCCGTGAAGACTTCCGCGACCTGCGTAACATCCTGCTGGGTGTAGCCACCGTCCACGCCCAGCGTGTGCAACTCCATTAGCTCACGAGCGTAGTTTTCATTCAGGCCGAGATCAGCTTTTGGCTTGAGCGGCGTGGAGGCAGTCCCGCCTGCCGGCGGATTCACATTCTGGCCTTGACTCGCCTGCGCCTGCGCACGGAGCCCTGCTTCGGAATGTGGCCCAATGGACTGCTGGTTGTCGAGATAGGTCAGCATGGCCGGGCTCTCCGCAGTCGCTACGAGCAGGTCCTCAAACTTTCCGAGCGCATGCGGCCGAATGGCGGCCCGCTCATACTCGACGAGATACCAGGGCGTGAACTGCTGCTTATGCAGGTACACATTGAAGTGATTCAGCCAGAAGTCGGTCATCACGGCTTCGAGCTGGCGATTGCTGTAGACATCCCGCAAAAAGCGTTCGGCCAGCAGTTCACCGGCGACCAGTTGTTCGGGATTGCGCATGGCCAGAAGCACTTCCTTCTGCTGCGGTGCCAAATCGGACAGCAGTTTTATTTTTTCCGCGCCCGTCAGACTGTGTTGAAAGTTCAGGAAGTCTGCTGGCGGCATGGCCAGAATTTTCGCGACACGCGCCGCAGGCGGCAGGTTAAGGATGCTGGTTGCCGCAAGGTCCGCATACAGGTGTTGCTCGCGCACCTTGATGGAAGGTGAGTGTGCCGCATCCTCTGCAGCCACTACTGTGTCTTTGGATATCCCGGCAGGTGGCTGGCCCAGGAAGGCGTTGCTACGCATTGCGGGGTTGGGCAGCGCACTTGCCTTCTTGTCATTCAACGGCGCATTCACCGGAAGCGTAACTGTTGCCGAAGCTGGGATGGTACTGTTCGGCGGAGGCGTCGTTCCATTGGGCGGCAGCGCTGCTGTTGCAGGTTGCTTCTCTGCCAGCTTCTGCTGGTACATGGCGATGCGGCTGTTGTAAATGGCCCGCGTTTCCGGGTTGTCCGGTAGTGGCATTTTGCCATCGGCAGCGGCATGAATGATTGCGTCCGGCGGGTAATTCGTCAACAGTGCCTGCTCGCTCAGGCGCATGGCCGGATAGCTGTCCAGGCGCGCCTCGAGGGTCAGGTCGTCGATAGTCTCCGGATTGAGCTGCTGGTCGATCCATCGATCCACACCCATCGCCTCAACCCGCTCAACATCCCCGGGCCGGGGCCCGAAGGTCAGACGATTGAGGGCCTGCAAAGCGCGTTCGTGGGGTGGCAGTTTTGTGCCCGTAATGGACTGACTGGTGTGCCTAGCCCGGGCGTAGAGCGGTAGAGACGTCGAACTGATGAGCGACCAGATGAGCATCCAGCTGAGCAGGCGCGCGGGCAGGCGAGACGCCGGAGTGGTCTCGGCCCTGGCCTTTTCCACGTATTTAGCTGAGCTCTGCTTCGCGCGCATTTGCGAGTACTCCATGGATGACTCCGCTGCCTATTATGAACCCTGTATACGGTATTTGTTGCGCATGTAGGATGGATAAGTGTCACCGTATGCCCCTGCTAGTGACTGACTCGATCCTGCAATAAACCCATCTCCACGTAGATAGGCCGCATGACTGAGCGGATCGCGGGCAGTTGCGTGGTAAACCATACCGCACCCGCGATACAGCAACTGCCGGTGAACAGCACAGCCCGCGGCGCTCCGAACAGGTGCGCCAGTCCGCCGGCCAGCAGGCTGCCGAACGGCGCCATGCCCACGAAGGCCATCGTGTAATAACTCATCACGCGGCCGCGCATGTTCTCTTTCACCAGCGTCTGAATAATCGTGTTGCTGGCAGCCATGCCTTCCATCATGCCGTAGCCGACGAAGAGCATCATGATCATTGAAAGCCACAGTACATGCGACAGGCCGAACAGGATGAGGCCAGCCCCGAAAATTGCCGCTGCTGCAGGGATAACTTTTGTGAGGCCGACGACGCTCCTGCGAAACGCAAGCGAAAGCGCGGCCACCAAGGCTCCACTGCCCGCCGCGCCCATCAGGAATCCAAGTGTATGCGGACCGCCGTGCAGGACCTTCGAGGCAAAGATAGGCATCAGCACGGTGAACGGCATGCCCATCAGACTGCAGATGGCAAAAAGCAGCAATATCGACCGGATAGGTACAAAGGCGACGACGAAATCCCATCCTTCGCGCAGTTGGATCAGCATCGACGGACGTGGTCCACGGGCGATGACTACGACTCCGGGAGTCATCCGCATCATGAGCAATGAGGCAATGACGGCCAGGTAGCTGATGCCGTCGATCAGGAAGCAGTAGCCTTCGCCGACTCCAGCGATGATGAGGCCCGCCAGCGATGGACCCAGCAGGCGTGCTACGTTGACCATTGATGAATTGATGGCAATCGCATTGCCGAGGTCCTTGCGGTCCTCGACCATCTCGATCAGGAACGCCTGCCGTCCCGGCATATCGAAGGCGTTGATCAGTCCCTGGAAAATGCTGAGTGCCAGTATTTCGGAAATCGTAACAATCTTTGACAGTGTCAGCGCGGCGAGAATCAGGGACTGCACACCGGCGAGCACCTGCGTCCATACGAGGACCTTACGACGGTCAAGACGATCGACCCAGACACCGGCGAATGGTGCAAGCAGAAATGTCGGGATCTGCCCGAAGAATCCGACAAAACCAAGCATGAGCGCCGAACCAGTCAGGCGGTAAACGAGCCAACTGATGGCGATGCGTGTCATCCAGGTGCCGATGAGAGAAATACTCTGGCCGCCGAAGAACAGCCGGAAATTTCTGTGACGGAGGGCGCGCCAGCCGTGTGCGATTCCGGCTTCATTCCCTGATGGCTTAGCCTGAGTGCCAGGCGCGTCAGCAGTGTCGTCAAGGGTCTCAGCGGAAGGAACTCCCTCCTCTGTTGTGACTTCGACTACTTCCTGTGGGTCGGTGGGCGGCACTCTTCCAGTTTATAGGCATGGCGTGTGTCTCTCTCTGTCTGGCGTGGGAAGAACGAGCGGCTAATCAAAATTCGATAGCACGCATGTCAGGGCATGCCGATGCATCGAATCAAAAGCAGCGACGACGTATCCTGTCCTTTCGCATGATCAACTTTCCACTTATCCATCGCGAAGGTTTCTACCTGCCCTTTGGCAAGGCGCATGTATTTCCCGGGGTGAAATACAAGCTGGTGCGCGAGCGTTTGCTCACCACCCGGGCCGCGCAGGAAGACAATTTTGTAGCCGCGCAAGCCATCGATCTCGACGACGTTCTGCAGGTGCACGAGGCCGGCTTCGTGGATCGGCTCGTGAATGGGACATTGAGTTCGCAGGAGATTCGACGCATGGAGTTGCCATACTCGAAGGCGCTGGTCGAAGCCACCCTGCTTGGCTGTGGCGGCACTTTGCTGGCGGCCCGGCAAAGCCTTGAGCGCGGCGTTGCGCTGTCAATTGGCGGTGGATTTCATCATGCGCATCCGGATCACGGCGAAGGCTTCTGCATGCTGCACGACGTGGCCATCGCATTGCGAAGACTGCTGCGTGATGAATTCATCCGAAGTGCCCTGGTCGTTGATCTGGACGTACACCACGGCAACGGGACCGCGGCAATTTTCCCACCTGAGAAATTCGGCACTGACGCTGCTTTAAATGAAGATCTTGGCTGCGGAGTGCTGGTTGGGCCCGGGATGCCAAGCAGTGATGGCGTGTTTACGTTGTCGTTGCATCAGGAGAAAATCTATCCGGCCTACAAGCCTCAGTCTTCGCTCGACGTGCATTTAAACGATGGCGTCGAAGATCAGCAATATCTCGCTGCCCTTGCGCATGCAATCTCTCTTGCGCTGGACCGGTTCACACCTGACATCATCGCTTACATCGCAGGCAGTGATCCTTATTTTGACGACAAGCTGGGTGGACTCGCGCTGACAGTCGAAGGCATGCGGCGCCGCGATCTGCATGTTTTCAAAACAGCAAAAGCGCGCGGGGTGCCGATTTTCAGCGTCTTCGCCGGCGGATACGCGCGGCAGCTCGAGGACACGGTGACGCTGCATACAAATACTGTGCTGGCGGCGGCGGAAGTCTTCGGAGGTTGATATGCCGGCAGGCCGCGATTACATCTGCAATGCTTTTTCGATTGTGCTCTCAGCGAGTGGTGCCATTACTTTGTAGCCAGCGTCGTTTGGGTGGAGGCCGTCGTCAGAAAGCGGACGCTGCATCTGGCCTCGCGTATCGACCATGGCTCCGAAGTAGTCCACATACAAGTCACCGCTCGACGCGCAGTAGTTTTTGAGCCATGTGTTTAACGCAACGATTTCCGCTGCCGGCCGCGTCTCGAAAAGTTCACGCTTGCCGGGCACATCACCATTCACCGGGGTTACAGATGTGAAGATGGTCACGATGTGATGCACGCGCGCGAGCTCCGCCAGGGTCGCATAGTTTTTCTCAATATCTTCGAGCGAAATCGGGCCGGTGTTGCCGGCTATGTCATTGGTGCCGGCAAGGATGACGACGACATGCGGCTGCAAATCGATCACATCCTGGCGAAAACGCAGCAGCATCTGCGAAGTCGTCTGCCCGCCGATACCACGATTGATATAGCCTTTAGCCGGAAAATAGCGATCGAGATTCCACGCATCGGTGATCGAATCTCCAAAGAAAACGACACGCTGTTCGCCCGCGCGTACAGGATGAAGCGCGGCATTTGCTGCTCGATAACGCCCAAGCTGTCCAAAATCATTCATCAAGGCAGCGGCACCTCTCTGCCGGTAGGCATCAAGTTGTGGATGAGAGATGGCAGGCGGCGATGCCAGCTGTTGAGCCTGTACAGAACTGGCAGCGCAGAGCGAAAACCACAGGAACCCGGCAGGCAGCAGACTTCTCATGGGTAAAAGATAGCACTGCCCTGGTGTCCAAATCAGGCTGGTAAAATGAGAGAACGCCATGTTTGAGAATCTATCCGATAAGCTGCAACGCGCTTTCAAGAACCTTCGCGGTCAGGGCTCCATCACCGAAGAGAACATCGGCGAGGCTCTGCGCGAAATTCGTATTGCCCTGCTCGAAGCCGACGTAAACCTGAGCGTCGTGAAGGAACTGATCGAACACATTCGCGTGAAGGCGCTGGGTTCGACGGTGATGACAGCGCTATCGCCGACCGAGCAGGTCATCAAGATTGTGCGCGACGAACTGGTCGCACTGCTGGGGGAAAACACTGCGCGCTTTAACTTTGCCTCCAAGCCGCCGACGATCATTCTGATGGCCGGCCTGCAGGGTTCCGGTAAGACGACCACCTCAGGCAAACTCGCGGCCTGGCTACAAAAGGGCGGCCATCGGCCGATGCTGGTGTCGGTCGACGTGTACCGTCCGGCAGCCCGTGAACAATTGAAAGTCGTCGCAAAGAGCATTAAGGCCAGTCTGTATGAGGGCGACCAGAATGGCGAAGTAGCAGGGCCGGAACTGGTAGTTCGTCTCGCAAAAGAAGCACGTCGCGAGGCAGTCATCGCCGGTTGCGACACGCTCATCGTCGATACCGCAGGACGTCTGCATGTCGACAACGACCTGATGGACGAGATGCGGCAACTGAAAACCCTGCTGGCACCTCAGGAGATTTTGTTTGTCGCCGATGCGATGACTGGCCAGGATGCGGTGCGTTCGGCTGATGAGTTCCACAAACAGCTCGCGCTAACGGGAACAATCCTCACGAAGATGGATGGCGATGCACGCGGTGGCGCTGCGCTGTCGATCCGACAGATCACCGGGCAGCCGGTAAAGTTTATCGGCACGGGCGAGAAGCCGGACGCGTTTGAGGCATTCCATCCGGACCGTATCGTCAGCCGCATCATGGGCATGGGCGACATGATGACGCTGATCGAACGGGCGGAAGAGAAACTCGATCGCAAGTCATCAGAAGACTTTGCGAAGAAGGCGTTGTCAGGCGATGGATTTACGCTGGAAGATTTTCGCAACCAGCTTCGCCAGGTGCGCAAATTGGGATCGTTCCAGAGCATTATGAAGATGCTGCCCTCTGTGGGGCCTTTCGCGGGAATTCAGCAGCTAGCGGACCAGGTGGACGAGAAGCAGTTCAGCCGCGTCGAAGCGATCATCGATTCGATGACGAAGCAGGAGCGAGCGAATCACGAGATCATTTCCGGCTCACGACGCAAGCGGATCGCAGCCGGCTCTGGCACGAGCGTGCAGGAGATCAACCAGTTACTCCGGCAATATGCGCAGATGCGCAAGATGTTCAAGTCCGCGGGCAAGGGCGGCGGCTTGCAGAGGCGGCTCATGTCCCAGATGGGCGGCATCAAGGGGATGGGCGGTATGGGCGGATTCGGTCGCTAGCATCTGCGACGATACCCTATGCCTGTGGAAGGAATAGTCTTGAGGAGATGAAGAGCGAAACGCGCATGGACCCCTTGCAAGCCCAGCTGGACGACATCACCGCACAGACGCGCAAGCTGGTGCAGCCAGAGCGTCTTGAGCGCAATGAGCGCGTGATCGCTGAACTCTTCGCGACCGGCATCGAAGACAGGATTCTGAAGGCAGGCGACTCCATGCCGGAGTTTGCCCTCCCCGACGCGCACGGCAAGCTGGTGCACTCGAATGACCTGCTGGCCATTGCACCATTGGTCATAAGTTTCTTCCGCGGCCGGTGGTGTCCTTATTGCATCACAGAGCTCGAAGCGTGGCGCGATGCGTACAGCATCCTGCGCGAAAGTGGCGCACTTTTCATTGCTATTTCCCCTCAAAGCATTCGGCAGAATGACTTCACCGTCACGCAGCACGAACTACCGTTCCCCGTCCTGCGCGACGAGAAAGCATCGGTAGCCGCAGCCTTCGGCGCCGGCTACACGGTGCCCGCTTCCTACCGCGATTATTACCGCTCCATCCTGGTAAACATCCCGTTTATCAACGATGAGGACTCATGGCGACTGCCCTTGCCGGCGACGTTTGTGATCAGTCAGAACGGGATCGTTCAATGGTCCAGCGGATTCGCTGATTTTCGCGTGCGTCCCGAGCCTGAAGAGGCGCTGAGTGTGCTGAAATAGGCACAGTTGTGGGCGCTTAATTGTACAAAAAGAAGGGTTTACTGGTTTGCATACCATCTATCTGACCTAGCGGCTGGCCTTGACCCTGCTGCCTGCCTTTGCTACTATCAGAGTGCGGGGTGGAGCAGCCCGGTAGCTCGTTGGGCTCATAACCCAAAGGTCGTCGGTTCAAATCCGACCCCCGCAACCAATCAAATTAATAACTTCGAGTCGATCAGAAAAACGGATCGGCTCCCGATATCTCCCAATAAGGAAAATCGCAGTTCAGTCGCTCGCTTTCATCGGCTTGAGCACCATCTCTACAACCTTCCCATTCGCTTCCCGCTTCGATGACGACATTGCCTGTCCATAGACGTTCATCGTCGTCTGGATCGAAGCGTGTCGCATCAATTCCTGCTGTACTTTCATCGGAGCTCCGGTCTCGTCCAGCCACGAACGATACGTGTGGCGGAACGTGTGCCAGCCGATGGTCCCGTACTTGCCGGAGTTCTTAACGCGCGTCTCGTGCAAGAGCATTCGAACGCCGTTACCGGTTTTCTGGTCCTGGTTACACCAGACACCAGGTGCCGCCCCGCACGTCGGACATGCCACCACACAGCAACCCGAGGGGCGAAGATGCCGCTTCTGGATCTCGGTGGGATAGTAGGGCCGGTTCGTTCGGGGATTGGCAAAGACCCAGCCTTCTTCCGTGGGCACAGCTTGCGTGCTCCGCTTCAGAACAATCTCGGTCAAGGACGGATGCAGAGGAACGTAGTCCAGGGAGTATTCGGTCTTGACGTCATCCACCCTGCCGTTCACGAAGCTGCGCTGAACGAGAAGCTGGTTTTTGTCGAAATCGAAGTCGTCCCACTGAAGCGCCGCGATCTCGCTGACGCGAAGACCGAGGCATTGGGCGATCTGTACCATCAAGCGCCACGGCTCTTGCAGAGTCGCAACGATGAGTTCGAACTCCTCAACAGTGAGTGTGGTCGGACGTTGCCGGCGCTTGCTGCCGCCTTTCACGCGAACCAGCGCTATCGGGTTTCTCTGCTCGTTGAAGACTTCCCAGCGTGCAGCACACTGATACATCAAATGCATCACGCTCTTCAAGTGCGCCCTGGACTTCGAGGCCATAGGGAGATTCTTCAACCAATCCTCGACCGCCATCGGTCGAATCTTTTCGAGCAGATACTCGCCCCAGCGTGGCTTCAGGTGATTCACGATGTTGGACCGGTACGACTTCGCAGTGGAGTACCGTTCCGGCATCTCTTCCTGCATGTATCGGTCACAGATAGCACCGAATGTCACCGCGGCCATGCGCTGCTGCGGGGCTTCAGAGTTGAGGGTTAGGAGAAGGGCTTCCACTGCCTTCTGCGCGTGAGCTTTGGTGGGCAACTTCTCGACTGTGCCGACGATGCAGGACTTGCGTCTCCTGCCGCCGAGCTCGGTCGGTTCGTAGTACCGAAACTCCCATGTATCAGGCCCCTTCTCCCGCTTCTTTCGGGTAAGGCTTCCGAATTGGTAACATGCACGTGGTATCAAGATTCCTCCTTGATTCACGGCACGAATGGCTGCCTCTAAGGTAGCCGAGGGCGCGCCGCACTTCCACTCAAAACCAAAGGTTTGTGAAAAAGCTCAGATCGATCAACTTGCCATCTTCCGCTCGATCCATTCATCAATCGTCGAAGCTCGAAATCTCCATAGCTTTCCGACATGAAGCCCCGCGATCTCCCCACGTTGCACCATGCGCTGAAGTGTGCGTGGATGGACACCCAACAGAGCTGCAGCCCGCTGACTGTCTAGCAACGGTTCGACTCCTTGTCGTCCCAGGACGGGTAGTTGACGTTCTGAAGCTGGCGGCTTGTTGGTTTCAGGCACTTTTGACCTCCGACACGTGCTTCCAAACTGAAGCGAAGATGTGAAGAAGTCCAATGCGTTTCACAATCCGTCTTATGACTCCGCGTCATAAGACGGTCAGTATGGTTACCACTCGCCGCTCGCTTGCACTTTAGTCTTCAGGAAAGTAATGCAAACCACCGTTGACACTACTCAGCGCCTCTAACTAGTTTGGTAACAGTGGTGGGCACCGAGATCATCTCTCGTCCCTCGCTGCAAGCTCTATCCCCCTCGACACCTAGATCGTCGATTTGAGGTACGGGCCATGTATTCAAAGTTCACGACGCGTCAGTTTGAGGCTGTTATTGCACTAGCGGAAGAACTGAACTACACACGGGCGTCCGACCGTATCGGGATGAGTCAGTCGGGTCTCAGCCGTTGCATTCAAGTTCTCGAGCGCGAATTAAGGGTCATTCTCTTTCAGCGAAATCGGACTGCGGTGCAACTGACTGACGCAGGTCGCGCCTTCTACGAACAGGCGAAGCTTTCTGTTGCTCATGGGGAACGGGCTTTTCACTCAGCGAAAGCCGCTATGGCTGGGGCCGGTGCGACGCTAACCATTGGAAAAAGCCCCGACCTTAACCCTGTTCTCGTCGACATCCTCTACTCCATCAAACTCCCACTTTTCCCGACATTGGAAATCAACGTTCATAGCCTTTCATCGCCAGAGTTATCGTCTGCTTTGCTTAGTTCCCATCTGGACCTGGCGTTGGCGACTCAACCGGATGCCAATGCCAAGTTGACGATGGTCAAGCTGTCCGAGACACCGCTCTATGCTGTTGTGACTCAGCATCATCCATCAGCGCAGAAAGACTTCTTCACGATCGCTGACTTTCACAAGGACCGTTGGATCCTTTTTGATCGCCGCGTGCACCCTTCACTGTACGGGAGGTTGCTGCATCTCGCCGTCGAAGCAGGTTTCCAAGTTCGAGGGATCGACCACGTGCTCTATCCGGATGAGGCGATTCAATTAGCTTTCGCAACTGGCGGCGTCGCCTTCGTCTCTAAAGCGCTTGCGTTAAGAATGGTCAGCGGGGACCTGATTGCTAAGCCAATCGTCGAAGACTCCTTATGCTTCAACGAGCAACTGGTAGCGCGGGCGGACGATAAGTCCAAGTTGGTGAGCGAGTTTGTCCGCGCCTTCGTCCTCCGAACGCAGGCCATCCTTCAACCATCCCAAATGGAATTGCCAATCAATGGCAATGGGCTAATAAAAGGCTGTACGCCGCGTCGTGCGGCCTCCGAACGAAGCAAAATGATCATTCGTCAGGAGCGAAATAGCCGATAGGCTTGCTGTACAGCTTTGAAAGAGCCCACAGTTCCGCGATATCGATCGCTCGCTCACCCGATTCACACTTGTTCATAAATGAGTGTGCCATCCCTAGCCGCGTCGAAGCTTCCCGTTGTGTCAGACCGTTCTCGACACGAGCGGCTATCAACCGTGACAATACACCCTCATAGTAGGTTTGCAGCTTTGGGCCACGCCCTTTACGGGATCGTCTCGCCTCCGGTTTTGCCTTTGGGGCCACAACCTAAAGTGTGGTGAACTGTCCAGTAAACCCCTAATAAGGGACGGGCTAAAGTCTCGGAGGGATGGAGCGGAAAGAGAATGCACATTTTAAAAATGGAGTTCCCTGAAGTGGTCGGTAAGGCTGTAGCAGAGTTCTCGATATACGATGACCCTTCGGTTGGACGAGAGATACTGGTCCGATTCAATGATGGCACCCAATTGTCGGTGTCCATTGGAGTCAGACAAGCGGTCGATGCGCGTTATTGCAATGACGACCGTCCTGATTTGCCCATTTTTATTCGTCACGACTAGGGTTCTTGCCAACAACGTCAAGATTTCGCACTCGTAACCTCTATTCCATCATTGCGCTTACACGGACAAGCGCGCTGCGGGTGTCCCTATTCCAACCGCGATCAGACCAGCTGACAGACTCATTGAAACTTGAACTTTTCAAACTCTCTCTAATGCAGCCCATTGAACTCACCGTGCGGCTGCCGCCGAGAGGTTTGGCTGCGAACTCGCTGACGCACCCTCCGCTAATGGGGGGTTGCTGGGTCAGGGTTGGAGCCATCTCGCTCCGGGCACGGCGAAAGAAAGTTACGCCATCATAGGAGCGGGTGCAGTGCTGGATTCAGCTTTACAAGGCCCTCTCTCATCTGTCGTGTTCATGTTAGTGCTAACGAAGAGTTCTTCAAAGCGTTGCAGTGACGGCTTGGTTTATGTCGTCTCCGCCTGATGTAGCCGTCCAGCTCGCAAAGAAACATGGCATTCACTGTTCGAAAAAAGCGTTCGATACGACCACGCCCCTGTGGCTTGCCTAGCGTTGAGAACACGAGGCGAATCTTCAAATCAACGGCAACCTGTTCGAGATGCTATGATGTGAAATCTGACCCGTTATCTGTGTAGATCACCTCCGGGATGCCACAGATGTGCCAATGAGGATGCCCTTTGCGCCAGATTCCTTGCCGGAGCGCGAGCGCTGTTCGCATCGAAGAGGGCGGATCGAAGCCAAGATAATAGCCGGCAATGGCGCGACTGTAATCGTCGATCACAATCGTCAGCCATGGTCGAGCGGTTTGCCCATCCTCACGAAGCAGAAGAATTGCAAGCTGGGCATGGTCTGCCTGCCAGATGGCATTTGCTCGTGGTGTCTCGCGTCAGTGAACAAGATCGAAGCTTTCGCCATACGCTTCGCTCCCCCCTGTGGGCCAGAGTCAAAAGGCTGCCGGGCCCCTCACAAACCAGATCATAGACGGTACTGTAGCGGGGAAGTCGCTCACCTGTAGCCCCTGCGATCTGTCGCACCTGCCGGCTAATCGAGCGGATTGGCAGCGGAGGTCTCTCAAGAGCCCGCCCTTCAATCGCTGCTTCTGCATGCGGTCGAGTCTTCACGTCCCTTATGCGCAAAACGCATAAGCTATGCATGCAAACTCATTGGACGCTCGGCTTCGCTTGCCGCTAAGGTCTCGCTATCGCAACTGAATAGACCGTTGCCGGAGGTTGCCAATGCTCACCAAAATCCGCGCCATTTATCGCCAGAACCGCCTCGCCAACCGCAACACCAGACCACACTCAACGCAGTCGTTGGGTCGCGCAATGCGCGTGTTTGCTCCGACCCTCTTTGCTCTCACATTTGCGACTGTCGCTCATGCCCAAGGCACGATGGACTTCTCAGGTGCGCAGACCCTTCTCGGGACATTTAAAACATTCGCGGTTTACGCGGGTGCCGTCATCTGCTTCGGCGGCCTGATCTTCGCCGGTATCCGCATGATGAGTGGGCGCTTTCAAGATGCCATTCCAGGTCTGTTCGGCGCACTGTTTGGCGCCGGGGTTTTAGGATGGGGCGCCGGCTGGATCGGATCACTCACCGGACAGGGCATGTGATCGAAATGCAGACGATCCGGCGAGGAAACCCGTTACCGATCAATGGAGCACTGAACAGGCCCAGGACCAAACTTGGTCTTGAACTGTCAGCGTGGATGTCCATCGTGTTCGTTACAGTGACGGTCTTTCTCGCCGGGTTCAAGTGGCTAGCGATCTTTGCATTCCCTGCGCTGTTGCTCGGCGCGTCGCTAGTCGTCCGCAAACACCCAAAGATGTTCAAACTCTGGGCTTTGAGCCTGAGACAGAAGAGCTACTATGACCCGCGCAAATAGTGCACCGTGGTTTACCAAAGCCGGAGCAGCAACGAGCATCATGCCCATCTCGCATTTTGTGGGGCCGAATATCTTTGCACTCAAGGGCGGTGGCTACGGATGCCTACTCTCGCTCGATGGCATCGATCCCGAGAGCCGGACAGACGAGGATCTCGATGTCCGGGTGCGCGGTGTAGAAGCCGCTCTCCGCGGCTTGCCTGCAGACGCCTGTCTATACCAGTACACACGGGTGATGGCCGGCTTTGATTTGCCCCGGCAGCATACCTACACCAATCCGGTCACGGAGTCTTTCGTAAGCAATCGTCTCGAGTTCCTGGATCGCAAGGCTCTGTTTAGACGGATCGACCTGCATTGGTGTCTCACGATCGAGCCGGATGCGGGTCGCACTGTTGGCAGCAAGCCAAAGGACCGGAGGCACGTCCTCGGTCGGCAATTGTTCGAGCTGCAGAAGGCCGCGACCATCCTTGAGGCGCACCTGAGTGAGTCGATCGGCCTGAAATTACTTGCCAAAGAGCAGGTGTTCCAATTCTTCAGCTACCTCTTCAACCTCGAAGAATGGGCTTCGCAGGTACATCTCCGCTCAGACGTCGGGCTGGACCGACAGCTGGTCACGTCGCCAGTCGAGTGGCACCGAGACCACCTGCGCATCGGACGCCGGTTCGTCCAGATGTTTCCACTGACCCAGACGCCTGAGATGTCACGCCCATGCCTCTTCACGAACCTAACGGAAGTCGATTGCGACAGCGTGCTTTGCAGCGTGTGGAGACGACGGCCCGACAGCGCGACACGCAAAGAGGTGACGAATCAGGAAAAGTTTTTAGAATTCTTCAAGCTCTCCCCCTTCCAACGCCTGATAAGCGGACGAAACACGGCGCCCCTTGAATCGACGGCCACAGCGAAGGCCGTCACCGGCAACGTTGAGAGCCTTACAGAGGTGGTCTCGTCGCTCGACAAGTTGGGCCAAGGAGATTTTGCGTTGCGCTTACTGCTATCCGCCAGCAGCGCTGAAGAATTGCGCGCGGCGACGCCAGCCGTTCATCGGCTCTTTGTGGATGCGCGAGCACCGATTCTCGAAGAGTCATATGGCAATCTTTCGGCTTTCTACGCGATGTTCCCGGGTAATCGGCAATTCAATGTGTATCCGCTGTGGCTGCGCGAAGATCATCATGCCAGGCTATCGAGCATCTTCGCGCCAAATCTGGGACACACCCATTCCGAAGACCTAGACGCTGAGTACCTGAACATCTTCGAGACACGGACACGGACACCGTATTTTCAAGACGCGTACGTGAATGGTGTGCGCGTGCAACTCATCATTGGGCCAACAGGCACCGGGAAGTCAGTTCATGCCAACCAGATGTTGAGTCTCGAACAGAAGTATGGCGGATTCACGTTCATCTTCGATATCGGCGGGAGCTATGAAAGTGTGGTCGAGCTCTACGGTGGTCGCATTGACCGAGTTGGCAAGGACGGCCCGCGGATCAATCCCTTCGCCCTTGAGCCAACGGACGCCAACATCGCTTTCCTACATTCCTTCATCAGGCTTTTGCTGACGAATGCAGGCGCCTTTCTGGGGCCAGAGGACGATGACGATGTGTTCCGGTCTGTGAAGGGAATCTACAACCTGCCGCCGACCATGCGACGACTTTCGAACCTCACGCTGCCGAAGCAGCTTGATCGCTACATGGCGAAATGGAAAGACCAGGGGGTCTACCACGCGGTCTTCGACAACGCTCACGACAGCCTCACGATGTCGCGACTGCAGTGCTTCGACTTCCAGGGAGTGAACAACAAGCAATATGCCGACCTGATCGAACCTCTTATGGTCTGGCTCTTGCACCGCATCGACGAGATCGTCTACGACCCGAAGAACCTCGGCGTCCCCAAACACGTGCTAATCGAAGAGATCTTCTCAAACATGAAAAATAAGCAGTTGCTCGAAGGCGCACTTGCTTCGATCAAGACGGTGCGGAAGAACCTTGGGGGGGTGACCATGATCGGCCAGTCTGCAAATGATCTCGGCGAAAACGCCGACTCCATCGTGAACTCCTGCACTTCTTTCCTGTTCCTACCAGACGCAACGTTCAACCGCAAGATATACGGCGAGTTGTTCAAGCTGAGCGAAGAGCAGCTTGATCTGTTTGAGAGTCTTCGCCCACGTGAGGGACTGTATGTGCGACGCGATGGGATTACGAAGGTTGTGATACTCAATCTCGACGACCGTAGCTACGCGAAGTTTTCTACCCGGCCAAAGGACAAGGTCCGGCGCTCGAAGCTGGTTGAGAAGTATGGGCTCCACGAAGGTATCGAACGCTTCGCCAAAGGCGAGACGGCGTAGCAGCACAAGCAAGACCTAATCCAAATCCTCAGGAGATGAATTCATGATGCCCCGCCCCTTTCTACTCGCAGCTGCAACCCTGGCGATCAGTATTGCCAGCCTCGCTCAGACCTCACATCTCCAATCGAGTGCTCCACGCACGATTGTCATCGCCGATGCCGAGGCGCCACCGATCGTCCGCGCCGGCCTCCTCCAGTCGACGCTGATCGAGTTACCGGCGGAGGAGAAGGTAGCGACGGTCTTCGGCGGGGACACTGTGAGCTGGGTCTTCGACGCGGGTCATGTTGCGAGCCGGTACATCTCGATCAAGCCCAAGGTTGCCGACACGTCGACCGATCTACACATCATCTCCGACCACGGCAATGAGTACACCGTAGGGCTGCGCGAAATCTCAAGCGACAAGGCCAATACTCACTTTGATTCGAAGGTCTACCTCTCGTTGAGCAGTATCAAGGCTGCGGACAATATCGCGAAGGCGCCTGTGTTTATTCCTGCTGCCGAGGCCGCGGCGAAAGAGGAACAGCTGAGAAAAGAAGCCGACGACGCGAAGAAGGCGGAGGACGTGGACCATAAGGCGATTGCTGCAGCGGCTGAGAGCTTTAAAGCAAGCTACCCTGCCTCGCTGCATTTTGATTACATCTGGGACCATAAGAAGGGAGCTGCGCTCGGGATCCAGCAGATCTGGCGCGATGATAAGTTCACCTATCTCCGCGGGAAGTTCCAGGAAACGCCTGCGCTCTACGAATTGAAGGATGGCAAAGGTTCGCTGATCAACTACGACTTTGCGAATGGTATGTACACCATTCCGAAGCTAATCACGCAAGGTTATCTGTCGATCGGTAAGCAGCGTGTGGACTTCAAGCAGACCAAGGCGGGGAGCTAGCCATGTCCGAGACGCCGACACCCGCCCATGCCACGGTTCCGGATCAGCCGGAGTCATTGATGCCACTGCGAAAGAAGCAGCCTCTGCTGATCCTGCTTTTCATCATCCTGTTGGTCTTCGTCGGCTCAAGCGTCGTGACGGCTACGAAGAAGGCTGGCCCACTTAAGAGCCAACTGACGGCGAGGCCGGCAACGGCGAATCCGCAACAGGTGAATTCCTTCGAAGCGCAGCAGGAGCAGGTTGCGAAGAAAGACCAGGAGGAGCAGCAGCAACGAGCGGCTACAGCAGCTTTGCTCACGGCCCTACAGGATCCGAATATGCCTGGCCCCGAGTCTCAGAATGCTCCGCCGATGACCCCCGCGCAACGGGCAGCACTCTATGGTCCTGGCAATCCGTCTGCCCCGCAGACGACGTCGCAGATGTCGGAGCGCCAGGCTGAGGCCAAACAGGCGGAGCTGGCGCGTGAGAAGCAACGTCAGGACGCTCTTGCTAGCGACACCGTCGCGGTTGATTTCTCACATCCTTCTTCGGGAGCCACGCCGGTGATGGAACGCGCAAACATCGCCAAGGAACCTGTGGAGAGCGGAGATCGCGAAGGAGTGAAGTCTGACGCAGAACCGGACACTCGCAAGCCCGATTCAAAAGATGCGGCGATCAATAAGTACGACTTCGACAGTTTCGACGGAAAACTGTTCCGTGTCTTCGAGGGCAGTGTCTTCGAAGGCGTGGTCACGAACCATATCGATGGAGGACTGGCCGGCCCGATCCTGATCATGCTCACTACGGATTACTACTCACACGATCATCAGCAATTGCTGTTGCCGCAGGGCACACGTTTGCTCGGCAGCGTGCAGGCAGTCAGCTCCAGTCAGGCCCGTAAGATGGTGGTCGCTTTCCATCGCGCTATCTGCCCAGACGGATTCTCGATTGACCTTGATAAGTTCGCCGGCCTCGACCCATTAGGCACGACCGGTCTTGCGACCAAAGTAGACAACCGGTACTTCCAGACCTTCGCCGTCGCGGCAGCAATCGGCGGGTTAGGTGGTCTTGCGCAGGTCGGCAATGACAACATCCTCAACCCGTCAGCACAGATACGGAACGGCATTTCGTCCCAGACCAGCGAAGAAGCGGAGCAGATCCTGAACCACTTTCTCAACCGCCTTCCCATCATCACGCTCAAGGAAGGTTTTCGCGCACGGGTCTACGTTGGCCGTGACATCCTCATCCCCTCCTACGCAGAACACCGCGTCGAACCCTCGATGTAACGTCAGGAGCTCTTATGAAATTTAGACCTATCGCATATCGCAGCGGAGTCCTCGCCTCCGTGATCCTAGCCCTCGCCGCCCAACCCGGGCACGCGCAGTTCGGCGGCGTTGTGTTTGACCCGACCCAATCGGCTCACGCCATTGAACAGATCCAGCGCAACATCCAGAACAGCGTTACGTGGCAGCAGCAGCTCGCGAACGAAATTCAAATGGCTGCGACGCTCGACAAGGACTACCAGCAGGCCATCACGACGTACAACATGATCCACGGCAATCTGAAGAACTTCAGCAGCAAATCGATCTGGCACACGATCCAGTCCCAGCTCACGCAGGCAAACTTCGCGAACCAGTACGGTGAAACGACAGGCCTGCAGGCTTCGATGAACGGACAGGCACCGGGCACCGCGGGGATGGTCTGGAAGTTGATGAACCTGGGGTTGAACGCAACGTCATCCTCATTCCTCAGTGGCCAGGTGCTCGGAGCGAGCAACTCGCTTGCTGCATTGACTCGTATGGAAGCGATGGATGGCGTGTCGAGCCAGTGCCTGAATTCTGTCGGCAGCTATAACGCCGCCAGGACAGGCAATCTGACGCCACAGACCGCGCTGACCCAATCGCAATTCGATACCTCGTCGTTCACAACGACCGAACTCGAACAACTCAACCTGATCAATATGGGGAACGCACATCATTTGAACGAATCGCAGGCGCAGGGAGCTCTGCACGCGTGTCAGGCCGCCCAGGCTGCGGTTCAGAACATGGCTGAGCGCACAGCCGCGGCAAATGAAATCAACAATGCAGCGCTGATTCAACAACAACGAGCAACGTATTCTTCTGCGCCGGCCAACAGCTCTAATACCTGGGAAAACTATCTCCCGTAGTACGGACTTCGAACCACTGCCGAAGAACCAGAAACGTTGGACCACTTCACTTCAGGGGAGAACCCGCACATGATCCTTCATCCTATGGCCTTCCCCGCTTTTTTCGTTTGGGTCGGGACCGCTCCCGGTGTTGACTGGCTCTACCAGTTCACGAATAACCTGACCAACCTGACGACGCAGAACGGCGATGCGCTCTCGTCCGTGGGCATGACGCTGCTGGCCTTTGTCAGCCTCATCAAACTCGTACGACTTGTCGCCCAGTGGAACCTTTCGACGATGACGATCAGCTTAAGCTCGCAACCGGTCCGGATCGGTGACCTCGTAGAGTTCTTGTTGCAGCTGATCATCTGCCTGCTCATCATCAACTACTGGGTCACGCCACTCCCGGGCGCAGGCTTCGGCTTAAACCATCTCTTTTCCTACTTCGCGCAGGTGATTGTCGCGGCCCTGGATCAGAACTCGTTGACCCAATTGCAGAATGCGCTCAGCACTGCGTTGAACAGTACTCCCCAGCCGAGCTACCTGGCCCCCTTTGAAATCCTGGCCTATTTACTCGTCTACGTCTTCGTAGGCCTGGCAGGCGGCATCCTTTTTCTGATCAATTGTTCGTCATTCATCTTCTATGGTGTAGCCGCTCTCTTCGGACCGATCTTTGTGCCGCTGCTGATGACGCGGACGTTCCGTGGGAAGTTCTTCCACTTCGTTGATGTTCTGCTGAGCTTCGCCATGATCCGTGCGGTGGCTGCGGCTTTCATCTTCGTCTGGTCAGGCTTCTTGATTACTTTCCTGCAACAGACCTTCAACGGTGACTATTCGCTGCCAATGTGGATTGCAAATCTCTATGGTGTCATCGCCGTGTTCATCGCCTTCATCTTCAACATGGTGATGGTGCCGACGATCACCCAAACGATCTTTGGTGGCGGTGCCGGAGCTGCGGGTAAGGTCGCACAGGTTGCCGAGACACTTCTGGTCCGGTCGGCTTTAGGCGGTGCATTGTGACGATTAAAGACCTGACGCCTGATCTGGTGCTCCTCACGGACGAGATCGCAAACGAAAAGTACGTCGGATTTTATGCTGAACGCAAGTTGAGTCGTATCGTTATGGCCGCTGGAAGCGTCCTGCTGGCGGGATCCTTCGGCGTCATCGTTTTGCTCGCTCACCGGCCCGTGCAAAACCGCTACATCCGCATCGATGAGATGGGCAAAGCGACCGCAATCCAATACTCCGACCTTGCGTACTCGCCACGCGATGGCGAGGTCCGAACCTATCTCACGGACTGGGCCAACTACCGCTACACCATTAGCCGAGAGACGATTTCGAAGAAGTACCCGATGAATTACTACTTCCTGTCGACTCAGCTCGCGAACCAGTACATGGGAGAAGACAACGCAGCACATCTTGTCTCGCAAGTACTGGCTAATCAAGTCGAGCAAAGCGATGTAGAGGTCGATGGTGTCACCATCACGGCCATGTCGCAGGAGATGGTGAAAGAGGCGTCCATCGCCCGCGGCACCGCGCTCATTAACCTGACGCGAATCTACGCGCCGCGCAACTCCCGACAGCCGCGCAAAGAGCATTGGGTGGTGTCTGTGACCTACTATCTGAATCCTGCGCAAGTGAGTCTTGCGGCACAGACCTTTCCGCAGTTTGAGACGATCAATCCGCTTGGCCTCACCATCACCGAGTTTCATGAGAATCGGCTGTCGGTAGAACCAATCGATCCCTCCGCGACCGAACACGCTTCGGAGGTAAGCCGATGAGCTGGGATCTGGTGCTTGGTTTCTTCCCGGAAGAGATGCAGCGTCTGATACTTGACGACACGATCTCTGACCTGATGATCAACGGAACGACGGGCGTGTTTGCGGATCGGAACGGCGTGATCGAACAAATCGAACTCGCGAGCGTTCTCACGACCGAAAGACTGCTCGCCGCCACGCAGCAGATCGCGAGAAAGCTCGGCCAGGACCTCTCGGATCAAAACCCGATTCTGAATACGCGTCTCCCGGATGGCTCGCGAGTTGCCGTCGTCGGTCCGCCGGCATCGATGAACGGAATCACCATGACGATCCGAAAGTTCAATCGCTGGTATACCTCCGATGAATTAATTGCATCGGGAAGCTTACCGCAAGAGGTCCTAAGCATCGTGACCGGCCTGATCGGCGAGAAGAAGAACGGCATCATCAGCGGCGGTACCGGGAGTGGGAAGACGACGCTGATGAAAGCGTTGCTCGACCACATTCCGCAGGAAGAGCGCCTGATCGTGATCGAGCAACCTGCAGAGCTGAAAGTATCCCATGCGAATGCCGTTCGCTGGGAGGCCGTGGAAGCCATCCCCGGTCAGGTCGGCATCACTCCGAGTCAGCTTCTTGCCGCTGCGCTTCGCCACCGTCCCGATCGCATCGTGATGGGAGAAATACGTGACGAATGCGGCTACGACTTGCTCCAGGCAATGAACACGGGCCATGGTGGAACACTCTCAACGATTCATGCGAAGTCAGGGTGGGACGCGCTGAATCGGTTATCCGATTTGGCTCTTAGTGCGCGCGCCAATCTGAATCATGCATTCATCCGTTCCGAGACCGCTGAGGCGATCGACTTCGTTCTGTATTGCGAACGGGATGTCAAGGGCCGACGCCGAGTGCGCGAGCTGATTGCCGTCAAGGGCTACAGTCACGCCGATCAATGCTTTCTCACGGAGGACATCTATCGTGCGTCCACCGCCTGAGTACCAGGCATCCCGCTAGAGAATTGAAACCCGAATCGAGGTAACACCGATGCACCATCATGCTGCCAAATCGGCTGCACAGCCCAACTCGTCTCAGAAAGCCCCCAGCATGGCATTCTCCGTTTGCTTGACGCGGCATGAGTTGTTCTCGAAGCCTTGCTATTCGGAAGCGGGGTGCGTGCAAAACGGGACTGCTGTCCAGGCAAATTTCTCCCGCCGAGAGCGCTGGGATGACTGTGGTCCATCGAGGGATCTTCCGCCTCGTATCCCGTCCTCTGTTCGGGGTCACGCTTCGGGGCCTTACCGGCGCCCGGCGGCACGGCGTCGTTCTGCTTCGCTTACAGCGCCCCTCCGGGGTCTCGGTTCCTCCCAAAAGAAGTTTGAAAGCCGCAGCAGACTACGCTGCTCAAACTTCTTTCGGGCCCCGCCAAGAAAGCACTCCTTGGCACTTGGGAGCCGGGCCCCTCGCTTGGCTTCGCCTAGTGTGACCCGAGCAGGATACGGGAAATTCAACAACACGGAGATGAACACCATGTACCAGAACAAAGTCACCCTCATCGGCTTCCTCGGCAACGACGCAGAAGTTCGCACCAATAACGGCCGCAGCCTAACCACTCTTTCGGTCGCAACCAAGTCTTCCTACAAGAAGGACGGCAAGTACATCGAGCACACCGAATGGCACCGTTGCGTTGTCTTCAGCAAGCTTGGAGAATTCGCTGCCACGCTGAAGAAGGGCTCACATATCCAGGTTGAAGGCGAACTGCGCAGCCGCAAGTACACCAGCACGAAGACGAGCTCAGAGCAGACCATCTGGGAGATTCGTCTCAACTCGATTCTCAAACTCGACCGTGCTGCCAAGGCAATGGCCGAGGACGAAGAAGATGTCACCGAGGAACAGGCCGCATAGGCCTCTCCAGATGACTGTAAGGAGCCCGGCAACCACCGGGCTTCTTACTCCGCTAACGCCCTTGCACCGTTCTTTAAATCGCCTGAGCTTGAGGTGTCCCTTGAACCGCATCGCGACTGAGTTCCTAACCCGTTGCTTCTATCCCGGCGAGACGATTGCCGTGCTGCTTCGCAACGGGAAGACACCGAAGACGCAACAGCGCATCGTGACGATCGAGACCGCTCTCTCGCCCAATTACATGAGTTGGTTAACGTATGAGAATCGCCAAGGTGCAAACATCTATATTTCGGCGAATCCACTTCTCGCCGGCAGCCGCAAACGCACGAAAGACAGCGTCGCCTCGGTGCGCCATCTTTACATCGATCTCGATATTGACGGCGCGACCAGCCTCGCTGCACTTCGAGCTTCAGAGCTAATACCGCAGCCCACCGCAATCATTCGCACATCCGCCGACAAGTATCAGGTGATTTGGAAGGTCAAAGGTTTCGACTTTTCCATGCAGGAAATGACCCTGAAGCTTCTTGCAACCTCGTTCCATGGTGACCCTGCATGCACCGACTGCAACCGCGTTCTTCGCATCCCCGGCTTCCTGAACTGCAAGTATGAACCGGCTTGGCCGGTCGGCGTTCATTACACTTCCGATTCCGTGTATGCGCCCACGGATTTCCGCCTCACCGACGGGTGCGAGCAGGCGATGAACCCGGTGCCTTTTCCGCATAAAGCGCATCCTGGAATCTCGACCAATTCGGAGCACGATTGGGCGTGGGTTTTGCATCAGCTTGCACAAGGCAGGCAAGCGTCGGAATTGACGAGCGAGTTGGCGGAACGTCGATCCGATAAGCCCAATCCTCTCTACTATGCGCAGCGCACGATCGACATGGCATCGGCCCGTCTGTCGCTGCTCGAAGGCATAGCCATCAACGAGGTCATCGGGATGCTTGTGACACGTAGATGCCTCGAGATCCCCGCCGCTATTTGCCTGACGCGTGCGCGGGAGATAGCCGCCACAGCGCAACGCATGATTGCTCGCAACAGGATTGCTTGATTCAACACAAAAGGAGAACCCAAATGCCCCTACTCGAAGTCGTACAAACGCGCCAGGTAAGCGCCTCCATCCGCCTCACAGATTCGACCGCGACACAGGTCGATCAGTATGCGGCTTTCATCCGAGCTTCTGCCGATGATGTTGTCGAGCAAGCGCTCGCCTATGTCTTCTCGAAAGACCGTGACTTCCAGGACTTCCTGAAGACGCCGCAAGCCAAGCAAGCTGCATCGACACTCCGTATCCGTAGAGGCCCAGCTTCCGAAGCGGCGGTGCCAAAGTCCCAGAAGCCATTAAGCGTGCCAGACTCAGCAGCAAAGCAAAGCGCAGTAATGACGGGATTGAAGGCATGATTAGCCTTCAACACCGTGGTAGAGGCACTGCGGTGCTGCGCACCGGAAGAATTATGACACTCCATCCCTCGAAGGGAGTCGTTTTAGCCGAAAGTAGATTCCGATGGGAATCTCTCTCGGAATGAGGCATTTAGCGTACGCCGGATTCCCATGGGAATCTCCAGATTCCGACAGGAATCCGGCAAATCCAAAGGATTCTTATGGCCCCTGTAGTCACGTCTGCGGCTCTCAACCTCGACACACGTCTGCGGCGCTCACGTGGGCGAACCGCGCGGGTATTCTCCATCAATTCCAAGCTCACGGAGAGCGAACTTCTCTTACTGGAGAACGTATCAGCACAAGCAGGAAAGACCGTGAGCGAATGGGCGCGCGAGATCCTGATCGAAGCCGCCCAGCGCACCGGCCCAGACGTGGTTCTGGTGGAACTCGTCGCCACGCGCATGTTGCTGGTCAACATGTTGAAGATGATCGGGCAGACTCGCGCTTTACCCGAGGCCGAGTACACGAAGATCCACGCCGAAGTGCAGAAGGTGAAGCGCCGCATCGCCCGCGAGCTGTCAGAGCAAACAGAGCGATTGAACACCACAAAGGAGAGCTAAACCATGGCATCGACCTGGGGCAGAAAAGAGACGCTTATCACACCGCCGACCGTGCCGGTGTACACCTTCACGGCAATTGGAGTAGCACTCATGTGTCTATGCTTTTTTGCATGGCAGAGGGTCGCGTTTTCCATGTCCATCATGCAACGGAGCTACTTGACGGAATACGTCCGCGCAGCCGCTGGCTCGGCCTTCCATCAAGCCGGTGAGTACCGACTGTTCTATCTTTACGGTGCGACGAAGAGACAGCCTCGTCTTGCACTTCCATTTGATTTCGAGGACGGCCAAACGAAGCTGCCGACCGGAAAGACCGTTCCCATCCAGCTCACTGCGTTCCCGCAGGCACAGGGCTATCGGTGGTTCGCGCGGGGTCTTCCGAACAGGTTACAGGACGCGTCTCTATATGGCTGGCTTCGCCTCACGTTTTTCAAAGGCGAAAGCCTTCCTCACCTGTTTCTCCTGACCTACATCGAGGCGGGCGTACTGCTGGCCATCATGCTTTGGTTTGCAATCCCAGCCGACATCAAGCGGCTCAAAGTCCTAAAATATGGCCGCGTCCTGCGTGGCCCCGAAATGATGAGCCCACGCGAGTTTCACCGTGCCGTCATGCGTGAGTTTTGGCGTCATCCCTTGGGCGAGTTCCGCGCATGGAGAGCCAGTAAGAAGGGTGGCAATCAAGCCCATCTAGGACTTGGTTTCAAGACCACGGAGATGACCGGCCTGATGCGGATTCCGCCCGGTAAGGAGTCCCAGCACTTTCAAATGATGGGCGACACCGGCGCGGGCAAGACGACCCTCATCATGCAGCTACTTCGGCAGATCCGGGACCGTGGAGATGTGGCGATTGTGTATGACCCGGCTTCGGAGTTCGTGCAGCGATTCTACGACAAAAAACGCGGCGACATCATCCTCAATCCGCTCGACGCGCGTTGCCCGTTCTGGTCGCCCGCCATGGAGATCGAGAGCAACCAGGAAGCCACAACGATTTCCGAATCCTTATACCAGCCATCGGGCGGCAGCTCCAACAGTTCGAACAAGGAGTTCTTCTACCGAACGCCCGCCCAAATCTTCGCCCATCTGCTCCGCGAAGGACCCACGCCCCACACGCTGGCCGAATGGATGGCCGATGAAAGTCTCCTGCAAAAGAAGGTCAAGGGGACGGAGATGGCGTTCTACATCGACCGCAAAGCTGGCCCCCAGGCGGCGGGCGTTCTTGCCAGCCTCGGACTGGTCGCGCAGAGCCTCCGGTTGCTCCCGCGCAAGGAAGAAACCAAATCGATATGGAACGCCACCGATTGGGCTAAGCAGCGCGAGGGTTGGATCTTTATTACTTCCAAGAAGTCTCAGCGCGAGTTACTGCGCCCGCTCATCTCACTCTGGATTGACATACTCGTGATGCGCTTGATGGAGATTCCCAAGCCGGGTCAAAAACAGGTCTGGTTTGTGATTGACGAACTGGCCAGCCTGCAGAAACTTCCACAGCTCCACAGCGCAATGACAGAGAGCAGGAAGTCGAAAAATCCGCTCGTGGTCGGCTTTCAGGGCCGCGCCCAACTGGAAGACATCTATGGCAAGATCGCCGAGGTCATGTTGAGCCAGCCCGCCACCAAAATCTTTATGAAAACCACGGAGGGTAAAGCCGCCGAATGGATCTCGGATACGCTCGGCAAGGTCGAGATCGAGCGCTTGAAGGAGACGCACTTCGACGGCTCACGCGCGGGCAAGAACTACACCATCGACAGGCAAATTGAGCCTCTGGTGATGGCGTCTGAGATCTCTGGTCTGGAAGACCGCCGCGCGTATCTGAAACTTGGCAATCGAATTGCCCGCTTCGATTTCGATTACCACGGCCTGCCGACGGTGACGGATGCGTTTATTCCCCGCGAAAACGCCGATGACAAGCTGAAGTTTGATCGACGTACCCTTGAGCCGCTGGCCCCACCAGCCGTCCCCGCCGAGGTTGAATCTCCGACGCAGCCTGTGTCGGTGACAGAGCCCAAAACGGAAGCGAAGAAACCGCAGGAACCGCAGCAGAAAGGAGGGGCGCAGTACCGGCGTGCTCTTACGGTGTCCGGGAATGGACCCGAGGAAAAGATCAATGCGCAGACTATTGGGCAGTCAGCCCCGGAACCCAGCGGCATTGCTGCCGTCGCAGCCGAGTTTCTTCAGGAGTTGCAACAGTTTCGCGAGGGGCTGGATGAGCAGGGCCGCGATTTCTCGCAAGCCGAGTTGAAGGCGATCAAAGAGAATTGGGCCGATATCGTCAAGCGAGCTGAAGACCAACCGAAGCAGACTAATTCCGACCCGATCAAGCTCACAGATTTAGACCCTTACCTCATCCCCCTGCATGATCCGCAGCACCAAACCCATATCCTACCGCCTCACGACAATCAGCAGTTCAGCCTCTCTCTGGAGTAGCCCCGATGCTGACGATTTCTAAGGCCCTCAATGCTTCGCAGGCAGGCACTTATCACACTAAGGATTTCACGTCCGGGACACAGAGCTACTACGCGAAAGACGACGCCCTGCTGGGCGAGTGGCAGGGAGAGTTAGCCGATAGGCTTGGCGTCTCGGGATTTGTCAGCGAAGCCGATTTCATGGCCCTTGCGAACGGTCGGAACCCGCAGACGGGCGAGCAGATGGTCAAGCATCGCATCGCCAGTGAACAGACCAACGCGGATGGTTCCATCACAAAGACAGTCGCCCACCGTGCTGGTTGGGACGCTACCTTTTCCGCGCCCAAATCCGTGTCCCTGACCGCCCTCGTAGGCGGCGATGAGCGCGTGCGCCTAGCTCACCGGGAGGCGGTGACCGCCGCACTCTCCGAGCTGGAGCGGTACACGCAGGCACGCATCGGCGGCAACAACCCCGCTGAACAGACCGGACGGTTGCTCGCGGCCAAGTTCGAACACGACACCGCCCGCCCGGTGGAGGGCTACGCCGCTCCCCAACTCCACACCCATGCCGTTATCTTCAACGTCACTGCACGGGAGGACGGCTCTACCCGTGCCCTGCAGGAGCGGGCGTTATTTGAGAGCCAGAGCTACGCGACGGCGGTGTATCAATCGCACTTGACATACAAGCTCCGCCAATTCGGCTATGAGCTGGAGCGTGGGCGTTCTGGCGCCCCGGAAGTAAAAGGCTTCTCGCAGGAGTACCTGGATGCGTCCAGCCCACGTTCCGAGAAGATCAGGCAACATATGGAGCTGAACGGGTTTGAAGGACCCGAAGCCGCAGAGATCGCTGCGCACGCCACCCGCGAAAAGAAACATAACCTCACCAAAGAGCAGGTGCTGCAGGCACATCGGGAGGTCGCCACCGAGTTCGGCAACCAGGCCAGCCGGGTCGTGGCAGAGGCCCGGCAGCGATCCATCGAGCAGGGTGTACAGCAGCAGTCATCCGTCCGCGCACAGGAGGCGATGACCTTCGCTCGAAACCATCTTTTCGAACGCGAGGCTGTTGCTGACGAGCGCGCGATCATGACCGCCGCACTCCGGCGCAGCATGGGCGAGGCCACCTTTTCCGAGGTCCGGGGCGAATTCTTGGCACGCCGTGAGCAGGGCCAATTTCAAACCGCGGCCGAGCGGACCTATGACTCTGCGCAGCGGTATACGACGCCCGAAACGCTTGCCGCCGAGCGTGCCAATATCCAGCAGGTGTGGGACGGCAGACACGCACTTGCACCCATGATGACCGAGCGCGAAGCCTTTGCCCACGCGGATAGCCGGAGTTTTCTAAATGACGCCCAGCGCCGCGTTGTTCATGAGGTTCTGACCTCGACGGATCGCGTTCACGGACTTCAGGGGCTGGCCGGTTCTGGGAAGACCGCGAGCCTTCAAACTATCCGCGAAGGAGCGGAGGCTAAGGGTTACAAGGTTGTGGGTTTTGCACCCACGTCCCGCGCTGCAGGCCAGCTTCGCGAGGCCGGGATCGAGGCAAACACCCTACAAAGCTTTCTCTCCCGCAAGGTAGAGGGTAGGTTGGCTCAGCGGAGCCTTTACATGCTGGACGAATCCTCGCTCGCTTCTTCCAAACAAATGCGGGACTTTCTTCAAAAGCTGTCGGCGGGAGACCGGGTTCTAGTAGTCGGAGACATTCGTCAGCATCAGGGCGTCGAGGCCGGCAAGCCCTTCGAGCAGATGCAGCAGGCCGGGATGCAGACTTCGCAACTAGATCAGATCATGCGCCAGAAGGACGCGGAATTGCTGAAAGCCGTCCAGCACTTTGCCATCGGAGAGACAAAGAAGGGCGTCGAATTGCTGGCCCAGCAGGGCCGCGTCACCGAGGTAAAGGGTGGCGTGGATCGTGTCGCGGCGATCGCCAGAGATTATGCCGCCCAACCAGAAAACACTCTCGTTATCTCCCCAGACAACCGGAGCCGTCAGCAGATAAACGAAGCGATTCGCGCCGAGCTGCAAAGCTCTGGCCAGCTTTCTCTGGGTGGCTGCGCGTTCCAGACGCTCGCGCATCGTTCCGATCTCACTGGCGCAGGCCGCACCTGGGCAGCGCTCTACAATCCCGGCGATGTGATCCGTTACGAGTCTGGCAGCAATGCTTTCGGCTTCGAGCGGAATTCCGAAGCACGGGTAATTGGTGTGGATGTACGAACAAACACCCTTACCGTCCAGAAGCAGGACGGCGAGCAAGTCTCCTACGATCCGAAGCGGCTCTATGGCGTGAACGTCTTTGAAGAGCGCAGCCGGGATTTCAGCTTAGGCGAGCGCATCCAGTTCAGCGTCGGACACCGCGATCTCGGCATCGTCAATCGCGATCTCGGCACTATCACCGAACTTAACGAGCGCTCCATCACCGTCCGCATAGACGGTCGAGCCGAGCGCGTAGTCACCTTCGACCCGACTGAGTTCCGGCAGCTCGACCACGGCTACGCGGTTACGTCCCACAGCTCGCAGGGACTTACAGCTGACCGCGTGATCGCCAATATCGACACCGACTCCAGTCGCTCCCTTATCAATGACCGACTGGCCTATGTCGCCATCTCCCGCGCGGCCCACGACGCCTGCATTTACACCAACAACGCCGCTACCTTGGGCGAGCTGCTGGCGACCGATGTTTCGAAGACCACGGCCCTCGATCTCAGCGGTTTCCGGGAGGCGGGGTATAGCTTCCGGCGCGACAATCCACAATCGGCGACCACGCTCCTGCGGAATGCCGATCGTATTCACGTTTACAACGATCCGGAACACCGCGTAGCTGCCGTGGTTCGGGATTACGTTTCGAAAGAAGACCGCGCCGTCATCTTCGCTCCTGATAAGGCGGAGCGTGATGAGCTGACACGGCTCATTCGTGCGGATCTTCACGAGCAGGGGCGGTTGGACAAAACCTTCAACGCGAACGTACTCACAGACAAACTGCTTTCAGATAAAGATTGCAAGATTGCCGCGAACTATGAAGTTGGCAATGTGATCCGCTACGGCAGCAAAGGCAGCGATGAGCTGGGCATCCCCCCGAACACCTACGGAACCGTGAGCGGTGTAGACGCCGAAAAGAATCTCATCACTGTAACCGGAGCGGATGCCAGCCCCCGCGTTTACAACCCTGCAACCGAGTGGCAAATGCGTCTTAAGGCTGCCATTTATACGCCCCAGGAACGCGAGTTCTCCAAGGGCGAGCGCATCCAGTTCACCCGCTCCGATTGGGGTCAAGGTATCCGTGTCGGCAATCTCGCGACCATCGACCACATCCGCGACGATGGTGGCCTCTCCGTCAAAGTCGATTCGGGAGCGACCCTGCATCTCACTTCCGAACAGGCACAGCACGTCGAGTACGGGTATGCCATCGAATCGACCAAAAGTCTGTCTGTCGACCGTGTCATCCTGAGCGGCGAGGCTGAGCAAATCACTTCCCGGCGTGAAGCGTTTTCACGGCTTCCGTCCAAACTCCACGAGCTAATCGTGTACACATCGGACGGCTACCAGGCCGCCGCACCTGAGCTTGCCATGCAGAGGAAGTTTGCCGGTTCGGTTGAAACGGAAATCCCCCTGCCGGAGATCGACGATCCATCCATCGAATTCGAGGGATATGCCATCGAGTTTTAGCCAATCGGGTCAGCAGATCGCCATCTGTCCGAGAGCCTTCTGTGGGTCAAGACCGCATTCACGATCTAAATAAGAATTCAGCTGATTAAGACCCTCAGATCATTCCTGCTTAGGCCCCCGCGCTCTCCTACACCGAGCTTGACTCTGGAATCTACCCGCTTTCCTCTCACATCTTTTTTGAGAGGTTTATGCCTGATAACGAGTCTTCTGTACAGTCAGCTTGTAAGAGCAAAGCAATAATGTCGTAGCTGTGCAAAGCCAAAATGTCGCCTGCACGTCCCTAGTTTGCGGGATCGGAGGCGACGGATTGAGCTGGGTACAGATGAGCAAGCGAGACTTGCAGCGGATCGAGGTTTTGACCGAGGTAATTTCTGGCCGTCGAACGACCGAGGCGGCTGCGGCAGTTTTAGGATTGAGCCTGCGTCAGGCACAACGGTTGGTTGCAAGATACCGAGAAGGTGGCGGCGCAGCGCTTATCCACAAGGCGCGAGGCCGACCCGCAACGAACCGAACTAACTCTGGCATTCAAGACTATGTCTTGGAGTTGGTCCGGCAGAACTACCGTGACTTCGGACCGACGATAGCTGCCGAGGCACTTCTCGAACGGCACGGTATCGAAGTCTCGCGTGAGACACTGCGCAAGTAGATGACCGAAGCCGGCCTGTGGCTGTCCCGCCGGCAGCGACGAGTCTTTCACCAACCGCGACTGAGGCGTGAGAGCTACGGCGAACTGATACAGATCGACGGTAGTGAACACCGTTGGTTCGAAGATCGTGGCGAGCCCTGCACGACACTGGTCTTCATCGACGACGCGACCAGCAAGCTTATGCAACTGCGGTTCGTGCTTAGCGAAAGCACGACCAGCTACTTCGAAGCACTGCATAGCTATCTGGCCACGCATGGCTGTCCAGTCGCCTTCTACTCCGATAAGCACTCGGTGTTCCGCATAAACCGCGATGCGAAGGGCGGGCAAGGCATGACACAGTTCGGTCGTGCACGCGCAGAGCTAAACATCGAGATCCTGTGCGCCAACTCCAGCCAGGCAAAGGGTGGCGTGGAACGAGCCAACCGTCCGTTGCAGGACCGCTTGGTTAAGGAACTGCGACTCGCTCAGATCAGCAGCATCGAAGCTGGAAATGCATGGCTCCCGACTTTCGTCGAGCGATTCAACGAACGCTTTGGCGACTGTCCTGCCTCCCACCCTTTCCACGGGCCTTGGAAATCGCCAGAAACCGCGACTTCGCACATTACCACCGCCCGGCTGTGAAGGATCTTAAATGACGATTACGCTTTGCACACCAAACGACAATTCAACTTTGCAGCAACATCAACCGTCGTCGAACAATGCTGCGCGGTGATGAACCCAGCATCCAGAGCTGTCATTCAGACAGCTTCGCTAAAAAGTCAGCACTGTCTCCATAGACTTGTTGCTCACTAGAGTTAAAGAGAAAATGGTCCGCGTTCGGGATGCGAACGACCTGCGCCTGTGGAATGGCTGCTTGGAATGCTTCGATCTGAGCAGACGTTGTCTTCTAATCATCTGCCACGATTGCCGCAGTCCGTGCTGGATCAAGCTTGAGAAAGCTGAAGCCATGTGGATCCGCGAAGATTGCAAGCACTAGGACATTCACTGCGGAGAACTAGCCTTTTCAGTGCTAGGTTTGCGTAGATATTCTTCCTCCGCTCTTCAAGCGCGGTACCTATCAAGCGGACCGCAGTGCCTCCACAGGGTCGACCCGCGAAGCTCGCCAAGCAGGCAGTGCTGCGGCGAATGCACAAACGAGCAGAAGGAGACCTGTCGCTGCCTGCACCGTCGTCGTATCCCATACCTCCGTTCCAACGAAAGCTGAGTGTAGAACACGTCCTGCTGCCGCTGCTGTAACCAATCCGATTGCTAACCCTGCGAAAACTAAAACGGCTGACTGGGAAACCACCGACAACATGGATCGAGTCCTTGAGCAGCCCAAGGCCATACGGATGCCGATCTCCCTTTGTCGTTGGACGACGGTATAGGCGAGTACGCCATAGATTCCGATGGCCGCCAACAGTAGAGCAGAGATCCCGAAAGCCGACCCTAGACGTAGAGCGAGTTGGCGACCAACGAGCGCCTCTTGCACCGACGCCTGCATTGGCTCGACGTTCATGATCGCCATGTCGGGCGCTGTCTTTTTGATGACCTTCCGAAGCGCCGCTTCGACATCCACCTCCGCTAGTGTTGAGCGGACAGTGAATTGTGGTGCTACTCCGAAGATCATGGGAGCCATGTCACTCCCAGATGGAAATTGATCGTAGTTGAGAAAGACTGTGGGTTGCACCTCCGCAAAAGAGCGCCCTGCGAGTTCGTCCGTAGTTACGCCGACGATCGTAAGAGGCATATTGGGAAAATTGTTGGGAAAGAGGACCACTTGATTGAGCACCTGTGCACGGCCTGCCAGGAACTTCTGCACAAAAGCCTGATTAACTAAGCACACCGCTTCGGTTCCTTTGTGATCCTTCGCGTCGAAGATCCGCCCCTGTACTACGGGCGTACGCATCGTACGACCGTACTGTGGACTCACCACACTGATATATGCTGCTGCTGCATTTTCCGACGAAATTACGTGGATCGGTAAAGGACCTACGGTGATGTTGAACGATGAAAAGGGTACGGCTGTCTGAGTCGCGGCGGCGGTGATTCCTGGCGTTGCGGTAAGTCCGTCTAGGATTCGCTGAGTCTCCGACCGCGCCTCCTGCTCGCTGAGCTTCGGATTTGAACTCAGCAATACGGCCGAGGTTACCCCTTCAGGATCGAACCCCATCGGCGTCGATTCGAGTGTTCTGAACGCCTGTAACAACAGTCCCGTTGCGATCAGCAGTGTGCATGTTAAAGCCACCTCTGTGATGACAAGGGCTCCACTAACTCGCAGTCCAGAAACTGTGCGGGATGCCGTCCCTGATAAATCGAGGTTCGCGCGCAAGACCTGGATGGACGGTGCAAGAGCAGCCAAAAGTGCGGTACCGACCGCAAAGATGGCGCAGCCTAGGAATGCGGCTGGATGCAGAGCCACTTCGTCGAAGCGTGGATACTGCGTGCCATAGGTTGCGCGAGTCCATCGGATCAGCACAAGAGCCAAAAGCAGCCCTAGAGCGGCACCCGCGAGAGACATCATCAGGCTCTCCATGATGATCTGCTGTACCAGGTATCTTCGACTTGCCCCAAGAGCCGATCGAAGCTTCATCTCCGCCAAGCGCGATGTTTCTCTTGCAATCTGTAGGATCGCGATGTTCGCACATGCGATCAAGAGGAAGAGTACGGCAGATCCCAACAAGGCCAGGAGGGCGGGTTGCTCGTCGGCAATGATCGCAGAGCTATAAGATCGTAGCGACACCCGCGAGCCCGGCTCAGTCGTCATACGAGCAAAGACGGCATGCACTTCCTGTTCTGCCTCTCGAATGCTTGCACCATCTCGCAGTCGCGCGATCGCACTAGCTCCATCTGCACTCGAGGATGTTTCAAACGGCATTGCAATGATCGGTGCGTCTTCAGTAGCGGGGGGAAAACGGAATCCTTCGGGCATCACTCCGATGACTGTGACGAGTCGCCCATACACTGTTAGGCTCTGTCCGATTGCCTCCGGATCCCCGTGCAGACTATCTCGCCAAAATGCATAGCTGATCACTGCTACGTCCGCTCGCGCATCAGTCATCTTGAAGACCCTTCCGCGGCGGGCGTTCACTCCAAGGAGGCTGAAGAAGTTGGGGGATGTTTCATAAGCCCTGGCTACGGTGTTCCCAGTGGAGGTATGGACTGACCGAGGAACATCGGTATATTCAGCCAGGCCCGAGAGTGTTGGTACGCCCTTGGCGACGAGATCGAGTTGGTCACGCGACAAACTCCCTTTCTCTCCCAGGTGGTCGTATTCAGAAAGAGTCACCAACTGCTCTGGATGTGGAAGTGCTACAGGTTGTAGCAACACAGAATCAACGAGCGCCAACATGAACGTGACCGCCCCAAGACCCAGAGCAACCGTCAGGATGCCTGCCAGAGCGTACCCCGGGGACCGCCACAGCCTTTTGATCGCCAGCTTCAGGTCCCGCGCAGCATGCTCCAGCCACAGCCACTCCCACTTGGAAACTGTCGCGTCTGCGACCATCGGTATATTGCCAAATTCCCGTCTGGCCTGGGCGTAGGCTTCCTCGGCTGACTTCCCGCGGTCCTTGAGGTCTTGCGCGGCCATCTCGATGTGAGTCCGGATCTCTTCATTGAGTTCAGCTTTCCGACGAGAGAGCATCCATGGCCGGAACCTCATACCTCTTTGCCCTCAGGGCTGCCTTGCATAATGGCATCGATGGCTGCAGCGAGCCGTTGCCAGCGGCTCAGATCTGACGCCAACTGGGCCTTGCCATCGTCAGTGATCCGGTAGAACTTGGCTCTCTGATTGCTCGGGGTCTGCTTCCACTCAGACTCCACCCAGCCTTGACGCTCCAGTCGGTGCAGCGCGGGGTAAAGCGATCCAGTCTCCACCTGCAAGACATCTGCGGAAAGAGTGCATATCGCTTGCACAATGCCGTACCCATGCTGAGGACCCCACTGGAGTGTTCTCAAGACGAGCATGTCCAATGTGCCCTGCAGAAGCTCGATTCGGTTTTGGTACGCCTTCTTCTCTACCATAGAGAGACAATCTAAACCTCAGGGAGTAGATTGTCTACATCCTTGATTCAGGATGATCGGGCGCTTCACAACTTGCATCGAGCGGCTTAGGACTCACAAAGTGTGGTGCCGCATCGCTTCCTCCTGCGGTGTCGATGGGAATACGTCAAGACGTAAAGACTAATTAACTGTCTCTCAAACTCCGGCATCGCTCCCATCACGCTCAGGAGCAGATTTGCCATCGGCGAATCCTCTCCGGTATAGATCAGGTTCTCTTTGCGGAACTCAACGCGTATGCCCCGCTCTGTCAGACCGAAGACCAGCTTTCAAAGATCGTCCAGATTGCGGCCGAGACGGTCCATCGAGTGACACACTATAGTGTCTCCCTCGCGGACGAACGACAGCATCGCCGTAAGCTGCGGACGCTTCACGTCGTTCCCTGAAACATGATCCACGAAGCGGCGGTCCACCTTCACGCCCTCGAGCTGGCGATCTTCTCGTTGATCGAGCGTGCTCACGCGGATGTATCCGACGCACTGCCCTCTTGCGGGTTGGGCAGACTTCCCCGCCCGAGCCGATCTTGCAGAGTTCGCCGGGTTCACCGCTTTCGCAGCTCTGGCAGACTTCGCCGTCTTTTTGTAACACTTAGCTCTTTAACCCGCGCCATCAGTCGTATCACAAAGGAGTTTCCAACCTTTCCGATACGGGATTTGGGGGGAGCTGTTACGTATCGTTTAGGTATACCTAAACGAACATCGCAAACTCTGACGTGTACCCTAACAACGACAGGAGTCGATGCGCATGAGCTACTGGAAAGTCAAATGCATGGAGGACCAATACCCCGGTCTCTGGCAAACGTGGTTTTTACAGCAAACGGTAGCAATGGGCTGGCCAACCCCTCACCACTCGCTAAATGGCCCAACAGATGATGGCGGTTGGTCGGCAGCGAGAGCCGCAGCAATCCAGGTCCAAGTGGGCGATCGCGTTATCGTGCAGCTTAGTGATTCGCGTGTTGGGCGCATGGGCACCGTCACTGCTGCAAAAGTCGAAGATGCAGAATGGAATCCGACTGTCCCGATTGACAAGGAACATCCTGAGGGTGAGATGGGTCGCCGGATAGAGGTACGGTGGGATCTTCAGGTAGGGCCGGTGTCTCCATCAGCTGTTGCCCGGCTTCCCGTAGAAGCTCGCTTCAAAGGAAGGGCTCTCAGGTCAACCATCGTGCGCCTGAGAGACGAGACAGCAGAGGCAATTTCAAAGGCTCTGTCCGATGAGGCTAATTGGACTTCAGTACATTCGCGGTTTGCTAGCGAACGGGCAATCTCCGAGTATATAAATTCGTTTCCACATCTCCTAGAGGATGGTTTACGTCCATATCCGTCAGTCAAGACCCGAGAGTTTGCTTTCTCAGACAAGCGAAGAAGTGACGTACTCCTCTTGGACCGTCAGGGTTGCTTGGTCATAGTGGAGTGTAAGCAAAATGCACCAATGGAAGGCGATGTGAAGCAGCTCAGGCATTACATGCTTATGGCTCGTAAGGAAATACTTGGCATCCGAAGCAAAACTCCGATTCGGGGAATTTTGGTCCACGGCGGTTCTAGAAAAATCTCCGAGGCGGTGATGAACATCTCTATAGCAGAGCCTTCAATCGAGCTTGTACGCTTCGCTGTAAACGTCGATTTCGCTTCGTCTGTATAGTTGACACCTGCTGCTCCGACTGGCTCTCGTTATCAGTCCAGACGAACGTCATCTTGCCTTTTTTTAATATCCTCGAACCACTTGGAGAGGGCAACTATTTCGGCCTCAATCTGCTCTGGAGTTGGAGCTGGCCGATTCATAGCATCGGCATCGCTATGTAGAAGCGCAGAACACCGACCAAAGGCTAGGCGCATTATTGAGCAGTCTTCTCTTGTGAGGACGGTCAGCTTCAGGAGATTCTTTGTGTCTACTTTATTGGCGAGCCGCTTTACCACTGGTGCAAGGGCATCCTCTACGGCACGTTCCCATGCTGTACGAAGCTGTTCCAGCAAAGAGCGAGAAGTGGTATCCCATTCCGCTCTTTTGCCTTGTTCATGCTGAACCTTCGTGTTCTGGAGGTGTTTCGTCATCCCTTCGATAATCTGAAGAATGCTCTTGGTATTGTTTGGACCATTGAGGTCACAGTACCCGGCCGCCGTCTTACCGCGATTGATGTTGCGAAAACTGATGGTGGTTTTGAGGTGGCGACATTCTTCGCTTAGAAGCATGAGAAACGCTAAGTCGTGAGTGAACACGATCACTTGGCGATGCGCAGCTTCTTCTGCGAGCCTCACAGCAACCGCCTCCCGGTGCATGTGGTCTAAGGAAGACACAGGATCATCGAACACCAACCCCGAACACCCCTGGGTCATGCCTACTTCAGCTAGAAAAGCGGCGATAGCCACGCAACGATGCTCTCCCTCACTCAGTACCTCGCCTACCGAAGCATTGGGTTGGCTAATCAGGCTGACCTTGAAGTAGGGGATGCCTTGTGTCGTCTTGTCTTGTCGAAGCTCGATCGCAAGACCGGCTACTCCAAGCCGATTTACCTCTTGGGCAAACTTAGACCTTAGAGCATTTGTGACCAGCTTTTCAGCTAATTCAGTGCTCTTCGCGGTTATCTTGTTCGTCGCAGTGTCTTTGAGCGCGAGCTGAAGCGCCGCAATTTGCTGCCGCCTTGACAGCTCCGCGTGAATGTCACTCTTGATCTTTACGAACCATGCCCGATCTACAAGCTCGTCACGCTCAGCAACAAGCCGGCTCCTCTCCACTGACACGTCCGACGAAGTTAGAGCGGCGGCTCTAGATTGAAGCTGTATGCCAGCAGCACGGATGAGAGAGGCTGGGCTTTCAAGACGCTCCGCCGGAGTGAACGACTCTCCAGCATGGCTTTCTTTCAACGTGTCGTGAACCGACATTGCATTTGACAGGAAGCCCGAAACAGCAGCGCTGAGCTCTGGGTCTGATAGCTCGGTCTCGAAAAGGGTCGTAAACGTGCTTTGTTCGGATTCATCAACCACAGCCTTATCCAAAGCAAGAACTGCGTTGTTGTATTTCTCCAGCGCCTCTGCTTCCCTACGCTTGCTCTCATTCCGTACAAAGGCCTCAAAACGCTGAAATCGATCCATCGCTTGAGGTTGTAGTTCTTGAAGACAGAGCACGCAGCGAGCACCTTCATCCGTCACGGGGAACGGTCGCTCCAGGTAGGCTTCGTTCTCTGAATACCTTCTAGCCGCTTCCCACAGAGTTCTCCAGGTGTCAGAGCCAATCGACGGCAAAGGTTCGCTGGCAAAGAGATTCGTAGATGCCACTAAAGCAGCTGCTTGGGAGTCTCGGCGTTCCAAATAAGCAGCCCGCAGAGCTATGGCACTCTCTGCGGCTAGTGCTGTCTGAATCGCTTCCAGCCTAGTTGCAGCCGCGTCCAGCTTGACCTTATGAGCGAGGAGCTGACGGGACAAGCGTATCGGGTCTGCTGCAAGATCAGCTTCGAGAGCAGCAAGGCGCTCACTTTCAACAGTGCTCAGTGGCCGTACATCATCAACGGCCGCCGATGTTGCCGTTGCAAGATTTGCCATGAGCTTACCGATGGTTGTCGTGGGCTTGCACGTAGGGGCACTGATGACTCCTGGCGTCTGCTTTTCCAGTGCTTTTATAGCCTCATTGAGGCGTTGTTTCACCGTCACACAGCAATCAGCTAGAGACGCTAAAACTTTCAATGGAAGCGGCGTGTAGGCAACATCGTTCGACTGCTCAACCTGAATGCTCGCGCTTCTACTGTCGAAAACGCTTATTGCGGAGAGTCGCGGATCTGTGGCTGCATTCAGTTGCCAACGCGCATGTTCATTGACATCAGAGACAGAGAAATCAACAGAGGCGGCGGCAACCCCAGGATTCCGCGCATAGACGTTCGTTAGAATCTCGTCTTTCCGTGACAACCGTGCACGACAGGCCCTCTTCAAAATTCGAGCGTAGCCTGATTTGCCGGACCCGTTGTCGCCGTAGGCAACGGTGATGCCGGTCTTTACAAAGGAAAGGGACTGTCCTGTAGCCAAAGCATTTACATTTTCTACGTCCCGAATGGCTCGTAACGTCACCAACGCCGAGCCTGTGTTGCCCGCCCTGATGTGGTTCAACGTGAGGGGATCGGATGGCCCTTTAGGTTTCTTGCAAATGGCAGTTAAGTCATCTACATCAGCGGCAGTCAGAACCTCATTGAGGCACAGCCGTCTTAGGGCATCACGCTGCCAAGCAGGTAAATCCTTTGACCATGAAACAATGCTCGACATAGCGGCAGATTCAGGGTTCAGACTCCCAGGTGCAGCAGGGTTAGGCGCGGCCACTTGACTCTCCTTTTGCGTTCGAACTTATCATTGAATCTCACGATGCGCGCTCCTAATAGCCGCTCTCAGGCTTCTCTCGGACGTTCGCCAACTCGACGTATCTGCATAAAGCGTTAGCCAGCTGCATCTGTCTGGGATTGCGACAATCCGGCGTAAGAAGCTGCGGGCTCCCCAGCACGATCACCACACCCATCGCGCGTGAAGTAGCTACATTGAGCCTGTTCAGGCTGTAGAGAAATTCCATTCCTCTAGGGGCATCCTCTTGAGATGAGGTGGTCAGTGAATAGATGACGATGGGTGCTTCTTGTCCCTGGAATTTATCAACGGTACCTATCCTCGCGCCGGCTGGGAGCCGGTCCGCAAGGTCCGCTACTTGTGCGTTGTAAGGTGCCACAATCAAGACGTCATCAATGCGAAGATTCCTGCGAACGTTCCTGCCATCTTGCCAAGTCACACCGGATGTCAGCAGGCCGTTAACGATCTCTCCTATCTGCGTGACTTCTTCAGCAGAGCTGTTCCGGTTACCGTCATGCCGCACAGGCACAAACCACAGCCCTGCCGCTCCTAACCACGGATGGCCCTCTATCCGTTGCCCTTCCAGCCCCGGGCGCGATTGCAATCTTTCCTCATAGAAAACCTCTGATGTGAATCGACAGATGCAGGGTGTGTTCCCTTCAGAGGCTGTTCGAGTTGTTGAGGATCTCCGAGCAGCACAACACTTTTAGCCGCTTGCGCTGCTGCAAGCACGTTGGCTAGGGCCATCTGACCAGCTTCGTCGACAAAGAGCACGTCAACGGCACCCTTAAAATCTTTCGACGACCACAGCCATGCGGTTCCGCCTAAAATATATGTGCTGCCACGGAGGGCGGAGCGGGCCTCTCCATTGTCGGTTGTAGTATCCAGTCCTGGGATAACGATCTCTGGCAGGTCGGGCACCCTTTGCAGACAGGTCAGGCCGGGCATATTGTTCTCGGCCGCCGCCTTAACAACAGCGCAGAGAAGATTCTTCACCACCGCATGGCTCGTTGCCGTCACTCCGACTCGCTTCCCTTGTTTGACAAGTTCTACGATCATGCTCGCGCCGGTGAAAGTCTTTCCAGCACCGGGCGGCCCTTGTATTGGGAGCACTGATTCCTGAAGCGAGCATACAAGGCGTTTAGCGGAGTCTAGAGTGGTTTCGTTCCCGCGCCGGAGCGGCCCTGTCCCGTCTTCTGTGCGAGGCCTACGTCGCAGCAGAAGATCGCGTGCTGCCCTGAGAGGGCCAGGTGCATCGATGCCGTCGAAAATGACTAATTCTGCGAGCCGTTCTAGAGCATCAGCCAGCGTCTGCGTATTGATTGGGGTGCAATCCACAAACACCGAGGTTGGGTGTACGTCTGCGGTCTTCCTGGTCTTCTTGACATCCACAGAACGCGTTGCAAGGTCAATGGCGACAGCCTCACCTATCTTTTGATCCTTGTGACAGAGTTTGTCGCCAGCCCGGACTTCGGCCTCTTGCCGATCGAATTCATACCGGTCAGTTGCGATGCCGCGAACGACTCTCAACCGCGTCACGAATCTCAGCCCTGAAATGGCAGATTTCTCATCGAACAATTCATCTTCTGTAAGATCGCGCAGTCTGAAGAACTCCCACCACGCGACCTTGCTCTCGCGTCGGTGCCAGTCGAGGAGATCGGCCAGGAGCTGAACTGCTGCCTGTTCGGATGTACGTTGCTCCGCGTCAAGAGGTAGACCTCGCAGGAGCTCCGCAACGAGTTGTTCCGTGCGGCTCTGGCTTGCATTTATTGCGTCCACACTGCCTTCAACCCGGGGTTCTGGTCGAGGTACTACTGCGCCTTGGTCTACCATCGTTTTTCGATGGTATTCCAACCAATTGCGCAACTCTTGGGTCGAGAAACAATCATCGGCGTTGTAGCCGACCACAAGCTCGCGAGTTTCAGAGCCAAGGAAGTTAGCCAAACCTAATTCCAGTCCGTGCTGGACGGCCCGCATCGCAGCGGCGGCCTGCTCTAGTGGAACAGTGCGCTTGTACCCATGAAAAGCTTCCATGGCTTTGAGGGAATATGACTCCACACTCGCACGTATTGAACGCTTCAGAACCGTGTGCAAGTCAACAAAAACCCCACCTCTAAGCAGTTGATCGATCTGGCTCTCGCGTGTGGCATACCTCCCCATCAACCTTTTGAGTGCGGAAGGTTCGTACGCTGTGAAGTGGTAGATGTGTAGTTGTGGGTCCGACCCCAAACGAGTCATGACTTCGTCCACGAACCATTCGAAGGCCCGCTTTTCCTCGTCAGGCGTCAGGCTCCATCGATGTTGGTACATAGAGTTTTCGCCATCGTTCCGTGAAGTGAAGCCGAACAGGTACTCCCGGCCACCTTTCCCGACGTAGGGATCGCCTTCCAGATCAAAGAAAATGTCACCGGGCGATGGCTCAGGCAGGCCACAGAATCCATGATCTTCGCAGAGCAAGAGCACCTCGTGAACGGGCTTCCTGTACTCGCGTCCTTCAACTTGAATCCGCGCCTGCTCCCTCACCTTTACTATCGATTCCGCTGAACTAAACGCCGGCCTGTCACGCAACGGAATGGGTAGCGAGGCAAGATCAGCCACGGCGTTTATGCTCCAAGCCGTCAACTGCTTTCGGTGCTGCTTGGAAAGCCCCGCTACAAGCGAAAGATGATCGTCACGGCGTCGATGCGAGTCGCAGTTGGAAAACCACGCGCATACATCGCAGTGTTCCACAGGTTCCGGATAGGTCGTCGAGGGTGTGGCATTTATAGCCACTGCCCCTTCCAAACTCCGCTTCAGCGATCGGTAGTATGCAGCGTAATCCAGGACGCGGTATTGCTCCGTTGCAAATGTGTCACTCGGTGGCACTACATACATCCACGCCGGGGTCAGGCCTTGTATGTACCCTAACAATTCTGAATAGAGCGAAAGCTGAAGAATGGTTCCGGCCTTCGTCTCAGTGCTCAGCTTGCAGTCATACACTTCGTATGACCATGTCCCCAAGCTGCTAGGTGTTTCGACGCGTCTCAACACGTCTGCCCGCCCGTACCATCGACCCGAGCTCAGTGTCGCTTGGACAATGACGTCCACACCGCTCTCCATGGCGGTACGAGTTGCTTCTAAAGCTTTCTGATCTGCAACGGTGACCCTAAGGTCTTCCACAGAGAGGCCTTGGTCTCTCAGGTGAGTTATGTACGCGTCCTCATGCAATCCTCCGCGTTCTTGTAGAACCCACAAGTCCGGTGAATGCCATTGCGCAGAGTCTCTCTCCCCTCGGGCTACATCATGATCGAGACTTGTGGCGTGCGAACAGGCCAAGTGGTTGCTTAGGTCGCTGGCCGAGAAGAGGAGCTCGTTGGACACAATTTTCATGAGAGTTAAGTGTCGCAGACCTAACGCCCCGGGGGCGCTTTTATCTCTCTAATCGTCAATCTGAGCGCGCCGCGCGTTTGGTGCGGCTATACGTGCAGGGCGCGGCAAACGGATGTTTAGAATGGCTTCAAACTCCGCATTTGCAACATACCTAGACCGCTTTCCTTGGTGCCAAAATGACGGCTGGAGTCTTCTACCAACTTGCCGCTGACGTTCATACAGATGCCTTTGCGACCACGGCTGACGTCACCGTAGCAACCGCAATTCCCCAAAAGCTAAAAGCTCTCTTCTCCCCGTGGCGTGAGGGAGTACCTGAAAACACGACACTCGATTAGGGACATTCGACGCGTGCTCCTCAGCGATGAGGACCTAAGGGAAATCGTGTCGAATAGACCTATTTCGTGGCTCAACGAGTTCGAAGCTCGGCAGATTCAGGTCCGGTGGTGTTGTATTCATGGAGACTTGCACGGCAAGAATGTGCTGGTGGGGGCAACGGAAACGTTGTAGTCATAGATTATGGGGATGTTGCACCAGGAACCGCCTCACTTGATCCGATTACTTTTGAGTTGTCCCTGCACTTCCACCCCGAAGGCCCCTTCAAAACAAGCGGATGGCCGACCCTGGGTCAAGCAGCCCAGTGGGGTGACCTTGATCTTTACCTTGTGGGCTGTCCGAATCCTGCACTGATTCGGGAAATTCGCAGTTGGAGCGATCAAGTTGCGGCCGGAAGACGCGAGGTTGCGGCCAGCGCCTACGCGTACCTTATCCGACAACTGAAGTATCCCGACAACAACCCCGACCTAATAATGGCCCTGCTTGAGGCTGTCTACCTCTACTTTATGTCAACCTAGTTATTTAGCTTGACGCTCACCCTGTATGGAGCACGATATATACCACGGAGCGAAGAGATGGCGCAGCTCGAAAAAGCAAAAGTGTTCATGAGTGGTCGGAGTCAAGCGGTCCGTATCCCAGCGCAGTTCCGCTTCTCCAGCGGTGAGGTTTACATTCGCCGCGATCTCAAAAACGGGGACGTAATCCTGTCTCAAAGTTCTGGCAGTCTACGCGAGATTATTGATGCTCTCCATAAACTGGAAATCCCGGATGATTTTCTCTCTCCTGCCGAGCGCGCCCACGCACAGGCACCGCAGGAGAGAATAGAACTGTGATCTACCTGCTCGACACCAATATGGTTAGCTACATCGTCAAAGGGCGCTCCTTTGCGGCGAGTGACCGATTGGTGGCTCTGTCCCAAGACGATGTTGCCGCCGTTTCTTCGATCACGGTGGCGGAGATTCGATACGGATTAGCCAAGAAGCCCGAGGCGACCGCTCTCAAATCCCTCATGGATAGCTTTCTTGCCAGCATTCAGGTTCTCCCGTGGGGAGCAGCCGAGGCCGACGCTTACGGCACGGTGCGAGCCAAGCTGGAGAAGCAAAACATTTCGCCTGGGAACATGGACATGATGATTGTTGCCCATGCCATCGTTGCCGGAGCCACACTTGTCACAAATGACAAAGCATTTAGCCAAGTAGATCAACTTTCCCGCCCGGTGAACTGGGCCACTGATCTCTAGTCAAGACTGATGCTAGAAGACGAATGCTTCTCCGCAAAGGCCTCAATCAACTTCACTTGACTCTCTTCCAGTTTGTAGAGCGAATAGACTGCTTTATCTATCTGCCGTCCTAACGCAGCGATTTCCTTCCACAACTGAACACGCTCGCTTTCACTTGAACTTTTGGCTCGCTTTGCCAGCAACTTGGTCATCAGTGTTGCCTTATCCCCAAGCGACCGTACTGATGCATTGCTGTCTGGAAGATTGGGGACGGGCAAATGCTCCAAGTGATGCTTCTTGACCTCTGCTAGTGCTTCCCCTTTTTCCGGATTGATGTAGCTGTACACGAAATCCATCACTTTGGAATTCAATAAGGCTAAGACGAAGCCGACGTTCGTGCTGCTAGATTTCGGTAGAAGAATGTGCATGTTGTTGCGGGCATAGAAACCTGCAGGAACCTCAGCGGCTATCAATGAATCGCCAGTTTGCCTCACCATGATCTTCGTGTTCGCTCGAAAAATTGCTGGATCTCTCGCCGCGGCAAGCCAAGGCCCGTATTTTATCCAATAGTCGCTGTCCCACAGGACCTGATAACGCCGAATTAAGCTCCCGCGCAGAAGGGGTGACCACTGCTCATTTGGCTTCGTGCCCTCACGAACAAAAGGCTTTTGTTCGACAATCTCAGCCGTCTGCGGAGGAACCCCTTTACCTTTCTCGAAAGGCTTTAGGCCGTTGAAACAATCCATCAACTGCGCAAGATCAATCGAAACGCTTCTCACATGCTCGATGACTTTCTGATGCTCAGGAGAGTGAACGATGTTAACAGGCGCGCCCGTTCTATCTAGCGACTGCAATGGTATGGTGTGGCTGAGGTCAATTCTGCCTTCGTGCCTGATGTCAACGATCAGCTCGCCAGGAGTTTCTGTTCCTTTACCTGAGACTCGCTCAAAGATCAAAACGTGTGTATCCACCGTGGCGTCAAAGACTCGGTCTGGAAGATGCAGAATCCTGCGCCACAGGTATTCGTTTAAAAAGTGCTTTCGTATTTTGCTGAAGCTGACAGACTGAAGCCATGTGTTGGAAGTGATGATGCCCAGTGTCCCGCCGCGTGCCAGCAGGGAAGAGTACCGCTCGAAGAACAAGAGGTATAAGTCTTTTTGATAGTCCTGGTGCTTGTAGACGCTTGAGTAAAAGGATGCTTCAGGGGCTTCTATCGAATAGCCATAGGGCGGATTCCCGATAACCACATCAAAGCCGCGCTTCATTGCCGAAGGAAATCTGGCCTTCCAATCAAAAGCGTTGATTCGGTAGCGATCCTCTTCATCAAGCAAGAACATCTGTTCGTTGTCATAGAACGACGAATCTATGAGAGCGTTGCCGCATTGGAGATTGTCCCCCAAGTCAGGCAACGCGCGCTGGTGAAACAGGTTCAGCTGCGACTCTCCCTCCAAAAGGGCCAAGAAGAGAGAAAGCTTAGACACTTCAATGGCTGCGGGATTCGATATCGACGCCATATATATGCCTAAGGAGGATGGCCTTTTTCTCTTCTAGCGACAAGCGCAGTGAACCTGCCTCTGTGCGATGAAGGCGTGGATCTTTGGCGGCTGTTCGAGACTCTGAGTATCGGTCGAGATACCAACGCAGCAAGTGTTGGTAGGCACCTATTAGAAAAGACCCTGATCCGCAAGCTGGATCGACCACGCGTAGGCGTTGAATGTCTTTGGGAGCCTTTCCATCAAGGAGCGGTGACAGACTCTTTTGAACGATGTATTCGACTACGAAAGGCGGGGTGTAGTAAACGCCCTCTTTCCTTTTCAGGTCCGGTCGATCTTCGATACGAACCTGGCCCTTGGGCGTTAGGCGTACGACTTGCGCGAGAAACTGCTCATATACCTTTCCAAGTATGTCGATCGGAATATGCGAAAAGGCGTAGGGCCTTGCTGGATAGTAAAGCTGCTCTATAACGCTTCTTAGCTTTGGATCATCAATCTTCAACTTAAGAGCAGTCGTGTCTTCCTTCTCAGCTCTACCCTTCTCTGGTTTGAAGTGAAACAGGCCGGAGTTGTAGCGTGCATCAGCCTTTAGGAACAAGGCTGTCAAGCCACCGTACACGTTCTTTGCGCCTAAGAGGCCCCTCAACTGACCATAGGGTTCCAACCCACGATCTTCACAGATTCGCAGGAACACGATCCGGTCCATCGTGCGTTGCACTACGGAACTCAGGTCACGCTGGTTGATCTCTGGATTTCGCAAAGCGATGTTGCTGGCGAGTATCAGCCTCCACGCCTTCATGTCTTTTAGAAATGCCTGATCAACCTCTTCCGTTCCCTTTTTGGCTTTAGAAGAAACTACGAATTGATCAAAGCTCCCCTTGAGAACCGCGCCCTTCGAGAGACGAGCCTCAATCTCGTCCCATTTTTCTATGTACTCGCGGTATGTGTAGTAGGAGATCCGAGCAATAGCAGGACCGTCCGTGGCCTTTGGTGCGGTACGCATATCGTAAAGGGCTAGCTCACGAAAATTGCCGAGCACTCCAAGGGGAAGCTTCGATGACCAGCCATACCGACGAATCTGACGGGCAGGTTCGGGCACCGTCTTGATCTTTACAGATGGCTTCTTCGCTTCGAGGTAAAACTTTGGTGTTCCACCGATTCGGAAACTGTAATCGGGTATGCCTTCCTCCGTGTCACGAGTGGGTTCGTGCGTCATGTCTTTATAGGATTCTGCGTAGTGAGATTTGTTAGTAACATCCCAGCCTAACGCCTCAAAGAAAGGCTCCAGAAACTCGCGCCTGAGTTGCGTTTCGTTATACAGAGGCGATACGAAGAACTCCTCATTACTAGCAAAGTGCTCAACCAGGGCGACAATCGATTCGGGGGCGTTATGTGCCAACGTGAGGTGACCTATCTGAGGCTCAACAGAGATTGTGACCGCTTAGCAGCGGTGTCAGGCGTGAAGACCAAAGGCCCTCAAAATATTGATTGTAAGCGTTCCAGGTGGATGCGGACTGCCCTGTTGGGCTAACGAGCTATTGCCTTTGGCAGTTCATCCCATCGCGTCGTCCATCGCGGCGAGCGATGCTCTGCCCTAAGCTTCCAGGCGGCATCCTTCGGCCCGCCGCCGAGGATGCGGATGGTGTCGCGCCCGAGGGTAGCGTTGAGCTTGTCCATGACCTTCCAGGCCTGTTCCCTCCGATCCCGGTTCAGCTCGCCCCAGAGAGCGGGTTGCCTAATGGTTTCAGGCAGCAGCTCAGTAATCATGATGCCGCAATTCGAGTATCGGAAGCCGTCTCGCCAGAGCCGTTCGCCAGGCGCACGGCGAGAGCGACCACTTCCCCGGTGTCGTTGGTGGTTTCCACGAACCGGGCGGAGGCTCCGTTCGAGTAGAACGGATCGTTGTTGAAGATGCTAGTCTGCATTAAGACGAAGATGTTTTCGGCGGCAACCTTGTAGCGGCGCATATTCTCCGCTGCGCGGGTGGCGTAGCTTGCGATGGCCTCACGCATAGGCTGCCAGGAGGTGACAGGAGCGCCGAAGCTGCGCGTGACAGCGATTCCCTTCCAGGTCGGCTCCATCAGCTCCAGCGGCAGGTAGGAAATACCCCGCAGCTCGTAAACGGTGCGGCCACCGGTCACCGTCATTAGCGCCCGAGCGTCATCAGGGTTCAGGGCCGCGAGATCGGCGGCCGTCTGGACACCCAACTTGGCGAGCTCGCCGCCGAGGCTCCGCCGATGCCCCAGACTTCATCGACCGGCACCGTGGACAGCAGCTCCGTGCGGACCGACGCAGAACGCAAGTCGCAGACGCCCGCATACTGCGGTCGCTTTTTTGCAATGAAGTTGGCCACCTTCGCCAGTGTCTTCGTCGGTGCGATGCCTACACATGTCGGGATGCCGACCCAACGATGAACGCGCTCGCGCAGCTCACGTGCAAGAGGTTCCACTTCCCTCTCGCCAAACTTGCTCAGGTTCAGGAAGCTCTCATCTATCGAGTAATTCTCGACAGTCGACACCATCGTTCCAAGAACATCTCCCACTCTGCGACTAACGTCCCCATAGTAGGCGTAATTGGAGCTGAAGACCCGTGTGTTTTCGCGCTTGATGAGGTCGCGGATTTTGAAGGCGGGGTCACCCATTTTCACCCAAAGAGCCTTCGACTCTCAGTTATGTGGAACAGCACGCCTTTCGTTGGCTCTTAAGGCGCGAGAGACTAAAGCTCAATTCCCAAACCATCATTGACCGCAATGGCGAGATCAAGCTCTGTCCCTAAATAGCGTTCTGTCGTAGCGACGGAAGCGTGCCCAAGTAGCAACTGAATCTGCTCCAGGTTGCCGCCGGCTTTGCGACACAACTTCGCGCATGTGCGCCGAAGATCGTGTGGCGCTAGGCTCCCGAGCGAAGTCTGCGCAGCATATTCGACGACAAGCCGCCAGATGGCTTTCTCATCCGCGATGCCCTCCCCGACCACCGTGTCGCCTTTGTTCACTGAGCGGAAGATCCGGCCTTCTGTAATGGCGGCGGAGTCTATCCACTCATCGATACGAACTTTCACGAGCGCTGGGATCGGGATGGTCCGGATGCGGCCGCCCTTGCCTTCGAGATCGGGGAGGACCCACCGACCTTCACGCTGCTGCAGCTGATCGACGGTCAGCGCAATCACTTCCCCTCGCCGCAGACCGCAGGCGACGAGCAGCGCCAGGATGGCGCGATCTCGCTTGCCTTTTCGGGTCGTGGTGGACGGCGCCTGCAGCAGTTCGTTGACCTGGTCTTTGAGAAGCCAGTTCCCTGCCCGGACACCACGGCGTTCGACACCTTTCGCGCGTTCGATCGCTGCCGCGACCACCGGATCGAGCCGGCCATTGTCGGCGAGTTCACGAGCGAGCCTGCGGACCGCCGAGAGGCGAAGATTGATGGTCGAGGCGGAAAGCCCGCGCTCAAGCAATGCCACGCGGTACTCCTGGACTAGGGCTTTCGTGAAAGTGGGTGTTTCACTCTTTCTATAGGTTGCGCGGATCCAGGCGAAGAAGTCGGTCAGCGATTTCCCGTAGGCGCGCCTCGAATGTTTCGACGTCATACCGTCGAGTACGAGCGAAAGCAACGCAGCTTCGGTCAGCGCGTTTTCGGTTTCGACGGATGGACGGAAGAGCGCCAGGTCAGCCAAGGGCCAGCTCGAGCGTGCGAGGTCGTCCGGCTGGCTGATCCGGCTGGAGGTTTGGACCATCGAAACCAAGCGCCAATTGTTCCGGGGCTCCGGGATGCAGTTCGCGCCACAGGGCGACGGCATACGGAACACTGCGAAACAAGTCTTGCCGCCAGACCAAAGTCTTGTGCAGCCGGGCATGGCAGCCGGGACATAAACTGATCAGCGAGGCGAGTGTGGATGTGCCCGGCCGGCGATGATGGACGGCGATCGATCGTTTGCCCCGAGCGGCTTTCGAGCAAAGCTGGCAGCTATGATTGTCGCGAGCGAGGACCTGGACCCGCAGACCGGCGAAGTAGCGCTTGTCCCAGTGCCGGCGCGAGTAGCAGCGGGAGCAGTAGCCGGCAATCGATTTGCTCTGCTCGCCGCAGATCCGACACCACAGGGTTCCCTGCGCCCTCCGGGCGGGAAGCTTTTGGTCGAGAGTAGCGGCTAGCAACATCTTCAGAGCCTCGAAACGGCAGCATCCGCGCTGGATTGACAATACAGCAAATTAACCTTGATACCTGACATTATCGGGCGCTACTGTACTATGCGCGTACCGCAGGTGATTCATTCCAAGCAAGTTGCGTTACTGCGGATCAGTGTGGCTGTAGCAGACGCATCACCTGTTTCATCCTCTATGGTGGGAATTTGACCATCACGTCGGTCAGAAAAGGCACTGAGCATCCCGCCGTCGACGAGCAAACCAGACAATGCTCGTGCTTTCGTGCCGCAGTAGTTGATCTGCAAGAATGGCCGGAAGCGGAAGAATGGCTTCAAGATTCGTGTGCTCAAAAGTCCATCAGAATGAACGTGAAGTCCTTGACATCTCTCGGTTCCAAAATCTATAAGCTCGTCTATCTGTTACAGCGATGCTGATTAGGGCACGCGCTCAATCGCCCCTACAGATGAATCAATTACTTTGCCAGTTCACTCTGTATCGAGCTTCTTGAGTTCGCAGCGTAGGTCGAGTTCTCCTCAAGGATTTCGCCAATTAAACACGTAGCTGTGATTAAACCAAAAGTTATCTCCCGGAGCATAACGTATGAAGCGGTCAGTGTTCGGTATCATCGTCATCTTAACTGGTACGATTCTCGCCCATGCCCAACTAGTCCCTGCCAACCTTAAGATTCGGATCGAAAAGGCAGATCGTATCAGTCCTCCAGTCCAGAGCACTTCTTCAAACTGCTACCGAGGGAAAGACAACTACTTCAATGAGATAGAGGTTTCTTCCGGCAAATTCTACGGGTACACCGCAAATGGCAATGCCGCAGGCGGAAGCAACGATTATTCAACATGTCTCATTCAGGGAAACCAGGTCTACAACATGGGCGCTCCAATTAGCGATAGCTTCGGCGCCATCGCATCCGGTCTACCGAATAGCGCAGCCTATGCTTTTTCAAGTTGCGGCTACTGGCTGAACGGAACATATAAATCTGGCTCCACCTATTATGGCTTCGCCCACGCAGAGGGTTATGCAACGACCCAGTACGGCCTGCATTGCTCCTATCCGCCCACCACGAAATCGATGGGACTCCTCACATCACCTGATGGCTCAACCTGGACACAACAGGGTCAAATCCTGTCCAATCCAAGCGCAAATAGTGGGGGAGCGAATCCATCAGAGTACGGCGAGGGCGATTGCACACCCGTACCCTATTCCGGGTACCTCTATCTTTATTGCCGACGCACGCAAGACACCCAAACCTCGATTGCGCGCGCTCCCTTGACCAGCAACTTCGCTCAATCGACATGGCAAAAGTTGACCGCTAAAGGAACATGGGGCGGGGCGTGGAATAGTAACGATTATGCCGCTGGGCTTTATGGGAGCTCAGCTTCGATCATCACGTCCTACGGCAATGTTGCTTTGTTGCGGTCGGAGCTGGGTGGAACGGGAACAGCGCACGGTGTACAGCTTTCGTTTTCCAGCAGTACGGATCCAACAGCCTTCACCACCATAGCAGCGCCGCTCATCTATGAAGACCTATATCAGTATCCAAATGCATCCTCATCGTCGGACCTTATAGCTTATCCATCTGCACTCAGCGGTACTGACGGCAGTCGGAATTGGAGCAGCTATTTCCTGCTTGCATACACTTTCGTGCCGAATAGCAACGACTTGCTGGGGGCGCCAGATAATGGCAGGACACTTGCCATGCGGAATGTTTCCGTCACGCAAGAGACCTCTGCTCAGTCCCCGCAAGTAGGGATCGCACTTAGCCGTTGGTCCAGTTCGTCCATCAGTCAGCGTGTGTCGACGGTCGAAGTAGTTCCATTCAACTACGTGGCTCCCGGCTACACTCTAGAACAAGCCAACACTGGGTACCTTTTGACGGTGCCACCGACTTCAGGGGGCACGACCCTGGTAGAGTGTGTCAGTACCGCAGACTATCCAAGCGCTGCAAATCCGGATCACCTCGTTGCCTCGTTTGCGAGTTCGCAGTCCCCTTCTAACGGCGGCTGTGACGCGCATTATGCGTTTCTTCGAACCGCGGGGTACCTGTACTCTACATCGCAGGGAACATCTACTGTGCCGATCTACCGATGTAAGCCAGGCACAGGAGCCAATGGAACCAGCGACTCACACTTTGTGTCGCTTCAATCGGATTGCGAGGGCTTAGGTGTCGAAGAATCCACGCTTGGCTATGCACTAGCGAATTGAGTACTTACGGACGAGAAGTGTCGAAAAATTGATGTAGGCACTTCTCGTCTTCACAATCAGCCGATCATATTCTGCAACGCGGAACATGTACTCGCACCTTCTGCTACGTTTGTTTAATCAGACTAGCCACATCATTACAATTGCAATGACGTGAGTCGTTGAGTCAGTTCGGGTGCGTCAGGTCTTACGTTCTGGTCAACAGAATTAAAGTTTAGTCATCTTTCAAGAGCGTGGGGATGCTGCTCCCACCAAAGATTACAGAATAGGTCAGGTCAGTACTTACGAAGAACCTGGGGCGCGGGACAAAATAGTCTGGATGACTGTTGCGCGGGACTTTATGACGGAACGCGAGCGTCCGCTTCTGATTGCCGGCGATCTGGCAGCCCGGAATGCGACATCGATAGCCGTCACGCGCCAATACCTTCTCTCGATTGCCAGCGTAGTGCGCCTTGTCTTGTCGCCTCAGGGCGTAGCACATCGGGTAAGACCCAACGCGAGCACCTTCTGACGGCTGCATGTACAACAAAGCACGCGTTGCAGAAAGTGTTTAATCACTTCCCTTCCTTCGAGCCGCTTTTGGTTGGCGGACGCGATGGCGCCGCAACCGCTTGTAGGCGCTTCCTGACTGGTGCCGGTCGTACGACGCGATCGATGGTCGATGCCGATACTCCGAATATTGCAGCAATCTCTGCCTTGGTCAGCTGATTCGCTACCCAAAGCGAGCGAATTTCTTTCGCTTGCGCAGCGCTCAGAGTCGGTTTGCGCCCA
>CAZZZL010000016.1:0-74443 GCA_964658655.1 uncultured Acetobacteraceae bacterium | reverse complement strand
CACGCTCCTCACCTTGTCAGGCTGGTCGAAAGTATTGTGGGCATGCATATCGTCCGAAGCAAGTACCCGTCCGCAAGCGCTTGAGATTTTTGGACCGCGGATTATGACCTGTGTCTGCTTCTCACTCCTGAGGTCAGGATTGACGACTGATAAAGTAACAACGTTCGCCTTCCGTGAAGCAGAGCCATTCAAGCCCCAGAAGGTCGCCGTTTTTCCATCCCGTTCGTAGCATACTTCGGGCCCGGAGAATTCAGCTCGAATCGACTGTCCTCCCTGGTGTCCCGCGTACATCTCGAAGACATAGTAGTTTGGTGTCGCGAAAAAACGGTCCTCATGGCAGAGAAACAATGCATTAAGGTTGTTCACCAATTGCGCGCAGGTAGCTATACTCACCTTATCTGCATTGCGATTGAAGGTATCGAGAGTTAAAGCAGTTGCCACTGCATCGCGGACTGTGATCTGCTGCCCGAAAAGGTGGGTCGGATCGAGTTCGGTCCCCTGTCGATACCATGGACCATACTCATCCACCACCAGTTTAACGCGGTGCTCCTTGTCGTACTCGCCCATCGCCGCCCATTGGTCCTGGATGATTGAGCCAACACGATCGCACTCGCGCAGCAGCTCATACCAGTCAACAGGATCGAACTGCAGCGCATCGCCCTTGCCGAGATACCAGTCTGCCGTCTTTCCCCTACTGAGGTTTGACGCGTAGTGATGCACCGACCATCCGGTGAAGCGAGGATTGTCATACTCCTGCTCACCGTATAGCTGCTCAAAAAAACGGTGCGTCCAGTTGATGTCGTTACCACTGGGGCCAGAGCCGATCAATTGCAGATCAACTCCAAACTCTGGAATCCAACTTGTGTAACGACGGAATTCCGAAGCGTACTGCTGCGGTGTAAAGTTTCCTCCGCAACCCCAGCTTTCATTACCAACACCCCAATATTTGACGCCATAAGGTTGCGGATAACCATTGGCAGCACGCATATCTGCAAGTGTCGTGCTACCGGACGGAGAATTGCAGTATTCCACCCAGCGATCCAATTCGAGAGCAGGTAGGCTGCGTAGATTTGCGGCCAGGTAGGGTTCAGCGCCAACCAACTTACAGAATTGAAGGAACTCGTCTGTACCGAACGCATTCGGCTCGAAAATCTGTGCTCCTTTTTCGTGCAGCCGGGCGGCGTCGTGATCCGTCTCCCAGAAGTTAGTGCGCCTTGGTCTTTTCTCGGGAGCACCTATACCGTCTTTCCAATCATAACTATCCGCGAAGCATCCGCCTGGCCAGCGAATCACGGGAACTTGAATCTGCTTCATGCGGTCAATCAGCTCAGCCCGGATACCGTGGTGGTTTCGGATCTTAGACTGTTTGCCGACCCATACGCCGTCATAGATAACTCCGCCTATGTGCTCAGTGAATTGACCGTAAAGATTCGGAGAGATTGTTCCGATCGGCTCATCAAGCATGATCTCCACGCGGGCATCCACTGTACTGGCCAAGCTCGGGAGACCTGGAATTGCCATCCCGGCACCAGTCAGGATTGAGGTCTTTAAGAAGCTTCTTCTTTTCATCATTTCCTTGTCTGGTTACTGAGCGAAACTATGCATCATGAGATCGAAGGGATCACTATACCTTGGGTTAGTTGCCAGGCTTGCAGAGCAGATAGATATCCATGATCCAGCCGTTCCGCCGCCTGTGCTCTGCCCGGATTTGCCGGATTGTCTCAGCGACCTCACCGAGTTTTCCTGAAACGAGGATTTCCTGACTCATGCCGACGTAAGCGGCCCAGAAGATTTCCAGATCCTCATCCATCTTCTCGCGGAACGAACAATCGCCGTCCAGCATGACAACTGTTCGTTCATTCACCGTGAATGCCTCTGATAAAAGTCGCCGGCCTGTGGTAATGCGAATCGACTCCCCCACACCATTCAAGCTGATTTTATGGCGGGCGGCTAGAGCTTGCATGCTGGAGATGCCAGGAATCACCTCGAAGTCGAACGAGACCGTGTTGCGAGCAATCACTTGGTCGATAATCCTCAGGGTGCTGTCGTAGAGAGAAGGATCGCCCCATATCAGGAATGCGCCGCACTGGTTCTCCTCCAGTTCGCCGGCAATCATATCTTCATAAACCAAGGCACGCTGTTGATGCCATAGCTCGACGCGCTCTTTATAGTTGCTAATCTCGGGATCGCGCACAGGATCAATTGCCTCGACTATGCGATAGGAGGTGTTTTCTATGTACCGCTCACATATTTCCTTTCTCAGTGAGACCAAGTCCTGTTTCGCCTCACCTTTATCCATGAAGAAAAAGGTGTCGACCTTATTCAGTGCCTTGATCGCCTGAACTGTGACGTATTCGGGATTACCTGCTCCAATCCCGATCAGGTAGATCTTTCTCATAGTTGCTATCTCCGCTGGCAGATATCTGACCGGATGGCCTAGGCATGAGTTCTTCGAGTCTTAGTAGGACGTGATCGAGGCTGCTCTGAGTCTCTGCGAGGTGCTTCTTTGGACGCTCAATCATGATGACAGGTGTTCTCAGTTCTCGGGCGGCTTCGATTTTCGAGTAGGTTGCCGGGCCTCCGCTGTTCTTTGTGACTATGACGTCGATGGACTCATCCCGAAGCAGCTTTATTTCCGTATCGCGATCGAACGGACCGCGCGCAAGCAGGAGTTTTGACTTTGGTGGAAGTCTGTCCTCCGGCTTATCGATACAGCGCACGAGGAACCATGCTCCGCGGCAGTCCGAGAAGGCGCCAAGCTCCTGGCGGCCAACCGTAAGAAAAACGCGTTTGTATTCGGTCTCAGCCATCAATGCAGCGCTACGCATATCAGGAACGGATATCCAGTGATCATTCTTGTGTGGAGTCCACGGCGGTCGCTCAAAGGCAATCAGAGGAATGTTTAAAGCGGTGCAGGCGGTCTTGGCATTGCAACTTATCCTTGACGCAAATGGGTGAGTCATATCAATGACTACTTGAATACTCGCATTCGTTAGATAGGCAGTGAGTCCGTCAACCCCACCGAACCCGCCGATCCTTACGGGGCCCGGAGGAAGGGCCGGCTGGCTTACTCTTCCGGCAAGCGATGAGGTGACGCACATATTCCTGTTGGCAAGATGCGCAGCTAGCTGCGAGGCTTCGCTTGTTCCGCCGAGGATTAGAATTCGCGGACGACTACCCATGCCGGTGTTTTTGCCTATAGTCATGAAGCTATTGGTCGAGGGTGTCGCTACGGTCGCGCTGTGCGGAATATAAATAGCTTTCGCCGAAGGATGGCTGTTGAAGTGATCTCCCAACAAATATGAGAGCATTGCGATCGATGCCGGAATCTCTGACCATTTCAGAAAGAGTTGAAAGCGTGCCGCGCAGAATCTGCTGGTCGGGCCAGCTTGCGCGGAACACAACAATTACGGGGCAATCTGCTCCATAAAGAGGCGACAAATCTGCCGACACCTGCACTGTATTCATGATGGAAAGATGAATGGCAAGAGTTGCGCCGGTCGCACCCAGGGTGACTAGATCTTCGCCAATAGGCATCGGCGTGGAGCGGGTGGAGGTGCGGGTCAGGATCAGCGTCTGTGCGACATTCGGCAACGTCAGTTCCTGATTGAGTGCGGCGGCAGCGGCAGCGAATGCAGGAACTCCGGGAGTGACGTCGTAGGGAATATTGAGTTGCTGAAGGCGGCGAACCTGCTCTGCCATGGTGCTCCAGATAGAAAGATCGCCGGAGTGTATGCGCGCAACATCGAGGTTCTTTGCATGTGCTTCAGACATTTCCGCGATGATTTCATCAAGGTCCATTTCGGCGGTATCGACGATGCGGGCTCCAGGCGGCGTGTGTGCGAGTAACTCTTTCGGCACAAGCGAGCCGGCGTAGAGACACACTGAAGAATTTCGAATCAGGTCACGACCTCGAAGAGTGAGCAGGTCAGCTGCTCCAGGTCCCGCTCCTACGAAGTGGACGATCATGAGTGCGCACTTGTCCGAAGGACTGCCAATGCGCATGTGCATAGACGGCCTTTCTGCTGGGGAACGACCAGGCGAGCCGACGGACCAAGCGATGCTAGTGCTGATGCTTCTGCGACGCTGGATGTACCCGTCGTCGATAGCGCGAGCACGGACTGTGTGGTGGTACCCTCGACTTCTGCCAACAGGCTCGCAGAGAAGACGACAAGCCGGAGGCGGAGGACTGCCGCTACGATTTCGGCGATTGCTGCACGTCGGTCGATGGTGGCGAGAATCATGCCAGACTGTATTGGTTTAATGGATGTGTTCAAAAGACGGACGATGTCGTCCGCTTCAGCGCGTTGAGAGCATCCGATGCCAATGGAGAATTGATCGAGAACGACAGCATCGTTCATGGCTTGGTCACGGTCCATTGAGTGATCGGCATCATGGGTCTCCATCCGTAGGAACTGCCGACTGGGTCTGCACGGGAGACCATCATGCGCATGAGATCACCGCCATAGGTCGAATGCCTTGCGATGAGGCGCGCTTCACTTTCCAGGGTAACCGCATTTGCAACAAGGCGACCTCCAGCGGCGAGCTTCGCCCAGCAGGCGTTGAACAGAATCTCGTCTGCCACGCTTCCTCCCATGAAAATTGCATCCGGTTGCGAAAGATCCGCGAAAGCCGAGGGCGCGCTGCCTTCGATAACTTTTAGAGTCGGCACACCGAACCTAGCTGCATTCACATGAATGCGAGCGACGCGGTCCTCCCGTGTTTCGAACGCAACGCAAGAGCACGATGGGTGGACACGCATCCATTCAATCCCGATGCTGCCAGTGCCGGCACCTACGTCCCACAGGCATTGGTGGGGCAGAGGGGAAAGTCTCGCAATGGTGACGGCACGGATTTCTCGCTTGGTAAGCTGTCCATCGGTCTCGAACGCATCATCAGGAAGTCCGGGAGCCAGCGACAACGAATTGAGGTTTGTACCGGGGGTGCAGACGATAGCGATGAGATTCAGATTCCCACATTGTCCGGGGGGCCAGTCTGAGGCGCGTCCAGAAGTGTGACGCTCCGCTGGTCCACCAAGGCTTTCCAGCACAGTCATCGGGCTGTTTCCGAAGCCTGCTTCACATAACAAACGAGCGACCATGTGAGGCGAGCTACCATCTTCGGAAAGGACAATGAGTTGTTGACCGGGATAGATAAAACGAGACAACTGCTTGACCGGTCGATTCACGAGGGAAATCAATTGTGTGTCGGCAATTGCCCACCCGAGTCGTGCACAGGCAAGCGAATACGAGGAGACCTGCGGAATCACACGGAACTCGATCGGTGCAAGCTCGCGCGTGAGAGTAACGCCGACACCGTACAGCATGGGATCCCCGCTCGCAAGCACTGCAACATTTTTGCTTCCGCGATGTTCAGTCAGGATTTCTTGAACCGCGGGTGCCATCGGTGACGGCCAGGGTATACGCGTTGGCAACGGGATTGCCGTTGGAAGAAGTGCAAGATGACGTGTCGCTCCATAGAGAATCTGGGCACTCTCGATTGCGGTTCGGGCCTCAGGATTCAAGCCGTCCCAACCGTCCTCACCGATGCCGACAATCGATAACCAGCGATTTGTTGGAGTCATAGACTGTAGCTCCGTGGCGTATAGACGAGCCTGGTGCCGTCTGCCATCTGAAGCTCGCGCGTGGTCGAAGATCCAATGAGGATGACAGTTTGCATGTCAGCCTGCGATGGATCGAAGTGTTCAAGATCAGTGATAATTATTTGCTCATCGTGCCTGCCAACGCTGCGGGCGACTACGACGGGCGTCTTTGGGGATCGATATTTTGCGAAGATGGTTCGCGCTTCTGCGAGCTGCCACATCCGTTCTGACGAGATCGGGTTGTAGATTGCAATTGCGAAGTCGGCACATGCCGCAGCTTCGAGTCGCTTCACAATGATTGCCCACGGTTTAAGTCGGTCAGAGAGAGATAGAACGCAGAAATCGTGGCCGAGGGGCGCACCTGCACGCGAAGCCGCTGCCTGCATGGCAGACACGCCGGGCAGGATACGAATGTCGAGTGAATGCCAGGCAGGTGGCCCCTGGTCAACACATTCAAGTACTGCAGTGGCCATGGCAAAGATGCCCGGGTCTCCGGATGAAACGACACAGACACGGTGACCTTCTTCAGCGAGGGCCAGTGCCTGGCACGCGCGATCCGCTTCCACTTTGTTATCGGAGCCGTAGCGTCGCTGGCCGTGCCGCAGAGGGACGCGATTGAGGTAGGTGTGATAGCCCACCAGATCTGTAGCTTCGGCCAGGGCCTGCTCTGCTTCAGGCGTGAGCCAACCTGCCGAACCCGGCCCCAGGCCAACGACTGAGATCCAACCGGCACGGTCGCCCGCTTCTGTAGGCTGATGATTCATGTCCCGCCCTGGCTGACTCGCATCGGGAATCAGGATCAGTGAAAAGTAAGCGACATCTTTTGGATCAACTTCGCTGAGCGGCACGATTCGCTCGTCAGCCATCGTTGCTCGTTCGATGAAGAGTGCCTGGGCTGTCAGACCTGTCGCATCTATTGCACGTTTCACTTTCTCGAAGTTTCGACCAAGCTTCATGATGGCGAAGGCACCCGATTTTCCCAGCTTGGCTTTTAGCGCATCTTCAGAGAGGGTTCCAGGAAGTATTGTGAACTCTGTATCGCGACGCACGAGCGGCGTTCCAAGTCGTGCGGCTGCACCCATGATGGATGCGACGCCGGGAATGACCTCCGTGCGAAACCGATGAGCAAGGCGGTCGTGGAGGTACATGTAGGAACCGTAGAAAAAAGGATCACCCTCGCAAAGGATTGCCACATCCCGGCCGTCTACAAGATGCGTCGCAATCGTCGCAGCCATCTCATCGTAGAACTCAGAAATCGCAGCCTCGTAGCCTCCTGGGTGTTCAGTTTGTTCTGTCGTCACGGGATACATCATGGGCAACTCAATTTGACCGTGAGTCAATTTCGAGCAGACGATCAAACGAGCATTGCTCTGACCATGCCGTGCGCATGGATACGCGACGACCTGAACCTGTCTAAGCACTCGCTGCGCTTTGACAGTAATGAGCTCAGGGTCGCCGGGGCCTACGCCAATGCCATAGAGACGGCCGGTCGTCGCATGACCGTTCATTCGTCCTCGCTCGCGAGGGCATTGACCGCGGCGGCAGCGATGGCGCCGCCGCGGCGACCAATAACGGTCAGGAATGGTATGCCAAGACGGTTTGTCGCAAGCGCTATTTTTGATTCAGCAGCGCCCACAAATCCGACCGGGATGCCGATAATCAGGGCCGGCCGCGGCGCTCCGTCTCCGAGAATGTCGAGCAGGTGAAACAGTGCCGTGGGAGCATTTCCGATCACGACGATAGAACCGGCAAGCCTCCCCCGCCATAGCTCGACCGCCGCTGCACTGCGCGTAGTCCGGAGGCTTGCTGCCAGGTCGGCGGTTCGCTCAGCGCGCAGGGTGCAGATGGCCTCGTTATTTCGTGGAAGCCGGGAGCGCGTGATGCCATCTGCAACCATGGTCGCGTCACATAGGATTGGTGCGCCTGCGAGCAGTGCGCGGACACCAACGGAGGCTGCGTCTGCCGAGGCCCGGACGTCGCGAGGAAGATCTGTCATGCCGCATGCATGGATCATGCGGACGACGATGCGAGCAAGCTCGGGCGTGAATGAGGACAAGTCCGCTTCTCCGCGAATGATGGCGAAAGATTCGCGGTAGATGGCTGCGCCATCCTTGACATAGCTCATCGTGCCACGACCGCGGAGGTCATCTCGGCGTGTAATGCCGTAATCGCATGCAGTGTAAAGTCCGAGGAGCAGCCACATATCTCTGGTTGACCTCTGAGCCTGAGCCTATAGCCGGAAGGCTCCGCGACTAAGTCGGCGGTTGCTCCATGCCGCCGTCCGCATTGCTTTTCGCACCCGGATAAATTGACAGTCCATTCTGAAGGAGCGGATTGGCCTTCAAGGGATCGTGCGAGTAACGCTGCATCGCCCCGAACATCGGCCAGCGCGGCATCGCAACCCGCGATGCCAGCGCAAGCGGCAATGCCCTGATATCCATCTCGTTGGTTGCAGGCGAGCCCTGCGGTCTGCAGGCCTTCGATAGCGGCTTTCTCCAGAGTTTTAGGGATAGCGCCGATCACAACTCCGCGCCAGGGAGCGAGTCGGAGGTCAGCTTTCATATACCTGGCCGCGTCTGCAACATGTCTACCCTGCTCAGTGGTGAGACGGCCGAGTGGGACTGACGGAATAATATTCACGCGGCCAGCGTCAGCAGCGGGAAAGATTCCCGGAACCTGTTCGACGAACGAGTTCGATTGCGCGACTGACGGGCATGATGTAAGAGTGTGAGCAAGAGACTCTTTAAACTCTTCAAGCGCAGCAGGCATTGCGATGACTCTGCGGGCACGTGCTGCAATGTTGAGCTTTGTAGCTAAAGCCAGCAAAACTTTTGCCACTTCTAACAGGCGATCGACTGCGCAATCAACCGGCGTTGCAAACCCTGAATCAATTCCGTCGATCAAGAGCCGGAAATGCAGCACGCCGTTCAGTTCGATCGGTTCGAGCGAGAGGTCGTCGACTTCCCGGCTATGTCGTTTACATGCGCCATAAATACCGAAGTTGAATTTGGGATGAAGGCCCGCAAAGACCGGATCTGCGATGAGGCATCGATCGAGTTGAAGGATGAGCGGACGCGTATCAACCCGTTCACCTGCAGCGATACCGGCAAAAGGGCTGGTGGCAATATTACGTACTCGTTCATGCAGTGGCGATGGCAGCAGACCTATTGCAGCGAGGCTGTCGGCAATCTCCATGAGATGCCGCTCGTGGATTGCCCGCAATTGCAGGTTCGCACGCGAAGTAATTTCGATGGAACCGTCGGCAAAGTGTTCAGACACATCCGCCACTGTTCTGAGCTGAGTTGCAGTGATCAATCCTCCGGGGACTCGTATACGCAACAGTAAGCCATCCCTCGCTGGCACGGCATGCAGAATGCCGGGGCAGTAATTCGCACCGAGTCTCATCAAAGTAGACCTGCGACTGACACGGTCGCACCTTTGCGACGGCAATGGAGCACGCCTCGTTTGTGTAGGTGACTGCGACTATCGATCCCGGTCAAGGGCAAGCACACCTCACAAATTACCGGTGAAGAGGCGCAAGGGCTCGAGGTCGATGAGCGATTGCTTCCCGTTTCCACGCGGCGAAGAATCAAAATTGATCCAAGGTAGGTCTCCTGATTGACAGGCTGAGCGCCTCATCGACGCTCCGCACTCCTCGCCTTCCCCGGATCCGTCCGAGTGGCTTACGAAGAGTCCGTCTCCTGAACACAGTGGCGGGACCATGCCGGACTCGCACCGGCTTCCCTGTTATGCCCTCGCGGGCACCTCGGAATCTTAAGAGCTAATGTATCAGAGTGATTCGCTGTTGAACGGCCTTTAAAAATGAGTGATCGGCCAGAGGACAGCTCGCGCCTAAAAACATAGCAGCCCTTCTTCTTCGGCTGGCCAGCGGGACGAGATTAAAACGATCAGAACTTTTGCGTGTAAACCTGACTCGAAGCAAGAGCAAGAACTAGCGTGGTACAACTGTTGCAGACCCATGGTGCCCGCGAGGGCTTAAAAGGGAAGTCCGGTGAAATCCCGGTGCGGTCCCGCCACTGTAAACGAAGATGAGTCGCCATTATCCACTCGGTTGTGAAATCGGGGAAGGAGGAGACTCGAGCATCTGTGAAAAAGGTGCACTTCGAAGCCAGGAGACCTGCCCGGGTACATAGCATTTTCTGCGGAGAACAGAAACCATGCGCTTGGCCCCGGCTTCACTAATTCGTCCTCTTCCCATTCCCAGCTTTGATAGCGGCCGTCCTGACCTCGCGATGGATAATGAGGCCAGTCGATGACCGAGTCATTTCGTCAACGAGTGATTCGTGCGGACGGCCGTGCGTTCAACATCATCCAGCATCGAGCGCACCTGACATATTGCTATACAGGGTGCTGTTGCGGGATTACCGAGCGCGGCTACGCAGCAGTTCCGGTCGATATTTACACCGAGGAGTGGCTCAGCCGCAAAATACGCAACCACGTTCACCTGACGCGTGGAGGCTGCCTTGGACCCTGCGCGTTAGCGAATGTTGTCAGCCTGCTGTTCGATGGCAGATCCGTCTGGTTCCACTCGGTTAACAGTCCCTGGCAGGTTCGGCAGATTTATGACTATATCGACGCAATGCTTGTTGCTGATCGTTTCTTGCAGCCCCCAGCAGAGTTAAGTGAATTCGTATTCAACTATTACGACTGGGACGTGCGGAAACAGAGCGAGCTTGTGCCCGCGTCCAGCCTTGCAAAAACGGATCCGCAAGTGAACGGCGCGATCATGCTGCTCTCACACGCGGATACCGATCTGCTGACGTTGATGAAAGCCGCCGAGGCACTCCCGGAAGAGCTTCGCGTCAGTGCTTTCTCACTGAATGCTCTACGCAATGAAGACCAGCTCAGCGTATTGATTCATGGAGAAATGGCGAAGGCACGAGTGATCATTGTGCGCTGTCACGGGCCACTGAGCTGCATTCCAGGCTTCGATCGACTGCGCACTGCCTGCATCGAGCGAGGACATTCCCTTGTGCTGGTCAGCGGCTGCGGTGAGAACACGTCGGAGTTCTCCGAAACAATCAACATACCCGCGGATGTCATGCAAAGTGCTGCGGCGTATCTCGCGCTTGGTGGCGTTCAGAATTTTGGTGAATTGCTGCGATTTCTATCGGACCGCATCATGTTGACCGGCTATGGCTACGCCCCGCCGATGACGATGCCAGAGCATGGAATTTATCTTCCTGAAACCGAAGTTGCGACGATGAAAGACTGGATACAGCAGTCCAATCCCGCTCGACCGACGGCTGCTGTTCTCTTTTATCGAGCGCACCGCATGAGTGGAAACACGGCTTTCATCGACGCTCTTGCGCGCGCTCTCGAAGACAAGGGAGCCAACGCGCTGTGCATCTTCACCTCAAGCCTGAAGGCAAAGGAAGATGGCCGACCCGCCGCATTCAAATTGCTCGAAGGCATTGCCGATGTGCTGATCACGACGCTGTCGTTCGCGCTCGGCGAGGTGAATACCGGCACGACCACGCACACAGGCGAGTCGATGCTGTCTTTCGAGAGACTCGGCATCCCGGTCGTCCAGGCCATTGCATGCCAGATGCCGCAGGGTGCATGGGAGGGTTCGAGACGAGGCTTGAACGCAGTCGATACTGCGGTCAACGTGGCGATTCCGGAGTTTGATGGCCGCATCATCTCTGTACCAATTTCTTTCAAGGAACGCGCCAACAAAGCTGGGGAAAATCTTTATGCAGTTAATGAGGATCGAGCAGCGCGCGTTGCAGGTATTGCAACTCGACTTGCAGCGTTGCGAAAAAAGGCGAATAAAGACCGTCGCATCGCATTCGTGCTGACTAACTCAGCGGCCAAAGCCTCGCAGGTGGGTGGCGCCGTCGGGCTCGATACTCCTGCCAGCCTGCTGACTCTACTGCATGCGATGCGCGCGCGTCGTTACTCGATAGCCAGGCTGCCGGAGACATCTGATGACCTGATACAGGATTTACTTGGTCGCGGAAGTTACGACACGAACTATCCACTCGACCCCGCCCGGGCGATGCGCTTTTCCCGGGCCGCCTACTGCGAAATCTACGCAAATTTTCCAGCCAGGCCCGCCCGCAGGATGCAGGATTTCTGGGGACAGCCGCAAGACCGTGGGCCAAGCATAAAGCCGGCGAAGAAGACGGACAAAAAGCTGCTGCCAACGATCGCGGGCAAGGTAACTTCTATTGAAGCGGAAGAGCCGTGGGGCGACGAACACGACTATCTTTTTGCGGCGATGGAACTCGGCAACGCCATGATCGCATTACAACCGCCGCGCGGTTATGGCATCGATCCTGACGCGATTTATCACACACCTGATCTCCCGCCGACGCATCATTACACCGCGTTCTATCGCTGGCTGGCGACGCCGCAAACGCAAGGCGGCTGGGGTGCCGATGCAATTGTTCACATGGGGAAACATGGCACGTTGGAATGGCTGCCCGGCAAGGGTATAGGTCTTTCGGGCGAGTGTTTTCCTGATCTTCTGCTCGGCGACATGCCGCTCGTCTACCCGTTCATCATTAATGACCCCGGCGAAGGCAGCCAATCGAAAAGGCGTGCACACGCGGTGATCATCGATCACCTGACACCGCCGATGACGTCGGCCGAAACATACGGTCCGCTCGCCGAATTAAACCAGCTGGTCAACGAGTATTACGCCGTCGAAAAACTGGACCCTTTGAAGGTGCCCTATCTGCAACAGCAAATATGGCAGCTAGTTGAACAAACAAGCCTGAAGGCTGATCTCAACCTAAAGACGATGATGACTCGCGAGCGCGGCGACCATAGCCACGAATGGGACGACACGCTGACGCCTGAAGGTATCCCGACGCAGCTTGCATCCATGAGCGGCAATGAAGTAGCGCATCTCATTGAAGACCTTGATGGTTACCTTTGCGAGCTGGGCATGGCGCAGATTCGTGGTGGCCTGCACATCCTGGGACAGATGCCGCCGCTGCCGGAGATGCTTCGTTCTCTCACCAGGCTTGCGAACGCTCGTGCACCTAGTCTCCAGGCCAGCCTGGCGATTGCGTTTGGCTTCGATCTCACAGAACTGCTTGAATCGCCGGGCGAGCGTTTTGACATTTCAACAGAGCTGCTTGGCCAAGCCTGCCATACCCGTGCCGATGCACTAGAGATTCTTGATCGGGCCGCACTGGACCTCTACACCATGCTTGAATCCTTCGGCTTTCGCAGCGCATGTATCAGCGAAGTTGAGCGCGCGGTTCTCGGGCTGGAGTCAGGAGACATCACTGCTTCACTGAGCTTTGCCTGCGAAGAACTTGTGCCGAAACTTGAACAGTCAAGTGACGAAATCGAACACCTGATGGATGCACTTGAGGGTGGGTATGTTCCTGCCGGCCCTGCAGGCGCACCGACACGCGGAATGGCGCACATCCTGCCCACAGGCCGGAATTTTTATGCTGTCGATCCGCGGGCGCTCCCATCGCAGGCGGCATGGAAAGTTGGTCAGCAACTAGCCCGCGAAGCCGTGGCTCGCTTCCAAGCAGAAGAGGGTAAGTATCCGGAGATGATGGGCCTCAGCGTCTGGGGAACTTCGCAGATGCGCACACAAGGCGATGACATTGCGCAGGCATTCGCGCTGCTTGGCGTCAGGCCTTCGTGGAATGCGCAGTCACGTCGAATTGAAGGAGTGGAAGTCATTCCGCTGGAGAAGCTCGGCCGCCCTCGTATCGACGTGACGCTGCGAATCAGCGGCTTTTTCCGTGATGCGTTTCCGCACCTGATCGATACCTTCGACGAAGCCATTTCGATGCTTGTTGAACTGGACGAACCTATTGATCAGAATTTCCCGCGCAAGCATTATCTCGCGGAACTTGAAGCGAAGAAGGACATGCCAGTGCATGAGGCGGAGGCTGAGGCGCGTTACAGGATCTTCGGATCGAAACCGGGCTCATACGGAGCTGGGATTCTGCCTCTCATCGAGACTGGAAACTGGAAGGATGACAACGACTTCGCCCGGGCGTTTCTTTCGTGGGGAGGGTATGCCTACGGTAAAGGCGCCGACGGCGTGGACGCGCAGAACACCTTCTCTGAACGCCTCAAATCGATCGAGGTCGCCCTGCATAACCAGGACAACCGTGAACATGACATCTTCGACTCCGATGATTATTTCCAGTTTCATGGCGGCATGATCGCTTCTATCCGCGCGCTCACCGGCACGCAGCCGAAGGCTTACTTTGGTGATAGCTCGCGGCCGGAATCCGCACAGGTCCGCGACCTGCGCGAGGAGGCTTTGCGGGTATATCGCTCACGCGTCATTAACCCGAAATGGATTGAATCGATCAAGCGCCACGGCTATAAGGGTGGCCTGGAGCTTGCTGCAACAGTGGATTACATTTTCGGGTTCGACGCGACTGCACGGATCGCTCCAGACTTCGTTTACGAAGGGCTTGCAGAGCATTATGCTCTCGATCACAAGATGCGCGAATTTCTTGGCGCCTCCAATCCTTGGGCCCTAAATGCTATTGCCGAACGATTGCTTGAAGCGGCGAAGCGCGAGCTTTGGGAGAACCCTGCGCAAGAGACTTTGAATGCTTTACGCGGAGTTCTACTGGAGACAGAAGCGATTCTTGAAGCCCAGGGAGAAAAAACGCTCGAGAGAAAACCCGAGGCGGTTCTATGACGCCTGTCGCGTATCCCTTTGCCGCAATCGTCGGTCAGCCAGAAATGAAGCTCGCGCTGCAACTGGCAGCGGTCGACTGGCGCTTGGGCGTCTTGCTGCGCGGTGATAAAGGCTCAGGCAAGACGACAGCCGCGCGTGGACTTGCAGCGCTGCTTCCACCGCCGGCACCGTTTATCAACCTGCCAATCGGGACTACTGAGGATCGTCTGCTTGGCGGTCTGCATCTTGAACGTACGCTGAAGGGCGACCCTGTTCTGAAGCCCGGACTGCTCGCTGAGGCGCATGGCGGCGTGCTCTATGTCGACGAGGTGAACCTGCTTCCGGCTCACCTGGGAGATAGCCTGCTGGATGCGGCGGCCAGCGGAATGCATGTTGTGGAACGGGAAGGTCTGAGTGCGAGCCATCCGTCTGAGTTCATCCTGCTTGGCAGCATGAACCCTGAAGAGGGATCGCTACGTCCGCAACTGATGGACCGGTTCGCATTATCGGTAACGGTCCACGCATCACTCGATGCACCTGAGCGTCGAATGGTGATGGAACGAAGGATGATGTTTGAACGCGATCCATCGGGGTTCCTCGCCGAATGGTTAGCTGATCAGTCTCTGCTACAGCTACAGCTTGTTGCGGCGCGAACAGTTGTTCGTGACGTAACCTGCCCCGGTGAAGTGATGGAAGAGGTCAGCAGGACGGTCTGCGATCAGGGGATAAGTTCCTTACGTGCGGACCTCGCGGTAGTCAGGGCTGCGATTGCTTACGCCGCACTCGAAGGCGTCAGTGGCGTCGAGCGTCGTCATATTGAAACCGTCCTGCCCCTCGCGCTTGGCCATCGTCCACGCGAGAGTGCACGTACTCCATCTCGCACATCTACGGCAGCGATACCGCCGCCATCGTGCGAGTCTAAATCTCCAGAAACAATTTTGGGCGAAGAGCATGCCGGGGCCGTGCCAGAGCGCGTGTTCATACCTCTGCAAGTCCAAGGTCCGGTGATTCAAACAACGCTAAGTACTGCGGGGATCACTGGGACCAATATCTCAGTAGACCTATGCGGCTGCGGGCCTGTGACGCGCAGCCGCCAATCAGATCATCCGGTCGAGTTGGATCTGCACGCGACTCTCAGCCATTCGTTGATTGAGACTGGTGACCTGCATCCCCGTGTCGCAGACCTGCATGAGCGCGTACGAACGCCGCAGACTGGGGCTCGCTATTTATTTGTGATCGATTCAAGTGGTTCTCATGCCGTGCAACAACGGATGCGTCTCGTGAAAGGTGCGATCTCTGCAATGCTGACACGCTCCTTCAAGCGAGGAGACGAGGTAGTGTTGATCGTCTTCCGGGGAACGGATGCGCAGGTCCTGCTGGAGCCTACCCAAATACTTCCGGATGCTTTCTCAGCGCTCGAGTATTTGCCGACCGGTGGCCGCACCCCGCTGGCTGCGGCGCTTCGCAAGGTAACCGACTATCTAACGCCGGAGACTGTATTGATCCTACTCACTGATGGTCGCGCCAACGTGGCGTTGAACGGTGGCGATCCATGGGATGATGCGCTTGCTGTCGCTCGCCAGATCTCTTGTGCTGCGGTCCTTGTCGACACTGAAAATGCCGCACAGCGCCTTGGCCGGTGCAAGGAGTTGGCGGATGTACTCGGCGCACGCTACCTGTCGCTGGACGAGCTCGGAGAAATCGAGACTTTCTCGATCCATGCGTCGCGGCAAAGGCAAGGAGCGTAATTTGCATAACAAGCAAAGTAATTCGGTAATTCTCGTTCTAGGCGGCGTGCGCAGCGGCAAGAGTCGATATGCGCAGCAACTGGCTCAGCTGTCCGCTCGGGTCAAGTTCGTGGCTACTGCAGAGCGTCGTGAGGATGAAGAGATGCTCCGCAAAATTGAACGCCATCGTGCGGAGCGGCCCGCCCACTGGAAGACCGTGGAAGAGCCGGTCGCACTGGGTCGAGTGATTGACAGCAGCGGTGGAGACTGCGACGCAATTGTCATCGACTGCCTCACGCTCTATGGTGCGAATTTGATGGAAATCTACAAAGACAATGAGCGTGACCTAAATGTATGCCTTGATGCACTCTGCTCTGCGTTAAAGAGAACCTCGCGGCAGGTCATTTTGGTGTCGAACGAAGTCGGCAGCGGTGTGGTCCCCGCCTACGCGCTGGGACGCCGCTTCCGCGACCTGATAGGGGACATTAATCAGCGCGTTGCTTCTGTCTCCGACACTGTTTTGTTTATGGTCGCTGGACTTCCGCTGGTTCTCAAAGGATCGATTCCCGGCCCCATGGATAGAGGTCGCTTATGAAAGGCTTCCTGATTGCAGGTACTGCGAGCGGGGTCGGCAAGACTACTGTGATGCTTGCGATTACTGCAGCACTGCGTCGCCGAGGGCTCGTCGTTCAGCCATTCAAGGGTGGTCCAGACTTCCTCGACACCGGACACCATACGCGGATTTCGGGCCGCGCCGCGCGCAACCTCGATACCTGGATGCTCCCCGCAGAAGCAAATTGGGAGGTCCTGCGCAACGCCTCAACAGACGCGGACATAATCGTTGTTGAAGGCATGATGGGCCTCTTCGACGGCAAGGACGGTGCGACAGAGACTGGCAGTAGCGCAGAGATCGCCAAGCTGCTGCAACTGCCGGTGGTACTGGTGCTCGATGCAGTTAAAGTTGCACGCAGCATCGCCGCAGTCGTCCTGGGATTTGAACTTTTTGATCCCGAGCTACAGCTAGCTGGAGTCATTCTTAACCGTGTTGCCGGTGAGCGTCATTTTCAAATGCTTGAAGCGGCGATACACTCGGCCTGCAAAACTCGCGTACTGGGATGGATGCCGCGTGAACCTTTGATCTCGATTCCGGAGCGGCACCTCGGCCTGCAGACAGCAGAAGAAAGCGACGGGGGAAATGCACTCGAGCAACGGATCGATATTCTGGCCGGCCTGGCCGAAAAGCATCTTGACCTGTCCTACTTGACAAGTCTGCAATGTGGCTCGAATTTGCATACGAATACTTCACCAGTCGGGGGTGTGGCGACACCACACGTGCGCATCGGCGTAGCACGCGATAAGGCCTTCTCTTTTTACTATGAAGACAATCTCGACCTGCTTCGGCAGCATGGCGCGACGCTCGTTCCCTTCAGTCCAATGCACGATGAGGCGCTGCCTGATGAAATCGATGCTCTCTACCTCGCCGGTGGGTATCCTGAGCTTTACGCGGGACAGATCAGCAGGAACGACACGATGCTTTCGGCAATTCGTGATTTCGCCGCTTCAGGTCGGGCTGTTTATGCAGAGTGTGGCGGGATGATCTATCTGTCGCAGCGACTCACTACAAGCGAGGGAATGACCTACCAAATGGCTGGGGTATTGCCGTTTGAAATTGAGATGACCAGCAGGCTTGTAGACTTCGGTTATGTCACGGTGAAACTGACCAACAATTGTTTGGTTGGCCGCGCAGGTACGATAATCCGCGGACACAGTTTCCACTACTCGCGAATTAAAGACCAGTCAGGTGCGAAAACCAACTATCGCGTCCAGTATTCGCTATCCGGCCGTTTGCAGGAGGAAGGTTATCGCGTCGACAACGTTCTGGCCAGCTATATACATCTGCACTTCCGCGCAGAGCCGGAGATTGCTCAAAGCTTCATCGACGCGGTGGTTGCCAGCCGGACCATGAACATGGTGACACGATGACGCCAATAAGTGCAGAACTTATTACACGCATTGTTGCGTCACTTAGGCTGCCGGATGAGAAGTGGCGCGCGCGAGCGCACGTACATCTGGACACTTTGACGAAACCACTCGGGAGCCTTGGCAAACTTGAAGAGCTTGCTGCGCAGCTGATAGCGATCCACCGTCAGGAACTTCAATCGCCGCTCAGGAAAGCCGTTTATGTATTCGCTGCAGATCATGGTGTGACCGATGAAGGTGTCAGTGCCTATCCAAGTGAAGTCACGCACCAGATGGTGTTGAATTTCCTTGCTGGGGGAGCAGCTGTCAACGTGCTTGCCCGAGCGCATGGTGTTGCGCTGCACGTGGTCGATGTCGGAGTCGACGCGGACTTCGAAGGGGTTGCGGGACTGCTTCATCACAAGGTCCGCAGAGGTACGCGCAATCTGTTGCGATCTGCAGCGATGACGGATGAAGAGCTCGCCCAGGCTCTTCAGGTCGGCGCGAAGCTTGCTGCGGACGCTGCGGAGACTGGCCACACCTTGTTGGCTGTCGGGGAAATGGGTATTGGCAATACGACTTCTGCCAGTGCCATAACGTGCGCACTCACTGGTGCTGCAGCACAATACGCGACGGGTCGCGGTACCGGCCTTGATGACGCGGCCTTTCGGCGCAAGATCGTAGTCGTCGACTCGGCCTTGCAACTGCACTTCGCGCATCACGCTTCGTCGCATCCTCTCGAAATACTTCGCTGTGTCGGCGGTCTGGAGATTGCTGCTATGACAGGCATGATCCTGGCCGCTGCCGGCAACAGCATAGCGATCGTGATAGACGGATTTATTTCGGCTGCAGCCGCTGCGATTGCGGTCGCCCTCGAGCCAAGGGTTCGCGGGTATCTGATCGCAGGTCATCGTTCGCAGGAGCCCGGCCACGTCTTACTGCTGGAATTTCTTCAGCTTTCACCAATCCTGGATTTGCAATTGCGCCTTGGGGAAGGCAGTGGCGCTGTATTGGCGATGCCGGTGATAGAGTCTGCAATCGCGCTTTATGCCCAGATGGCTACGTTCAGTTCGGCTACTGTCAGCGAGGCGTACGCATGAGCTCTTTGAAACTGGCGCGGCGTTCAGCATCGGACTTTCTATCGGCTATACAATTTCTTACGCGCATCCCTGTCCCCAGCCTCAAGTACGATCCCGATTCGCTCTTGCGGGCCGTGACGTTCTTTCCAGCGGTGGGGCTGTTGATTGGAAGCGCAGCGGCATTGCTGCATCTATTGCTTAGTCCGCATTTTTCCCGGCTCGTCACCGCACTGTTGATAGTTATTTTTCTGGTCGTTATAACGGGATGCTTTCACGAGGATGGTCTTGCGGATGTTGCCGATGGTTTCGGTGGCGGGTTAAATCGTGAGCAGGTTCTCATGATCCTTAGAGACAGCCGCATCGGCAGTTATGGCGGAGCAGCACTTTCGCTCAGCCTTCTCGCGCGCGTCCTTCTCCTCGCCTCACTTCCATTGGCAGATGTCTCCCGATACCTCATCGCAGCTCATCTACTATGCCGTTGGACTACACTCGGAATGAGTTACTGCCTTCCGCCTGCAAGAAACAGCGACAACGCTGAAGCTGGGCTGGGAGTGCGCATCGCCAGGCTCACCTCGCGCAAGGCGCTCGTCGTCGGTTCCCTGTTCACCGTGGTAGTCACCATCTTCCTGTTGAGATCTCGTGCTGCTGCCACCCTGTTAGCCACAGCATTGGTAACTTTACTGAGCGGGCTTTACTATCGGCGGAGAATCAAGGGCGTGACCGGAGATTGCTTTGGCGCCACCAATCAGCTTGCAGAGATTGCGGTCTACCTCACCGGAGCTTGGATCGCATGAACGATCTACTCTTCATCCGGCACCCAGAAACCGAGATGGCCGGCACATTCTGCGGACACATCGATCCGCCTGTTAATGCAGAAGGCCAACGCCAGATAGTGACCCTTGTCAAAGAGCTTAGCTCCGAGCCGATCACGGCCGTGGTCACGAGCGATCTGCAACGAGCGTCGACACCTGCGCGGGTTCTCGCTGAGTCTCTCGAGGTGCCTTGCATCACATGTCGGGGGTTGCGTGAAATAGGATTTGGTGTCTGGGAGGGACTCACCTGGGCACAGATTCAGGTTCTCGATGCGACTTTCGCCGAAAGCTGGCTCACTGCATTTCCCCAACTGACACCGCCGGGTGGCGAAGCTTTCAATGCATTTGAATCAAGAGTGATGGGCGAGATGAAGCAGCTCATCGAATTTTCGAAAACTGGTCCTATCGCGGTGATCACTCATGCCGGTGTCATGCGGGTAATACTTCAGAATCGATGCGGCGTCGATGCGGCTGGGGCGATAGCCCTGACAAAACAGTACTGTGCGTCATTCCGCTACTCCAATTATGCAAATAACGAAAAACGCATACGGGAGGAGCTTCAAATATGAAGCGCATTCCACTGATTCCAAGTTCCCCATGGAGCCTGGAGATCTTTACTATCCGCAACAATTCACTATCTCAGGAGATGAATCATGAGCATTGCAACTACTCGCGGTGACCGCGGAGAAACGGGCCTTGCAGGTGGCATTCGCATCTCTAAGGCCGACCTTCGCGTCGAATCTTACGGTACCGTCGATGAACTGAATTCCGTCCTCGGTTTCGCTCGCAGTATCTGCCAGAATGCGGAAATCAAGGCCTGGACGGAGACGATACAGCGTACCTTGTTCCGACTTGGTTCGGCTCTGGCCACACCGCCAGAAAGCAAGAAGCAGCCGCCAACCATTTCAGATGATGACGTAGCGATGCTGACTGAACTTGTCCATAAGATCGAAGCAATAGAAGGCATCCTCTCTGACTGGTCATTGCCAGGTGCACACACCGAATCCGCAGCTTATGAAGTGGCGCGGACTGTCTGTCGTCGCGCAGAACGGAGTGCGATTCGGTTCATTGAGAACGGCGGTGTGGTCAAACCGGAGGTGATCGCATACCTCAATCGGCTTTCTGATGTGATCTGGCTTTTCGGACGACTCATCGAGTTTAACGCGGGCATCGATGCACGTCTTCGCGATGAGACAACAACTGGACCGAAGTGGTCGAGGGCGTGGTAATGGTCGACCGTGCGGCATGCGAGCTGAATGAATTTAATGCAGCCGATCGTGACGCTGTTTATCGCGCTTTTGCCATGCGCCGGGATGTCCGCCGTGGGTTTATCAACAGGCCATTGCCTCCGGAACTGATTCATCGGATATTGTCCGCAGCGCATTGTGCTCCCTCCGTCGGCCTGATGCAACCATCGCGGTTTGTCTTGGTCCGCGACCAGGCTGTGCGTGCAGCGATTCATGAAGCTTTCACTGAGGCTAATGCTACAGCGACTAACACATATACCGGTGCCCGCCGCGAGAAGTACGCGAGTCTAAGACTGGAGGGGATTCTGGAGGCTCCGCAGAACCTTTGTGTTCTGCATGATTCGCAAAGTGAGAAGGGTCACCGTCTCGGGCGCCATACGATGCCTGAAACGGCTGTGTACTCCACTGTCTGCGCAATCCAGAATCTTTGGCTGGCCGCTCGAGTCGAAGGCGTCGGTGTCGGCTGGGTAAGCATCGTTGATCCGACGCGGCTGCGAGAAATATTAGGTGTGCCCGCCAGTATTCTGCCCGTGGCATATCTATGCCTTGGCTATGTCGATCATTTCGATGCGGAACCTGAGCTCGAGCGTTTCGGCTGGGAGACACGCATTCCGCTGGAAGAAGTCATCTCTTACGACAGCTACTGCGTAAGTGCGAGACGCCCAAAGACATGAGGGCGAGCGCAATCATGGTACTCGGTACGAGTTCGCATGTCGGCAAGTCACTGCTTACTGCCGCGCTCTGTCGTATTTTCGCCGATGCGGGCGTGAGCGTCGCCCCGTTCAAATCGCAGAACATGTCGCTCAATTCCGCCGCGACCGTGGAAGGACTGGAGATTGGCCGGGCCCAGGCCTTGCAAGCTGAAGCAGCGCGCATTCCTGCCTCAGTGCATATGAATCCGATCCTGCTGAAACCTGCCGGCGACATGACCTCGCAGATCGTAGTCCGCGGCAGAATATGGGGGAAACTTTCAGCGTCGGACTATCATCAGCGCCGCGTCGATGAACTACTGCCTGTCGTGCGCGAAAGTTACGAAATCCTCGCGGCTCAGCATGAATTGATCATCCTCGAGGGTGCCGGCTCGCCAGCAGAAATCAATCTAAAGCAGCATGACATTGTTAACATGCGCATGGCTGACCTGGCGAACGCGAGCTGCCTGCTAGTCGGCGACATTGACCGCGGTGGTGTTTTCGGATCGTTGTTTGGAACAGTTCATCTACTGGAGCCGTCCGAGCAGGCGCGCATCCGGGGTTTCGTCATCAATAAATTTCGCGGCGACGCAGCGCTGCTCGAGCCGGGTATCCACATGATGGAGGACCGACTCCAGAAACCATGCGTCGGCATCGTCCCGTACATGCCGGGCCTTGCGCTCGAGGAGGAGGATAGTCTCGGGCTTCAAACCGCGGAAAGTGGACGGCATACGTGGTCCCCAGATAAAACAAGCGACAGGCCATTGCGAATCGCAGTTGTTGCGCTTCCGTCATTTTCAAACTTTACCGACTTTGATGCGTTGCGTCATGAGCCATCCGTGAGCTTGCATTTTTGTCGTGATGCAATGCAGTTAGCTTCGGCCGACATCATTATTCTTCCGGGCAGCAAGCAAACCGTTGCAGACCTGCTTTGGATGCGCCGACTTGGCATCGATTCAAGCATCATCGAGCACTCGCACAACGGTCTCGTCGTCGGTATCTGCGGAGGTATGCAGATGCTGGGCACCACGATTATCGACCGATTCGCAATGGAGCATGGTGGCCAGGCAGAAGGGTTGGGCTTGCTGCCATTCTCCACTCAAATGAATGCAGAGAAGCTCACGCGACAGGTGCGAGGACGGATGTCGCATCACAGACTTTTCGGTCAGCCGGTAGCGCCTGCGACTTTCAATGGTTATGAAATACACGTTGGTGAAACGGTGTATGCGCAGGGTGCGCACTCCTTCGCGATTTTGCATGAAGATGAATGTGACGGCTGCATTTCTGAAGACACGCGGGTTTTCGGAACCTATCTGCACGGCATCTTTGATGACGACGGTTTCCGTCACACCTTTATTGCGGCCGCTCGCAACTTTCATCATCTTTCCCCTGCTATCCGCTACGACAAATGGAGCCAAAAGCGGGACGAGTCGTTTGCTCTCCTCGCGGAGACAGTGCGACAGTCCATGGATCTGCCCCGAATTTTTTACTGGGCCGGACTGAAGTACACATCGACAGAGTTCAATTCGACGAAGGAGCGACTCCGCTGAAACGTTACAAGCTGGTAGCCGCGGCGTGGCTTTTAGATTGTCTCGCAGGAGATCCCGAGTGGTTTCCTCACCCCGTCCGACTTATCGGCGTCGCAGTGAACCATGGCGAAGTTGCATTACGCCGCCCCGAGCAGGGCAAGCTTGCAGAATTTCTTTCAGGCTCAGCGCTCACGGTTACGGTCGTTGCCGGGAGCTGGTACATCAGCAGAAAGCTGATCCGCTCTGTATATGACCGATCTCACCTTGCAGGCCACATTCTTGAGATCGTCCTTTCATGGAACTGCCTTGCTGCTCACAACCTTGAGGAAGAGGCACTCTCCGTCATTAACGCATTGAGTGCAGTCGACCTGCCGCATGCCCGTCTCCGTCTTTCGCGCATTGTCGGACGTGACACTGCGCATCTTGACAGCGCGGGAATCTGTCGCGCTGTCATCGAGACCCTCGCTGAAAGTGCATCCGACGGTATCGTCGCGCCGCTCTTTTATTTAACGCTCGGCGGCGTGCCTCTTGCGCTCGCCTACAAAGCCATCAATACATTGGATTCCATGATTGGCCATACTGACAAACGATATTTCTACTTTGGCAAAACGGCTGCTCGTCTCGATGACGCGGCTAATTATCTTCCCGCGCGACTGACTGCGGCAGCAATTGTCACAGCTTCCGCCTTGCAGCCTTGCGCGGATACGAAGGCCGCATGGCAGACCTTTCTACGCGATGGGGACAAACATAAAAGTCCCAATGCAGGCCAGCCGGAGAGTGCATTGGCCGGTGCGCTACATGTTCAATTGGGAGGCGACAACACCTACGGCGGCGAGATGATTCGAGCAGAAAGGATCGGAAGTGGATTTCCAGAGCCATCGGCTCACAAAGCGCAGAGCGCAGTCCGGTTGGTGTCCGTCGTCACTTTACTTACAGTGGCCTGTGGCACAATCGGCGCAGCGTTGGCTTCATCCTACAAACCGTCCGGGGCGCGGCCATGATCGACAGCTTCGGGGTTCCATTGCACGGTGGCCAACTCAGTCAGATCTCGAGGCGCTTCAATATACCCGCCTCACAATTAATGGACTTCAGCGCCAACATCAATCCCGATGGGCCGCCCGCCGCAGTCATTTCGAGCTTGCAAGCATCAATGAAGGACTTATGTAATCTCACTACTTATCCTGACCTCGAGGAGGGTGCCCTTAAACAAGCGATCGCCGCGTACTGCGGTGTATCTACGGGAAACCTTGTTGTCGCCAATGGTTTCGTTCCATTACTGGAATGCGCGCTGCGTACCTGCAGGGTCAAACGCTGCCTGTTGCCTGTACCCGCATTCGTGGAGTACCGGCGCAGTTTAGAGAGGGTTGGAGTAGCGATTGAACGCTATTATCTGCAGCATGAGCACAGCTTTCGTTATGACATGAACGCGCTACTCGATGGCGACCATGACGCCATACTGCTGGCCAATCCACAGAATCCATCGGGAATACTCACCGGCAAGCAATTTCTTATCGAGCTTGTGACACGATGTGCTGAACGGAAGATAACGGTTCTTCTCGACGAAGCGTTTATCGATTACGCGCCGGTTGATTCGCTTACGGCACACGTCCATCAGTACGCAAACCTGATCGTTTTTCGCTCAGTGACGAAGCTTCATGGGATACCGGGTCTGAGGGTCGCCTACTGTTCGACCAGCGAAAGCATCGCAACTGCAATGAATGAAAATCTTCCACCCTGGCCCATCACGACACTTGCTTCGCGTGCAGTCGCCGCTGGGCTTTACGATGAATCGTTCGCTACAGAAAGCAGAGCCCGCAATAGCCAACGGAGAGTGTCGTTACGCAACGGGCTGTCGTCGCTGGGCATTCAGAGTTTTCCTTCCGGTGCGAATTTTTTGCTCATTCGCCTGCCCGCCGTTGTCTCTTCGGAATCCTTTTGGCGGCTTATGATCGTTGCTCATTCGATAGTTTTGCGCGACTGCTCAAATTATGACAATCTGCCGGCAGGATACTTCCGCATTGCAGTTCGCACGGAAGAAGAAAATGCCAATCTCCTGCAAAAGCTTTCCGTGGTGTTGTCGGCTGCGATGAGCAAGATGGAGCACAGATGACTCACGCAGAAAAAGGCAAAGTCTATCTGGTCGGCGCAGGGCCAGGCGACCCCGAGCTATTGACTATTCGTGCGCTACGACTGCTTGAGACGGCAGACATAGTCTTCCATGATGACCTGGTATCACAGGAAGTATTGGACCTGGTTCATGCAGATGCCTTGGTGAGAAGCGTTGGCAAAAGGTGTGGCCGACCAAGCATCAGCCAGGCTGACATCCACGCACTCATCATCGAATCCGCCCACGCAGGCAAGTCTGTCGTACGACTTAAGAGTGGAGATCCACTGATATTCGGCCGCGCCGGAGAAGAGATCGCCGCGCTTGTCGACCAGCGTATCCCGTACGAAGTGGTGCCCGGTGTCACCGCTGCATTTGCGGCAGGGGCTGCGCTAGGACTTCCCTTGACAGACAGGACAAGTGCATCGAAGTTGATCTTTTGCACCGGCCATCACGCCAGCGAAAAAAATGGCACTCCGATCTGGGAGGGTCTTCTGCCTGCCGATGCGATGTTACTTGTTTATATGCCCGGCCGTGATCTCGAGCGGATCGCCACAGAGCTGGCCGCGGCCGGGATGCAAGCGTCCACACCCTGCTGTGCAATGTCGCACGTGGGAACAAGTCTCCAAAGCTATGTCACCTGCAGTCTGAAGGATCTGTCGAGGCTTACCTGCGGGCCATCGCCGCTACTGCTCCTGATAGGTCACGCGATGGCGCCATTGCTTCCGCAAACAACAAGCTCTGCTTCATGAGCGTCTGCTGACCTGCGCACTGAACAGAATGTGTCGGCACCTAACTCGCATTCATGATTTAACAGGATGCTGGCCCGCTCCAAGACATTTCGCAATTCTCTTATATTCCCGGGCCGGGATTAAGTGTAGAGTCGCGCGATCGCCTCCTGCGCAGCGACACGCCACGGCTTAAGGCTCTCACAAACTTTGCTGCTCAAGCCGGTATGTCCCTGAGTCGCTGACGCAACGGTCACTAACGACAACTGCGAGCCGATAGAAAAGATTTTGCGAAACCGCTCCTGCGCGACCATTTCCTGCAGGTTCACGTTGGTTGCTGCCACCGCAGAGACGTCGACATTGAGGTTGTCGTTGCTGTCGCGAGCTACCTGATGGCGAACTGCAGGCTAGTCCCAAAGGATCTTCGTCCAGCGCCTTGTGACATTCTCGAGCGGATAGCCGGTTGATACATTCCAGCATGCAGCGAACGGATCACTGTCATCCCCAGATAGAAGTCATGGTGTGATCACAACCTGTCGAGCGCCAGAATACGTTGCATCTCGTACTGCATTCTGTCACTGCTTCTTTCTAGCCATGCGCTTGCTTTGCTTGCGTGCCGATAACTTCCTTTGAGACCTCTCTACCAAGAGACGCGATTACGGAATAACGGGGTAAGCAATGCTTCAGGCAGTAAAGCAGTCGGCGCTGGTTGTGGCGTGTGGAATCGTAATGGCCCTAGGAGCCTCCGCCCAGGTGACCGAGACACCCACCACCTTCTCAGGAAGCACGGCCGTCGGGTCCACCTCGCAGCCAGTGACTGTCACACTCACTGCGCAGGTCAGCGGGCAGATTACTTCGTTCGCAACGCTTACCGGTGGTTCTGCGAATCTGGATTTTGCCATCGCTTCGGAAGGCAGCTGCAGCGGTAATCCAGGCCTGACTGCAGGTCAGAGTTGCACGCTCAGCGTTGTATTTGCGCCCCTCTATCCCGGCGTACGACAGGGAGCAGTGCTGGCGATGTCCGGCAGCCAGGTGCTGGCAAGTGCGCCGCTAAGCGGTATGGCACGAGGGAGTCTGCCGGTGCTGGTTCCAGGGACCATCAATACCGTTGCAGGCGATGCAGAGTGGATTTACCAAAGGGATGGGGTCGCCGCAACATCTGCACCTATTTTTTTGCCTTCCGGCATTGCCGTGGATGCTGCCGGAAATCTCTTCCTCTGCGATTCCAGCAATAATCGCGTGCGAAGGGTGGATGCAAGAACGGGGCTCATCTCTACTGTTGCCGGCAACGGAAGTCCCGGAGCCAGCGGCGATGGAGGACTTGCAACAGCCGCCCAGTTGAATGACCCCTCGGGCATTGCCATCGATGGCGCAGGCAATCTGTATATCGCGGACAGCGGTAACAACGTCGTTCGCCTAGTCAATGCGAATTCGGGCGTGATCAGCACGTTCGCCGGACAGATCAATGCCAACGGCTTCTACGGAAATGGCGTTCCTGCAAACAGCGCGCTTCTGGCAGCTCCACGCGGACTGGCGCTCACACCGGGCGGCGATTTGGTGATTGCGGACAGCGGCAACAATGCGGTCCGCATGGTCAACATCGCATCCGGCAATATCTTTACGGTAGCCGGCACCGGCGCAGCGGGCTACAACGGCGAAGGCGCAGCCACGTCTGCCGAACTGAATGATCCCTACGGGGTTGCGGTGCGCGGCGATGGTGCGATCGCTATTGCTGATCTTGAGAACCAGCGCGTAAGACTCGTCACGACTCAGAACAATGCCTCCACCATTTCAACCTCGACCGGAACCGGCGAGCGAGGCTTCGGGGGTGACAATGGAACTCCGAGCGAGGCACAACTGAATTCGCCGGCGGCAGTCGTTTTCGATCCCGCAGGCGATCTTTTTATCGCGGATTCAGGCAATAACCGGATCCGCGTCATCCTGAACTCCTCGCAGCTGACGATCCAGTCTGTCATTGGAACCGACGGCGAGCAGTTCGACGGAGATGGTGGCCCATCCAGCCAGGCCAGCCTTTATGGACCTTACGGCCTGTTCTTCGATCCCACCGGCAACATATGGCTGGCCGACACCTTTCACAACCGCGTTCGCGAAGTGAATGGCTCGCTGCTGACGCTGCCTCAGTTCCCAACGATGAAGGTCGGCAAAATTTCGGCTCCTGTGATGGAGTGGATGTACAACCCGGGCAATGTTCCCCTCCTGCTAAGCACGCCGATTCTCAACCAGGCGGCCCTCGACGAAGGAACCACCACCTGTGGGCAATCCCCGATCGCGCCGTCCGGTTCCTGCAGTATGGCTGTGGAATTTGCACCCACGCAGACAGGACCGTCCGTCACTGGCTCAATTAGCTGGCCGTCCAACGCGCCTCATGAAACACCAGTGGACATCATCTATGGCGAGGTGCTGAGTGTCGATGTCACCTCGGTCTCACTGTCCGGCAGGCCGAATCCCGGCCTGCTGACGCAGCCACTGACGCTGACGGCAACCGTCAGCAGCGACGACACCGGTCGTACCGGGACCATAACTTTTTCGGAAGGCAGCTACAACTGGTGCACCGCTGTAACGATTAACGCCGGTGGCACCGCGACCTGCACGATCCAGGCACTCTCGCTTGGATCACATACGTTCACTGCAAGCTACTCGGGCGATGCCAACAACGCATCGAGTATATCCCTGCCGTATGTCGAGGTGATCAAGCAGCAACCCGCGCTTGCATTCTCAGTATCGCCGTCGCCTTCAGCTATTGTCGCCAGCACAGTAACGCTTACACTCACGGTAGCGGATGCGAGCGGCACGCCTGCCGGCAACGTGGTTTTCTATGACGGTGGGACGGCGCTGGGGTCTGTGCCACTGAGCGCTTCAGGCATGGCTCAACTCAGCCAGGGTTTCAGCGTAGGCACTCACTATCTGTCTGCACAATATGCCGGCGACAGCGCCAATGCCGCCGCGACCTCCACTACCGTGACCGAGCGTATCAACCAGGCGACAACAGTGACGACACTGGCGTCGAGCGCCGGCACATCGATTGTCGGCACCCCGGTCACCCTGACTACAACGGTCACGAATAACAATGGATCCACACCAACGGGATACGTCACGCTCAAGGACGGCACCGCAATCCTGGGCTCTCACCCACTTGGGGCCAACGGTGTCTGTTCTATCTCCACCATGCTGTCGCCCGGCACCCACAGCGTGGTCGCGGTCTATAGCGGCGATACCAACGATTCCGTGAGCAGTTCTACTGCGCTGACGGAGACGATTGTACAGATCGCGACAGTCACGACGCTCGGCACCAATGCCAATCCCCTCAGCGCGGGCGCGACCCTTCGGCTGACAGCGGCAGTTATACTCGCACCGGGGGAGACAGCGTATGGTCCCCTCACGGGCAGCGTAACCTTCTACGACGGCGCGACAGCGATCGGTCCGGGACCCGTGGCGATCGACGCCAACGAGCAGGCGATCCTTTCCATTGCCACGCTTGCTGTGGGCTCGCACGCACTGACGGTCCGCTTCAACGGCGATACGGACTACTCTGCAAGTACCTCGGCGCCACTCAGCCAGGCCGTGCAGGAAACGAGTACACAAACGGTCCTGACCTCAGCTGCTTCGACGACACTGATGGGCAAGCCGGCTATCTTCACTGTGGTTGTCACCAGCGCAACCGGGATTCCAACCGGCCAGGTCAGTTTCCGTGACGGACCAACCCAGCTGGGCTCAGTAAGACTGGGTGCCAATGGCACGGCGAGCTTTGCAATCACAACACTCTCACGTGGCGCGCACGCCATCACTGCTGTATACAGCGGGGACAGCGACTACACCGCTTCTGTCTCCCCTGCTGTTGCATTATCTGTTCAGCTCGCACTGCCGGTTCTCACGCTTGGTGGACCGACCAATGCGATCGACGCCGGCACACCCGCCACCTTTGTCGCCAATCTAACGACGCCGGGCATCGCACCGACCGGGACCCTGCTGCTGCTCGACGGAGCAACCCGCATCGGCGCAGCTACAATCACCGGCTCGACCACTTACTCGTTCTCGATCGCGACTCTTCTGATCGGCACGCACACCGTGACCGCGAGCTATGCGGGAGATATCAACAACACCGCAGCAACGTCCGCTCCCGTCACTGTAACAATCAGGCAGGCGCTCTCCACGACGGCCTTGGCTGCAAGTGCCAATCCCCTGACTCTCGGAAATCCCCTGACCCTCACGGCAACAGTTAGCAGTGGGAGTCCGAATGCGGGCGGACCAGTGCGCTTCTTCGACGGACCTGTCCTGCTCGGAACCTCGGCTCTGGGCAATCATGGCACCGCAAGCTTTTCGCCCGCCGGGCTTGCGCTGGGATCACATTCCCTGACTGTTGTGTACAGCGGCGATACCAACCACGGCGCATCTGGCTCTACTCCCCTGAGCGTGCTGGTGGTGCAGGCCGCGACAGTCACCCTGAACTCGAACAACAACCCTTCGGCAAGCGGTCAGAGTGTCACCTTCACCGCGCAGATAGGCCCTGGTGGCACAATTGCCGCCTCTGGAATCGCAACTTTCCACGACAACGGGGTTCTGATTGTGACGGTCCCGCTGAACGGCGGCGGCGCCGCGATCCTTACTTCCAGTGCACTTGCTGTCGGTTCGCACATCATTACGGTCAGCTATGGAGGCGACCAGCATTTCTCCACCTCATCCGCCCAACTGGTTCAGACCATAAGGAATGCGAATACGCAACTGACGATTACCTCCTCAGCCAATCCAGCAGTCTACAAACAGCCGCTGACCCTGACCGCCACAGTCATGAGTGATGGAGGAACGGCGACTGGAAACGTAACGTTTACTGATGCCGGCGCGCCCATCGGTTCCGGCCTGTTGAATGCCGCGGGTGTCGCTTCGCTTACACTCTCGACGCTGGCACCCGGAGCGCACGCAATCGTTGCCAATTATCCCGGTGACGGCAAGGCCGAAGCTTCGGCTTCGACACCGCTGTCGCTCACCGTTAAGCAAACCACCGCTGTCGCCGTGAGTGCCGGCAGCAACCCGGCACAGACACTAAGCGGCATCACCTTGACCGCCAGGGTTACAAATGCAGGCGCGGCGCCAGCCACAGGCAGCGTGGTCTTCGCCGACGCTGGCACCACTATCGGCACGGCGAATGTCGATTTCACCAGCAACGCCATCCTGAAACTGCCCGGGATGAATGCCGGCTTTCACACCATTACAGCCAGCTATCCCGGCGACGGCTCCGACTTTGCGAGCGCCTCTGCGCCGTACCAGGAGACAGTCCAGCTACGACCGACCGCGACCACGCTCGCCGGCTCTGCAACCGATCTGACAAATCCGCAGCAGGTCACCCTGATCGCCGTCGTCGACGGCCAGGGAACAACGCCGCCCACAGGCACCGTCACCTTTACAAGTGGCACCGTCACGCTTGGGCAAGCCGCCATCTCGCCGACGGGTGTGGCAACCATTACAGTGCTGTTCTCACAGCCAACATCGGTGGTGGTTGCGACTTATCCCGGTGACGCAAACTACGCAGCTTCGCAATCCGGGAACACAACTATTGCAGCGGGCACCGCTCCGCAGTTCACGCTGTCCGCGAATGCGCAATCGATCACCCTGGTCTCACACCAGCACACGATGCTTCAGGTCAACATCGGATCTGTGAAAGGCTTCAGCGACACCATCGCACTCGGCTGCCTTGGTCTGCCGCAGGAAGGGACCTGTACCTTTACTCCGTCGCAACTGAAGCTTGCGGCGAATGGAACTGCCACGGCATCTCTGCTGGTCGACACAGGTGATCCCCTAGGCGCAGGCACCGGCGCAGCAGCCAGAAGCAATACGCGACCGCTGCGGCCCGGTGGCGATACATTCCTCTGCTTCCTGCCCTTTGGTCTCTTCTTAGGACTGCTGGCAGGGAAAAAAGGCAGGGCCGCCCGCCAGAGATTGGGAATGAAGTGCATGCTCGCGGTGGCAATTGCTTTTGCAGTGGGAGTATCGGGCTGCGGCGGTTTGAACACCAACGGCACAGCACCCGGCACCTATACCATTAAGGTTGTCGGAACTGCGCAGGGTTCAGGGATCACTGAAACGCAGACCATCACTCTGGTCGTGACCCAGTGAAGCTCCTTGGCGCAGTGTTCATTTTATGCACACTGCTCGTTCATACCTGGAAGAGCGCCGCAGCACAGGTCGTCCCCGCAGCGGTTGGACCAGGTGCCTATGTCGCCGTCGGCGCGGGCCTTTCAGGTTTCCAGGCGGTTTATGGTCAACAGCACCTCGCCGGCGCCCTGATCTATGCTGACGTGCATCCAGAATGGCGCGTTGGTCTCGAGGGAGAGGCGCGCTTTCTTCGCTATCATTCCTCAGAAGACGTGAACGAATCTAACTACCTCGGCGGCGTACGCGTGGTTATTCTCGAACGGCACCGCATGGAGCCCTATATAAAATTCCTGGCCGGGATGGGCAGAATCACCCTGCCCTTCGGCTATGCACACGGTTCATTCCTCGACTACGCCCCAGGCGCCGGTCTCGATATCCCTATCAACAGTCACATCAGTCTGCGCGCGATCGACTTCGAATACCAGCACTGGCCGCAGTTCCCGTTCGGATCCTTCAGTCCCTATGGAATCAGCTCCAGCATCCGGGTCCGCGTGACACCACGGGCGTGGCTGCCCACAAGCGTGCATAAGCGGCGCGTACACGTTTAGGATACGGACCTTGGACATCCGTCTCCATGCGCCTGTGCCTGTGAAAGCCATCTACTGCTTCTCCGTCACAATGCCTTTATCTTTAAGCGCGCGCTTCTCGGCGTCGAGTGCAGTCGTGTGCAGCGCAATGACATGCCGCATCGCGGCATCCGCGTCCGCTGCAAGGCCCTGCGTGCGATATACCTTCGCCAGCAGGTAGAATGCGCCGGAGTCTTCCGGATTCATCTCCGCGGCCTTCTTCAACAACGGAAGAGCGGCGGCCAATTTTCCAAGCTGGACGTCTGCCTTTCCCAGGTAGAAATAGGTCGCCCATGAATCCGGCATAAGTGATTTGGCCTGCTCCAGGTACGGCAAACCTTCCTGCAACCGTCCATTCTGCACCAGCAGCGCACCGAGATAGTAGTTCGCACTGCCATCATTCGGATCATCCTGAATGGCCAGCCTCAAGTGACTTTCCGCAGGAGCATTTTCGTTTCCGCCAAGATACGCCTTGCCTAGCTCACGCTCTGCACCGGCAAAGTGCGGCTCCGCTTTGAGAGTTGCCTGAAACGCATCGATTGCCTTGCCGTAATTCGTGGCCTCGGCATACGCCTTACCCAGTAAGAAATTGCCTTGTGCCGGGGTCGCGCTGTCGGCGAAAAGCCGGGTAAAGATCTCTTCCGCTTTTTCAGCCTGGCCGGCGTGTGAATAAGTTACACCGAGCAGGTAGAGTGCAGATGCGTCCGGCTCCTGCGCCTGTGTAAGCGGCAGCAGCAGATCAATCGCCTCCTGCGAGCGATCACTGAAAGTCATGCACGTGGCCAACAGCTTCGTCGCCTGCGTATCAGTCCCGTCTCTTTCGTGCAGCCGCTGGAAGTATGGCAGCGCCTGCTTATAATCATCCTGCTTGAGATAAGCAAGGCCCAGGTTCAGGACAAGCTCGCGTTGCCGCGGGCTGAGGCTGAGCGCCTTCCTGTCAGCGTCAACCGCTTCCTTGTAGCGATGTGTTTTTGCGTAAAGAATCCCGAGGTTGGCGAGTGCGCTGACATTCCGCGGATCAATCCGCAGGACCTCGTGAAAACCATCCTCGGCCTGGGCGTAGTTGCCCGCATTCAGTGATTGTACGGCTGCATCGAATAGCTGTTTGGCCCGATCCTGAGACGTCGCGAACCCATCGATAGCAAAGAACAGAAACAGCGACAGGACGACCGGGAGATATCTCATGCAACTTCCAGACTGCCAGGATCTGATGCCTGCAATTATAAAGTCCGGGACAAAAGAATCGGCCGCACTCACAGGAGTAAGTGCGGCCGTTGAAGGTGCGTTAACAGTTTAGAAGTAGACTTTCCCACCAAGCTGCAACTGGCGCGGATCACGTGTGGATGTGATCTGGCCAGAACTGCCCGCGTAATTCTGAAAGGAGGTCCCAGCCGTCGGCGCAGACAGTCCGACATTGATATTGCCCCATTGGGTATGGTTGAAGACGTTGTAGCCTTCAAAGCGGAGCTGAACGCGTACGGACTCGGTGAAGTTAAAGTTCTTGAACAGAGACATATTCCAGTTATCTACCCCTGGACCATAGATAGAATTGCGATGGAAGTTACCAAAGCTTCCGTTAGCAGGTGAAGCAAACGCAGCCGGGTTATACCACGTGGGAAACTGACCGGCTGGCTGATTATGACTGTGCGGTGTCAGGATCTGCCCGCCAATATAGTCAGGCCGAATGTGACCGAATCCTCCATTGCCAAGATTGCCGCTCGAGCTTAAATCGCACGAGTCGCTCGACGGACTGTTACCCGCCAGACATGGTGTCCCGCCCCAGAACTGTGTAGTTCCGGAGTATTCCCAGCCGCCCGCCGTCAACTGCACGATCTTGTTGTACCGCTTGAAGTCAGGCAGATTATAGACGTATTGGAAGTTGAATACATTGCGGCGATCGTATCCAGCCGGCGCATAAAACTTCTTTAATTGCGAATAGTCAGGAAACACATCTGCGTCATAGTCGACGTCATCTAGGTCGATAGCTTTTGACCAGGTATAGTCGCCGGTGAACGTCAGATTATTGCTGAACCGGCGAGTTACTTTTACCTGCAGTGCGTTATAGGCACTGCTCGCGCCGAAGCGGTTGTAGTGGATTGAGGTATAGCCTTTGTACGGCAGAATAGCTGCCGACACATTGTTTACGGTGGAAAGAATGTTCGTGCTCGTTGTCGTGCCGAGCGGCAGTTGTTCCAGTTCCTGGTCATACATCTCGTGACGGCTCGCATTGCCGACGTAGCCAATGTCGAGCACCAGTTGATGAGTCAGTGCCTGCTGGAGACTCAGGTTGTAACCATACGTCGTCGGAATCTGACCGGCGCTATCCGATGAAAGTATCCCGCCCGAAGGGGTAAGGGGCGCCCCGTTTGCGAGGGATGGCGAAATCGCACCGATATTGCCGCCATAAATGGTCGGCGTATAAACCGTTGGTGGATTGCTGATGCCGCCGAAGTTGAACGTGTTCTGCTGATAGCGTTCGAAGAAGACACCAAAGCCGCCGCGCACTGCAGTCTTCCCGGTGCCAAATACATCATAGGCAAAGCCCAGGCGTGGACCAAAGTTGTTATAGCGGTAGTCGAGGCCGCCTTTTGGCAGGCCATTGGTTCCCTCGCGCACCATGCCGTTGTACGGGTTCCCGGACCCAGTGATAATACTGCCTTGTGTCGGAACCTGGCCAGGGATATTTGGCGCTATGTTGTACTGCACTGCCTGGCTCGGCACATAGGACTTCGGCTCGAAGTAATACTGATGGTATGGAGAGGTCGTATAAGTAGGTCCGACAAACTCATACCGCAGACCGAGATCGACAGTCAGTCTCGGCGTTGCTTTCCATGTATCCTGCACATAACCTTCGTACTGGAAGAAATGGAAGTGACCGAAGGCAAAGATATTTGATTGGCTGACGGTCGTGTAATTTCCTAGCAGGGTGTTAGCTAATCCCGAATTGCTGTTGCTCGGATTCTGATTGCTTGCACCGAAGTTAATTGAAGGATTCTCCTGCCATGTACCTTCCTGCCCATTCTCGTTCAGGTCGGCAAACAGGCCGAACTTGATCACGTGGTTGCCCAGGATCTTTGTCACATCATCCGTCGCGACCACGGTGTTGCCGGTCGACGTCCAGCCGGAAGGAAATGGCGAAATGTTAATGTAGTCACCGGTATTGATATTCGGCGCCAGGTCATGCGTGTTCGTTGAAGGATAGATATCGGTGTAGCTGAAGCCGAGTGTGCTCTTGTCATACAGGGCCTTCGACGTGCCCGGAACGATATCGACCACCTGATCAAGGTGCAGCCAGCCAACCGTCGCCTCATTTGTAAGTGTGGGTGAAATAACATTCACTAAGCTCCACCCATAGCTTTTGCCCGGCTTCTTGCGATACTGAGGCAGAACCGGGAAGCTGTTGCCGGAGAAGATGCCAAAGCCCTGGCTCTCCTGCTGCCGGTCATCGACGTAGCGGAAGAAAGCATTTGCCTTGGGGCCGAAGTTGTAATCAACCCGCAGCACATATTGGTTCTTCTTAAAAGCGTACGTGTCCTGAAAATTGATCTGCTGCTCGTCCCCAAAGCCGTTGTTGTAAGTCGGATGGTTAAATGTGCCTTTATAGCCGGGCGTGAAGTACTTGATCATCGCCGCATACTGGCTATTAAACTGCGAGGCAGGGATGATGTTTCCGACGTAGGGAGTGCCCGTCATGACCTCGCCGATCGAATCATACTTGATCGATCCCGGCACGAATACCTGTCCGTTCCTCACCAGGTTGCCGTTCGTATCTCTAATCGGGGTGCAGACCGATGTGCCATTAAAATCGCAGGCGTTTCCCGCACGATAAATAGGTGAAAGGTCCGCCTGGCCTCCAGGTGTCCCAATGCCCAGCATCGAAGGTTGCGGCATCGTGTAATACGAGTTCCCATTCGGTCGCGTCGCCCGCGTGCCTTCGTAGTTGAAGAAGAAGAACGCCTTCTTATTGCTTACCGGCGAGATCTTCGGAATAGGAATAAAGCCGCCGATATTGCCGCCGAACTGGTTAAATTTCAGCTGCGGCCGCGGTGATCCGTCGTGATTGCTGAACCAGTCGTTTGCGTTGTAGTCCGTGTTGCGGTTGAACTCGTAACCCGTGCCGTGAAACCGGTTGCCGCCACTTTTTGTGTTCACCAGGATCATCACACCCGGGCTGCGGCCATATTCAGCATTGAAGTTGCCAGTTAGCGTTTTAAACTCACCGACCGCATCAAGGCTAAGGTTCGTATACTCGCCGTCGTTTGCGCCGACGTCCGTGTTGATAATGCCGTCCAGAAAGAAGTTATTCGCGGTCCCGCGCATGCCATTGACATAGAAATCATCCGTCTGATTAAAGACCAGCCTGAATTGCGAGTTGTTATTGGTTACGACGCCTGGCAATGTGGTCAGCAGGGACTCAAAGTCGCGGCCATTCAAAGGCTGTTCCACGACCTGCCTTTGATCAATCACAGCCGAATTGCTCGTGCTCGCTGTATCGATAAGCGGCGTATCGTTATTGACGGTTACAGTCGCAGACGCCTGCCCGATCGTCAACTGGAGTGTACCCAGACCAAGGCTCTGCTCTTCATCAAGAACCACGCCCGTCTTTTCGAGCTTCTCCATACCCGCCGCAGTCACGCGGATCATGTAAGTCGCCGCCGGTATATTGAGGGCTCGAAAAGTGCCAGAACCATCCGAAACGGCATCGCGCGTCACGTCTCCAGTAGCCTGGTTGACGATCTGTATCTGTGCCCCGGGTATAGCAGCGCCCGACGGATCCTGTACAGTTCCCGTCATTGATCCCGTCTGTGCCTGCAGATGACCACAGCACAAAAGCATGACTATGAGCGCAAGCAGGGCGAGTACCCTCGACAGGCCGAAATCCCGGCGAGGCTTCAGACGAGTCGGTGTCGGTGTAGAGGTAAGCGATACAGGTCCGGCTCTACGCGTCAACAAATACGCCAACGATGGATCGACTCCTACACGAACAGTGACCTGCTTTTCCGAAACCATCTTTGCCTCCGTGGAAGTGCCACAAAATCGAATCACTTAGGGCCATCTGCCTGCCAACGGTCCCTTTCATGGGCGCCGCTGATATCGTTACCAGGCTGGCGCCCCGAACATAGCCAAAGCTGTCCGAGATTGTCAAGCATCATTTCATCAAAGCACTATGGCCGTTCTCCAAAACTGGATAGCCGGCAATTTCCTTCATGTCGAAATCAGCTTCCATCGCAGCGAGCTGGTAAGCGTATATTGGGGAGCACATGTGAGGTGTGCCTTGCGGAAGATTGCCGTCCTGTTTGTCCTGGTCATCGCTGCAATTTGTTTTGCCGCGGCTCCAAAGAAAAGCGTCTACAGCTTTACATTGGACAATATTGATGGCCACCCCGTCCGACTGAGCCAATACCAGGGCAAGGTGCTGATGCTGGTAAACGTCGCCAGCAAGTGCGGCTACACTCCTCAGTACGCCGGCCTGGAATCTCTCTACAAGAAATACGAGGGCCGCGGATTGGTCATCGTCGGCATCCCTGCCAATAATTTCGCGAGCCAGGAACCCGGCACCAACGCAGAGATCAAAAAGTTCTGCAGCAATCGCTACAACGTTTCGTTTCCGATGATGTCGAAGGTATCCGTGGCTGGCCCGGACCAGACCCCGCTTTACGCGTTTCTCACAGACAAGTCGCTGAACCCGCAAATTGGCGGGGAGATCCAGTGGAACTTCACCAAGTTTCTGTTCGATAAGTCCGGGAAGCCGGTGGCCAGATTTGAGCCTGCCGCAACGCCAGATTCTCCGCAGGTATCTACGGCCATTGAATCTGCCATCACTGCTCGCTAGTCGGAATTCTCAAAAGGCTGCGCCATCTTGACTTTGCCTGTATCCAGATCGTTGGCCATTGTCCGCCGCGCGGCATTCGACTGTCTTGAAATCAGGACCTAGCACCCGGGTCACAGCTGCCTCGGAACATCCGATTACAATCAGGATCCTCGTCGACGGCGAGGGAATTGGATCAACAGATGGTGGGAGACCGGCTGATTACAGGATGCCCAATACCGGCCTCTCCGCGTGGCATCTAGCTTGATTAAAATCTTGCACCCTCTCGACACCAACTTCTATACATCTTTTACGTCACAAGCCCTGATTCAATGGGACTGCCGTGTATGCGCCGCTAACATGCCAGGAACAGGCACTCTCAACCTGCCGGTCCGTAAGCGTCAGAAACACCGGCACTTACCTTTAATGTCTGGACAACGATTCCCCGGCGCCTTAAACAAGCCGCCCGGCTAGGGAACGGACGCAAGCAACGCCTGTTGCCGATGATCAACTGCAACGTTCATAAAACACCGCATTTTCAGTCCCAATAACAAATCAGGATTATGCAACTAAAGCGGCATTGAGACATCCATTGCGCCATTTTTACTGTTACATACATAACTGTCTGGCTTACTGTGACATTTGCCTACTGCCTGACCCGATATTCATTGATTTTTAGACCGCTCTAAACCCCTGTGATACGCGCGCAACGGGTAACGGTGGCAGCAGAAAGGTGTCCTCAAATGGAGAGGTCGTCTACTCGTTTCCTGCCAGCGCTCGAGGGCGTTCGTGGCTACGCATTCATTATCGTCTTTCTCGTTCATTACCAAGCATCTGCCTCCAGGCCCGTCCACCTCTGGCAATATCCTTGGTTCCTTCTTTTAAGCACAGGATGGCTCGTTGTTCCCCTGTTCTTCGCCCTGTCCGGCTACCTGATTACGCAGATTCTGTGCAACAGCAAGGACCGCAGGGGCTACTTTAAAGTGTTCTATGGCAGGCGGGCGTTGAGAGTATTCCCGCTCTACTACCTGACGATTGGCATCTGCATGGCCCTGGCCGCGGTCAGACACTGGACTTTTAATCCACGGAGCCTTGGTTTCTTTTTGTATCTGCAGAACTTTGCCCGGCACACCGACTTATATCTCATCGGTGGTCACATTAACGTGGCACATTTCTGGTCGCTTGCCGTGGAAGAGCATTTCTATCTGGTTTGGCCAATCATCGTCTGGCTATGCGCAAGCCGCCGCCAGCTCTTGAAATGCTGCTACGCAATCCTGATCGGCTGCTTCGCAATACGGGTGGCGTGGCCACTACTCGAATCATTTAATATCTCCCTGCAACTCGCGTATTCTTCAACGTTCACGCGGGTCGATGGCATCATCTGCGGCGCTGTCGTTGCGCTATCAACAGGAAACGAAGGCATCCCTCGCTGGGTTAAGCAGGCGGCGATAGCGACAGTCATTGGTGGGCTTGGAATTCTCTTCTTTCAGGCGATCGTCGTTGGACACACCAAGCCAGAGGATTATGCAACCATCGTGTGGATGACGCCGCTGGCAAACTTCATCTCTACCGCTTTGCTTGTACTCTTACTTCGCGAAGAAACCTGGCTGAGCAGGATTTGCAGTAAGGCCTGGATCTGCAAACTGGGCAGTCTCAGCTATGGCCTATACGTCTTCCACTATCTCTACTGCGACTACTTTCTTCATACGCTTGCACCTCGCTGGTCGCCATTCTGCGGAACTTACCTTGCAAACATACTGAGCACCACGCTAGCCTTCGCCCTTACCCTGCTCCTCGCCGTCCTGGCTCACGCTTTGATTGAATTGCCGGGCCAGAAGGCTAAACACCTTCTAAGCTATGGGCCTCACGGCTCCGGACGCCGCGCCGCTTCCGCTAGTACCAGCGAAGGATTCGTGAAGGTGCTGGGTTGAGGACGCACCCGGACTCTGAGGGGATTTCAGTTTAGTGCTATAGCCCCAGACTACTTCAAGCTTCACCATCGGCTATATCAACGGTGCCCGTCGATCTAGGGGTGAAAGTTGTGTCGCCGATGAGCGATCGCTAGCTGCTCCACATCCGGATCCCCGATGTCAGCAATGCAGTCCCACGCCGCGCTATGCATGCAATGACTACCATCCGGAAGCATTGCTGTACAACACCAGTTGACCCTTTGCATGAGGGCGGGAAATGCGGCATCACTGCTCATGAATCGAATATATCTGTTGCCGTGGATCGGGCAATGGAGTTGTCCGTTCGCGTAGTACAGTTGCTGCACAGGTCTCATGGTCGACCTCCTCCGCGAAGTGCGATCTATCTCAACTTTTACTGACGACTTACTTCTGTGACAGATATTGTGATGCATCTTTCGTGGCTGAGGTACTGCCCTGTTGAGCAATCATGGTTACGTAAGGACTGCTTCTTTGCGCTCCGCTCGCGTTCCGTCTAACTTGAATTTTCCCTCAAACTTCAGCCATATTGTCAGTGACTTCCCTGCCGTTCATCAAACTTTCATGGTGACTGTAAGCCTAACCATTTAAATAACTTCGCGATTCCCTGGCCCGATTTCCCTCCGACGCGCATGCATCGATCCTTGATCCTTCTGCGCTGCTGAGCCAGCCTGTAGTTGGAAACAAACCGACAATCCCAGGAGCTTCCGTGCCCCCAGCCAGCCTCGCCGTTGCCTGTTCCAGTTCTAGCAAGCGTCAGTCTAGATCTGGTACCAGCTATCTGCTCGCCGCCGTTTTCTCACTTACTTCACTCACTGCCTCGGCACAGATCAACACAGCAAATCTTTCCGGCATCATTACAGATCCATCCGGATCCGCTGTGCAGAAGGCGCATGTCCATGTACAAAATGCAGCGAGCGGTTATGCAAGAGATATCGATACGGATAGCAGTGGTTCCTTCTCGCTGCAGAATCTGCCCATAGGCCACTACAGCATCGCGGTGAATGCGCCAGGGTTCGAGGTAGTGAATGAAGACGTGGAACTGAGCGTCGGAGAAAAGGGCCGCCGCGATGTGACCCTACCCGTCGGGACAGCACAGCAGACAGTCGAAGTGAAGAGCACCGACAGCACCTTGTCCCCGGATGATGCATCCATCGGCACCGTCGTCAGCGCACAGACCATCGAGCAGACTCCGCTCTATCTGCGCAATTGGGATGATCTACTGCGCACTGTACCCGGTGTGCAAATCAGCCGCTACACACAGCAGAGTGGCAACACATCCGCCGGACGAACCGGCGATTTCAACGTGAATGGCATTCATTCACTTCAGAACAACTTTCTGCTTGATGGCATCGACAACAATACCTTCTCCGAAAATGTGCAGGAGTTGAGCTCTGAAGCTTCACATCCTTCTGTCGATGTAATTCAGGAATTCAACGTCATTACGAATCCCTACTCTGCAGAATATGGCCGAAGCCCTGGTGCTGTTGTCTCTGTCAACACAAAGAGCGGTGGTAACAAGATGCATGGCCTGGCGTTCGAATATCTGAGAAATAACTACTTCGACGCGAATGACTTCTTCTCTAATCGCCAGAAGCTCCGCAAACCTGAGAATAATCAGAATCAGTTTGGCGGCAGTCTTGGGGGTCCCATCAAGACAGACAAGCTGTTCTACTTCTTCAACTATGAAGGCACACGCATCAAGCAGGGCGTATCACGCATTTCAAGTGTGCCGCTCGATAACGAGCGCATTGGCGATTTCAGCGCTGCGACCGGCGAGCGTGTAGGGGTGAAGTATCCGACCATCACTGATCCTCTTACGGGCCTGCCGTTCTTCAATAATCAGATTCCCGCCAATCGAATTGATACTGCTGTCGCGAAGTTGATAGCTCTTTTTCCTGAACCAAACGTCAGATCCGGCGGTTTGATTCCTGAACTGAATAACTATCAGCGCAATGCCTTGTTGACTGACAGCAACGACAGCTACGACGCACGCATCGACTGGACTCCGACTTCGTCGAACATTATTTTCGGCCGTTATAACTACTCCAATCGCACCCGGCAGATTCCCGGCTACTTCGGCGGCCTAGCAGACGGCACATCAACATCGGCCTGGGGTAACCAGCAGTTAAAGTCTCATAGCTTTGTACTGGGATGGACGCATATTTTCCGTGCCGACCTGGTGAATGATTTCCGGATGGGGTTTGTTCGTAACTATAGTTACGCGGTACAGCAGCCATTCAACCTGCCGCAGACAGCAAGCGACTTCATTCCGGGAATTCCAAGCAGCGCCGGCATTGGCGGTGGTGTACCGCTCACAACATTCACGAACTACTCGTTTCTCGGATCAGCCGACTATCTCCCAAAGAAGCAAATCCCTCAGTTGCTTCAATACAACGACACCGTATCGATCATCTTGGGAAGAAATACACTGAAACTCGGTGGCAGCGTGTATGCGCCGATGCGGAATATCTTTCAGGATGAGCCCGGCACGCGTGGCGATCTCACGTTCACCGGCGTCTTCACCGGATTCCCCTATGCCGATGGATTGCTCGGCCAGACACAAAGCGACCAGCTGACCAATGTGTTGTTTGTTGATCAGCGCCTGTGGATGGCCTCCGGCTTCGCGCAGGATGATTGGAAGGTCACGCCCAAGCTCACGATGAACCTCGGCCTGCGGTATGACTTTGCAACGCCTGCGCTCGAGGGTGCGAACAATGTAGCGAATTTCAATCCCGCCGGGACAGGGTCACTTACCTTCGGCGGCTCCGGCTCCCTATCGAAACGGGCCCTGGTGCAGACCAACACGACTAACTTCGGGCCGCGCCTCGGGATCTCCTACTCGCCCGATCAAAAGACAGTTGTGCGCGCCGGCTATGGTCTCTATTACACGCTGTTTGAACGCTATGGGAGCGAAGACCAACTCGCGCTGAACCCGCCCTTCCTGATCAACAAAACGCAGGCCAGCAACACTGCTCCAGTGATCACGCCCGAGGTAGGCTTCCCGGCAAACTTCCTCGATCCCGGTACGATTAATCTGAACAACCTTACATCGTTCCATATCCGTGCCATGAATCCGCACGATCCCACGCCAAGCGTGCAGCAGTGGAGCCTGGGTGTGCAGCGCGCATTTGCCAATGACTGGACCGCAGAAGTCGACTATGTCGGGACCAAGTCAACGCACCTCGATGTATTGTCGAATTACAATCAGCCGCTGATCCAAAACAACCGGGTTGTGACAGCCGTCGGCGCGAATGGCAAGCCTGCCGCGGTGAAGCCTTATAACAACTTCGGGCTGATTGAATATACAAATGCCATTGGCTATGGAAACTACAACGGACTACAGGCAAGCCTCAATCACCGCTTCAACAACGGCCTTAGTTTCCGAGCGGCCTATACTTACTCGCGCAGTCTGGACAATGCGCCGGAAGAGCTTGAATCCAACTCGGGTGACGCACCCAATGGTCGCAACTATTCAGCCTGGTATGGGCTGAGTGATTTCGATATTCCACATCGCGTCTCCGTCAACTATGTATATGATTTGCCGTTTGGACACGGCCAGAAGATGCTGACCGGCGGTCCGCTCTCGTGGATCTTCGGCGGCTTCCGCACCTCCGGCGTCTACACCTATTACAGCGGCCACCCATTTACCGTGAATGCCGGTGGCACGCTGACGGATTCACTCGACCCGTATGGTTATGCGACCGCGGTTCCCTTCGTCGTCGGCAAGCCGCACCTGGTGAAGGATCCTACCTGCTGGTTCTTTGTCGGAGCGAACAAAGGCTGTCAGAAACTCGCTCCAAATGGGACAGACGCGTATGCTCTTCCGGCTTCCGGGCAGATCGGCGACAGCGGCCGAAACACAATTCGCGGACCTCGCACGAACGTCTTCGACGCTTCCCTGTTGCGCGAATTTCCCTTCGGTGAAGTGGCCAACCTGGAGTTTCGCTGGGAGGTCTTCAACGTCACAAATACGCCGGAATTCGGCCAGCCCAGCGGCAACTTCAGCAGCTCGGCAGCAGGATCAATCACCACGCTTTCAGGAGACCCCAGGGTAATGCAGTTTGCCCTGCGCCTGTCCTTCTGAAGAACGGCAGACTTACATTCAGAAGGCGACCCCAACCAACTCAGCTCGGGAGATAAGGTGAAGACCTCATCTCCCGCCGCTTATCACTGACTTTGCTTCAGGTTCCTCGCAGTAATCAGCAGTCCTGCAGTAAGATGCCGCGATGCTGCTATACAAGAGCCTTATCGGGTCCGTTCAAACGGAGTGAACACCGCCGACTCCTTTGTCATGAAATGCAGACCACTTATCTCAACGATAGGAAGAATGAGCCATGCTGAAATTCGTGCGTACTGCCGCTGCGGTTGCCAGTTGTGTGTTGATAAGTGCGGCCGCCTTTTCACAGACGACCATTGCCGCGCCCGGTAAACGCACCGTAATGGACGCCCACAATTGCTACCCTTACTTCGAATGGTGGTACGACCGCATTGACCGCGCCCTCTCCGCCGGCACTCCTCTTGCGATCGAGCAGGACCTCGCCTGGTATACCGATCCGAAGACTGGTAAGTCATGGTCTATCGTGACGCACGGCGCTCCATTCACAAGCCAGTCCCCCACCATGGAGCATTACTTTTTCGATCGCGTGCGCCCCATCGTCGAGAAAGCTCTTGCGAGCAAGGACCACAGTCAATGGCCCCTCATCACATTGAACCTCGATTTCAAAACAGAAGAGCCGGAGCACCTGCAGGCCGTGCTCGCCCTTCTGCGGCAACACAAGGACTGGCTGACCAGTGCGCCCAAAACATCAGGCGCCAGTACGCTCGCACCGCTTGATGTTCGTCCGATTCTGGTGCTGACCGGCGAGTCTGATGCCCAGCAGAAAGTGTTCTATGACGACCTGCCGGAGGGCGCGAAGCTACTGGTCTTCGGCGCGGCGCATACGAATGAATCTCAACCGCTCGCCGCTCCCGAAGTTCTTGAACCCGCGCACGCCACCAACTATCGCCGCTGGTGGAATAATCCATGGAGTGTTGTCGAGGATGGCGGACAGACGAAAGCGGGCGAATGGACGCAGCGGGATCGTGCCCGACTCCAGGCACTTGTCGAGCACGCGCACGCTAACCAGTTGTGGATTCGCTTTTATACTCTCGACGGCGCGACCACAAAAGAGCTCAGCTGCAATGGCTGGTTTCACTCCTACAATTTCGGTTCCCTCGCCGCTGCGAAACAGCGCTGGCAGGCTGCGCAGACGGTCGGCGTAGACTATCTCGCCTCCGACCAGTATGAACTGCTTGGTGCGACGCTCAGGTCCCCAGCGCTGCCCGGAGGCTCAAGCAGGCGCAAACACGATTGACCCTGGCTTCCCCTTCGCACCCTGCGCACTCGCCCGCACTGCTCGGCACACGCCCTCCTGATTTCTCGGTCCAATCGTTCCTGCCTGGCAGAAAGAATGTTAATTTAGACAAGCCTCCCCTGTTTGGATCCGAGGTCGTCGTGCCTGCTCGTGTGTCATTCGCGTCGGGCCGGGCGGCCTTCAACGGGCCACGTCATACGAGCCAGGCAGCGGAATAGCCATGTCCGAATTGCACCAGGTGATTCGGATAGTGAAGCTTCCATCATTAGCTTCACATGGCGCGAGAATCAAAGGAGCCTGTTGATGGATAGCATCGGCACCCAACTCAAGCTGGCCCGTTCGCGGCTGCGGCTAACCCTTCGTGAGGTTGAGGAGCGCAGCCTGCTGCTTGCCCAGCAGTGGGGTAATCCTGCCTATCGCATTTCAGCCAGTTGGATCGACCGTGTCGAGCGCGAAAATCGTGGACTGTCCGCAACCAAGCTGATTGTTCTCGCTTACATCTACAACCTCACGCCGACCCAGATGCTGCAGCTTTGCCCCGGTGCCAGCGAAAGTTCTGCGCAGCTGGAATCAGCTTCGAGTCCCAATGCCACTATGCTCATCGCGGACGGGCCGCTTGAGCAGCATGCCAAGCTCTGGGTTCCGGACAAACTGGTGACCGATCCGCCCCCCGAAGACACTATGCTGCTGCCTTCCGACCAGGGTGTCCTGCCTGCACACTACCGGCGCGGCATCATTGGCCGTCGCGACCGCACACTGGAGCCAATGGTCCTGGCTGGATCGATCGTGCTGATCGATACTCAGAAGCGCACCATAGCCGGGCGCAAAGACTGGACCAACGAGTTCGATCGCCCGATCTATTTCCTCTTCACGCGGACCGGGTACGTCTGTGGTTTCTGCGAACTCGATAAGAAGGGCGAGTGGCTCAAGCTCGTTCCCCATATGCTCTCGTACGAGGTGAAAGAGGAAAGCCGCTGGCGCTATCGCAAGGAAGTAGAAGTGATCGGCACCGTGGCAGGACTTTTCACTCGCCGTGTCGCCTGAGAATTACAAGTGCGCTTCGGTCTAGAGCGCACGCTGCAGATCAAACAAGCCGGGAAATTCGCCCTGCTCAAAGAGCGCCAGTACGCGACGCGTCATCAGGTAATACGTCGTGATAGCACGCTGAGCATAGTCCGGGAAGGATGCTTCTAGCTTGCCGGTTCGCGCGGCACCCTTGAGCCGCTCCACATGCCACTCGATCTCCCGCGCATTCAGGCGCAGTTGCTCCGCGACCGCCAGCGCTTCCGGATACCACTGCTGAACATAAAAGGCCATATCGACCAGCACTCCGCAATTGCGCTGCATTTTCTCCAGGCCATCGAGTCCACCAATCAGGGGCCAGATTAACTCCGGATCAAGTTCTTCTTCATTCCTGGCGATGGTAACTGAAGCTTCGAGATCATCAGGCGCGCCGGCGCAAGAGATGAAGTCCATCGCAATGCGTTCAACACTTTCCCGGTCAACCACCGTAAAACGCTCGATCAGGGATTTCCAGTCACCGTAGACACGCCTGCTGCGGCGACGGGAATGCACGTATGCGTAGCCTGCCACCACCAACATGGCGACGAGAAACAAGCCGAGTGCGATAAAAAATAAAAGGTCGCGGTGATTCACTGTCGCCTCCATGCCCTGATCCGGCCCAGGTCAGATTCCAACCGTCGATGCAGGGTAAATAGTTGAACCCGCATTTCCTCGGGAAGTTCCCGGGGAGCCGGCGCGGCCATCCAGAGGGTAACGCCCCAGTATCCAACGGTAACCAGGTAGCTCGAGATACGAAAGTACGAGATCGCCGAAGACACACGTGCATCATGGTCCATGCCAAGGTACGTATGTCCCGCAGCCGACAGGATGCAGACCAGGGAATAAAAGCCAAACCCCTGGGCGATCCTCGCGACGTGTGTCTTCCACGGAAGACCGACTGTAATGGACAGTACCACCATGCCGAGGAACAATTCGCCCATCAGTGTGGCGGAGAACAGGTTTCCGCGGATCAGTTCAGACTTCAGCCAGGTCTGTGCGGGCGGCTTGTCCGGCAGATACGTCAGCCCTACGGCAACGGCAAGACTGATGCCAACCATCAATAGAAAGCTGGCTCGCACATCTGGCGCCCAGTGACCGACCGGACGGAAAACGTGCGACGCCATCTCGTACACGACCCCAAGTTGCAATAACAAGTCAAAGACCGCGAATACGGAATACGCAATCAGGTAGGTTTGATTTGTGCCGTGGTCGACGACGATCAGGTAGAGGGCCAGCGTCCTGATGATATTGGTCGCAATCAGTGAAGCGAAGATGGGGAAGGTCTGCACTCGCCGCCTTATGAACATCACGGCGAGAAGCAGGATATGCGCAATGAAGCCGGCCGCCCGCAGCAGGAAATCGATGCCTGCCAGATGCATGTTTCTTCCCCGTTCCGCGGGCGCCGCCGAAAGTTTGTGTCCGCAACCTATCTTATGCCAGATGCAGCAGTACGAGAATTGTTTTTACAATTCCGCCCTGCGGTTCAGGATCAGTCCCGGTGACGTTCGACTGTGGCTCCGGGTCCGTCCCGGTGACTGCGGGTGTCGGGGTGGTCTGGGCAAAGGCTTTACCGAGCGGCATTGCAAGCAGGGCAAGGGTCAACGCAAGGGTAAAGGGGCGGGCAACATTTTTCATCATGGGGAAATCTCCTTTTCAACGCATGGGGTGCGCTCGAGTCGGAGAGTAGAGACTTCCGTTTCAAAATCCGCTACATATGCAGATGCTGTTGCGTATAAGAAAAGTCGTGTAGAAATCTGATCCAGATGAGCGTTGTTTGTGAATTGAATCAGCAGTGCGTTTAGTTCGGCGCTTTTACCTTATGACAATGAGGAATTTGCGGATTGACAACAACGCTCCCTGTTTCTCGGAACCACGTCTGTACTGAATGCATCAACCTCTCCGCAGATATTGTGGTTCAACGCAGACAGTGGCTTTCGCGCTCTATCCGCGCGGAGCCTTTCTGAGCGATGACCAAAAGTGCACAGTAAGTCGCTGACTTTGCGTACAGGCTTGCGTGAGTGGCAACGATCCATGCTTTTGATGTGATCGCGTTTTTCGCAAAGTCTATATCAAGTCGAAAAGGAGATAGCCATGTTTGACAACAAAGTACAACTGGACGCTCCATTAGATTTAATGGCGTCTGTTACATCTGCATCGCAGGCCATTACGCTGAAGGATTTCCTCGAACTCACCAGCCATCTCCCCAAGGAAACACCACTCTTCGCACTCATTTATGATGACGACGAAGTGGAGTATGCCAGGCAAATCGTTTCGGCCGCCGTTCGCGTCGAACGACACAAGGGCAGCGAATCCGCCACCTGCATCGAGCTGAAAGTACAGTCCGACTTCTGAGTTGGAAGACCAATCAAGGCCATCTCCGCAACACTGCGGCGCAGGTTCGTATCTCATTCCCAGATCGAACCTGTCCGCCCAGTGAAAGACAGCAGAGAAGCTTTCCGTTGATATCGGCTCCTGCCCGACAGATAATGGCGCATGGATGCGCCTGCTCTCATCTCCGCGGAAGATCTGCTTGCCGCCCGCTCATCACCCGTGCCGCGCGGCTGCACCTTTACCGAGAGCGACTGGCGCGCGCTGGCGCCCTTCTGGTATCCCGTGGCTTTCTCACATGAAATCAAAGACAAGCCTTACGCAGCGCGACTGCTTGATGAGCGTGTCGTCGTCTACCGTCTCTGCGATGGCACAGTAGCCGCAGCCCGGGATATCTGCTATCACCGCGGCGTTCCCTTGAGTCTCGGCCACGTCGAAGGCGATGAGATCATCTGCAGATATCATGGTCTGCGATACGACCGGGATGGGAGATGCGTCTGCATTCCGGCACATCCTGGTGGAGCGATCTCGCCGCGCCTCCAGCTCGACATGTACCAGGCCTGCGAGCGCTACGGGCTCGTCTGGGTGCGCCTCCTGGATAACGGTCCGCTTCCTCTCCCTGCCATGCTGGAGTGGGAAGACCCGGATTATCTACAGGTCCTGCCGGATGCTGTCCTGATCGAAGCCGCTGCCGGTCGGCAGGTGGAAGGCTTTCTCGATGTAAGTCATTTCGCGTTTGTCCATAAAGAAAGCTTCGGCGAGCCGGATAATCCGATCGTCCCCGACTATAGAGTCACCAGGACGCCGCAAGGCTTCGTGGCCGATTACATCAGCACGGTCAGCAACTATGCCCACGGTTTCAAGCACCTCAACCCGCCGGGCTTTCAGTGGCACAGGCGGTTTGAAGTCTTTCATCCGTTCACTGCGAAGTTGACCGTCGAGTTCCCTGGCGGCGGCCTGCTTCACATTCTGAATGCAGCTTCACCTGTCTCGGCCCGGAGAACACGCCTCTTCGTTCCCATCTGTCGCAACTTCGACAAGGACGCGCCCATCGAAGACACGCTTGAATTCAACCACCAGGTATTTGCCGAAGACATCGCCATCGTAGAGAAGCAGTTCCCTGAAGACCTGCCGCTCGACCTTCATGCCGAAGCCCACTTTCCGGCAGATCGCAGCTCCATCACCTATCGCAAAGGTCTCGCTGCGCTTGGCCTCGGTCGCAATTACACGGCGTAGCGAGGGGCAATGGCGCGCCGATGTGCGCAAGCACAATCCTTCTTCTGCACGCGCCTGACCGTAAGGGACTGGTCGCGACCGTTGCCAATTCTCTGTCCGAGCACGGTGGCAACAATCTTGATGCGGACCAGCACCAGGACGTCGAGTCGGGCCCCTTTTTCATGAGCATCCAATGGTCGCTGCAGGATTTCCATCTCGACCAGGCAGGATTCACAGCGCACCTGACGCTCCCACCATGAGCGGAGGTGTATCATTCCACACGCGTCGCATTTCATAGCCACTGGACCGCAACATTCACTAGCTGCAGAACGCTGGGCGGCTGCGCTCCGTCATGCGATAAACTGACACAGCGACACCAGTTGCGACGCGTGGCCCCGTAGCTCAGGTGGATAGAGCGACGGTTTCCTAAACCGCAGGTCGACCGTTCGAGTCGGTCCGGGGCCACCAGATTCCTTCAATCACAACAACGACTTACGGTATAGTTCCACCTATCGTAAATCCACAGGTCTTGCGTGGTGCCACCATGGGTGCCACGTTGTACCTATAGTCAATTGTTGCTGGGAGCTTATATGTGCCACGAAAGCTCGTAAAAAAAGAGCGGGGAGTTTTCGAGAAGTTTCCAGGCTCAGGAATCTGGTGGATTAGGTTCAAGCGCAAGGGCGTAGAGCGTAGGGAAAAGGTAGCAAGCTGATGCAGCTACGATTTGTGCGCAGCGAGAGCACGGACTCCTACTTCGAGGCGCTTGACGGCCACCCAAACAATGACTTTGCAAGAAGCCTCTAAAAAGAAACGATTGTCCAGTAAAGGTAGGTAGGGGTATGAATTGCATCGAGGCACTTCCCATGACCACAGATACCATCCTGCCCGCAACGGCGATTGAGTTTCTGAAGGCCTCGGAGTGGAACAGATCGTAACAAGCATCATGCAGGCGTCCTGCTTGACCATCGAGCCAAATCATGAGATCGCTGACATGTTCTCAACACGCCGGGAACGCGTTACGGGTCGATCTTGTTCGAAACGTTTTCCCGGTCACTTAGGACGAGCGCTTGCTCGAACAAGCATCACAACGCCAGGAGCCACCGATGCCAACTAAGAAACGATCACTTCCCTCCCCCCGACTGGCAGGACATTTTGAAAGCCTTGCCGACCGACATGCTTGCAGTGAAGCAGAAACGCAGACTCGCCTTGAATAGGCGAGTTATAGAGATTCCAGACAAGTTGCTGAATGAGGAGGTCAAACGGCCGGCCCAAGAGCTGAAAAACGCTTGACAGAGCAAATTGCAGAAAGGTAGATGTGCAATGCCGGGCAGACATCATGAAAGCGCGACATCAGAGTCTACTGAGGCAATAGACCGCATCATGGGCCACCATGCGAAGTTCTTGAGCTTCCTTACGTTCCGTGTCGAAGACAAGGCAGTCGCGGAAGACTTACTTCAGGCGGCATATATCAAAGCGATCGAACACGGTTCGGAAATCCGTGACCACGAGAGTACAGTGGCTTGGTTCTATCGCATCCTTCGCAACGCGGTGACGGATCACTACCGCAAGAGCTCGGCACGGAGAAGGGCGCACGAAACCTTTACTGCGGAACTTCCCGTTAGCTTCGAACTGGACTTTGCTGAGACGGCATGTGCCTGCATCGAAGACGTCATTCGCGATCTGAAGGAGGAGTACCGCGAAGCCATCGAACAGGTAGACCTTGGTGGCGTGAGCATCGAATCGTTTGCGCAATCTCAAAAGACGAACGCGAATAACGCATCGGTACGCCTGCATCGAGCGCGCAAGGCTGTCGCAAAGAAGCTTATCGCGGTCTGCGGGGCCTGTGCCGAGCATCGATGCCTTGATTGCACTTGTCGTCGGAGCCAACTGTAAGACTTCTTCTCCTCGTCCGTCAGCAGCAATAGGGGAACAAGGAGGCAATATGTGCTGCTGCTCGAAAATGAAGGAAGAAGTGAGGTGTTCCACGATGCCAACGATGGTCGATCCGACAAAGCAGCTTTTGAAAGACCCGGTTTGCGGGATGCAGGTTGACCCCGCAAAGGCGATCTCCGTGGATCATAGCGGCGAGAAGTTTTATTTCTGCAGCAAGGGTTGTGCAACGAAATTTCAGGCCGATCCAGACAGGTATCTTCAGAAGACTCAGGCAATCCCGACCAGGGAGCCGTCGAGGGATAACGAGGCAAATGCAGATTACACCTGCCCCATGCACCCTGAGGTCCATCAGGCCGGCCCAGGAAGCTGCCCCAAGTGCGGTATGGCACTAGAACCTGCGAGCATCGCGCCGCTCGTCACGAAGACGAAATACACCTGCCCCATGCATCCGCAGATCATTCGCGACGAACCAGGAAGTTGTCCGATCTGCGGTATGGCCTTAGAACCGATGACGGTGACCCTCGCTGAGGCCAATCCTGAACTCGACAGTATGACCCGACGCCTCTGGATTGGTATCGGTCTCACAGTTCCATTGCTCGCTGTCATGGTCTCCGACGCGCTGCCAAGCAATCCCATCCAACATCTTCTACCCGGTAGAAGTCTTGGTTGGGCCGAGTTGATCGTCGCAAGCCCGGTTGTTTTATGGGGCGGATGGCCCTTCTTCCAGCGCGGTTGGGCTTCGATCATCAGCCGTCACCTGAACATGTTTACCTTGATCTCGATTGGCTCTGGCGCAGCCTATCTTTACAGTCTGTTTGCTGTTGTCTTTCCCCAACTGTTTCCCCCTTCTTTCCGAGACATGTCCGGGCAACTGGGGCTCTACTTTGAGGCTGCGGCTGTCATCACGGTCTTAGTGCTTCTTGGCCAGGTCTTGGAACTGAAAGCGAGAAGCGCCACCAGTGGCGCAATCAAGGCGTTGCTCGGCCTCTCTCCGAAGACGGCACGCCGTATCGCTCCCGACGGCTCAGAGGCCGATGTTGACTTGAACGCCATCCATGTTGACGACAAACTTCGCGTCCGGCCCGGCGAAAAGGTTCCCATTGACGGTGTCGTGCTGGAAGGCAGCAGCTCGGTAGACGAGTCTATGGTCAGTGGTGAACCAATCCCCGTCCAAAAGAATGCCAACGACAAAGTGACCGGCGGCACGATCAATGGGACTGGCAGCTTCGTGATGAAGACCGAACGCATCGGCTCGGATACTTTGCTCGCACAAATCGTGAAAATGGTCAGCGAAGCGCAGCGCACCCGGGCTCCGATTCAGAGGCTCGCCGATGTCGTGGCTTCCTACTTCGTCCCTGCGGTCCTGCTCTCGGCGGTCATCACATTTGTCGTCTGGGCGATGTATGGGCCGCAGCCCCATTACGCTCATGCTCTGATCAACGCGGTGGCCGTGCTCATCGTCGCTTGCCCCTGCGCTCTGGGTCTTGCAACGCCGATGGCCATCATGGTGGGGACTGGTCGAGGCGCAGGTGAAGGCATTCTCGTCAGGAATGCTGAAGCCCTCGAAACCTTAGAAAAGGTAAACACGCTCGTAGTCGATAAGACCGGCACATTGACAGAGGGTAAGCCGAAGCTCACGGGCGTCGTCGTTGTTGAAGGCGTTGACGAAAACGCATTGCTGCAAGCAGCCGCGAGTCTTGAGAAAGCAAGCGAACATCCGCTAGCCGCCGCTATCCTCGCTGCGGCCAAGGAACGCAACGTTGATTTGAGGTCGATCGAAGGCTTCGAGTCCGTTACGGGCAAGGGCGTCAAAGGCAATCTCAATAGCAAGCAGGTTGCGATCGGCAATGCAGCCTTCATGACGGACCTCAAAACCTCTGCGGAGCCGATGCGGGCGAAAGCTGAATCGCTTCAGGCCGAAGGTCAGACCGTAATGTACGTCGCGATGGACGGCAAATTCGCAGGGTTGATCGCCGTCGCAGATCCCATCAAATCCACCACCGCCGAAGCCATAGAACAACTCAAGAAAGAAGGTATCAAGGTCGTCATGGTGACTGGCGACAACCACACGACGGCGGAGGCCGTGGCGAAGAAGCTCGGCATCGACTTTGAGGCGGATGTACTTCCCGAAAAGAAAGCAGAAGTCGTCAAGAAGTTGCAGGCCAGCGGGGCCATCGTCGCTATGGCCGGCGATGGGGTCAACGACGCACCTGCACTCGCACAGGCCCATGTCGGGATCGCGATGGGGACCGGCACGGACGTTGCCATGAAGACCGGCGGGATAACCCTCGTAAAGGGCGACCTGCGCGGAATCTTGAAGGCCCGCCGACTCAGCCACCTGACGATGAATAACATCCGCGAAAACCTGTTCTTTGCATTTTTCTACAATGCTCTCGGAGTTCCGTTGGCGGCAGGAGTCCTCTATCCAGCATTTGGTTTGCTCTTAAGTCCGATGATTGCTGCAGCGGCCATGAGCTTCAGTTCTGTCTCGGTGATCGGCAACGCACTTCGCTTGCGCCGAGCCAGGCTCTGACCACAGAGACGGAAGTAAGATCAACTAAATTGAAACCCGTCAACGCGCGGCTGCACGCCTGCGCGTTGAACCCGGCCGACTGGATCGTCTGCGAGGGTTCCCTCAGGGATCTCCCCCGAAAGGTACTCGCAGGATCAACCGCCGTGATACCGAGCAAGTAACAAACGGCCCAGTTCGCAGCCGAACCTCGACCCTGGACCGGCAACCCGTTCTCGCGGCAGTACTCGACGATATGTTGCTCCCGGACTATCCAACTCGATCTATGCACACTAGGCTCTTGACCAGACACAACGCGCGAAATAAAACGCAAGTAAACGACGCTTTTATATCAAGGAAGACGATCTGTCCAGCCTTCTCTTTTTTTCGCGATTCGCAAGCAATTGGCGAAGCCTTCGCCACGCTTTCACGCTCGGCCAGAGCCAACACAAAATTGAATTTCGAAAGAAAAAACATTGCAACGTAAGCGAACGTAAATCATAATATGGCGTTCACTCCCTTTTCCACGGAAGCCTCGACGCTTCCACTGCCGTTGATTCCGTCGTGCTTTATCGGAGGATCCATGCCGTTCGTCAAGCAGATTCGTCAGCCCTCAATGCTTAGAAGTGCCCTCTTGCAAGCGCTTTTCGCCTCTATTTTGCTGCTATGCAGCACCCAGATGACAGTTTCTGCGCAGACGGTGAACGCTAGTCTACGCGGCACCATCACTGATCCCGCGGGCAGTGTCATTGCTGGAGCCGCGTTGAATCTGGTTGAGCCATCGACCGGCCAGGTGGTACGGCAGGTGACCTCGCGCGGCGACGGAACTTTTGAATTCGACGAACTGCAGCCAGGTACCTACCAGTTGCGCTGCGCTGCTCCCAGTTTCAAAGACTTTGTGGCGGACAGCATTGTGCTCGATAGCGGACAAATCCGCCGGGTCGACGCGCAACTTACCCTGGGGCAGGCTTCAGATCAAGTGACGGTCACAGAAGGGGCTGCCGTAATTAATACTGAATCTGCCACTATTTCCGACAACTTCACTGCGCGTCAGCATGATGAATCGCCGCAGGTCACGCTTTACCCCAGTACTTATTCCATGCTGACGACGCTTTCAGGCGTACAGGGCGGCACAGGCACGCCCGTCGCAAATGGTGAACAGCAATCCCAGCAAACGCAGAGCTTTGACGGCATTCCGAATGACCTTGCGGGCGTACAGAGCAACAACGCCAACTTCTTTGAGCAGGTTTCTGCTTCGCTTTTCAACGCGCCTGCAGAAAGTGCCGTGCCCGTAGAGATTAACCAAGTAACAAAGCGGGGCGCGAACGACTACCATGGTCGCGCGACTTATCGCATTTACGATTCTGTACTTGACGCAGCCGGGTATTTCGATCCAGAGAAGTCTCCCTATCTGCAGCATGAATGGGATATCGAAGGCTCTGGACATATCTGGAAGGACAAGACATTCTTCTTCGGAGAATGGTTCGCCCAGCGCATACCGCTAGGGACAGCCTACGTCGCGAATGTGCCGACGCCGCTTTGGCGGAATGGCGTTTTCTCGACGACTATCACGGACCCTTCTACGGGCAAGCCGTTTTTCATGAACACCATACCCGCGTCGCGCATCAGTCCTGTTGCGCTGGCAATTCAAAAGAATTATCTACCTGCGTCCAACGTGAACACGACGTCCTCGGTCGATAACTATAACTTCCATTTTCCGTTTAACAGTGATCTATATCGTGGCGACTGGCCTATCGCTCGTGTCGACCATAACCTGACCAAGAACAACAGTATCTTTGTGCGGTGGCTGATGCGGCAGACACCTTATGTTTTGGACAACGGTCTGCCTGACCTTATATGGACCCGCAGTCGCCGGCATCAGCAATGGGCAGCGGGCGACACGCATATCTTCTCGCCGCAGGTATTGAACAACTTCCGCTTCGGCTACTCTATCGACTACATCGTTGACGGTCAGCAGGAAGCTGGGCAAACACCGCCGGACGGCAGCAAGGTACTCTCGACCATTGGTCTGCTGGGAGCGAATCCAAGTCAGTTGACCGGCCAGGGCTTTCCCGAGGTCGACATCTCTGGGCTTACTTCTCTCAGTGACGTTCCGGGCGGTGTGAAATCAGACAACCACATCACAAACTTCAACGATTCCGTGGACTGGCAGTTAGGAAAGCATGTAATCAAGTTCGGTGGAGGCGTGCAGCGCTTCCAGGAGTATCAGGGTACAGTGCCTAACTACGGCATTTTTACTTTTGACGGCTCGATTACTGGCAATGCCTACGCTGATTTCCTGCTCGGTCTCCCTCAGGAAAGCCAGCGCCAAAATCCGCTTACCGGTCAAGAGCTTAAGCTGACGGAATATGGTTTTTACGCGGAAGACACTTATAAGTTCTCTACAAAGCTGACCTTGAATTATGGATTGCGCTGGGATATCTATGGCTCGCCCTATGCGACCAATAACCTGGAATACAACTGGGACCCAACGACAGGTAATGTGATTGTCGACGCAAAGGCGATATCAAAGGTGAGCCCGCTGTATCCATCGAGTATCCACGTGGTAGCCGGATCGGTGCAGGGGATCACGGACAAGGGTGACGTACAGCCACGCATAGGCGCAGCCTACGCCCTGAATGACCATACCGTGCTGCGAGCAGGCTATGGCACCTATACCTCGCGCTTTGACAGCACCGGCGCTTTTAATAACTTTCTGCCCATTAACCCGCAGCTTGGATCGACCGGACCGTTTTCCCTGAGCGAAATTTACCAGAACGTAGTTTCGCCAGGAGTCGCCCCGCTCCTATCGTTTCCAAATCCGTATCCTTCGACCACGGCCAGTGCGCAGGTGCCAAGCCAGTCTGTAACTGGCTATCCACGGCAGCTGAGCCATGGGCGCATTCGACAGTTTAGTGGAACCTTCGAAGAGGAGTTTGCGCACATCGGTCTTCGCGCCAGCTATGTCGGCTCAAGAAGCTCAGGTCTGAACTACATTGTGAACACAAATCTTCCGGAGCCCAGCCTCACGGCATTTACAGCGGCCCGTAGACCCTATCCGCAATTCTTCAGTACAAATCTTCTTAAGTATGATGGTGGCGCCAAGTACGATGCCTTCCAGGTGGAAGCCAAGCGCCGGGTAAGCGGTGTGACATTCGACGGTAGTTATTCGTTCGCGCGCAGCATTGCTAACTATCTGGATACTCAGAATCCCTATGATGTCCTGACCCACTGGGCAAATGACGGCGTAACGCGACGCCACTATGCGAATGCGAGCGTCGTGTGGGCTCTCCCCTTTGGCAATGGCCGAAGGTTTCTTGGAAATCAGGGCAACACTGTGGACCGCGTGGTGGGAGGATGGTCGACCAGCGTGGTGACTTTCCTGGCGTCGGGGCTGTGGTTTTCGCCTTCCTATGACGGAGAGGATCCATCGAATACCGGTACGTTCGGAGGTCTTCCGGATAAAATCGGAAACCCGAATAACATACCCGGCGGGAAGAGTCTGACCAATTGGTTTAATACGGCTGCATTTGCCGTGCCGCAGCCGGGTCACTTTGGCGACGCGCTGCCGAACAGCCTGGAGAGCCAGAATCTTTATCAGACCCATGTCTCTCTGACTAAGTCATTGCCGATCACCGATCGAGTTAAGTTTACCTTTGTTACGCAGATCTCAAATGTTTTCAATCACCCACAGTTCCTGTCACCGAGCGGAGACATCTCAGTTGCCGGCGGTAACCAGTTCACGAGCCAGTTTGGCACGTTTGACTCACTCGAGACTGGCCAGCAGCGGCAGATTACCTTCCTGGGTGGTTTTACTTTCTAGCTTCTGTGTGAGTGAAACACCTAACCTGGAATCGATCGAGTTGTTTATGCACCAATTTGGAATCTCATTACTCTCCCGATCTCTTGGGCCATCGGCAGCTGCGCTTCAGCCCTCTGCCCTGCATGCACAGATTGACTCTGCGACCGTCGCGGGGCGCATCACTGATTCTGCAGGCGCCGCTGTGCCTGGTGCGGACGTGACGATTACAAACACTGAGACCAACTTTGTATACGACGCGAAGAGTAATACGAGTGGCGAGTGGACCATCAGTCCTGTCCACATCACTAGCTTTCGGTCAGGGGTTACCGCGGCAGGTTTAATCGCGTATTAGCCGAACCCGTAAATCTGAGTGTGCAACAGCGCCAGCAGATCGACATATTGCTTAGAGCAGGTGCAGTAAGCACGACGGTGGAAGTAACTGTCAGTGCGCCCGTGCTTGATATGGCCACTTCTGAACGAAGCCAACTGATCGACAGTCGCACCACGCAAAAGCTTCCGTTGAACGGGCGCAATCCAGTGCAATTTTGCGACTCCGGAGATGACAGCCTGCGTGAAGACATAGGATGAGTCAGGTGTAGAATCGTGCCGCAGCGGGTCTTTAAAAGACTTCGAACTGCGCAGCTCAGAAAATTCGGGGCGACTTTCAGCTCAGCTTGATTCGAACTGACCAGAAATCCGTCCACCCTCTTTTTCGCATAGAGCTCGAAAACAGCGGAGATCAACCCTAATCCTCATAGTGGGCTTGGCTGCAGATCAAGATACATGATTAGTCAGAATGCCTGCTCACTTCAGGCTCTACGCAGCGACGGGTGGTTTAAGACCAGGGGTTGTCCGGCGGGGCGGGTAGAGTGAAGATGTCCCGTGTGACGATCTGTGATCATACCCTGTTCAAGGCGACTTATTTTTTCTGCGACTGCAAGGCTTATGAAGTGGTTTAGGGAAACGCCATCTTTATGTGCAAGTTCGGTAGCGGTATCTCGCACTGAGACTGGCAGACGCAGCGGGAAGGTGAGGTGCTTTTTGTGATCGATGTCCATAGGGTACATCCTTTGCGTAGTACGAGACCTTACTAGCAACATTTACAGTAGCCTATGCTCCTTGTGTTGACTGTCAATCTGCTAAAGTTGCATTCAACTGATGCATCCAGTTTGTCTCCCGCTGCGTTGCTTCCCTTTCTTTAAATGGTGCGAGATGTTGCCTGAACACTTAGCTAGAGGCTGAGCATGGCGTTTCGGTTTATCGCGGTAGCGCAATTTGGGACTCACGTCGTGTATGAAACCCTGCCTAAGTGAATTTTGTCTTTTCAGATAGAAGGCAATATTGCAGGTGATATCAGAATGCGGAAATATTCCAAATACATTCCCAAAGTTATGCCTACTTAGTGCTCACATGGCTAGGTCAGTGAGGCTGAAACCAGGGAACCGGCAGCTCATTTTTGCGCCGCCGCTTGCCCGGTCATCCAGAAACTACTTACCGAGGCCGCCATGTCACCTGCTCTATTTTCCTTTTCGGATTCGTTCACCTTGCCGGCAATGCGCTCTACCCGCAAAGCTGCTTTTCAGTCCTTTAGCATCACCAATCACACAGGAAAGTCCTCTCGTAATCAGCACGAAGATGGTGCCCTGCTGCCGTCGCTCACAGGGTACAGGCTCCAGGCATTAGGTTTTCTACTGGTCTTCTTCTGCATGGTGCTGACGGGCTGCGGATCAAGTGGCTATGCGGGCAGCGGTATCAGTGGCCTCTCCAAATCTGCGGTCACGATTGACGCAGGTCAAAGCTTTCCCTTCACGGCTGCGCTCTCCGGAAAAGCACTCGTTTCCTGGTCGCTGACTGGTGATGCGTGCAGCTCCGCCTGCGGATCGCTGTCCAGCCCGCACGGGACTTCCATTACGTATCTTGCGCCCGCGAGTCTTTCTTCGCCAATCAAAGTGACGTTGACAGCGGCCATAGCGGGAACTTCGAACTCCACCACTGCCAGCATCACCGTGAATCCTGATCCCGTGATCTCAGGAACCCCTCCGAATGGAACGGTTGGCGCAGTCTACAGTGGATCGCTGACGGCCAGCGGCGGAACAGCGCCGCTTAAGTGGAGTACGGCGGGTGCACTGCCTGCCGGCCTTACCTTCAACGCTGGAGCAATCAGCGGAACACCGACCACAGCTGGATTATCGAGTTTTACAGCACAGGTTACTGATTCCAGTGATGTGCCCTTTACAGTAAAAGCGCCAGAGTCGATTTCCATCAGCTCGCCTTCGGGCAATGTGGTGGTTACGATCAGCGGCCAGCCACCCGCCGGCACTGTGGGTGTGGCGTATTCCACTACCCTGAGCGCTTCCGGTGGAGCGGCGCCTTATGCCTGGAAACTCACCTCAGGCTCATTGCCAGCCGGACTGACCCTCTCAGCCTCGGGATCGATCTTGGGAACCCCCACAACAGCTGGTGCCTCGGCCTTTACAGTGACTGCGATCGATGCCGACGGCAACAGCGCGAATGCGGCCTTCAGCATCAAGATCAACGCGTCCTCATCAACTCCTCTCACGCTCACCCTGTCGACATTGCCCGGCGCCACAGTGGGTGTTCCGTATAGCGCAACCGTCGGGGTGTCGGGTGGGACGATGCCCTATTCCTGTCTGCAGGCGGGCGGGTCACTGCCAGCCGGGTTAACACTTTCCACGAACTGCGTCGTTAGCGGGACACCAACGACTGCGGGTACATCGGTGGTGATGGTGAAGGCGACGGACTCAAGCAACCCGGTAGAGACCACGACCGGGCCGGAGAGCATAACTGTCTCCGCAGCCGCTTCGTCCCTGACGCTGATGTCACCGCCCGATGGGAAGGTGGGTGTTGCCTATACCGGCACAATCGGCGTGAGTGGTGGAAGCGCACCCTATAACTGCACTATCACCGCCGGAGCATTGCCCGCAGGCCTCACGCTCGGTGCAGGCTGCGTCATCAACGGCACACCAACAACCGCGGGTACCGCGAATCTGACCGTGAATGCCACGGACAGTAGCAGCCCGGCAAAGACTGTGACCGGACCCGTGACTCTCACCATCACGGCAAACACATTGTCACTCACGCTATCGACGCTTCCTGGCGCAACGGTAGGCGTGCCTTACAGTGCGACGATCGGCGTAACCGGCGGGACATCTCCCTATAACTGCAACATCATCGCGGGAATGCTGCCTGCCGGCCTCACAGAAAACAGCTGTGTGATCAGCGGCACCCCGACTACACCCGGCACGGCGAACCTGACAGTCAAGGCCACCGACTCCAGCAACCCGGCACTGACAGTTACCGGACCGGAGTCACTGACAGTAGCCCCGGCAGCGCTTTCGCTGACTTTGTCGAGTCTGCCGAACGCAACCGTGGGGACGCCCTACACGGCAACGATTGGTGTCGAAGGAGGGACGGCTCCGTATAACTGCAACATCCTTGCCGGGGTACTGCCTGCCGGCCTGTCAATCAGTGGTTGCGTGGTGAGCGGTACGCCCACCGTGGCCGGCTCGGTCACGCTTTCAGTCAAGGCCACGGACTCAAGCAGCCCGGTCGAGTCTGTCACTGGACCGGTCGGCCTCACCGTACTGCCGGCCACGACACTAACGCTGACCTCGCCACCGAATGCAACGGTCGGAACCCCTTACTCAGGTCCGATCGGTGTGACTGGTGGGACAGCCCCCTACACCTGCACCCTGGTGTCAGGAACGCTGCCTGCAGGCCTCACACTGAATGGCTGTACTGTTACCGGGACACCGACGACTGCCGGATCCAGCACCATCACGGTGACGGCAACCGATGGCAGCAGTCCGACAAATAAAACAACCGGACCGGTGACCATCACAGTAGTGCCATCCACTACCGGCCTGAACCTGACTTCGCCGCCGAATGCGACCGTTGACGTTCCCTACACTGGCACCATCGGCGTGACTGGCGGCAAGGCGCCCTACAGCTGCTCCATCACAGCAGGAAGCCTGCCCGCAGGGTTGAGCCTGGCTTCGAATTGCGTCATTACAGGAACGCCAACCACCGCAGGTACGGTAACAGTTACCATTCATGCGACGGATTCGGCAAACCCTGTAGCGTCCACCACCGGGCCGGTGAGCATCACCGTCTCGCCAATACCCACCCTGACCCTGACCGGGTCATTGCCTAACGCGACCCTCGGTGTGCCCTATACCCAGACGCTCACTGCCACCGGCGGCATCACTCCCTACACCTACACCCTTACTGCAGGAAGCCTGCCTGCCGGGCTGACACTGTCTTCTGGCGGTGTTATCAGTGGTACGCCCACTGCAGTCGGGGCATCCAGCTTTACTGTCACGGTGACCGATACGGAGACGACGCCGCAGACAGCAAGCCTGCCGCTCGTCCTTCTGGTCGTGTATCCAACCACTGATAATGATGCCGAATTCATTGGGCCTTACGCTTACCTGTTCCAGGGCTATGACGACGTAGTCGCCGGCGTGCTCGCTTACCAGACGGCAACCGTCGGCAGCTTCACCGCCGATGGCACCGGTGTGGTAAGCAGCGGAGAGCTGGATTCAAATCACGAGTCTTCCAATCCGACGGACAACACCATCAGCAGCAATCACTTCATTGGCACCTACACCATAGGCGCCAACAACATGGGTTCCCTGACGCTGACGACGCTGAATGCCGACGGCACCACCGGGACGACTGCAACCTACGCGATCACGTTAAAGGCCCCGGTTGCCCCGGCAACGGTTGCAACCCGGGCAGACATGATCGAGTTCGACAATAACGCACTGCAGGGCACCAAGGGTTCAGGGAGCATCCTGGCCCAGCAGGCAACGACATTTACCAGCGGGCTGAATGGCAGTTATGCCTTTGGTCTCTCCGGTGATACGCCCTGCCTGCCTGCCTGCACGATCGGCATCGTGGCCGGACCAGCTGCCGCGGTCGGCCAGTTCACAGCCAGCGCGGGTGTGTTAACAGGTGGCACGAGTGATGCCAACATCGCCACGACCAACTATGCCGATGCTACGCTTACCGGCAGCTTCGGATCAGCAGACGCAAATGGCCGTATCGCACTGACGATGGAGACAGCCGGTACACCGGCTGGATCATATCCCACCGACTATGCGGTTTACGTCGTGAACGCCAACCAGGTATTCGTCATGTCGACCGACAAGCACTCCGCTTATGTGCTGCTTGCCGGTACCGCCCAGTTGCAGACCCTGGCAACATTCAGCAACGATTCGATGAACGGTCCGTTCATCGGTTATGAAAACGCGCCATCGAATCCCGGCCTGCTGGGCACCACCTTGCAGGACACCCTTAACCTGAGCACCGCAAGCATCTTCCGCGCAACGGGAAATGGGAGCGGCAGCTGTGACACAACCAACGTGGATGTGGGCGGCGCTACCAGCCTGGTGAACGGCTTGACCGGCCTCGGCAGCGGTACTCCTGTCCTCAACGCGCTACTCGGTACATATCAGTCGACGGGGACCAGCGTCTGCACGGTTGCAGCCAATGGCCGCGGCGTACTGAACTACCCCGTCCCCAGCAGCATCCTCACTTCTGTCCTGGAGTTACTGGGTCTCTCCACCAATCCACCGGCACCACGCGAGTTCTACCTGGTAAGCCCGAACACGGGCTATTTCTTGGAGACGGGGTATGCAGGCCTGGGTCAGTTCCAGGCGCAGACCGGGGCGCCGTTCAGCCTGGGTACGCTCAATGGAACGTATGTCTATGCGAGCCAGCCAGCCAGCTCACTGGCCAGCATTAACAGTTCCGGAACATTGGCAGCCAACGGAGCTGGTAGTGCTACCACGACACTTGATCTGAATGTAGGCGTCGGAACTATCAACGTCCTCCAGTTAGATCAAACGGCAACCTCAACCTACACGCTGACAGATGCAACCGCAGGTCGCTATCTGCTCGGTACCACTACGGTCATCTACGCGATATCACCAAACCAGTTCGTCCTGGTCGACACGAATCCGTTGACGACTTCACCCAGCATTTCATTGCTCTATTAGTCCATCACTGCATTGTTTGCCAACCGTGAGGGGCCGACGGCAAGAAGCCGGCCCCACGCGGATTCAGAGGTTGAGTTACAGGGCTAACAACCCGGAAGGAGTTATGAAATGCGCATATCTGATCTGGTAAAAGCAGCGTTGTTCGTTGGAGCTTTTGGTGTTTCAACCTCCCATGCCCAGGTAAAGTCTCCGGTGAAAGGGCTGACTGTTCCCCGTTACGATTTCTCCCTGGGCTATAACAACATTCGCGCCAATGCGCCTCCGGGAGGCTGCGATTGTTTTGAGGCAAATGGCGGCTACGCGGACTTTGGTGTCCATCTCACGAACTGGTTCAGTGTTGAGGGAGAATTCACTGGCAACCGCGCCACCACCGTCAGCGTGCTGGGGCAGAATCTTACCTTGCTGACTTATACAGGCGGTCCAAGGGTGTCTTACAGGATTCACCAACTAACTCCGTATGCCAAATTTCTAGTGGGTGGAGCACACGGCAGCGACTCCTATTTCCCAAATGGAACCACCAGCAGCACAAGCGCCTCCAGCTTTGCATACTCCACGGGTGGCGGTCTTGATGTGCGGCTGACACCGCACTTCTCGATCCGTGCTGCCGATGTGCAATTTCTGAGAACGCAGTTCCCCAATGACGGTGATAACGCGCAGAACCACTTGATGCTCGGCGCTGGACTAACGGTCAGGTTCGACGGCTTCAGCAGAAAGCCGCACTCGGCACCGCCCGTTGCAACTCCACCGCCCTCCCCACGACCTGCTCCAACGGTCGCATTCAGCTGTGGCACCAATGTCGCCAATGTTCCCGCGGGACAGCTGCTTCAGATCTTCGGCAACGCAAAAACAGAGCCCGAGAAACTTGACGTTGTTTATGCCTGGTCCGCGGATGGTGCGACCATTGAAGGCACCGGAAGCACAGTGAGTATCAACACGACCGGCATGGCGGTAGGCGACTACCGGGTGAAAGGACATGCAGCCCTGGTCTCCAATGCGTCAAGTAGCGCGGACTGCGAAACAGTGTTCCGGGTAATCGCGGTTGAGCCGCCTCCAGCACCGGCAACGAACTATGTCATGGTCCCGGATCCCGCCACAAAAGATGACAAGCTTTTCCACGAGAATGTGAGGGATGCATTCTTCGACGTGAACAGCGCAGCCATCAGACCCGACACCCAGGCGTCGATTGATCATGCTGCCCAATTCCTCATTGCGCATCCGACTATTCATGTCCTGATCAGTGGCTGGGCAGACCCTCGCGGCTCAGTTAAGTTCAACCTTGCTCTCGGCATCAAGCGTGCTAATGCTGTGCGCTCCGCTTTGATTGCCGCGAACGTTCCTGAAGGTCAACTCGAGGTCATCAGTAACGGCAAATCCAGTCAGGTATGCACGACGGTAAGCAGTAGTTGCTTTCAGCAAAACCGTCGCGTCTCTTTCACCATGAAGCCATGACGCGAACAGCACGTGTTGAACGTAATCTGCTGCATGGAAAACGCCCCGACTACAGAGAATCACGAATGCCGTCGCGTTCCTCTATCTGCTGCTTAAGTGCATATGTCACGGTCGCAGTGTCCAGCTACGATTGTATGCAGACAGCGATTGTGACGGTTGGTGTCAAACTACGAGACATTTTCATGGGTACCGTAACTAGCAGACTCACCTTAGTTTCCCGTCACAATCGCCAGTTGCAAGCATAGCCGTCCACACATTTTTTGAAGATAGTTCATCCTGAATACTCCCAAGTTGCGCAATGGTTTGCAAACTCCTCCATTTCTGTTGACGAAGTATTAGACCTACATTTACAGGGCGCAACTTTAGAAGATTTCGAAGTGAAGACTCAATTAGTGAACGCTCTCTACTCCAGTGTCAGAGGATAGAACGAGCCTAAGCTAATTGGCTTCCATCTTGGCTAGGCATTGCTCGAGATGGTTCGCTCCCAAATGTTGGCGTAGGCGGCGGACGATCCCTTTGGGCTCGAAGCCGAAGAATGCTTAAATCGTAGATCACATCCGGTATGTGCGAGGACGAGATTCGGCTGAAGCGGTTCCTTGAGCGCAAAGGAATCAGTGACCACAGACGCCCGCGAGAGCGAATCCCTTAAGCTACAGAAGTTCTTGATTGCGAATGGAGTCATTCCCATGCCGTCTGAAATCTCGGATCGTCCGTCGGGGTCTGTCATTTAATAATTATTAGACCTACTTCTGAGCCGTTTATCTTGGCACACAATCGTGTAGTTCGGACGAGTTGCCGTCGGCAGAATTGCTCAACAGCGGTCATTTGGACCGAAAACTTGCATCTGAAGCGGTCTCGTCGGCTATAGAATTAGCACCCAGAGCTGCCTTTTATAAAGTAATTCGATCAAATGTACCCCTTATAATTCGGCAAACTACAGCCGGAACCGCTTGGAATAACCGTGAGTTCGTTAGTCTCAACATCACCAATCAGGAAGGTTGCAAGAACGAGAAAGGCGATTTCGAAACCCGCACCGAATAGCATAGTGTTTAGACCTGGAGCAATCTTTCGAAGTTCGCTAGAACCATTCAAAAATGCCAGTTGATCAACCTTGAAGGTACGCTTCGCTAAGATAGTTTTCCTAAGGGGTAATTAACGCCTCTGCTTCCTATCGACCCCTGTTAGGGTCTGACTGAATTGTTATTAGAGCCTGGCTTGCTAGACATCTGCGACGAGGAGACGATGGAAAGACAAGATCTGTGGCCACGAGTCAAAGATATTTTTGGAGCCGCCCTTGATCGCGGGCTCTTGGAACGCCAGGGGTTTGTAGATAACGCTTGTGCCGGCAACGAGTCTCTTCGCCGGGAGGTTGAATCGCTCCTGGCGTCCTACGAAGAGGGTGATGACCTTTTCCGTAACTCGGACTTGTTTTCCGTGGGGATGCTGCCTGGCCTCGAAGAACCTCCAAAGGCCATTGGACCTTACCGACTCGTGCGTGAACTGGGCGCCGGCGGCATGGGTCAGGTATGGCTGGCAGAGCAGACCGAACCCGTGCGCCGCCAGGTCGCCATCAAACTCATTCGCGGTGGTTTCTTTAGTCCGCAAATCACGCAAAGGTTTCTCGCCGAGCGCCAGTCCCTGGCCCTCATGAATCATCCAGCCATAGCGAAGGTTTTCGACGCGGGCAGCACATCTTCAGGTCAGCCCTACCTGGTGATGGAGTATGTTGATGGTGTAGCCATAACGGATTACTGCGACCAGCATCGGCTTACCACTGCAGACCGGCTCGCACTTGTCCAGCAGGTTTGCGACGGTGTTCAGCACGCACACCAGAAAGCCATCATTCATCGCGATCTCAAGCCGTCCAACATCCTGGTGACAGTGGTCGATGGAAGGCCGGTTCCGCGGGTCATCGATTTCGGCGTCGCCAAGCCAGTAGTCCAGGACATCGATGGGCATACCCGTTTTACGCAGGTCGGAACCATGATCGGGACCCTCGGTTACATGAGCCCCGAGCAAGCCGATTCCGGCGGCGAGGACATTGATACGCGCAGCGATGTCTACTCGCTCGGCGTAGTACTTTACGAATTGCTGGTTGGTGCGCTACCCCACGACCTGCACCGGCTTACCTATTCTGAAGCATTGCGCCGCCTGCGGGAAGAAGATGCGCCTCTGCCAAGCACCTCCATCCGGCTCTCGGAAGATTCGCTCGCAACCGCGCAGAAGAGAGGCACGGAGCTTCCGGCCCTTATTCGTCAACTCCGCGGAGATGCGGATGCAATCGCTCGCAAAGCATTGGAGAAGGACCGCGACTGTCGCTATGCCACGCCGGCAGAACTCGCAGCCGATATCGATCGATATCTAAACCACGAACCAGTTGCAGCCCGCGTGCCGCACGTCGGCTATCTCGTCCGCAAGTATGTTCGCCGCCATCGCGTTGGTGTTGCACTCGCATTGGCAGGCGTATTGCTCATGATCGGATTCTCCGTCGCCCAGACCTGGCAATTGCGCAACACAAGGCGCCAGCGCGATCGCGCGGATCGTATTGCCGACTTCATGATTGGTATCTTTAATATCTCCAATCCATTCAGCGCTCGCGGCAAGACAATCACGGCTCGAGAAGTTCTAGACAACGGTGCAAAGCAGATTTCTACCCAGCTGAAAGATGATCCTGAGCTGCAGGCAAGCATGATGTACCACATGGCGAACACGTATTACACATTGGGTCTTTTTTCCCAGTCCCAGCCATTGCTCGAGCAGGCACTCGGAATACAACGGCGCATTCTCGGTACTCGCCATCCGGAAACACTGCAGACCATGACGCTGCTCGGCGGCCTGCTATCAGATGAAGGCCATTACACCGAAGCGGAAAAGATACAGCGGCAGACCCTTGTCACGAAGCAGAAGGTGCTCGGTTCGAAAAACAGAGAGACGTTGCTCGCAGCGTGGTGGCTGGCGACCACCCTGAGTACAGAGCAGAAACTCCCAGAAGCAGAAAAGCTATTTCGCGACACGCTCGAAATGCAGCGTCGCATGTTTGGCCTGGAAGACACCCATACAGCCATGTCCATGGATGGTCTTGGCTATGTGCTGCAGCAGGAAGGGCATTACCCCGAAGCGGAAAACCTCTACCGCGAATCCATCGCGATCAATCGTCGGAAAATAGGGCCCGACGCGCCCAATGTAGCTAGTTCTATGAGCAACCTGGCGAATACGCTTCTCTACGAGAAACGATTTGCGGAGGCGGAAAAGCAATACCGTGACACACTTGCTATACAGAACCGCATCATTGGGCCAGAGCATCCGGATACCATCAATACGCTTACCAATCTCGGCGTTGCGCTTGACTACAACGGCCGCCACGCAGAGGCCGAGAGAATTCATCGCCGGACGTACGACATCGAAAAGCGCAACCTGGGTCCTGACCATCGCGAGACTCTAATGACTGAGGGCTACATCGCAATTGAGATGAGTGAAACAGGACGCTATCCAGAAGCGGAACAAATCTTCAAGGAAACAATCCTGGCGGCGGCCAGGGGCAATGAGCCCGGCGTATTAGCGAATACCTGGTATGGCTTTGCCTGCGGCGCAGCGATGGCTGGACGCAAAGAAGATGCACTCCTCTACCTAACACGGGCTGTAGACAAGGAATTAAGGGGACAGGACCTCGAAGGAGAACCCTATCTCAATAGCCTGCATGGCGATCAGCGCTTCCAGGCGCTGCGAGTGAGATTGGGACAAGCCACGTCTACAGACTCAATCAAACCCGCTTAAAGCTGGCTATTTCGAAAATCCTTACTTCTATTTCGACCAGCAACATCACGAAGGTGATAATCCCATTTGTTTCAGATTGAGACAGCTGGGCTCCCGATCGCGATCTTCTGAGAGATCGAGCGTAGAGCACAAAGGAATAGAGGCTTGCCATGAAAATCCTTCGTTTTCCCCTGACGGAAGAAGCGCACGTATCGTTCAAGTCAGAAGAGTTTGAAGCTGGGTACTATGCCCGCATGGCGAGACAAGCTGAATCACTGAGCGCTACCGCTGGCTGGAAAGTTGGCTGGGCTGATGCCGATTCGAGCCTGAGTTCGCAGGATGTGACCAAGACTTCCTGGCCGGGCGCCGGCGTCTTCGGCTTGCCTCCTATCCGACGCTAAGAGTTTCACTCAGGGCACCACGCGATCGAGGATCGCCCGAGCGAGCGCAATACTGTCGCCAATCGCACTGTAGAGCTTGGGCGACGAGCGGCCGATGTTCTCTTCCCGCGCCAGTTGAATGGCCGTCATCATCCGGCCCTATGACAAGGGGCTTGTCCTGCATACTCTCTATTACGCGTCCGAGGTCCGTGAGATTCCCGAGTATGGCCATGACACGGATGTAAAGATGCTGCCGCAAGAAAAGGCATTGGCCGAGCAGTTCATCGCCCAGCTGACACTTCCGTTCCAGCCTGAACAGCACACCGACACTTATCGGGACCAGGTCATGCAATTGATCGAAAAAAAAGCGGGAAGGCATGGCGATTGTCGCCCCGACCGCGAAGCGTTCGATGGCGCCTGTCGTCGATCTAATGGACGCGTTGAAGAAGAGTCTCGCCGCCAAGAACGTGAAGACAGAAGAAGTCGCCGTCGGCACGAAGAAGAAAGTGCAAAGCATTCGCGCCGGGCGCTATCGCAGGAAGTCTGACAAGCAGAAAATTGAAGAAGCCTTCCATCTCGAGGGGTCCGAGCCTTGACTCGCTCCTGCTCGCGCCGAACGACGACATCCGCATGACGACCTGCTCTCGGCTGTGCATACTGACCCGCGCAATCGCAGCAAGGTTCAATCTCTTCATGCTTTGGAAGAGCAGGGTATAGGCTTTGCGGCCAGGCTCTTCCGCAAAGGAGTAATACGAAGTCTGGAAATACAGCGGATCGACGTCTTTGAGCGAAACAAACTGCTCGATGTTCATCGTGTCGGAGGCGGCAAAGTCAAGCGACTTCAATTCTTCCGGCGTCACCGTCACATAGACGTCTTTTTCGACCTCGTAGCTCTTCGAGAGGTCGCTACGCTCGACATTCTCATCGCAGGTTGGGCAGACAATCTGCTGCTTGATCCGCGAGCCGCATGGGGTATGCAGCTGGTTGAAACTGACGTGGGACTCTCGCGCTGCGGCAAAGAGCCGTACCGGCACGGACACCAGACCAAATGAGATGTAGCCCTTCCAGACCGACGACACCATAGGAGGCCCTCCGGCATGGTCTGATGCGCAAGGAATCTGAACATTAGTTGTCCCGGCATTGGGCATGAGCTACGGCGGCCGGATCTCTATTCTTCCCGGGATGGCCACATCCGAAGAGTTCAGCACACTGGTCCACCAGCTTGCGCACGAACTGCTTCACAAAGCCGAGCGCAGGATTGCAGACACCAAAACAGTACGCGAGACAGAAGCTAAAGCCGTTGCCTTTGTAGTTTCCACAAGCATCAGCCTTGATGCTAGTCAGGCTTCAGCCGACTATCTTCATCACTATCACGGCAATGCGGCTCTATTGACCGAAAGCCTTGAAGTCATTCAGCGCACATCCGCCTTGAGTCTCTCTGCCATTGAGACGCCTGCATCCGCACACGAGCAGAGCGAAGATGACGCCGCACAGGCACAAGCAAGCTAAACCCTTTTCTCTTCATGAGTGGGCTGACGGCGCAAGCCGTTCTGCTCAAACCACCCCACACGTCAAACCAGCCCAGGGAGGGCCATCATGCAAAACAGCAGCGCATTCCAATTCCTCGCCATCCAACTATCGACGAATCCGCCAGCAACCCACGCCACACCTTCGACGAAAGCAAGCTCCATGAGTTGGCTGAAAGCATCAAGCAGCATGGCATCATTCAGCCCATAACTGTGCGCCCGAATGCATCGGGCTTCAGGCTATCGCCGGCGCACGGCGCTTCCGCGCTGCGCAGTTGGCAGGCCTGTTTTCGATCCCCGGCTGGCATTGTCGAAATCGATGATGCTCAGTTTTTGAATGGCACTTAGTTGAGTTATCTATAATTGGCAAGCATTTTCTTTGTCCTTATGCGACCTCGGCACGTCGTTTATGTGTAATCGACGTGCCGGGCTTACCCCAAATAGCCTGGATACAACGGAATGCCGCCGCGACCATCCAAGCGCAGCTTCAGTCCTCGAAGCTGCAGCAGTTATCGTTGTCGATCCCGATCGCTTCGTTGAAAACTGATTGATCGAGGCGCATTTAGACGCCTGGCCAAGCTTTCAGCATAAGCATTAAACTATTCGTGTTGAGTCCTCAGCCGCTGCGGAGATCACATGACTGCCGAGCCCAGCTTTCCGACAATGATGCGGACGATCCGAAATACTTTCACGCAGGCCGTTGCTGTTTGCGCGTTGGCAGGAACTCTTGCCCTGGCCCATTCCTGTGCTGCAGCGCAAGACAAACCACTTCTTAATACATGGGACGCTCAATACCAATCGGCCGGACAGACGATCGCCGCACGAGATAAAATCTTGGCCGAGATCAAGGTATACCTCGATGCGCATGCGTCAGATCCCAATGCATACCACACGGCCGCGCTTGGGTATAACCACCTCAATGAAAACTCACTAGCTGTCAAGGCCACGCGCGAGTTCTTGAAACGCTTTCCTGACAATGCCTCGTGGGACAGCCATGTACTTTTCTTTTTCGGAAACTATGGAACAGCGACGGATATCTCTTCGGTCCCCGCGCATGTGCAGAACGTGCCTCAGTACTGGGATTGGACCATGCAAGTGCTAAGCCGAAGCAAGGGTGATTCGGCGTCACTTGAACACGCAGGTACTGAGGCACTCAAGCGCAGTTCTCTTCAGAGCGATGCTGGTGGAGGTGAGAGGATAAAGGTCGCCGAGTCATGGCTAAGCTCTGACGTGGACCCGCGCGCAGCAGAGCGGGTAGCGCGCGAGGCAATAAGCATCTCTGAAATCGGGCCGCCACCCGATTTCAGCCCGACGGATCAGAAAACGCGGACGATCCTGGACCGGTTGGAGGTACGAAGCATAAACCGCAGCACACTGGGATGGGCGCTCTACAAAGAAGGTCGGTATCCGCAAGCGTTTGCCGAATTGGAACGTGCGGCCAAAACTGCGGAGGCGAGCACTTTCTCAACAAGAGATGTGTACTTCCGTCTGGGACTGACTTTCGAAAAGCTAGGACGGCCTCGCGATGCCTTGTTGGCTTACGACAAGGAAATTGCTTGGGGTCAATCTGGGCCGGCACTCGAACAACGACGTGCCGTGGTTTACAAGCGGGTACATGGCAGCGTCCTCGGCTTAAACACCAGTGAACTCAACCGAGTCAACGCCTTGGCGATGGAACGAGCGAAGGGTGATTACGCATTGGTCAGCGATCTGGATCAGTACCTGGGACGCTTTTCGTTACTGGATGAGAGCGGGAAGCCTCTGAACATCAAGCAGTACCGCGGAAAGCTGGTCATCATCGATTTCTGGGCGACTTGGTGCGGCCAGTGCCTTACCACAATGAAGCAGACCGATGCATTGCAAAAGAGGTTCCCTGACCAGGTGGTTGTCATCGCTCCATCAGGCGATACGGAGTTGACCAGAGCGCAGGCACGCCGCTATCTCGACAAAATGAAGTATGGCTTCGTCCTTGTGTATGACAACGAGAACCGGCGGCAGATACATCTCCCGTATATTCCTGCGCGCTTGCTCTTAGACCAGAAGGGCCGCTTGCGCTTCATGGAAGTGGGTGCATCGCCGACGGGCGGAGTGATTCTGGAGAGGAAGGTGCAGTCTCTCCTTCAAGAGAAGGGCCGGCGCGCAGCCTCAGCGTTGCTGAAAGTAGATCAGGCGCTCACTGACACACACGGCTGAAATGCATCCCACTTCCTGGATGCCAACTTGATCGTTAGCATCCGGATAATGAGGTGGCATGCAAGCGTAGCAAAATTTAGGGTGGATGATCGCCCCATCCTTCAATTGCTGGTTGGTAAACAGCGCCACGCGCCTCCAGTGCTCCCTTGGTTAGAAGACGCACCGAGTGCCTTAACGCACTATTCTGACGTTTGGTGTAATGACCCCACCTTCGGCTGTACCACCGCAAGCCTGCCGTATGCGGCTTCGAGCTCCTCTTTCAGCTCGCGATTGATTACCTCCAGAGTTCAAATGCGGATTCTGAGAGTCGCCACGACTCGTTCGTGCGAGAGCCGCTGCCGATGTTGCAAATT
>CAZZZL010000015.1:0-76340 GCA_964658655.1 uncultured Acetobacteraceae bacterium | reverse complement strand
CCAGCCGAACTCGATGATTGGCTCGAGGTTCGGACCGGTCTGTGTGCCGTTGAGAGATGTGGCGCGGACCGAATTCAGAACATCGATATCTTTGGGCCCGACGAAGAGACGTGTGTTGATGTCGCTGCCGCCGGTGCTGCCCATCGCAGCGCCGAGGATCACAGCGGGAATGGTGCCGGATTCAGGCTTCTTCGGATCGCGTGCAACGGTCAGTTGATTGTTGAAGCCGACGACCATCGAAGAGTCGGGCGCGTCCGGTAAGAAGATCGCACCGAAGTAGGAATCGCTGATGCCGGCGTAATCGAACTGACCGTTGAGCGTGTTGCCATTTGAAATTTTCTTGGAGGCCACGCTGTCGTACTTGCCATTCTGCGACGTGTCAAACTGCGTGCCGGCAAGCGTGGGAGCAGTCGAGACGTCTCCCAGGGCAGATGGCCAGGAGATGAGTGCGGGAACCTGCGAGCCGTTGTTCGTCACCGACGCGTTGACGTGTATGACGTAGGTGGCGTCGAAGGTGAACTTCTTTTTGACGACCAGGCCGCCGGAAGAATAGTTGAACGTCAGTTCGCCGGGAGCCGTGAGTGTGCCGCTCGCACTGGGCACGTATAAGCCCGAGGCGAGGCGTCCGCGCAGACCGTTGTCGTAGGTGTAGAGCGACAGCGGGAAGCCATGCTTGAGGGCGGCCGGCTGGTTTACCAGGTCGAGCGGCTTGCCGGTGTCGTCTTTGTACTTCTTCAAAATCCACGACGTGACCTGGCCACCGCGATTGGAGAAGGTGATGCGATAAAGCTCGTTCTCGACGATGATCTGCGCCGGGGCCTGGGCAACGATGTCACCGGCGGCTGCGGTCGTAGAGGAAGGGGCGGTGGTATTTGTATTAGCCGCTGCTCCGGTTGCAGGTAATGTGGTTGAGCTCGATGGTGGCGTGGACTGCGAAGCAATAGGCGCATTGTTCTGCGGGGCCGCAGGTGCTTTCTTGGATTTCCAGTATTGCAGGCCGAGGAAAATGCAAAGAAAAGCTACGGCGAAGAGCATCATGGAGCGCGGGTCGGAACCACCACCGCTGCCGCTGCCGCCCGATTGATTTGGATTGCGAATTTCTGCCAAGAGAACTTCCTGTCTGGTGATCTGGTCGTCTATAGAACTTTAGAGCGTACGGAGAGCCTTCCTGATGCGGAGCCCGTTCGCGTCACTCTCTCATGGTAAATGGCGCAGTGTTTCCCGGGGTAAATGGCTTAAGACCGCTTTGCCATCCGGATGAATCTTTTCTGCATTGCAGTCAGGGCGGTCTGGCACGGGATCGAAACCTCCGCGCGAAAAGGGGTGACAGCGCAGGAAGCGGGACAGGGCAAGCCAGCTACCGCGCCGGGTTCCATGGATATGCACGGCAAGGGCGGCATAATCCGAGCATGTGGGCTGGAAGCGGCAGGCTCCCGTGGTGCCAGTGACTGTCTGGTGCGTTGTGTACAGGATCGGCGAGAGCAGGTACCGATAGAGATACAGTCCAGCCGCGAGCAAGGGTTTCCGCCGGGGAGGGCCAATTCGCGGTTGGGTAATGCGCTGGTCGCTCATCGGAGCTTGCTGGAAGCGGCTGCGGTTTTTGTGCCGGCGATTCTGCTTCCGGCAACCTTGGTGAAGATACGCTCGACTTCGAGCTGCAGTTCCGCATAGGCCATGTCGAGGACAGAACGGCGCGGATGCAGGATGATATCAACGCCAGCCGGCAGCTGGGATTGACCTGCGCGGATAGCTTCGCGCATGCGGCGCTTGATACGGTTGCGCTCCACTGCATTGCCCAGGACGCGGCCCGCGGTGATGCCAATACGGGTGCCCTGGGCGACAGTACCTTCGGGCTGCGGAGCGTAAAAGTAAGTCATCGAGGGCGAGAACTGTTTGCGGCTTGCTTTGTAGGCGCGCTGATAATCCGCGTGCTTGCGCAGGCGCGACGCAACGTGAGCAGGCGCGGCCTTGAAGTGCGTTTCAGGCCGGTCATGGTTCATTGACAAATCCTGGAAAGACTCGTCGGGATGCGCTACGTCTGGTGCTGCCATGGAGGTATCTGCGAGGTTTGCAATCCGTTATGGATCGGATCTGTCCGGATCCCTCGACAACGCCGGGCACAATTTCATTGCGATGTGGATGCTGGGAATCTGTACCGACCGCGGTTATCGAGATTCGCCGGCCTGTCCGGATACAGATGGGAGAGAGACCGGGAAGTAGATCACCTCCCGCGGTTCAGCTAGTCCCGGAAACCTGCGCTCACGGAAACTTTGTGACGGCCTTTGGCGCGACGACGTGACAGAACTGCGGCGCCACTCTTGGTCTTCATGCGCGTGCGAAAACCGTGAGTCTTGGAACGATGGCGGCGGTTAGGTTGAAATGTGCGCTTGGGCATGGAACGGCGCTCCTGAACTGTAGAGAGAAATTGTGCCGGTGTTACCAGCAAACTACGGCAAGTCCTGAGTATAGCCGATCGAGGCAGAAGCCGCAAAGGATAAGGCTGAGGACCGCTTTTTCACAACGCATGGTGCAACTCCGGGAGCGTCAGCGGGCAACCCTGAACGACGGTGTTTTTTTCGCACGAAGGGCTGGTTTTTGCGCCTCCGGATTGTGCTAGTATCGGCTCCGTCGCCTACTGATTATTTCGTCGTACTTCAAGCAGACCAGGAACCTCCAAAGCCTGATGAGCAGATAACTTTAACGGCTCATCGAAGCGCGCCACCCAGCAAGCCAGCCCGAGACAGCCATTTTCTGTGGCCAACCATCTCCCATTGCTGGTCATTGCCGCTGCGTTCAAGGCTGGATGTAACCGCTGAAGTCTGACGCGCAAGGAAGCCTATGTCGTATGTACCAACGCCGGTGCCAGTCGTCGATCCATGGATTCGCATCCTGGCGGCTCTCGAAAAGAAAGCCAATCGTCAGTCGTTCAACCAGTGGCTGAAGCCCACGGTGTACAGCCACGTGAGTGAGCGCGTGCTGGTGGTGCGCGTCCCGACAGTGGAATGTCAGCGGGCCGTCGACCGTTACGCAAACCTGATCGACGAAGCGCTCGAGGCGCTGGAGTTGGATTTCGACGAAGTGAAGTTTGTGACGCCCGAGGAAGACCCGACGATGGTCCGCCCGCGCGACGATGGCGGCTATCCGCCGGCCCCGGACCGGTCCGCGAATGGAGCCGGAAATGCGCCAGCTGCTCCGGCGAAAAGTGATCGCGGTGAGAACGGGAGCCATCGCCCTGCGCCGCCGAGGCAGGATGGCCTTCTGAACCCGCGGCCAAACGCACAGCAGAATACTGCAGGTCCAAACAATCTTTCCCAGCAGCGCTTCGACTGGAACAGTGCGGCGCAGTTGAACCCGCGCTATACGTTCGATGCCTTCGTGATCGGCAATGGCAACCAGTTCGCCCGCGCCGCGGCGCAGGCTGTGGCGGAGAGACCATCCAAGGCCTACAACCCGCTGTTCGTGTATGGCGGCGTGGGCATGGGCAAGACGCACCTGATGCACGCGATCGGCCACGAAATGAAGCGCCGGCAGCCGAATGCCTCCATCTGCTATGCGTCGAGTGAGAAGTTCACCAACGAGATGATCAACTCACTGCGCTATGACAAGATGACCAGTTTCCGCGACAAATTCCGCACAGTCGACCTGCTGCTCATCGACGACATCCAATTCATTGCGCAGAAGGAGCGGACACAGGAAGAGTTCTTTCACACGTTCAACGCCCTGCACGAAAGCATGAAGCAGATCGTGATTGCGAGCGATCGGCCGCCCAAGGAACTTGCCGAGATTGAAGATCGTCTGCGCTCGCGCTTTGAGTGGGGTTTGATCGCGGACATTCAGCCGCCTGATCTCGAAACGAAAGTAGCGATTCTGCAGAAGAAGGCAGAGAACGATCGCGCTCTTCTACCGACGGAAGTCGCACTGTTTATTGCTTCGCATGTGCGGACGAATGTTCGCGAACTTGAAGGCGCTTTGACGCGTTTGATTGCCTGGTCCGGGATGCATGGGCTTGAAATCACGTTGCCGACGGCGCAGCAGTGCCTGAAGCAGTTCATCGATACGCAGGTGCGCAAGATCACCATCGAGGCGATTCAGCGGATGGTGGCTGAGCATTTCGGCATGCGTGTGGCAGAGCTCAAGCAGAAGAACAATTCGCGTGCAGTCGTGGTCCCGCGGCAGATTGCGATGTTCCTGGCAAAGCAGCTGACCGAAGCATCGCTGCCGGAAATCGGGCGTCAGTTTGGTAACAAGCACCACACGACCGTGATGCATTCCATCTCGAAGATCGATGAAGAACGGCGTCGCGATACCGACCTGAACCGGACGGTCAGCAAGCTGCAGGAATCGCTGAATAACAGCTAAGAGTCGCCTGCGAAGAGTCAGCCTAAGTTGATCTGACTTGCTTGCGCAATGGTCCATCCACAGCGCCGTGCGTGGCCCGCAGGCGCTCAATGTCCCGCAACGGTGGTTCACCGAAAAGCCTGCGGTATTCGCGGCTGAACTGTGATGGGCTCTCATAGCCGACGCGCTGCGCAGCCGTCGTCGCATCTGTCGTCTCGGTCAACAGGATGCGCCGTGCCTCCTGTAACCGTAGCTGCTTCTGGAACTGCAGCGGGCTCATACTGGTGACGCTTTTGAACCACGCATGCATGGTCGATGGGCTCATGTTTACAACGCGGGCGAGTTCCTGCATGCGGATAGGCCGCAAGGCATTCTTTCTCAGCCAGTCGAGACCTGCGGTGATCCTCTGCAGCTGACTGTTTTCTGTGGCCAGGCGATAGAGCAGTCCGCCCTGCTCGGCGAGCAGCAGTTTGTAATAGATTTCGCGACGAAGCAGGGGCGCCATTACTGGAATCTGCGCCGGCTTCTGCAGCAGGCACATGTAGCGGATCAAGGCGTCCAGCAGTTCATCATTGAGGGTGCTGACGTAAAGGCTCTTCTGCGTGCGGGCCTGGGTGGTAGCGGGAAAGCTGGTCTCCAGCAGCAGCGAACTGATCTCGGCAAAGTCGAGTTCCATGCTGAGGCAGAGCATCGGCTCCTTGCGCGTCGCCTGCAGTACTTCGCCGACCAGCGGCAGATCAAGTGAGAGCACCAGGTATTTCCCGGACGCGTAAACGTACTGTTCGTTGTTCAGCAGAACACTCTTTGAGCCCTGCGCAACGACGCAGAAGACCGCCTTCTGGATCGTGTTGCGGGGCGAGCAGGGATTTGAGCGGCGATTGAGGTACAGGCCATTAACGGCTGTGCAGTAGGCTCCGTCGACATCTGTCTGGCCGGTGATGAGTGCTGCGAGTTTCTGTATCTGCTCCAACTCCGACTCCCTTACGGCGACGCTCACTCAAGTGTTGCACTTCCTGAAGCTGTCATGCGGGCGAATCGGAGGATCAGGCAATGATCTCCCAGCATTGATCAATGCGAGCGCCGGACTGATCCATCCAATGCACTAAGGCCGCTGGTTCGTTCATGCAAATCGCCCGGCCGGCCTATGCAGGATGGAGATTCTTTCGATGAGCGATATACAACGCACGATGCGTTACAACAAACTTGGCGGCACGGGACTCTTTGTCTCGGAGCTATGTTTCGGCGCCATGACCTTTGGCGGAACGGGACTTTACGGTGCAATCGGTGCCACGCAACAGGAGGAGGCCGATCTTCTGCTCCGTCGCGCTTTTGACGCCGGTATCAATTTCATTGACACGGCCGATACGTATTCCGCGGGTAATTCCGAGCGGATAACCGGCCAGGCCCTCAAGAATCTCGGTCTCAAGCGGGCAGAAGTCGTGGTCGCGACCAAGGTCTTTGGCGAAACGGGCCAGGGTCCTAACCAGCGTGGCTCGTCACGTTCGCATATTCTTGATGGCGCGAAGGCCAGCCTGCAGCGGCTGCAACTGGAGCATATTGACCTTTACCAGCTGCATGGATTCGATCCGGCGACGCCGATCGAAGAAACACTCGGCGCTCTGAGCGACCTGGTCAACCAGGGACTGGTGCGCTACATTGGCGTCTCGAACTGGGCGGCGTGGCAGATCGCGAAGGCGCTGGGCATTTCGAAGCAGAGAGGCTGGGCCAGCTTTGCTTCGCTGCAGGCGTATTACACGATTGCCGGGCGAGACCTGGAACGGGAAATTGTCCCCATGCTCAAGAGTGAAGAGGTCGGGCTCCTGGTCTGGAGTCCCCTGGCCGGTGGATTGCTGACCGGCAAGTACACGCGACAGCAGAAGGACGTGGAAGGCAGCCGCCGGACGGCGTTCGCTTTTCCGCCCGTCGAGATGGAGCGAGCCTATACCGTCATCGACCTGCTGAAAGAGATGGCCGAAGCGAAAGGCGGATCTGTGGCGCAGCTGGCGATTGCGTGGCTGCTGTATCAGCCGCAGGTGACCAGCGTCATTCTCGGGGCCAAGCGATTGGAGCAGCTGGAGGACAACCTGGGAGCGGTTTCGATCGAATTTTCACCCGAGGAGCTGCAGAAACTGGACGAAGCGAGCCGGCTGCCTGTCGAGTACCCGGGGTGGATGCTGGAGATGTGGAGCCAGGCGCGGGCAACGCAATTGCAGCGGTCGTCGACGGGCTCGGACCGTTCGAGCCGGAACGACAAGCAGGGTGTGGACTGGACGAAGCAGGCAGGTGAAAAGGCTTAGCGAAAGCCGGGGAGGGGCAAAAGAAAAGGGGAACGGGGCCTGGTCACCTCGTTCCCTGACCGGTATGGGCTGAAGGGCAGTCCCCTGCCCTACGGCACTTTGCCGGAAGTGGTAGGAGTACGGCTTCCTATCGGCAACGGATGCATGGTGTGCAGGAAGAAGGTGTTGATTTTCCAAACTGACGTAATGACACCGATGGGCGATTCACTACACGAGGGTTCGCGGGAGATAAAAGAGGAGTCGCAAGTCGTCCCGAGGTTCCTTATGTCTGGTGAAGTCGAACTCTTCGAACTTGGCAATGCACTGGTTACCGACAAGTCCTTCTATGTATGTGATCGCAGCTTTCCGCTGCAGAGCATCTCGGATGTCGAGGTGATTTACCACCAGCGCAGTTGGATGCCGGTAGTGGCGCCGTTGTTCGCGGCCCTGAGCTTTGAGCTGGCGGCAGTGTTCATGCATAAGAGCAGCCTGTACCTCGGCGTGGTTGGGTTCATGCTGGTGGCCGCGGCGACCTTCTGGAAAGGCGGTCTGCGTTATACGATCGCGCTCGACACGGCAATGGGATATATCCGGGCGATGACGTCGTCTGACCGGGTGATGGTGGAGAGCCTGCAGCAGGTGCTGGGGAAGGCAGTAGAGCGTGCGCATCAGCGGTCCAGCAGCATTGTGAGCGAGGCTCCTGTTTTCCGCATCATGCCGGGCAAGGGGCAGCGCACGGCGCCGTCGGCGGAGAATGGTGTTGTGGCCGGCCGTCCGGCACTGGTGGCCAAAAAGCCTTCGCAGTCAGTTCGACCGGAACAGACGCGGCCATACATGGTCGCCGGTAACACGCTTCGAAAGCTGGCAGTTGCAGGATCTTCGCACTAGAAACAGTCCTCCGGAGAAACGGGGCCAGTGCCTGATACGGGCACTGGCCTTTTTCTTGTTTACGAAGCCATCGTTGGTACGGTAAATAGCCCGGCTGCGGATTGGCGCGTGCCTGCGTTATGCTGCCTAGATGAGGCGACAAGCCTGGCTGCCCCATCTGCTCACAACTCTTCTGACTTTTACCCTGCTGCCGGCGGCGACCGCCGGACGGCTGCACCACAGCCATGCGCAGGATACTGGGTTTCTGAACCGGACGATTACGCTGAACGGCGTCAGCTACAAATACCAGGTGTACCTGCCGGAAAGCTGGAATCCGCATGAGAAATGGCCGATCATCCTGTTTCTGCATGGTTCCGGCGAGCGCGGATCGGACGGCATGGACGAGACGCAGGTAGGCCTGCCGAATGCGATCCGTTCACATCCGGAGAGGTGGCCATTCGTAGTTGTGATGCCGCAGGACCCCTATTACCACCACTACTGGACCGATCCGGACATTATGGCGATGGCGGTCGGCGCCCTCGATGCCGAGGTACAGGAGTTCAATGGCGACCCGCAGCGCGAGTATCTCACCGGCTTATCGCTGGGCGGCTATGGGACGTGGGAGATTGCGAAGAATTATCCTGACAAGTTTGCGGCAATCGCGCCTGTGTCGGGAGGAGTTTTCTGGTCGTATCGTCCGGGGCGGTGGAAGCAGCAGGATGAGCTTCCACGCGAATATGCGCGTGCTATCGGCAAAACGCCGGTGTGGATGTTCCATGGTCTGCTCGATCCGGTCGTAGTCCCTAAGCAGTCGGAGCTTATGTACCAGGCACTGGTTGCGAATGGCGGGGACGTGCGTTTGTGGGAGTTTGAAGGCTGGCACCACAATGCGTGGGATAAGGCCTACACGGATCCGGCGCTGCCGCAGTGGTTCCTGTCGCATCGTTTGAACGATATCAAGACGGCACATGCATCCTCGAGCCGGCTGATTATCCCGCTGCACCCGGTGCCGGCGAAAGTCGATCCGGACATCTACGACGCCTACGAGGGCGACTATTACGACAACGGCGTGCGCCAGGTGTCGGTCATCCGGAGCGCCGATCGGCTGATGGTGAAGAACCGCACCGGCGACCTGGCCGAGGTTCTTCCGGAGACTTCGACTGTGTTCTTTTATCCGAACGGCGGGACCACGCGGCTGATCTTCCAGAAGAATGCGGAGGGTAAGGTGGTCAGCATTCTTTACCATGACGATCGGCATGAGGAACTGTGGGAACGCCAGAAGTAGGACCGGCCGTCCAGGCAGAGGAGCCTTCGGCGGCAAATGTTGTCGGCGCAAAGGTTGCTGCGGTGTGCCGCAGGCGCGGTCATCATTTCAGCAAGGAGCCGCAGCTGAATATCCAGCTGCTGGCCGGGCTCGGCGTGGAAGGCGACGGTCACCTGGGGGCTACGGTCCAGCACGTTTATGACAAGCGGAAGGATCCGGGCCGGCCGAATCTCCGGCAGGTGCATCTGCTGCAGGCCGAGATTTTCGAGGAGCTGGCGCAGAAGGGCTTCCATCTGCACCCGGGTGATATTGGCGAAAACATCACGACACTTGGACTGGCCCTGCTGCGATTGCCGGTTGGTACCAGGCTGCACCTGGGCGGTTCGGCGATCGTCGAGCTGACGGGGCTGCGCTCTCCATGTGTACTGATGGACCGCTTTCGGCCTGGACTGATGGCCGCGATGCTGGATCGCGATGAGCAGGGCGGGGTTGTCCGCAAGTCAGGGGCAATGGGAATAGTGATCGCGGAGGGAACGGTGCATGCCGGCAATGCTATCGGGGTAGTGCTGCCGGAGGAGCCGCATCGATCCTTGCAGCCTGTTTGATGATCCGGCCGGCTGAGGAGAAGCGATGAGAGTGATTCTGTTCGGCGCGACTGGCATGGTGGGGCAGGGTGTTCTGCGCGAATGCCTGCTTGATGCCGGGGTGAGCGAAGTATCGTCGATCGGCCGCAATACAATCGCAGAGACGAATGCGAAGTTGCGCCAAGTAACGCCGGCAGACCTGACGAACTATGCGGGCATCGAAGGCCAGCTGAGGGGTTTCGACGCCTGCTTCTTCTGTCTTGGTGTTTCGTCCGCGGGCATGAAGGAGCCGGAGTACAGGCGCATCACCTATGACATTACGCTGGCGGCGGCTTCCACGCTGGCGCGGCTCAATCCTGGTATGACGTTTACGTATGTGTCAGGGGCGGGTACAGATAGTTCGGAGAAGGGTGGCGTGATGTGGGCAAGAGTGAAGGGTGCAACAGAGAATGCGCTGCTGCGATTGCCATTCAAGGCGGCCTATATGTTCAGGCCCGGCCTGATCCAGCCACTTCACGGTATTCGATCGAAAACGCCGCTCTATCGCCTGCTTTATTCTTTTACGCGACCAGCATTGCCGCTGTTGCTCAAACTGTTTCCGAACAGTGTTACGACGACGGAGCAGGTGGGAAGGGCGATGCTGCGGGTGGCGATGGATGGGTATAGGACCCCGATCCTCGAGACAGGCGACATCTGTGCCCTTTAGAGCTAGATATGGTGAACGATCACGCTGGCAAGCTTCAACAGGCAGAACCACATGGCCAGGCCCGTAGGCACTGCGACAAAAATGCCGCGGAAGAAGTTGTTCTGTTCGTGAGCTTCCTCTTTGCATGCGCATTCAATGGCGATCTGGTCATTGCTGAGCAGGCCGGTCTGAACGGGGGAGTAGCTCGGGTAAGAAGTAGTTGCAGTGGACATTTGTGTTTCCTCAAGAACGAGATTGCCAGAGTATTTTTTTCTGTATAAGTCCACAAAGTATGTATTACCAAGGTGGAGTAACAGCAATTCGTAACTTTTTTGGCCGCTAGAGACCTAGTGCACATCCGAAATTGGGCGAGCGGCTGCCCTGGACGATGGTCCCTCGCGTTTTCAGGGCCGCCGGTGCCCTGGATTGGCTCCTGTGGGCGCTGGCCCGGCTATGGCCGTTAAGCTGCTTATAATGAGGCTTGAACAGGCCATCTATGCGAATTCTGCACCTCCTTCGTTCGCTCAATCCTGCAGACGGAGGCCCTATCGAAGCAGTGCGTCTGATGTCGATCGAGCACGTGGCAGCGGGCCACGAGGTGGAGATTGCGGCGCTGGATGAAGAGGGCGACCCGGTGGGTGACCTGCCGTTTCCACTGCATCTGCTGGGTCCGGCGCGAGGGACGTTTGGCCATTCGGACAAACTGGTGCCATGGTTGCGCAGGAACCATGGGCGCTATGACGGGGTAATCGTCAACGGACTATGGCAGTACCACGGCTACGGGTGCCGGGCGGCGCTCCGGGGGACGAAGACGCCATATTTTGTATTTCCCCATGGCATGCTCGATCCCTGGTTCAAGCGGCGCTATCCCTTGAAGCACCTGAAGAAGTGGCTGTACTGGCCGTTCGGCGACTACCGTGTGATTCGGGATGCGGCGGCGACGCTGTTCACGTGCGAAGAAGAGAAGGTGCTGGCAGCGCAGTCTTTCTGGTTGTACAAGGCAAACCCTGTCGTAACCGGGCTGGGCACGCGTGCCCCCAGGGTCGACCTGGCAGGGGCGGCTGCAGGATTCATGGCGGAGCACCCGGACCTGCGTGGCAAGCGCATCGTTTTGTTCATGGGGCGGCTGCATCCGAAAAAAGGCTGCGATGTGCTGCTGCAGGCTTTTGCCCAGGTGTTTGCCGGTGCACACGACTGGCGGCTGGTGTTTGTTGGTCCCGACCAGATCGGCTGGCAGGCAGAACTGGAGGGGATGGCTGCCGAGCTTGGTATTGGCAGCCAGGTTGTGTGGGCCGGAGCGCGCATGGGCGAACACAAGTGGGGCGCACTGGCTGTGGCCGAGATTTTTGCCCTGCCGTCACACCAGGAGAATTTCGGCATTGCCGTGGTCGAAGCGCTGGCCTGTCGAGTGCCTGTACTGATTTCGGACAAGGTGAATATCTGGCGGGAGATTCTGGAGGAGCGGGCGGGTCTGGTCGCGACTGATTCTGTTGAAGGTACCGCTGAGATGCTGCTCGGGTGGTCGGCGCTGAGTGAGGTAGAGCGCAGGGGCTACCAGTCCAATGCCGAGCATTGCTTCGAGAAACATTTCGATATGCGCGTCTGCGCGGATGAGGTCCTGAAGGTGATTCGGGGGGCGGCCGTGCAGAAGACAGCGGTGCCGGTCGCCGCGCGCGAATAGCTGGACCTACCGCATCAGCCTGGGCCGGCTTATGCTGTGAGTGTGAAAAACGACGCTCTCTCGCGCTCTCTTTTGACACTTTGCCTTTTACTGCCCTGCAGTTGGACGGCGATGCACGGGCAGGCGATGCATGAGGCCAAGGCCTCAAGACCGGCAGAGGTGCTCGAAGTGCGCGGTCTGGATGGAACGGTACAGCGACTGACCACAGCCGATCTGAAGGCGCTGCCGCACAGGTCGGTAACCGTCTTCAATGCGCACAGCAAGAAGAGTGAGACCTATGCCGGGGTGGTGCTGGCGGACGTGCTGGCAAGGGTGGATGCGCCCATCGGGGAGAAGCTGAAAGGGAAGCTGTTCATGACAGGGGTGGTCGCCGAGGGTACGGATGGCTACCAGGTGCTGTATTCGGTGGCCGAGGTGGACCCAATGATGCACAACGGCGATGTCATTGTTGCGGACACGGTCGACGGGCAGCCGCTTGGCGGGAATGGCGCTTTCCAGTTGATCAATACGGAGGACAAGAGGCCGGCCCGGTGGGTGCGCAACCTGGATCGCATCCAGGTGATTACGATTGAGACCAGGTAGGCAGGGTGGGTTCTCTGGTAACGAAAACTGCCAGGTTTTGAGCATCCGCAGTCGTCCACGGCGAATCAAGTCAGGGTGAGTCTGTCATTGGATCAAAAAGGTGGACAGGAAGTTCGGAATGAAGGGGAGCGCGGCGGTGATGATCGCCCGCAGCGCAGCCGATTCTGGAGACGGTTCGGCATCACGCTGCTCATCGTCCTAACCGTGCTTACGGTGATCGCAGAAATCGTCCTGAAGCATGCAGAACCGATTCTGAAGGGTCGCGTGATCGAGACCCTGAGCACGCGCTTCAACAGCAAGGTTGAGCTGGACAACCTGGACGTTTCCCTCCTGCGAGGGTTACAGGTTTCAGGAGATGGCCTGCGCATCTATTCGCCGCCGGATGTGGTTGCGGCCGGCGCGACTGCTCCGCTGATCGCAATCCGGCATTTTTCCTTCCACGCCAGGCTACTGGGCCTGTTCATCAAACCGACGCATGTGGGAGCTGTCCTGGTATCGGGATTGCAGATAAAGATTCCGCCGAAAGACCAGCGTCAGCAGGGAGCGACCGGAACGGCGCAACACGGCGCGAAAAAGGGCAAGATCAAGATTATTGCAGACGAGATAGTCTGCGATGACTCGGAGCTGGTGATTGGTACGGACAAACCGGGGAAAGACCCGAAGCGGTTCGTGCTGAAGCATATCGTGCTGGAGAATGTGAGCTCTGAGAGTGCGTCGACCTATGACGCAACACTGACGAATGCCATCCCTCGCGGGAATATTCATGCTGTGGGAAGTTTCGGGCCGTGGAACAACGAGAGCCCGGGTGACTCGGCGGTAAGTGGCCGCTATACGTTCGATCATGCCGATCTGAACACGATCAAAGGTGTCGGCGGGATTTTGTCCTCGGAAGGCATTTTCGAGGGCCAGCTGGATCGCATCGACGTGAACGGAACGACGAAGACGCCGGACTTTTCACTGGATATTGCCCAGCATCCGGTGCCGCTGGAGACGCGGTTTCAGGCGGTGGTCGACGGACTGAGCGGAGACACCTACCTGCATTCGGTGGAGGCGAAGCTGGGCCACTCGACGTTCAGCTGCAAGGGCAAGGTGGTGAATATAAAGGGCCAGGGGCATGTGATTGACCTGGACGTAAATATTCCGGCCGGGCGGATTGAGGATTTTCTGCAGCTCGCGGTCAAGACGACGCCGGTAGTGATGCGCGGCGTGATCAATACACATGCGAAGCTGCATATTCCGCCGGGCAAAGTGAGTGTGGCGCAGAAGATGCAGATGCAGGGAGCCTTCTCTCTGCAGCAGGTCCAGTTTACGAACCCGCAGTGGCAGGACAAGATCGACATGCTAAGTCTGCGGGCGCAGGGTGAGCCGGAGCTGGCGCAGCCGGGAGCGGCAAAGGTGAACTCCGGGATGACAGGGCATTTTGCGCTGGGAGCCGGCAAGCTGACCTTCAGTAGTCTCAGCTACGAGATGCCGGGTGCGAATGTTGACTTGTCAGGCGTCTACACACTGGACGGGCAGAAGTTCGAATTTACGGGGACAGTACGGACCAAGGCGAAGCTGTCGCAGATGGTGAGTACGTGGTGGAAGTCGCTGCTGCTGACGCCGATCGATCCCATCTTTGCCAAGCATGGGGCGGGAACGGAAATCCCTGTAAAGATCAGCGGGACAAAGTCGGCGCCGAAGTTCGGACTTGATCTGGACAAACTGCATTGAGCCGGGCGGCTCGCGACAGGACGGGTTGAGCAGCGCCGACCGTTCTGGTTACGATTGATGTATCGAGCCCGTATCTCCGGTTGTTTGGCCCTACATCTGCATGAAAGAATGCGAGGAGGGGGCGATACGCTCCAGCAAAAAGGGCGATCAATTGCAGGTGCAAATCGGTGCGAAACGTATGAAGGCGAGGCAGGACACCAGGGTACAACTCTCGGCCGCATTCCGTGAGGTACCGATGCGGATGCTGACCCGGGGAAGACGTTGATGGGCCTAGCGCCGATCATTCTGCTGCCATTCCTGATTTCGCTGATCCTGCTGAGCAGGAAGTCGGTTGAGAAGGCATTCCTGAGTTTCTACCTGCCGATTATCCTCTGCCTGCCGCTTTACGACACGTTGAAGCTGCCGGGTCTGCCTTTCCTGAGTTTTGCCGATACAGCGATCTTTCCCATTGGCATCTGGCTGCTGGCAACTCGCTGGCGGCGTTGGCGCTTTACGCGGATGGACTTCTGGATGCTGCTGTTTGGCGTGAGTTCAGGGACGGCGATGCTGCTGAGAAACGACACGCCGACGCCGGGCATCTTTGGATTTTTCTCCTTCCTGACGATGGCGCTATTTCCGTATGCCATCGGGAAACTGGTGATCGAGCAGAGCAACCTGCGGGTCCCGGTGATGAAGCGGGTCGTCTTCCTGCTGGCATGCATCGCCATTGTTTCCCTCTACGAATACCGAATGGGCACAGATCCATTTCATGTGTTCTGGGCGCGGCTGCTTCCCGATCATCTGGGCTACTTCGAACAGTTCCGATGGGGATTTACCAGGGTGGCAGGGCCGTACGCGCAGTCGGAAACCACGGGGATGGTGTACATCGTGGGAGTGATTTTCGCTTACTGGCTCTACAAGAATAAAAAGTGGGAGCCAAAGCTACGGTATCTGAAGCACCCGTACACGAAAGGTGCGGTGCTGCTGACTGCTGTGAGTATTGGCATGTTCATCGACCAGGCGCGCGGTCCGTATCTGGGTTTCGCGCTGGCGTTTCTGATCGCGTGGACGTATCGGCCAAAGCGCCTGGCGAAGAGGGTGCGCAATACGGTGCTGATGTTGATAGCCGCTGGAATTCCCGGATACATCTATACAAATCGCTACACATCTGCGGATTTCGCAACGGCGACGCCGGACCAGCAGAACGCGATTTACCGCAGCCTGATGATCAAGAATTACATGCCGATTGTGCAGAAGGGCGGTTTGTATGGATGGGGCCCCAGTTTTCCGGTCGTCTCTTCGCAGCTGTCGATTGATAATGCGTACCTGTTCTTTGCGCTGACCCAGGGGTACCTGGGGGTGTGCTCGTTCACGCTGCTGCTGATCGAAGCGCTCTTCGCAATTTTTCGTTCGCTGCGGAAACTGAACAACCGGGAGGATGCCAGCTTTCTGTTTTGTATGGGCGGCTGTATTGCAGGGCTGTCTTTTTGCCTGGGGACGGTGTTCCTGAATGAGCCGGTCTATGAACTACTCTTTCTCTTCCTGGGATGGTCTCAGTCTCTCCAGAAGAGTGAAGCTGCAGATGAAGTAGTGATTGCGCCGGCGGTGCCCTCGAGATTTGGCTTTCGCAAGGTCTTTACCTAGAGGCGCAGGTTTGCGGTCAGGATGGGCGGGGCAGGTCGAATCGATTCATGTGAGCTTCAATGGCGGCGGTGATGTCGAGGGCCAGGGACAGGGCGGCGCGACCGTCTTCACCGGAGACAATGGGGTGTGTGCCGCTTTCGATGGCATCCAGGAAGGCCTCGATCTCAAGCCGGAGGGGCTCGCCCTGGGTGACAGGCGGCCTGGCCAGCTTCAGGCCGGGGGCCTGTGGCAGATCAATGGTGCCGGCTGTTGGATTTAGATGGGAAGGGTCGGTGGTGGTCTCGATGATCAGGATTTCCTGGCGGGCGTAGTCGATCGAGACGTACTGGTGCGGCTGGAAGAAGCGGAGCTTGCGGACGCGTTCTGTACTGACGCGGCTGGCGGTAAAGTTGGCGATGCAACCCGACTCAAACTCCACTCGGACGTTGGCTATGTCGGTTTTGGCGGAGAGGATGGGCAGGCCGACGGCACGGATCTCGCGGACGGGCGACTGGGCGAACGACAGGACGACGTCTAGATCGTGGACCATGAGGTCGAGGACGACGTCGACGTCGAGCGAGCGCGGGGTGAAGATGCTGAGCCTATGCGCTTCAAAGAACATGGGCTTGTTCAGATAAGGCACGAATGCACGGACGGCCGGGTTGAAGCGCTCCAGGTGGCCGACCTGCAGGATGAGATTGCGTGCTTTGGCACGGGCGACCAGGTCGTCGGCCTCGGCGAGTGTGCGGCTGATGGGTTTTTCGACAAGGGTGTGGATGCCGGCATCGAGTGCAGCGGCGGCGATGGATCCGTGCAGGGTGGTGGGGGTGCAGATGGACGCGGCGTCCAGCCGAAGCGCCCCGGAGCGATGTGCAGCAAGGCACTCTTCTGCTGTTGCGTAGAGCCGCGGCGGGGCCAGTGGGCCGGCGGGGAGGTTTAAGGCCGCGAGGTCTGGTATGGCAGGGTCTACGATCGCGGCGAGGTGCACGGGATGGCCGTCCAGCTCCAGCTGACGATAAACGCGCGTGTGATTGAGGCCGAACGATCCTGCCCCGAAAACGGCCAGCTGCCTGATAGCTGGTGAGCTGGCCGAAACTTCTGCTGACAGAGGCAAAGGCGGCGCTTTAGCGCGCTGCTCCCTTGCCTTGCACGGCGGAAAGGCAGCGGCCATAGAGCTCGAGAAGATGGGCGACCTGATCGTCCGGCTTGGGCGATGCGGGCGCGGTAAAACCAGTGGTGGCGCCACTTTCCTTGCGGCCGACGCCGGCAGTGGTGGCTACAAATTTCAGCAGATCGAGTGCGATGTCTTCATTGCGACGGGCGGCGCTGCCGGGGGTGCTGGTGCTGACTTCCATGAATGTCCTCCACTGAGATGCTAGCAGGTACTGCGCGTACGGCGAATAGCGCTTCGCGCGTCTGCGGAGTTGGCTGTTAGTCGTGGTGGCTGGCGGAATGGTGCCGCGGCAGGCGAGTGGGATTGTTCTGGTTGCCGGAGCGCAGGATTCAACATTACTGCTCGGTAGAGGCAAGGTGGGATTTATGAGCTCCCGCTGAAAAGCGTGCTTTAAGTTCGTGTGCGGACAATCAGCTCGCACACTCTTCCCACTATGTCGCTTCCGCGAATTTTGTCCGTACCGATTCCCGTCCTAAGAATCGACACCTCATTTCCTTTGATTTGGAGATATCCAATACGTAACGGACTCTCGCCTGAGACCAGGTACATGGCGCGCCGACGTTGATATTGCAGAAGCGGTTCCTGGTGATGGCGATCGATGACGAGCGTGGTGTTGCGTCTCAAGAATGGGTGCATGAAAGCGATCTGGTCTTCCGTTGCCTCAATCGCAACAAAGCGTGTCCAAGAGGCACGTTCGCCGATCACGTTCAACGGCAACGATCCCAGCGACTGTACCGTGATGTCGGTCCAGCGCAAGACCTGACTCTCCACAATTACCGCAGTTACAGCAGCTGTGACCTGGGCTACCAGTGGAATCGACTGGTTTTTGGTGGCTTTCTTAAAGGCAGGAGGCGCATCGAACAGGTCCTCTACCTGAATATGCTGCGCGCGCATCAAGTGCGTCATGCTCGCGAAACTTAATTCTGAAAACTCTTTCTGAAGAAAGCGAGAAATTGTTGCCTGTCTTACTCCCGATTCGAACGAAAGCTTTGTTTGATTGATCAGTCCCGCCGCGATCCGCCTTCGTAGTTCCGCCCGGAGTTTTTCGCGCAGCTCGATCAGTGTCATGTGTGAATGTAAGTGTTCTCGTATAAAAGTGCGGCGCGCAATTTGTCGAAAACGTATAGGAAAGTGCGCAATTATGCCGCAAATTTGCGGCTGGTTCGAGTGTCAGGCGAAACGCCGGATAAAGCGCGTTGAAGGCATTGACGGCTGAGGTTCACCGCCGTAGTGTCGATTTACTTTCAACCAACAGATTTGCATACACGAGTCGCATGGACAGGCCTCAATACCCGTCTGTCACATGCGGGAGATGCACTGCCTCTTCGGATGCAAGCGCACTCTCAGGATGAATTGCTGTGCCTGCAGGTCTGGAAAGGATGCAAGGGAAAGTCGGGATAGACGCGCCAGCCGGGATCAGGATGCAAACGCAAAACTAACAGACGGGTCAGCAGACCTGCGACGAAACGGAACAACATTGGAGAACCTGATGGACATTGAAGTAATGGAACTGAAGGTATGTGAGGGCTGCGGAAATCTTTGGGTGCGCTGCAGGGCAATCGGGAAGGTTTACTGCCTTGGTTGTGCAATCAAGCTGGCGGACTACCCGCAGGTGGGCGCCGCACGGCGTCCGGGGCGAAAACGGAAACTAACGCATGCAACGCGGGGAGGTTGCAAGTGAGCGCGGCCCGGGTGTTGCACTTGACGGCTGCGGGCGAGATGCCTCAGCGATATGACAAGAGGTACATCAGCAGGTGTATCGAGGAAGCGGAGCAGCAGGCGGAGGACGTTGGAGGACTGGCGTTCTATCGAAAATACACGGAGCAATTTTTGCGCCGTTACATGTGGACGTCGATGCAGATGGGGCGGAGTCCATCTGTGCTGGGTAACCTGGTATTTCGGGGAAAGGCGAGCCACACGGGTCTGCGGAACTTTGAAGATGCCATCATTTTTGTCCATGATGTGGAGTCGTGCCTGAAGAAGCTGGACGACGGTGGACGTGAACTGATTGCGCGTATTGCTTTGCAGGAATATACGCAGGGCGAAGTAGCGGTGATGCTGGGCGCGAGTGTGAGGACGATCATGCGGCGGTATGCGGAGACGCTGGATCGGCTGACGGAAATCCTGCTGGAGGTGGAGTTGTTGAAAATACCGCGGTACTAGACGTGGCATTGATGAGGGGATCAGCGCAGTCTATCTGCCGAGAGACTGCGCTGATGTTTTTTGCAGTTAAATGGGCTCGATGCAAAGGTAAAGGTAGATATTCCGGTTGCCAAATGGTTTGCATCGAAAGCATTACAAGCGAGTTAAACTGAGAACAGCCTAAATGGATGATATTTATGTACTTAGACGAACTTCTGAAAATGCCGAGTGATTATTACTAAGTTGATATTCTGAACTTAAGAGTAAAGAAACCAGATGAGGGGGCGCCGATGGCGTCCCCTTTTCGTTTGGCGGTCAGCGATGGGGCAAATGTTTTTTCGAGAATCAGCGGTGGGCGGGGTTTTGCAGGAAGTGTGTGCCATAGCGAAAAAGAAAGCCGGGAGCAAGCGGGTGAGCATCGTGAAGACGCCTGCAACGGTTGGGAGCGTCGCCCCGATCGAGCTCAAGGTTTCCAGTCTGCTGAAGCCGGGGATACCGGTCAAGGACGGGCAGCACTTCATCAAGACCGAACTGCTCAAGCAACTCAGTGAGATAACAACCAACATGATCGAGTCTGCGAAAGGCGGAGGAACAGCGCCGCTGCGATTGTTGTGGGAGCTTGGCAAGCTTCACGAAGACGCGACGATGAAGCCCAAGCGGCGGCCACCATCGCTGGGCAAGTTGCTGATGGACGAGATTCACAAGAAGGATGCGTTAAAGAAGCAGCCGGCAAAGCCAACAGGAAAGCAGAAGTGATTCGAATGATAAGAGCGCGCCTGGCAGAGACGTTGAGAGCGGCAGCACAGTTTGTGCCACGTGATGGCGGGATTATCCGCGAACAGAGAGGCCGCGCGACAGTGTGGCTTGCAATTAAGCAACTGTCCTCACGGTGCGGGGATGCGGGACGTGATGCCTACAGAATATTTTGCGTGGCTTCGCTCCTGATGTGTACGTTTCTTTCTGCCACTTGCCGGGCACAGATCACGACGACAACAATCCAGGACACGATCTATAACGCAGATGGCTCGGTTGCAAGCGGCACTGTCCTGGTGAGCTGGACTTCTTTTTCGACTGCAGCTAACGGAACGGTGGCTGCGGGGAACCTGACGGCGACCATCGGGGCGGATGGCCTGTTGTCGCTGAACCTGACGCCGAACGCCGGAGCGATTCCGGCGGGCACTTACTACACGGCCGTTTATCACTTACTGAGTGGTTCGGTGAGTAAGGAATTCTGGCTGGTACCAGCGGTGGCGCAGACAACGATTGCGGGCATCCGGACGCAGCTGATACCGGCGGCGGTCGCCGTGTCGACAGCGTCGAAGCAGTATGTCGATGGATCGATCGCAGCGCTAAGCCAGACATTTGTGCCACTGATTGGGGGCTTGATGACAGGGCCGCTGGTGTTGAGTGCTGATCCTACGGCGGCTTCGCAGGCAACGACAAAACACTACGTCGATACGCAGATCAGCGCGGTGTCGATAGGTGGCGGAAGTGATTTAAATGCGATCCATGCGAACACGCCGAATGCGCAGGCGGTGGAAGGGGCGCTGGCGGCTGCTTCACTGGCAGCACCGATTATCAACCATGTGTTGTATGCGGACCAGTATGCGTCTGTACAGGCGGCAGTGACGGCAGCATGTGCGGCGTCGCCGGTCGAGATGGTGGTGATTCCCAACACGGTCGCGGCGTCGATTGTGAGTCCTGAATTTTCGAATGCATGTGCGGCAGGAGTGGTGGATCAACGGGTTGCGCATACTGATGTATTTGATGTGCGGGCCTATGGTGCGACATGCAATGGAAACGTGGATGACACGCTGGCGATACAGTCTGCCATCAATTCAGCGAGTGCTTCGGCACAACAGGGTGGCCGAACAAGCGCGCAGGTGCAGTTGCCGGATGCGAATTGCCGCGGCAATGTGACGCTGTATTCCAATGTGTCGTTGAATGGGCATTACGGCTCACGCCTGGGCAGCGCGGGTTTGGGCACATGGCGGATCGGTCAGCCGGTGATCACGGTTGCGCCAGGAGCTTCAAATGTGGGCATTCACGACATCGACATCTTTGGACAGGGTCAGAGCATTGTTGTGAGTGCGACCTCGGTTACGCGGGTTTCAGGAATAGTGACGGTAACTTCGAATACCGCTGTGCCGGCAGTAGTAGCGGCGGGTTCAACAATCAACCTGAACGGGGTTGTTCCGGATACGACGTACAACGGACTGTACACCGTTGCTGCAGTTTCGACAGTAACGCAGGCCGGAGTCACGAGCAACGGCAACAGCTTTACGTACAGCGAGACAGCCCCACTGGGACAGTGCGCGCGCAACGGGAATGTAGTGACCTGCGTGAGTACTGCGCCTCTACCGAATAATGGCTACACCGCCTTTGCGACGGGCACCAAGGTGACGGTGAGCGGCGCTGCGGATGCGAGCTACAACGGAAGCTTTGTGGTGACGTCACTGGGAGGATTCGCAGGAGGCGGTGCGAATTATCCGACCGCGTTTACCTATGCGAATACAGGGGCTAACGGATCGACGACGGGAGGGACGGCATATCCGGCAAACGGAGCGATCGCCGGTGGAAGTGCGACTGACCCTAATGGAGTGGTGAGAATGATTTTGAGCGGCGTGAGGACAAGCAACACGCTGGCACTGCAGATGGCGGGACCGATTTATGGATGGGCGGGCGGCCCGGGAACATCGATCACGATCAGCGGTTCAAGTGATGCGACGTTGAACGGTACATGGGCGGTGAATGCGTATCAGCCGGGAGCGAATTTTATCTCGGTGGTCAATGCAGGTGCGAACGAAGCGATCAACGCCGGTGCGGCCGGCAACCTGATGGACAAGGGGATCTGGATTCCCGCCGGATACCAGGTGGATGTGGAACGGGTGACAGGGGTGAACTTCGGCGACGGCTTTCTGGATTGGGAAGGCGGCGAGGTGTTGTATGTGAACCACGTGCAGGGTTCGAGCTGCCTGCAGGAAGTGAACACGAAAGCGCTGCGACAACTGCCAGCCTATCCACCGGTGGGAGGGTCGATTGTGCCGCCGGTAAGTCCGATGGGTTGCGTAGTGTTGAACGGGACGGATGGGTACATGGAGTATTCGGAGATATCGACTGGTTCGGTGTCGACGAATGGCACGAAAACGGTGGTGGATGCGACGCTGCCGTCGAAGGCAATCGTAAACGGATGGAATGGGATCAATAACTGGTACGAATCCAATATTGGCGAGTTGTCAGATGAGGGAATCTGGAGTGGCGGCCAGTTTAACCGCTGGTATATGAACCGGGCGGACCTGAATGCCGGCAACGGGATCGAAGATGCTTCAAATAACAGTATCTGGGTGGGAAACATGGCGCTGCATGATGGCAATGACCAGGTGGTGGCGCCGGGCAGCTGGGTGGGTATTTACGAGACAGGCAGTGGACAGAACGTGCTCGGCGGAAATGTGTGGACGGGCAACTCGGTGGTCGACGCATCGCCGTTGGCTTTCGACATCAGCGATGGCAGGACAAGCGGGAGCGGGACGCCGAATGTGTGGAATGGAAACTTCGCGCAGAGTTATTCGACGCCAGGAGGCTACTCGAGTTCATTCTCATTTGCCGATAATGATTTCAAGCAATCGCTGAGTCCGTTCACAGGTGTGCTGGGACAGAATGTGGCCGGTCTGCACAATGTATTTCTGCAGGGCAGCAGTGCAGGGCAGCAGATTGGAAATTTTACGGGCGGCGTGCCTGGGCAGCGAATTCGCGTGATGTCGAATGACGGCTTTACGACTCTGCTGCCGGGCAGTGGGTATGCGTTGCGCACGTGCAGCGGCTATCCATTTACGCCGCTGGCGGGGAATGGTGTGACCGGTTTTACGCTGCAAGGCGATTACGAAATGGCATGGCAGATGGATTGCGCGCAGGTATCTCCGTGGCAGATTGAAGGGCATGGTTCGTTGAGCCTTTTGCAGACAGCTAATCCGACACAAGCTGCTGGGGTTGGGCAAAACGGAACTGCCGGTACGTCGAGCTATTCCTATGTGTGCACGCAGGTAAATTTTCAGGGAGGGGAGACACTGCCAACGCCGGCAGGTGTGACCTCGACGGGGAATGCTGTGCTGAGTGCAACAAATAATAATGTTGTGTTCTGTCCGGCGGCGGGAGGAACCGGGCTTACGTGGCAGAAGGTGTATCGGACAGTTGTACCGAGCGGGTCAACGCTGGCGTTGGGGTATATCGGCAACGCGGGGACGGTGGGCTACACGGGGATGACAGATAGCGGGCAGGCGGTGCTGAATGCGGGGGTGGTGCCGAGTGCAAATCATACAGCGGACATCACGACGCCGGGTGCGGTGAATGCGGGCAGCCTGATTGTGAATGGCGGAGCGATTGTGAGCAGTACGTCGAACCTGGCGCAGGTGAACCAGACGAATACGTTCGGGTCGTCGCAAACCTTTAGTGCCGGGATAAGTCTCGGTAGCGCGGGCCAGGCTGTGATCGACGCTCTGGGTAACGTAACTGCGTCAGGTACGAGTAAGCTGGCGAGCCTGGTTGAGGGTGGCCCGCGCGTGGACGTGCGCTATTACGGGGCGGTGGGCGACGGGGTGACAGATAACTGCACGGCAATGACGAATGCGGCTGCAGCAGCAGCGGGCGGGGTGCTGTATGTGCCGGCGCTGACGTTTCAGACATCGTGTTCGGTAAACCTGGCGACTACTGGGTCGCTGTATGTGGAGACGGGCGGGGTGCTGCAGGCAAAAAGTGGATCGACGATGACGGCCGTGGTGATTGCGGGAGCGACCGGACCGTGGCAGGACCAGGTGATTGGAGGCGGCGGAACACTCGATGCGAACAATACGGCGCAGAGGGCGTTGTGGCTCAAGAGGCAGCAGCGGGGGCGAATCCTGAACCTGCGGATGCTGAATGCGACGAGCTATTGCATGCAGAATGGCGATACGGCTGATGGGTATACGGGGTCCAACTCACTGGATGCGGTGGAGTTCTGGTGTTATCGATCCGGTAGCGCGATTCCTGCGGGCAGCTATGGGATATGGACAGACAATGCGACGGATTCGAAGTATCTGCAGGGATATGTGAAGGGTTACGCGGAGGGAGTGAGGGATGACGTTGGCGGCTCACGCTACGGTTACCTTCATGTGTGGGATACCAACGCAAACGGCGCGATGACGACATGCTTTGACGATAATGCGCAAGGAAACTGGTGGAGTGACAATGTCTGTGACACGCCGACGCAGTATGGAGCTGTTCTGCGCAGCTATAACTCGCACTGGGCCAATAATCGCTTTGAGCTGAACGGGACTTTCGGGGTGACCAATACAGCGATCGCATTTCACAGTGTGAATGCTGATCCAACGAGCTTCTTTGTCGGCAACGAATTCACTTCGACGGTGACGACGGGAATGACCTGGGCGAAAGATTTCGACATTGTTCCGGTTGCGAATATGCAGTCGGAGTTCGTGTCGAATCGCCCGACATATGTGACGACGAAACTTGTAGGCACGAATGATTATCTGCGATCGACCAATTCATTTGGGAGCTACAAGGACTTTGGTGCACATACGATGAATTCGGCGAACGTGGTGACGTGGTCGGCCACGCCGACATTCGCTCTTGGAAACGAGAATGTGCAGAAGCTGATCCTCACGGGAAGCGTGACTGCGGCCTCGTGGGTACACAGTGGTGCCCTGCAGCAGTTCCTTGTCGTGATCTGTGAGAACGCGACAGGTGGCTATACCTTCAACTGGGGAAGTGTTGTAGGGGGCGGTAGTGTGCTCGGCGGCGGCACGCCGAGTACAACGGCGAACAGCTGCAGTACGCAGATGTTCTACGACGATGGGACGGCTATTCGAGCGACTGGACCGATGCAGACGAATGAGTGAAGTGTTTGCTGGATGGGGCTAAAGTGTGTGGCTCAAGGAAGTAATGATGAAGGCCCTGGCAGGTGAGCGGGGCCTTTCTTCATTGGTTTGATTATTTAGTGTCTAACAGTAGCAAGGCCCAACAAGAGGAGAGTGTAATGGTAAAAGTGGCATCTTCAAGCAAATCCATTTTTGGTTTCGCATCGATCGAGCATTTTTTCGCGAGTGCGCTGGGTGATCTGCAGAAAGCTTCCCTCTTTCTGGATAGGGTGGGCGCAGAGGCTGCGTCGAATGCGGGGACAGTTGAGACGATTACGAGTCTTGTTCCCGGAATCGGTAGCCAGGCGGTGCTGTTGGAGCGGGCGGCATTCTCAGCACTGGGGCTGGTGGTCGCGGCAGTTCATTCGACGAGCACGGCGGCTAGCGCGAGCGGGCTAAATGTTTCTCTCGATGAGGCGACGGTCATTGCTTTTCAGGACCTGATTGCAGGATGCAGAAATGATATGGAAAAGCTTGGATACAAGTTGTGAGGTTGGAGTCTATTTGAGCGGAGTCAGGGGAAGAGAAGTGTCAGGAGGGATCTGTGGCGACTTGCAGCGAGCTCGAAGAGCTGAAGACTTTCGGGATGGTGCTGGATACACCATTCGAGTTGCTGGAAGGGCGGACGCCGGCAGTATTTCTGGCGGAGGCATTGCTGCAGATTCGGACGCGTGAAGGGTTGAGCACCGCGCTGCGGCCGAATGGAGTGCAAACCGAATTCGAGCGACGGCGCGGTGCGAGAAACATTGTGTTGAAGGCGCGGCAGATGGGATTGAGTACGTGGATCGCGGGGCGTTTCTTTCTAAAGACGATCACCCAGGCGGGAACACTGACCCTGGAGGTGGCGCATACGCAGGAGGCGGCAGAGGATTTGTTCCGGATGGTGCACCGCTTTTACGCCGGCCTGCCCGAACGGCTGCGTGAGGGCGCGCTTAAGACTTCGCGAGCGAATGTGCGATCGCTGGTGTTTCCGAAGATCGATAGCGAGTATAGGGTTGAGACCGCGGGCGATCCAAATGCAGGACGTGGATTGACGGTACAGAACCTGCACTGCTCCGAGGTAGCACGGTGGCCGGGAAACGGGGCGGATGTGCTGGCAGGTTTGAGGGCGTCGCTGCCTGCGGGAGGAGAAGTGGTGCTGGAATCGACTGCCAACGGCGCATACGGATGTTTTTACGAAGAGTGGATGCGTGCGGAAGAGACTGGCTATGTGCGTCATTTCTTTCCGTGGTGGTCAGAGCCAGAGTATGTGTCGGGCAGTGGGGGAGCCGGGACTCTCGATGAGGATGAGCAGAGGCTGGTCGAGAAGCATGGCTTGTCTGCGGGACAGATCGCATTCCGTCGGGGCATACAGAAGCAGTTCGGGCGGCTGCGCGCGCAGGAGTATCCGGAAAATGCGGATGAGTGTTTCCTGTCGAGTGGTGCGTGCGTTTTTGATGTAGAGGCGATTGATCGCAGAATGGCGCAGACTCCTGAGCCGATGGAAAGGCGGTGGCATTCTTGCCTGGAAGTGTATTTTCCGCCACTCCCGGGTAAGGAGTATGTGGTCGCTGTAGATCCGGCCGGTGGTGGAATGGACGGAGATTACTGTGCGATAGAGGTGATCGAAAGATTGACAGGGCTGCAGTGTGCGGAGTTTTGCGGAAGAATCGGACTGCTGGAGATTGCGCAAAGAGCGTCAGAACTGGCAAACGAATATAACCATGGATTGCTGGCGGTGGAGCGGAATAATCATGGTCACGCAGTGCTGGCCTACCTGCGAAGTGTGGATGCGGGCGCGAGGATTTTTGCACAATGCGGGTTGGATGGATGGCTGACGACGTCTGTTTCACGCGTGGCCGTGGTGGATGGCGTGGGGCGGATGTTGATTGAGAATGCAGACGTCTTGAACAGCCGGCGCCTGCTGCGGGAGTGCAGGACATTTGTGCGGGATGCTGCAGGCAGGATGGAAGCCGCTGCAGGGGAGCATGATGACTGCCTGATGGCGATGGGGATTGGGCTGGCGGTGCGGGCATCGATTGCCGGCAGATGAGACGAGGGTTGCTGGCAGTGTTGCAGGCCGCGTGCGAGAAATATCTGTAGCATCGGGAGTGACGGATAGTATCGGCAGCAGAGGTGAGTGGTGACAGTCCTGGCGACACAGCATATACGGGCGATGCGCGGCGGAGCGCAGGGGCACCTGATGCTGGGTGCGGACGAAGAATTATATGTAGTGAAATTCCAGAATAATCCGCAGGCTACCCGGGTGTTGGCGAACGAATTCCTGGCGACTCGATTCGCCAAGAAGGTTGGACTGAGTGTGCCTGAATGCGCTGTGGTTGAGGTGACTACGTGGATGGTGGAGACGACCCCGGAGCTTTGTATCAAGCTGCAGCATTCATCAGAGCGGTGCCGGGCAGGACTCCAGTTTGGATCGCGATTTGTTGGGGGATTGATGCCCGGACTGGTGGTTGATTATCTGCCGGAAGCGCTGCTGATGGATATACGGAACCTGGCGGAATTCGCAGGGATGCTGGTGATCGATAAGTGGACTTGTAATACCAATGGTCGGCAAGCGGTGTATGTGCGCAAGGGCCGGGAGAAGAGATACTCCGCAATGTTCATTGACCAGGGGTATTGTTTTAATGCGGCGGAGTGGAAATTTGAGGATGTGACCCTGAGGGGAGTATTCCCGCGCAACGGAGTGTATGCGCACGTGACAGGATGGGAGAGCTTCGAGCCCTGGTTGACGCGTATCGAAACGATGGACGATGGATGGATCTGGCAGACAGCCGAGGAAGTTCCTCCTGAATGGTATGGAGGCGATACTGGGGAGATAGAGCAGATGATCGAAAAGCTGATGAAGCGCAGGCCGCTGATAAGGGATTTGATTACGAGTTTCCGCAGGTCTGATCGTGAACCTTTCCCTAACTGGGGTAAGAGGCCGAAAGAGATTGCCATGATGGTGTTTCCGGAATCAAAGGTAATGGGGAGTGAGCGAGTGCAGTGAGTAGAAGTGGAGGATTGGGACGATAGAGATGACAGGTAGAGGGGTGCAGGAGGGATGAGCGTGGAGGAGCGGCGGCGCTGTGAGTTCTCGCTGATACGGTATGTGCCGGATCCGGTGAAGAACGAATTCGTGAATATCGGCGTGCTGCTGCGCGAGGCGGCAGAACCCGGGCAGGATGGCGTCGTGAGGACAGAACTGCGGTTTACGCAGGACTGGAAGAGGGTGCGGTGCGTTGACCCGCATGCTGACGTCGATATGCTCGAAGCGCTGGAGGGTGAGTTGCGGGAGCGCATTGCCTCACCGGGTTTGCTGCGTTTGCTGGGTGACTCACTTTCGAACGTGGTGCAAATGACAGAACCGAAAGCCTGCCTGGCAGATACGTTTCAGACGCAGATCGATCAGCTGATGCGTTTGTACGTGGAGATTCATAAGGTCGAGCGCGAGAGCAAGCGCAGCGGGCGTGCAGCGATATTGGCGGAGACGCGCAAAGCCTTTGAACGACAGGGTGTGTGGAGGTACATGCGTCACCAGATTGCAGCCGAGCCGTATCTGGGCGAGGGTGATTCACTGAAGATAGATTTTGGCTACCGTCCCAACGGGGTCATCAAGATGTTTCACGCTGTTTCGCTGGACAACGATTTGAACGCAGCCAAGAGCCTGGCGTTTTCCGTGCGAGCTCTCGCTGAGGGATTAACGAAGATCGACCAGGCAACATTGCAGCTAACTGCAATCGTTGAAGCTGTGGGTGATGTGAGCGAAGATGGTGAAAATCGAAAGCAATACAGGCGTGGAGTTGAGCTGATGGAGAGAAACGACATCAGGGTGTGGCCACTTTCACAGGTTGCGCGACTGGCTGAAGTCGCGCGTGCGGACTTAAGGCTGCTTTAGGAGAGCGGAAGACTTTTGTTTTTTCGAGGAGCATGGCTAACGCCTTGCTCCTTTTTTTATTGGTGGTGGCAATTGGCAGATTGAAAGCATTGGGGGACAAGAAGTATGGGATTGCTGAGCGGAACGCGGACAGTGCTAAGGGAGTGGCTGGTGGGAGTGGACGCGGCAAAGGCGGATGGCGAGGGTCAGAGACTTACAGTACCTCTGCCTTCGATACTTTCACCATTCGGCTCGGCCAGGTCATTGATGCCCAAACCAACGCCGGCAAATCTGCGGCGCTTTGCAGAAACACCGGTCGTGCGGCGTGCGATCAACCTGATCAAGGACCGCATTGCTTCGATGGACTGGCAGGTGCGCGTAAAGCGCGAATATCTTCCGGGAGACGTCGCTTACTTCAATCGAAAATGCAGAGCTCTTCGCGTGATGCTGCAGGAGCCGAATGATTCGGACTCTTTCAGGACCATGCTGGAACAGGTACTCGAAGATGCGCTGGTTGGTGGGTTCGGCGCGATTGAGATGGAGGCAACGGGCGATCCGCTTCGGCCGGCGCAGATGTGGCCGGTGGATGGAGCGACCATCCAGATCAATCCCAAGTGGAATGGCGACCCTGACAGTCCTCGCTATGCGCAAAAGACTGGCGGCATAGGTCCCGACGCGACGATTGATCTGCGGGATGACCAGCTGATCTATCTGCGCATGAACCCGAGGACGCATACGCCGTTTGGCCTGGGACCGCTGGAAGTAGCGTTTGAGACGGTGAACTCATTTTTGAGTGCGCACCGATTTGCCGGAAAGCTGGCGAGCAATGCAGTGGTGCAGTATGCGTTGTGGATCAACGAGGCGGCGCCTGCACAGCACGAACGGTTAATCCGCTGGTGGCAGGATGAGATTGAGGGCACGGGGCGCGTGCCGATCCTAAGCACGCAGCAGAAACCCGAGGTGCTGCGTTTTGCAAGCGGGACAGATGCGGACCTCAGGCTCAGCTGGCAACAGTTCTTAATACGAATGATTGCCAACGCGTTTAACTTGCCACCGATGCTGCTCGGGCTTGAGCAGGACGTGAACAAGTCTACTTCGGGGGAGATGGGCGACGAGGCTTTCCGTTCTGCGATCCTTCCGCTGGCCAGACTGGTGGAGCAACACATCACGAGAGATGTTTTCTCAAAGCTTCTGGGCTGGGACGAATTCGAGTTTTCATTTAACGAGCTTGAGACGCGAGACGAACTGACAGAGCTGCAGATACAAACGCAGCTTCTGCAGGCGGGCGTGTTGACGGTAGATGAAGTGAGAGCGATGCGCGGCTTGAGTCCATTGCTGCCATTGATAACGACGAGTGTCAGCGAAGGAGAGGAGGTTGTAGCGGAAGAGTGAGCGGTGCCGGCGGGGCGGCGCTGCAAGGCAAGTTTCAGCGGTTGTGCTTTGTGGAATTGCGGGGACTGAATGAGATTGAGAGCAATGGCAGTCGAGATGCCGGTGGTGGCAGGGCATCCGAACCGTGTTGCATTTGAGGGTGTCTTGACGTTTGTGGATGTGGCGAGCGATCGTGCGCCGTCAGGTGCGAAGGGGCACCGGGTGTTACTGACGCGGCAGGCCGCCATTGATGCACTGCCATCGCTGATGGGGATGGCGGTTAACTATGGAGCGCGCTGGGATGGGCATGATGCCCAACGAAAGTGCGGGATCATCACTGAGGCTGATGTACAGGGCGTGCGGCTGACGGTAGCCGGATACCTGTTTGGCAAGGATTTTCCGGAAGTCGGCAAGCGGATGGAAGGGGTCCATGCAGCGGGTGATGCGGGAGAGATGGGAATGTCTTATGAACTGGCAGACGCACACGTCGAGGATATGCGTGCGCAGGTCTGGCGGCTGAGCAAGGTGACATTCACAGGTGCTGCGATTCTTCTACGCAGCAAAGCCGCTTATGCGCAGACTTCCTTTCGCTTGACAGCTGCTTCCACGCGAAGTGCAGCGCCGGCGCCCGCACGCATGCCGGCGAGCATGCTGATGAGCGTGGCCGGGGCGGCAGGTCCCACAACAATCAACTGCAACACAAACAGGGAGACAATCACTTGGAAAATGAACAGTTAGATCGGCAGATCGCATCGATAGCGGAACGGTTGGCAGCAGCAGCGAGTCAACTTGAGAGGGCCATTGCCGGTATGGAGGAACGGCATGCGCATGTATGCGGAGATGTCCAGCGCATTGTCGCGACTGCGGAAGGCGCCTTTGGAAATCAGCAGGAAGCGACGCGTCTTGATCTCGAGCGCAAGCTGGCGGCAGCTGAGCAGCGCATCGCTTCTTTGCAGGCTCAACTGGAAGCAAGTGCTGCAGTACCGGTTCGTCGAACGGCTATTGCGAACCCGGTGCAGATGTTCTCCAAGAATGGCAGCGAGAGCGTGAACAGTATGGAGGCCGGCACGCTTGATGCGGCACTTACTGGTCTGAGCCTGGAGCAGCGCATTGCGGTGAAGGCTCAGCTGGCCCGTGCAGGCCTGCTGAGCTGACAACCCGCTAATGGATGGTGTCGCGCGTTCGCTGGCGCGGCCAAGTGGTTCATGAAGATCAATCGACTAGCCGGGCGATGCCGGGCGGAAAGAATTACCCATGCAATCGAAATTTCTGGACATACGTTCTGCAGCAGACTATATCGGACCGGGCGCCATCGAAGTTCCTTTCTATCAAACGGAGATTTTTGACATCGTTCGTCGCAGGGGTATGTTTGGTCAGCGGATCAAGCAGGTTCCGGCGACTGGGCATCCTTCGCGCTTTTTCGAGGAGACTGCCATTCCGGCTGCAGCGGCAAGTGCAGCTTTCATGGATCCTCGCAACATTACCCCGGCAACCGTTGTACCTACTCGACTCGAACGGAGTGTCCCGCTCAAAGCGCTTGTATCGCAGCTGAATTACAACCTGTTTGACGTCGAGCTTGGCGCTCAGCAGAAGCAGTTTGCATATCTGCAGGCCAAGGATCTGGTCGACACTGTTGATGGCCTGATGCGGACGCATGATATCGCACTTTGGAACGGCAGTGACACTTCGCTCTCTACGCCAACGACGACACAGTACTGCGGTGCGGTTACGCAGATTGGCGCGACCGGCGGAATCTCGACAACCATCGGGACAACGTCGTCGATTGTGGATGGGTTGAAGTCCACGATCGCACAGATGGTGGCGATTGGAAACTATGCAGTGCGGCCTACTGCAATCTATGCCAATCCTGTATTGCTGGATCTGATCGATCGCGAAATGAAAACGGAATTCAACGTCGTTCTCAATTCACGCGAGATCGCAGCCGGCTTTACTGTGAAGACGCTTTCAACCCAGGCAGGAGAACTGCCGCTGATTCCAGAATGGGCGCTGAGTTATACGGGCACACCTGGATCAGGTTCGGCAGTTCTGCCGGCATACATCGTGACGGAAGACCTCATCGAGTATCACTGGCTCAGCGATCCGACACCGCGTGTTTTTCAGCTTGGACTGCTTGGCGCACTCACACATCAGTACGCCGTCGTAAAATTCGGCGGACTGGTGGTCAAGGGTGCCAGCTACGCACATGCGCAGGTCCTGGTCGACCGGTAAGCTGCTGGTTGCATAGGGACGATTCACAACGTTGTTGAACAAGAGCGGCCGGATCAAACCAGATCCGGCCGCTTGTATTTGTGCATGAAAGTGGAGGCGGGAGAAGCAATGGGATATCTGCAGCCGACGGATTATTTGAATTACGGTCTTGCATCGGACACAACCGATGACTGGGTGACGATGGCATCGTCGGTGATCGAAGCTTTCTGCCGCCGTACGAGCCTTAACCCGACGCAGTACACAGAGAGATTGAGGGTGGCAGCCGGGAGCCAGACAGTGCGTCTGAGTTATCTTCCGCTGGTTGCAGTCAGTCCTGCGACAACCCCTTTTGTTGCGCTCGAGGGAAGATTGACGCGGCCGCGACGCGGGGAGATTCCCTATCCGGAGCTGGGAGAAGTTGCTTACGCATTCTCACTGCCGGGACAGTGGACGAGTTTTGATCCCAGCACGATTGACTTCGATCCGAACACGGGTGAGATCATTCTGCCTTATAACCTGCTCGGACTTGCCTATGGCGAAGTGATGGTGACTTACACCGCGGGGCTCGCTGTCATTCCTGCCGGAGTAATGGTGGCGTGTGCGCAGATTATCAAGAACGCCCAGGCGACCCCAGGTCTGAATGTGAAGCAGAGCAAGATGGACACGATGCAGATGCAGTACTTCTCCGGCTCATTGATTGACCCGCAGGTTGAAATGCTGCTGGCGCCATATGTAGCGAACAGACTGGGTTAGGAGTGAGCTGACGATGAGTGATTTAACTGTACGACCTTACAACGAAGGGCTTGCCCGCGCTGCGGACTCTCTGCTCCGTTCGCAAGGCGGCTTCTCGGTAGGGCTTCGATTGCCCGTGCCTGCCGCTGTTGCAGTTGATGCGGAGCAGCTTGGATTGAGCACGCCCCAGTTTCAGGACCTGCCTTTATCTCCAGCTGTTTTTCGCAAAGTCAGGTCAGTCATGGTCGAAGGCGAGGCAGGGAAATATGAGCTATTGCTTTCACCGTCGGCGGTGGCGACCGCTGTCAGTGGGCAGCAGGTGGCTTCGGCAAATGTGTTGTTTGCCATGGCATCGGGCATCGCGGTGAACGGTGTCCTTTTCCTAATCGAAGCTACCTCATTCACAGAGTGGCTGGGGAACGTGTGCCTATATCGAGTGCTTTTGCGTGAGAGTCTTCCAGATGCTGCCGAAGAGATGGTGAGCTAGTCGATGGAAAATACAAGAAACAGTTTTTACCTGACATTGCGTAACACGTTAAACATATTAAATCCGTCACGTGTGTTCGCTCTGCGCGGTGTTCAGCGCCCGGGCATCATGGTGGAAGAGAATGAAAGCACGGTGGCTGTTGCATTCCCGGATATATTTGTACTGCGTTGGACTGATCTAAGCGTTGATCGTCAACATACTTTGCCGCTTGCGCAGCAGGTCTGCGAGATCCATTACTGGTCGGAGGGCACGTCGACCAGCGGCGGCATCGATCGTGGAAGATTACTGGCTGCGATGGATGACGAGCTCACGCAATTGCTTAATACGGGTAATGCGGGCAAACAAAATTTTGCCTCCAGTCCGCCGACTTCATTAAGCACACGACTCTTTTGGAGTGCGCCCTCCTTCGCACCTATTGTGACAAACAAGAATCGGCTGAGCCGCGTGGCGACGATCACGGTCTACAGCTATGAAGAGGCGGCAGAGGCATGAGTACAACAGCGACAGCGAGTGCCATTGCTTCTACAGGACCAATGAGTCGACGAGTGCGTGTGTATTTTGCGCCCGTGAATCGAACGACGGAGACGCCGACCATTTTCGATGCATCGCAGGCTGCTGTTTTTCAGACAAGCAATCCTGCAACTCCATGGATAGACCTGGGATGGATCACTAACTTTGTCAGGAAGTCTGATGCAAAAGTTTCGGGCATGATATCGGGAGTACCGAGCCTCGCACAATATCAGGTGCGGCAGATGAGCGGCGCGACCGTTTCATTCGCGTTTGAGGAATGGTCGAAACTGACGATGGCGCTGGCTGGTGGCGCTGAGCATATGAATGTGCTCATTCCTGTTGCAGGTTCAAGTGCGAACGGATCCGGTGGGGCCGCAGGCGTGGCGCAATCCATCATCTTCAACGGGAGCACACCAACATCCGCGAATGTCATCTGCATGAACGCCGCGGACCTGGCAAACTATACCGCCGGCTCGTTGATTACGGTGGACGTCGACTACACGGGTCAAGCGGGTTTTGTCGGCGCCGGAGTGAGTGCCGCATATGTCCGTAATGCAGCCAGTGTTAGCAACGATCCTGACTATGTCAGGCGTGTGTCTTTCAATGTGGCCCGGGTGCAACAGGTCACCGCACAGGCACTGGAACTCGCGCAGCCGCTGCCGGCGGGCGTGCCGACTACCGGAATGAAGGTGCAGCCTATTACAGGATTTGTGGACCGCGAAGGCGGATCATTTCTCCAGGAGTGGTCTGCACTTTTCGTCCTGACCGGTGAGCAGGGAGATGCTGTCTTTTTCTATTATCCGCGTCTGCAAGCGATGGAAGGGCCAGCGGAAATTGCTGTTGTCCTCCAAAAACCGATCGAGCGCATGATGCTTTCGGCCGCGTTTCGAGCGCTACCAGTAGTCGATTCAGTCGATGGGCAATCTGTCTTCTGCTTCCGCACGTATGTGCCCGCACCTTTCACTCTTGTCTAGCGCGGCGAATATCGGAGGAGCACCACTTTGAAGATCACGATTGATAACCATGACGGTCTTGGACCTATCGACTACACACAGTGCCTGTCAGGCGAAGCGCCCTTTAGACTGCAGCGCAAGTTGAATGAAGTTTCGGTGTGCAGCTTGCTTCTGGATTGCAATGTTTTCGGCATTGCGGTTCCCGCAAAATATGGCCGCATGATTGCGGCTTCTGATGCAGGGGTTGTCGTGTTTACCGGCTATGTCGTGTTGACTCCCACTTCCAAACTGGCGGGTGCAGGTTTTGCCGGGCTGTTGTATATCAAGGAGGTCACGGCCTTCAGCGATGAGGTGCTGCTTGACCAACAAGGAACACCGCAGACATCCGGCAACGTCGGGCTGTCCATGCTAAGCGTGATGCAGGCGCTGACACAGCGTATTGACCCGGTGCGATTTTCGATTGCCGCCATTGGTGTTGTTCCACTCGTCGGATTGTTTGTAGCTGAAGCGTCAAAACGCTGGTCGGCAAATGCAGGCACGCTGATGTCAATGGCACAATTTTCCTATCGTTCACTCAATCAGCAACTGACACTAATTCCTATCGGACAGTCTCTACATGTTTTAAGCGAAACTGCGGGAACGCTCGATCTGAGTCGCTTGTCCACCATGCGGACAAGGGCGCTTGCGAACGACGTGACCGTCTGCGGTGAGAGCGAGCCCCAGGCCTACGTCACGGATGTGTTCCAGGGCGATGGTGTCACGACTACCTTTTCGTTGACGCGGAAACCTATGACTGTTTCCACACTTAAGCGCACGCTGGTGAAGGATACGTTTCAAGGGCCATCACCAAATACTGTGTTGTGGCAGCTGAACGACCCAGGTTTGAGAGTCTCAATCACTGCTGCCGGCCTTACCATTAAGGGTGGCGGCGGGGTCGATGGCCAGACTGCACTGAATTCGATCGATAACATGGAGATAGGTGGAGCATTGGTGTTGACGGCCGCCGGCGTGGTTGTGGGGCCCGGAAGCGCCGGTTATATAGCGTGCCTGTATAGCGGGAGCGTGCTGCTCAAAAATCTCTATGCCGGCTTCAGTATTACGCAGGTTGCGGGGCAGAGCGTCGCCACTCCTATTCTCAACGCTGTATCGACCGGGGCATCGATCACGCTCGACGCCGGACGTACTTATTCATTTCGCATTCGCAGCTACTGCACAGAAATGCAGCGCGTCTTTGCCAGCTATACCGTGAATGGCGGCACGGGGCAGCAGTCATTCGGTGGAGGCGTTTCGCCGATGCCGGCTCAACTAGTGTTCGAGGTGCAGGACACGACGGGAGGATTGAACCAGCCAACGAACATTCTTTATGACGGTGCAGCAAGCCTCTCTCCCGCGACGTGCTTCGTCTGTGCCGTCAACAGCACGGCTTTTACGGGCAGCATACAAAGTATCGTTCTGGAGCAGACTGGTACGGCGTGGGTTCGAAGCCTACAGACAAGCGGCTCGCCCTTCACTCGTCGGATCGGCCTTGCAACGGCTGCCGCAGACTGCAAAATTGAGACGACGGCCAGGCTGGTTTTCTACTCGACCAGCGTACCCCAGGCAGGAGAGTTGATAACAGTCAGCTACAGGACGTCCGGCAAAGCTGTCGCGCGGTTTCAGAATGCTCTATCGGTGTTGGCCCAAGGTACGGCCGCGATCCCAGGCGTATCGACGTGGACGGGTACCGTAACGAGCCCGGCGCCCCGAAGTTCCGCAGACTGCGAAAGCGCCGCCCTCGCATTGCTGTCAATCGCGTCCAGTCCGACCGCGGGATGGTCAGGTGAATATGTCCTCTTGAACGCGCAGCAGTCGAGCGATATCTGGCCTGGCGATGCCCTCGCGATCCAGTCACCTTCGCTTGGATTAACCGCCAATGTCGTTGTACGGACAGTAACTGTTTCATGTCTGCCGCAGCAGCCAGAAACTCTTCTCTACAAAATCGAGTTTTCCAATGAATGGGCGGAGGCGCTGGGGGTCGGGACATCTTTAGCTGTTCCGAGCGATACGTTGCTGCCCCAAAAAGCACTTGCTGCCTCATCGAGTCTCGCCAACCTCACCAGCCTGGTTGCCGCTGTTACTCCAACTCAAATTAATATTAGTGCCGGTGTCACAGCTCCGACCGGCGGAGGTTTTGAAGTACGACGCGTCGATCGGCAATTTGGGACTGGCAGTGATGGGACGCTGGTGTTGCGCAGTATCGTGCCGAACTTCAGCATCATTCGCGAAGCAGCAATCGAGCAATATTTCATCAGGATGTACGACGGCTCGGTGCCGCCGAATTATTCGCGATTTTCAAATATGATCTGCGCCAGCGTGCCGCTGTAGTGCTCGCCCCGGGAATAAAAACGTGACGGTCCGTTAGGGCTGGGCATCGCTGGGAAAGCTGCTTCGCCGCTATAATCACGGGATGCAACGATCGGCATTAGTGGGCGTGGTGATGGGCAGTAAAAGTGATTATGGTGTGCTTGAAGAGTGTATTGCCCTGCTCAAGGAATTCGATATTCCTTTTGAAGCGCGCGTAGTGTCCGCTCATCGGACACCTGATCTGCTCTTCAAGTATGCCGAAGAAGCGGAGGGTCGCGGACTACGTGTCATCATCGCGGCGGCAGGCGGAGCCGCGCATCTTCCCGGCATGCTCGCTGCAAAAACCCTGGTACCGGTACTTGGTGTTCCGGTGCCGGCGACGTTGCTGCAGGGTCTCGACTCGCTCCTGTCCATCGTGCAAATGCCGAAAGGTGTTCCTGTTGGAACACTGGCAATCGGTAAGCCGGGCGCTGCGAATGCTGCGTTGCTGGCCGCGCAAATTCTTGCTGGCACCGATGAATCCATTCGCACGAAGTTGCGCGCCTGGCGCGAGGCGCGGACCGCGGAAGTAATGGCGCAGGAGTTGCCGCAATGAGCGCAAACCCAATCCTTCCTGGCTCCACTATTGGCATCCTTGGCGGAGGACAGCTCGGACGTATGACGGCCATGGCCGCTCGCTCCATGGGCTACCGTGTGCAGGTGATGGATCCTGATCCATCGTGTCCTGCGCGCTTCGTGGTGGACTCCTGTTTTGAGGGTAGCTGGGATGACGCGAAGGCAGCGGCACAACTCGCACGCGGTTGTGATGTGGTCACGCTCGAGATCGAGCAGGTTTCACTCTCCTGTCTGGATGCGGCTGCAAAGTATGCGCCGGTGCGTCCCGGCAAAGCGCTGCTGCAGATCATTCAGGACCGCATTGCGCAGAAAAAATGGCTGACGGATAACGGGTTTCCAGTTGGCGAGTATCGCGAAATTCATTCCTGCGATGATCTCCAGAACGCGCTCTCGGCATTTGATAATAACTGCTTTGTAAAGAGTGCTCGTGGAGGCTACGACGGAAGAAGCCAGGTGCGAGTGACGGCCAAAACGTCCGTTGAAGAGAAGCAGGGAGCGTGGGCAGCTCTCGGTAGCGCACCATGTGTCGCCGAAAAAGGTGTCGCTCTCGATCGCGAGATTTCTGTAATGGTTGCTCGTTCGTCAAGCGGGCAGATGGAGTGCTTTCCAAGCGCTACAAATCATCACGAAAATCAGATCCTCGTCTGGAGCGTTTTGCCGTCAAGCATCCCGGCCGACCTTGAAACGAGAGCACGCAAAATTGCCGGCGAGATTGGCCGTGCCATTGAAGTAGAAGGGCTACTTGCAGTGGAGATGTTTGTTACGCGTGATGGGGAATTACTGGTAAATGAAATGGCGCCGCGACCACACAACAGTTATCACGCGAGCGAGCAGGCATGCATCACCAGCCAGTTCGAGCAGCATGTGCGCGCCGTTTGTGATCTACCTCTCGGAAGTGTTGATCTGATTCGCCCTGCCGCCATAGCAAATCTTCTTGGCGATGAATGGCTCAACGGAGATCCGCGCTTTGATCGCGCCTTGTCCATCCCTGGCGTCAGCCTGCACCTTTATGAGAAGCACACGCCGCGCAAGGGTCGTAAGATGGGACACCTTTCAGCTTTGGGCGATACGCCGGAAGAAGCAGTGAAGCGAGTGCTTGAAGCAAAATCGCGCTTATAGAGGACGCAAAAGGGTGCAGCGGAATAATCCGCTGCACCCTTTTTGCCTTTGGCCGAAGGATTTACCCGATGTCTTCAGACCAGTTCTCGAGATACTTTTTTACCTCTGACATGAACTTACCGGCGTCGGCACCGTCGATAATCCGGTGATCGAAGCCCAGTGTCAGATGAATTACATTGCGAATAGCAATCGAGTCTGTTCCATATTCATCGGTGATGACCAGCGGTTCCTTCAACAAGCCGCCGATGCCGAGAATAGCTGACTCTGGCTGGCTGATGATGGGCGTGCCGAATTGTTCGCCGAAGATGCCTGAATTGGTCAGCGTAAATGTTCCGCCCCCTACTTCGTCCGGCTTCAGCTTTTTCCCGCGCGCACGTTCCGCCAGGTCGACGATGGAGCGAGCCACGCCAAGGAAGCTCTTCTCTTCCGCCTGCTTGACGACCGGAACAATCAATCCCCAATCCAATGCGACTGCAATGCCTAGATTGACGTTCTTGTGATAGCGGATCGCCTCGCCTTCCATCGATGCATTCACGATCGGCATCTTTCGAAGAGCCTGGATCACGGCACGCGCGATGAAGGGCATGAACGTCAGCTTGACGCCATTCCGCTGTTCGTACTTCGACTTCTCCTTGTCTCGCAGACGCACAATGCGTGTCATGTCGATCTTGAACACGGTGTGTACATGCGGGCTGGTGTGCTTCGACTCCACCATGCGCTGCGCGATGATTGAACGCATACGTGAGAGCGGCACCAGCTCGCCCGGCTGTGGGCCGGCGGCAGGTGCAGGCGCCGCCTTCGCAGGTGCAGGTGCAGCAGTTGCGGCGGGAGTAGGTGCGGCCTGAGCAGGTGCAGATGCAGCCGGCTTTGCTTCGCCGTTGTTAGAAATAAATCCGAGAACATCTTCCTTCGTGATGCGGCCGGAACTGCCCGTGCCAGGAACCTTGGCAAGGTCGACTTCATTTTCCTTGGCTATGCGACGCACCAGCGGCGAAGAACGGAGACGCTCGGCGGTCGCCGCCGTCTCGTCCTCGAACGGCGTCACCGCTTCAGGAGCAGACTGCGGACTCGCAGGACTAGTCGCAAGCTGGGCTGCAGGAACGCCTGGTGTCGCAGCACCAGTCGGTGCCGGGGCGGATGGCGTAGCGGCTGCACTTTTCGCTCCGTCGGCAGCACCACCAATGACTGCGACCACCGTGTTGATCTGAACGGTCTCGCCAGCCTGTGACTTGATCTCCGTTAGAACACCCGCTGCCGGAGAGGGAATCTCAGCGTCGACCTTATCGGTTGAAATCTCAAAAAGCGGCTCGTCGCGCTGGACAGTGTCACCAACCTGCTTGAGCCATTTGGTGATCGTTCCCTCGAAGATGGACTCGCCCATTTGCGGCATGACGACTTCGGTTGCCGGGCCGCCTGAAGGGGTCGAAGGCGCTGGTGCGGAACCATTGGCGCCAGCAGCAGGCGCAGGAGCTTCAGGCGCCGCCGCTTCCGGCGCAGGCGTGGATGCTGGCGAAGCCGGAGCAGAGGCCCCGTTGCTCTCGCTGATCACCGCGACGACTGTGTTGATCTGGACTGTCGAACCCTCAGCTGCCTTGATTTCCTGCAGAATTCCTGCGCTCGGTGAAGGGATTTCGGCGTCGACCTTATCGGTCGAAATTTCGAAAAGCGGTTCATCCCGCTGGACAGAGTCGCCCGGCTTTTTTAGCCATTTGGTGATCGTTCCCTCAAAAATCGACTCGCCCATCTGGGGCATGATTACATCCGTTGGCATAGCTTCCCCTTCATAATGTCCTTTGACACACGCACTTACTCGACGCTCGATTATAAATCCGCAGAACCACATCGCGGCGCAAGCCGTACCTGACCGTTTTGGACGGGACCATCAAACTCTGCTCTTAAACAGCAGCTGTCTGAGCATCGGAAGCTCCGCACAACAAATCATTCAGGGTCTCCACGCGAAGGATCTGCGTTTCAAACACGCGGCCAAACTGTCGGGCAACCCGGTTAGCCAACTGCTCCAGTTGCAACTGCCCCGCAGGGAGTCCGGTCTCCTGATCGAGACTGGTGACGCTACGATCGCCGATGCCGCACGGAATAATCCAGCCAAAATCCGCCAGATCCACGGTCACATTTAACGCAAAGCCATGCGATGTGATGCCGCGAGAGATATGGACGCCGATCGCAGCCACTTTCTTCTCAGGAATGCTACCGCCGGGCCGCGTCCAGACACCGGTTCGCCCCGGCACACGGTCGGTCAGAAGTCGAAACTCGGCACAGGTACGGATCAGCACTTCTTCTAGCTGTCGGACGTAATCGATAGCCCCTAGGCGGGGCGTCGCCGCCCGTAGATCGAGAATCGGATAGCCAACCAATTGCCCCGGGCCGTGATAAGTCACGTCTCCCCCGCGATTCGTCTCGACAATCTCCACGCCGCGCCGCGCCAACAGTTCATCGCTGGCAAGGATATTAGACCGATGCGCATTGCGACCCAGCGTCAGCACCGGCGGGTGTTCCAGCAAAAGCAATACATCGCCAATGCGCCGTTGATGACGCAGTTCAACCAGGTGCTGCTGCAACGCAAGCGCGGTCTGATAATCGAGGCGTCCGAGATAGAGCAGAGAGGTGACCATGGCGGCCATAGAAAAGCCGGGCACCACTACAGATGCCCGGTGTCAATTCACTAAACGTTAATGGCGAGATTCTCGACGCTACCGAAGCCGTCAAGCATGGCTTCCGCAAGCGTCGGATGAGCGTGAACGATGAACATCATCTCGTCCACCGTTGCCTCGAGTTCGATGGCCGTGACGGCTTCCGCAATCAACTCTGTTGCCTGTGGTCCTATAATATGCACGCCCAGAATTTCCCCATATTTTGCGTCGCTGACGATCTTCACGAAACCATCATGCGAATCGACGATTGAAGCCTTTGAGTTCGCCGAGAATGGGAACTTACCGACCTTGACGGTATAGCCCTTTTCCTTGGCCATGGCTTCTGTCAAACCCACGCTGCCGATCTGCGGTTCGCAGTAAGTGCAGGCCGGAATGCGGTCGCGACGCACCGGCCGCGCGGCCTTCCCTGCGATCTTTGACATCGCGACAATGCCGCACATCGCGCCGACGTGCGCCAGTTGCGGAAGACCTGCCACGATATCGCCGATGGCGTAGATGCCTGGCTCTTCAGTCTGCATCCATTCGTTCACGTGGACAAAGCCACGCTCAACTTTAACCTTTGTCTTTTCGAGCCCGACGTTTTCTGTGCGTGGCGCACGACCAACAGCGATCAGCACCTTCTCGGCTTCCTTCACCACCTGCTTGCCTTCAGCATTGGTGTAGGTGACCCTGGCGCCTGTCTTGGTCTTCTCAACCTTGTCGACCTTGGCGCCGACATTCGTCTCTATGCCGCGCTTGCGGTAGAGACGAGCCAGCTCCTTACCGATCTCATCATCCTCATTCGGTACCATCTTCGGCAGGTATTCAAGGATGGTGATGTCCGAACCAAATGTCTTGAAGATGGAGCCGAACTCGACGCCGACGGCGCCCGCGCCGATCACAATCATCGACTTTGGCACCTGGCTTATGCCAAGCACTTCAATATTTGTGAGGATGGTGTCATCCGGCGTCAGCCCCGGCAGCATACGTGCCGAGGAACCAGTCGCCAGTGCGATATTTTTTGTCTTCAGCTGCTGCGTTTTCTTATCGATGCCAACTATATCGACAGTGTGAATGCCGTCTTTGGCTGCACCCGTCAGGCTGCCGCGTCCCTTCACGACAGTCACCTTGTTCTTCCGCATCAGGAAGTCGAGACCCTTCGTGTGCTTGGTCACGATCTGATTCTTGCGCGCCAGGACGGCCTGCCAGTTGACCTTTAGTTCACCGACGCCCTCAATGCCATATTCCTTGGCGTGCTGCATGTGATCAAAAATCTCGGCGTTAAAAAGCAGCGACTTCGTCGGAATGCAACCCCAGTGGAGACACGTCCCGCCAAGTTTCTCTGTCTCTTCAACGAGGGCGACCTTAAGACCATACTGCCCTGCACGGATGGCGGCGGTATAGCCTGCCGGGCCACCGCCAATAATTACGACGTCATAAATTGTTTCGGGTGCTGTCTGCGCCAAGTGGATGCTCCGTTTTCAATAGGTCGTCAACAGTGCACCAGCAAAGATTGGTGGGAACAGTCAGCGCCTTTAGTCACAACTCGCCATTTTACGCGATGGCACCCTTATGGATGCACGCGGCACTTGGAATGACTCATGGCCGCACTGCCGTTGCTCACGCGAGCAGCCTGGCAGCATCCTTGGCGAAGTAGGTCACGATGAACTCCGCCCCGGCCCGGCGGATGGATAGTAGAGACTCCATCATCGCCCGATCCCGCTCCAGCCAGCCCTTTTCGAACGCCGCCTGCAGCATCGAATATTCGCCGGACACCTGGTAGGCGCCGATTGGCACATCGAATCGCTCGCGCGCCGCATGGATCACATCCAGATACGGCATGGCCGGCTTCATCAGGATCATGTCCGCACCCTCAGCCAGGTCCAGTTCGATCTCCCGCATTGCCTCGCGTTTGTTGGCGCCATCCATCTGGTAGCTGCGGCGGTCACCAAACTGCGGAGCTGAATCGGCGGCCTCCCTGAATGGTCCATAGAAAGCAGACGCGAACTTGGCCGCGTACGAAAGGATCGGTACCTGCTCAAATCCGGCATCGTCCATTTCATCGCGAATAGCAGCGACCCGGCCGTCCATCATGTCAGATGGGGCAACGATATCCGCGCCCGCTTCGGCTAAAGATGCAGCTGTCCGAGAGATGAGCGAAAGGCTCGCGTCATTATCGATTTCGTAGGCACCGCCGGACTGCTTCACCATTCCGCAATGACCATGCGAAGTGTATTCGCATAGACAAACATCGGCGATCAACACCAGGTCCTTCGCGCGGCTGCTTTTCTTGAGTGCACGCAGACCTTCCTGCACAATGCCATGCTCGTCATAGGCGCCGGAGCCTTCTTCGTCTTTCCTCTCCGGCAGACCAAACAACAGCAGGCCCCCGATACCGAGCGCAGCAGCAGACTCCGCTTCTTTGACTGCCTCATCAATTGAAAGATTAAACACGCCGGGCATGGAACCTATTTCGCGGCGGACTCCCTCACCCGGGCAAAGGAACAGCGGATAAATGAGGGCGCCGGCGTGAAGGCGCGTTTCGCGAACCAGGGAACGCAGTGCCTCGGTTCGGCGCAGGCGGCGCATACGTGTAGCAGGAAAGTCCATCTCTCAATTGTAGGCTCGGCATCAAGCGGCCTGCCCGCAATCGGTTCCACACGGAAAGCAGAAAGGCCAGCGAAATTTCGCTGGCCTTCGTAAGGACGACTGGACGTTCGTGACTACGCAGCAATCGAGTCGCGGAAGCCGCGTACCTTGTCGTGCGAAGCAATGATATGTGGCTGCTGCTTCTGCAGAATTGCGCGAATACTAGCAGGCAGTTCGTCGGTCTGCAGGGCCTCTGAGTAGGCCTTCTTGGCAGCGTCTTCACCCTGTTCTGCTGTTTCCAGCAGTGTGTGATCGCTTCCGCCGAGGCTGCCTTTGACTTCAGCCCATTTGCGATGAAGTGTTCCAGCGACAGTGCCGCCCTCTTTTTCCTGCTTGTCGGAGATCGTGCTCAGCGCAGCCTCTAATTCGGCGGCAAACTGTGCGCGATGCGTTCCTTCTTCGGCAAAGTATGTCTTGAGCCGTGGCTCCTTTAAATGCTCACTCAGCGACTTGAAGCCGCGCTCTCCATCGTGCAGAACCTCGATTACTGTGCGAATCTTGCTCTCTTCGAATGCCATCGTACGTATCACCTCACTCACGTGAGATGCACAGTCAAAGAACGCGTTGTGTCGTTGCACCGGGCCTGACGACCGTCCATTCATAAGCTCAAAACCAGGATTCGGGCAAGCAGGAAGGTTTAAACCCTCGGCAACCAGACCTAAAGCGCCCGCATCGGCAAGCGTTACCATTGGGAGGTGAGCCTTTTCAGCGAAATTCCTCTACAAATAGCCGAGTTGAGCGCGACCACGCTCGAATGGGAACGTCTGCTGCAACTCGTGCAGACATATGCAACTGCAAATGTGACGAAACAATGGGTAGCCGCGCTTACTCCCAGTTCCAATCGCGACTGGATACTTGAACAGCATGCTTTTGTCGATGAAGCTCGCGTGTTGCTCGCCTTCGCGTACTCTCCGGCCCTCGGAGCACTCGTCGACCCGGACGTTCTCCTGGACAAATCCAACATCCAGGGGGCGGCCCTCGAGCCTGAAGAATTGCATGCCCTGCTCGCACTCATCGATGACATCGCTTCATGGCAGGCGTCCATGAAAACTTCGACTGAAGAGACTCGCGAACGCATTCCCAGATTTCTTGCGAGTGCTGCGGTGCTCGAGGGCAGCGCGCTCCCTCGCCTTCTGCAATCGCTGCGGCTGCGCCTCAATCCGGATGGCACGCTGACCGACGATGCTTCGCCTGAATTGCGCCGTATCCGTCGCGAGATGGTCCGCCAGCAGAAGCTGATTGAGGACAGTCTGCGGCACGCGCTGCGCCGTCTATCAGACAGTGGAAGCACACAGGATGAACTGATAACGATTCGCGGCGAGCGCTTTGTCATTCCGGTCAAGGCGGAGATGAAACGACGCGTTGCCGGCGTCGTTCACGGCGCCAGCTCCAGTGGACAGACTGTCTACCTGGAGCCACTCGAGACCATCGAGCACAATAATGAACTGGTGCGTCTGCTCGATGAAGAGCAGTCGGAGATTCATCGCATTTATCTGGCGATGACCCAGGAACTTGCCGAACAGGCCCCGGCAATCCGCGATGGCGCACGTGTGCTGGCGGAGGTCGATCGTGCGTTCACGGCCGCCCAGTTCAGTCGCGCCTACGGATGCACGATCCCGGAATTCACCACCGACGCGAATCCGGAGCTACACCTCGAGAAAGCGCGGCATCCTCTGCTCGAACGACGACTGCGCGGCAGTGGCCGCAGTGTTGTTCCTCTCACACTCGCACTGCAGAGCGACGCGCGCCAGTTGATTATCAGCGGCCCGAATACTGGCGGCAAAACCGTTGCTCTCAAGACCACCGGATTACTGGCGATGATGGCCCAGGCCGGCATTCCTGTTCCGGCCGAGCGCGCCATTCTGCCCATCTTCGACGCTTTCCTTGCAGATATCGGCGACGCGCAATCCATTGAGCAGAACCTATCCACCTTCTCTGCGCACATCGTCAATCTCGATCGCATCTCACGCCTCGCAGATGACCGTTCGCTCGTCCTTCTCGACGAACTCGGCTCCGCTACTGATCCGGAAGAAGGCGCCGCACTTGCAGTCGCCATCGCTGAGCATTTTCTTGCGCGTCGTGCATGGTCGATCATCTCGACGCACCACACCTCGTTGAAGATTTATGCAGCACAGGCGACAGGCGTATTGAACGCGGCTGTCGGCTTCGATGAAGCAACACTCGCGCCGACTTACGAACTGCGTCTCGGCGTACCTGGCGCCTCCGCCGGCATTAACATCGCTTCGCGTCTCGGCCTCAATCCCGACATCATCAGCGAAGCCCGCAGCCGTCTCAATACCCAGACGCAGGACATCGCGCACTTTCTTGACCAGCTCCACGCCGAACTCGACCAGGTGATGCGCGAACGTGCCTCCATCAAGACGCGCGAACAGGAGGTCGCGCGCGAAAAAATCCGTCTCGATGCGGATGGGCTGAAGGAATGGCGAGCAAAGGTACGCGAACTCGAGGGCCAGTTGGCATCCCTGCTGAAGGACTTCGAATTTCGCATGAAGGAAGCCGTGAAGGCGATCGATGACAAGGCTGTTCAGCAGAAACTTTCAAAGGATTCAGAGCGCCGCATTGCGAAGCTCCGACGCGACTTCAGCGATGAAATGAAAATGACCGTCCTCGCTCAACACACGGGCGCTCATAAAGGTGATGTGCATGCCACTCCGCATATCGTTCGTAATGTCGGCCAGGGCGATACAGTGCGGTTGAAATCTCTCGGAGGCAAAACGGCAATCGTTCAGCGCGAGCTGGATGGAGGCGGGTTTGAGGTCGCCATGGGCCCGATGAAAATGCGTGTTTCGCGCGAAGACATTGCCGAAGTGGTGCACTCTGTTCAACTGCCGTCCGGCGTCCATAATCCGCTGGAAGCTGCACGCAAGCGTGGTGTCTCAGTCACCGTGACAACGCCATCTGACGGCATGCGCGGTGAGCTCAACGTGATCGGCCGCACTGTCGATGAGGCCGCAGGCGAGGTCGAACAATTCCTCGATCGCGCATTTCTGGCAGGCTTTCCCCGCGTACGCATCGTCCATGGTACCGGCATGGGCATCCTCCGGCGGGCGCTCCGTACGCAGTTGCAAAAGCATCCGCACGTCGCGGGCATCCTCGAGGCGACGCAGGCCGAGGGCGGAGCAGGCGCGACAGTCGTTGAACTGCGCCAGTAGATTAAACAGTCGTAGTCCCGCGACAACGGATGGTGCTAGCATGGCCCACGCGCCAGTCAGGTGCGAGTTTCCTTTCCAAAAGGGGCAGGCATGACCAGGATCATCACCGTAGAGCGCGAGTATGGCAGCCGGGGCGCCGAGTTTGCCCACCACCTTGCAGACCGGCTCGGCTGGCGCCTCATCGATCAATGCCTCGTTGATGAGATAGCACAGGCAGCGAAAGTTCCGGCCGCCACCGTCGCCAGCTGCGATGAACGCCTGGATCCCTGGTACTACCGCGTTGGAAAAGCATTCTGGCACGGGAGTGTCGACCGGAGTCCTGCCATCACCGGCGCCTCTGAGGTCTTCGACAGCGAGCGCATGGTCGTGCTCATTCGCGATTATCTGAAAGACCGCGTCCACGAGGGGAATTGTGTCGTGGTGGGCCGGGGTGCAGCGCCGGCTCTACTGGGCACGCCCGGCGTCTTTAACATCTTTGTGTATGCAGCCTTATCACGCAAAATCAAGTGGTTTCAGCAGAATTTCCCCAGCCATGCAGCCCGCGCAGAAGAAGAACTGGCCGCGACGGACCGTCGCCGAGCAGGCTATGTGCGGACATTCTATGACCAGGACTGGACAAATCGCCACCTGTACCAGCTGATGCTCAACTCCTGTATGGGCATGGATGCCATGGTCGGCGCCACCTTGGAAGCCGCCGCTTTGGGCCAAACGGTCGCTGCTACTTCAACTGCCGGATCGGTACGTTAGGCGGAATGGTCAGCTGAAATTGCTCGTCATTCAGCGTCTGGTTCAGGATCAGGTGCTGGATCGTGATGGTGATTTTGTACTCCTCCAACGGTCGATCGATCGTGATCACGCCCGGAAACAGGGCATTTCCGAAATGCTGATAGGGTCCGTACCGCACCTTTGTTTCGATAGCGCCAGAAGCGTTATACAGGTCCTGCCCACTCGGCAGCAGTGTCGTTCGGTCGAAATGAATCACCCGCTGCTCCTGGATCACATGCGCCGGCGCAGGCACTTTGTCATCGGGCGTGGCCGTCATCACGTTCAGGTCATATAGCGGCGTCTCGATCAGTTGCTTGCCGGCCGTTCGCGTCTCACTGCCGGTAGTCAGGTAGACCAGTTTGTCCGGCTCTATATTGCGTACCAGTACTGAGTCGATGAAGACGTCCGGTCGCAGGTTTTCAATGCCGTTCGCAGATTTGTCGGTCACCGCCGTCGGCCCGACGATTGCCTTGTTCTTGGGCGGAATGTATAGCTTGAAGTCGGTGCCGTCGCTGGCCAGGTCGAAAGCCGTGGTGCTCAGCACCGGCACCTGGCCCAGCACCCGCAGTGAATCTGGTTTCCGCAGCAGTATGTGACCGCGAAAACTGATGTAATCCTTCACTTTGCCGGTGTCGGCGCCGCCTGTCTGAGCCGAGAAATTGACGGTTGCCGTAATCGTCTGGATGGAGGCGTAGCGTTCGTTCACGCCGGCGATCAACTGTGCCACGCCCTGGTTCAGGGCCGGCCCGGCGCTTTTTGCCTGTTGCACCTGGTGCGTGTGAGAGAGACACCCCGTCAAAAAGGGCATTCCCATTAAACACACTGTCAGGCTTAGAAGTCGTCTCATTGGATATCGGAATCGGGGAGAGTCGTGGAGCAGCGTCTTGCTGACGCTCATTGAATCTTCAGTATACCGGCTCTCCCTTATTCGACTTGACCTGCGTCTGCCTGCACTAACAGATGCTCAGGGTGTCGCGCTGGACGCATGTTGTGCACGCCGGTAAGCCTGAACGTTCCGGTTATGCTCCTCAAGCGTCGCCGCGAACCGGGAATGGCCCTGGGCCGCAGGGTCCGCGACAAAATACAGATACTTGCTGGTTGCCGGATGCATGGCAGCCGTCAACGCCGCCACCCCGGGGTTGCAGATTGGCCCCGGAGGCAGCCCGGCGTGCTGGTAGGTGTTGTACTCCGACTTGGCCTGCAGGTCGGACTGGTAAATAGCCCCGCGATACCGGTTCTGCAGCATTGCCGCGTAGATCACCGTAGGGTCCGTCATCAGCGGCATATTCTGCGCGAGACGGTTGTTCAGGACACTCGACACAAGAGGACGGTCGGCGGCAATCGGCGTCTCCTTTTCGACCAGCGACGCCATGGTCACTACCTGGTGATAGTTCGTGCTGAGGCCGAGCAGTTGTGCCTCCTGCCGGAAGCGTTTCACCATCGCGGCTGCCATCTGGTCCGCGTTTTCCCGCCGTTGAAAACGGTAAGTATCAGGAAAAAGGTAGCCTTCGAGCGTTTGCGCCTTAGGATCGATGTCGGCCACGAGTTTTACGTCCCGGCGCGCCGCAGCCAGAAAACCGTCCCTGGTCGCCAGTCCGCTCGCGTCGATCGCCTCTGCCACGTCAAAAATGTTGTAGCCTTCCGGCACTGTGACGACGCGGAAGTAAATGTCGCCTCGTCGCATACGGTCGTAGACCTGGCCGATTGTCGCAGCATCCGCGAAACGATACTCGCCTGCCTGCAAAGTGCCGCGCTTCCAGAGACGCATCGCAATAAACGCATAGCGGCTGCGAATAACGCCGGCATTTTCCAGCTGCCGTGCGATACCCTGCGAACCGGTGCCGGGGGAGATATCAACAAAAACCTCACGCCCCGGCTGCTTAGGCGTCACCAATAGGTAGCCAGTGATGCACAATCCCACTAAAACCAGCAGAAGAAAGATTCGTTTCAAAGGTGCGGACCTGGACTTGTTTTTGCGACGGGCCAAAAAACTCTCTCAACTCGGAAATCGGTCTGGCCAAATCAGACCTCAGCATCACCAGACTAATGTATGGACGCTCTCCAACTCCGTCAGGATCACAGGATTTATGTGCCTGGGCAAATCCGTCGCAGCGGCTACCATGGACACATGGCTGACGAGGACATCCTGCAGGGCACGTCGCCGGTTTCCCCAAAGCACCAGCCGGACCTTGCTTGTATTGCAGCCCTTGATATTGGCGACCGCAGGATCGGGGTCGCCCTGTCAGACGCACTCGGCTACACCGCGCAGCCATTGCTGACCTACAACCGCTCTCCGCGGAAAGGTGATCTTCGCCATGACGTCAAGTCGCTCCTGCGCCTGTTGCGCAAGAACGATTGCCGCCAGATCATCGTTGGCAACCCGCTTTACCTCTCGGGGGAAGTAAGCCCGTCCGCCGTCAAAGTTCAGAAGTTCGTCGAAGCACTGCGCGCCGAGACCCGCCTGCCCGTCCGGCTGTGGGACGAGCGCCTATCCACGAGTGAAGCGCATGCACTGCTTGATCAGGCCGGGCACGACGTCAGGGGACGCAAGTCAATCATCGACCAGGTAGCCGCTGTCCTCATTCTGCAAAGCTACATGCAGGCACAACGGCCGGTAGAACTTCTGCCGGACCCCAACCCCGATTTGTCATACCGACCGTAGCGAAGTGGAGGGGTCCGCATCTGCCTTACCGTCCCCACCCCGCGCCTAAGTAGTCTTCAGATAAGTCGTGTACTGCCGATCACCCAGCTCAGTAAAGGGCAGCATCGGAACTGCTCCTTTGGCGGTTTCGATCTGCCACGCCTGCGGCCCCGTTTGTTTCGCCTGCAAAAGCTGTTGCCGCGTGACAATGGGCGCATCGTCTGTTGCTGCGAATAACACGAGCGGTCCTCGCACCAGCGCGATCGTCTCTGTATGGCGGGCGTCCAGCACTTCCACGCGCATAGTCAGTGGCAATTCCAGTTCAACGCGGTCGCCCGTCTTCCACTCGCGGTGAATCGCCGCAAAGCTTCCCGGATTCACACCGGACTCGCGTTTACCATTCACCCGCAAAGTCGCTCCTTCCGCCCATGCAGGTATACGGAAATGCAACGTAAGTTCGACTGGCCTCGAAGCGTTCACCTCAAACCCGATCTGCGGCTCCAGCGGATAATTCCCGGACTGCGTGAGCGACACCTGCGAGCCCGCCTCAGTCCACTTCAGCGTCGACGGGAGGAACAGATTCACGTATACTGCCTTCGGTCCCCGGAAGTACGTGTTGATCCGGTAGTCCGCCGTGACCTGCGGCAGACTACCTGCACAGCAGGGCCAGCGATCATCGTGGTAGAACCGTTTACCTTTGTAGCTGTAATCCGAGTAATAAAACGCATGACCATCGGCTTCGAGTTTCTTTGCGCCGAGTACGGTGTTGTACATCACGCGTTCCATGCTGTCCCCGTACCGCGCATCACCGGTCGACCGCAACAGGTACCGTGTCACCTTGAAGTGCGCATAGGAACCGCACGGAGTCTCAAACGAATGATGCGCGTCATTCAGACTTTCAGCCACATCATTGCTGCCGCGCGCGCGCAGTTGCTCATTCGGACCCCAGCCTCCAGTCACGAAGCTCTGCTCCTGCAGCATGACGAAGGCATTCTGCACGGCGCGCAGATGCATCGCGCTGCCGCCGACCATGTATGCCTGCATGCCTGAACTCAATGCATTCACATAACTGTATGCATGCTTGCCGGCTAGTACATCCTGGTCACGCGACAGCGGCTCGAAGTAGGTCTGGTCGTCCAGATAATCGACCGCCATCTTTTTATAGCGATCACCGGCGCCTCGCTGGTACGCGAGAAATAGATTCTCCGGCATGGTGTAGGACTCGTCCCACGTCCACGACTCGTCCGGTGAAGGCCGCCACGTAGCCTGTCGATCGCGGTCCAGTGCCTTGCCCGGCAGCAGCGGCGCCGCCACGTTGGTGGTGTGGTCAAGAATCGCAAATGCATCCGGATCGTTCGCGAACGTGTGCGAGTCGATCAGACCACAGACGATCTTGTCGTAGCAGTAAGCTGGAAAACGATTCTTCGTATAGAAAGCCGGCTTGATGGTTTCGACGTACAGCTTGTTGATGCGCAGCACCTTTGCGCGCATCGCCGGGTCGCCCGTAATGGCGTAATTGCGGGCCAGTGCTGAAACCCACTGCCCGTAGGCGTGTCCCGGCGCAAAACCCGGTTCGTCCTTGCGGAAATCCCAATCGGGATTGTAGTGGTACCACCCACCCAGGTCTTCGCCCGGCGCAGGCAATCCCACCATCTGTCGCAACGGTTTCAGCATGCTGTCCTCGCTCATGTTCATCAGGATGAGCGACGTATTCTCGCGCTGCTTTTCATGCGCCTCGCTGTGCAGAACGACACTGCCGTAGCCGAATTCCGCGAGCGGCACCGGCAGCGCAGCCAGTCCCACAGTGCCGGTCGCGGCAAAGCTCCTGGCAGGGAGGAGCACACTGCCCGCTAATACTAGGGAACCACTCTGCAACAATTGCCGTCGGGAGATTTCCGCGCTGGAATTCTTCATACATCCATGATCCGCCTTCCGAGTGAAGGTCTGCAACTCTTTGAAATCGCCATGCGCGCAGCCAGCGCCAGCGGGGACTTTCTGAGTGCAGGCGCGGTATAATCTCGGTTTGGCGGTACATCGGAACTTCAGCTGCTCCTTGCGGCTTATGCCATCCAGGCCGCCTCGGATAACGTCATGCCTGAAAAGATTAAAAAAGAGCTGGAAGAACAGATTCGTCTCCTTGAATACGAGCTCACCACCGAGCTGCCAAGAGAGATCAAGAAGGCCGCGTCGCTCGGCGACCTGAGCGAAAATGCCGAATATCACATGGCCAAGCAGCGCCAGGTGTTCGTGAACGCCCGCCTGGGCCAGCTCAAAAAACGCATGGGCGAGCTCGCCATGGTCGACCTGACCAACATTCCCAGGGACCGGGCGGCATTCGGCGCCACTGTTACCGTGTATGACACGACCAAGGATGAAGAGATCGTCTACAAGCTCGTAACCTCTGAAGAATCAGACGTCAGCAAGGGCTACATCTCGACCACCTCGCCCATTGGCCGCGGCATCGTTGGTAAGAAGGTCGGCGACATCGCCACTATCGTCACGCCAAACGGCACACGCGAGCTGGAAATCCTTAAGTTGATCACTATCCACGACGAGGCCCAATGAGCTGGACAGGTGAATTCGGACGAGGTTGCGGCGTCATTCTCGAAAAGATCGTGAATGGCCTGGCGCTGACCAGGATATCGCCCAATCACCTGACATTCATCGGGCTGCTCATCAATACCGCTGCCGCAGTCTTGTTCGGCTTTGGCAACGAACGCAACTTCGTCCGCATGTTCCTGTACGCCGGCCTCGTCATCATTGGCGCCGGCATCTTTGACATGGTAGATGGCCGCGTCGCTCGCCTCACGGACCAGGTGACAGTCTTCGGAGCCTTCTTTGATTCGGTCATCGATCGCTATTCTGACGTCGTTCTCTTCTTCGGCCTCGTCGTCTTCTACGCGCGCGGCAACCGCCTCCTTTACGTCTTTCTCGCGGCCTTTGTGATGGCGACTTCGCTCATGGTCAGCTACACGCGGGCCAGGGCCGAAGCGCTCATCGGTTCCTGCAAGGTTGGATTCATGGAGCGCCCGGAACGGATCGTTCTCATCATCCTCGGAGCATTGTTCGAGCGCTGGGGAGCTATGGCGCCGGTGCTTTGGATCCTCGCCGTCATCTCGACCCTCACTGTCATCCATCGCATCTCGTACACCTACGGCAAGACCAAAGGCGTACGTATGCTCGTCACCAAGTAAAGCAGCATTTCCTTTATGTCGATATCACCGGTCCTCTTGGTCCATGGCGGTGCCTGGGCCATGCCTGACGACGCTCGTGACGCCCACTCCATCGGCGTCCGCAATGCCCTCGCAGCCGGCTACGGGCTGCTCGCAAAGGGTGCCAGCGCAATTGATGCAGTCGAAGCAGCCGTTGCTGTGCTTGAAGACGACGAGACGTTCGACGCCGGTCGTGGCAGCTTCCTGACGAGACAAGGTACAGTCCAGCTCGACGCGCTTTTGATGGATGGCGGCAGCACCGGTACGCTGCGCGCAGGCGGCGTCGCCTGTGTCGAGCGCCTGCGCAATCCGATCCACGCAGCCCGCGTCGTGCTCGATAAAAGTCCGCATGTTTACTTCGTCGGCCGCGACGCCGAGGCCTTCGCAGCGACCCACGGCATTACGCTGGTCGACAATAACGCACTGGTCATCGACCGCGAGCGCGAGCGTCTGGCCGAGGCCCAGCGTAAAGAACGCGCGGGGCTTCCGGACGAAACATTTTCAGGATCAGCCACACTGGACAGCCACGACACCGTCGGCGCCGTCGCCCTCGACGTCCACGGCAATCTTGCCGCCGCAACCTCGACAGGCGGCACTCTCAACAAGGAGCCGGGTCGCGTGGGTGATTCGTCGCTCATCGGCTGCGGCTGCTATGCCGATAATCAGAGCGCGGCAGTCTCCCTCACCGGCTGGGGCGAGCCCATCATGAAGCTGGTGCTCGGCAAATGGGCAGTCGATCGCGTGGAAGCGGGCGCCACCGCGCAACAGGCAAGCGATGACGCCATGGCCTATCTTTTCCGGCGGCTCGGGGGACACGGCGGCATCATCCTGCTTTCACCCGACGGTCGCTATGGCATAGCCCACAACACGCCGCGAATGGCATGGGGCGTTCAGACTGAAACCGGCGTCAGCGTCGGCACGGAGATCGTCACCGCACAATGACCGCTTCCGCAACCACAGAAATCATCCTGGCCTCGGCATCGCCGCGTCGAAGAGAACTGCTGCAGCAGGCCGGCTTCGCGTTCACCGTGGTCGCTTCAGGCGTCCCTGAAGTAAGGGCTCCGGGAGAAGCTCCAATCGCCTTCGCCACCCGTCTAGCACGGGAAAAAGCACAGGATGTCGCGTCAAAATCATCTGCCGCTGCGATCGTCATCGGTGCCGACACTGTAGTGGTCTGCGATGAGGAAGTTCTCGGCAAGCCAGTCGATGCAGAAGACGCGAAACGTATGCTCCGCCTGCTTGCCGGGCGTACTCACCAGGTCATCACCGGTGTCTGCGTGCTGTCGGGCGATGTCGTTGAACTGGCCGCAGAGGTCACAATGGTACAGATGCTAAGCGTCTCGTCCCAGGAGATCGACGACTACGTCGCATCCGGCGAACCCATGGATAAGGCAGGCGCCTACGCCATCCAGGGACGCGCCGCCCGCTGGATTCCCCGCATCCAGGGCTGCTATTTCAATGTAGTGGGATTACCAATCGCGCTGGTCACTGCCATGATTCAAGCCGCGTCTCGGCCTGGGTCAGCAGCAAGCTAGTCTTTCGCGCTGGTCATCAACACGACGCCGCGCGACGGCAAATGGATCACCTGCCCGGCTGGAATTTTCTTCATAGCGACTGGTTTCGGAAAGCCCTTCGCGTCCGTCTGCTGTTCATCGGCGAAATATCGGTAGATCGCCAACTGCGGCATATTTGGTAAGTCCATCGAAACGTCAGCCGGACTATCCCCGTCATTCACCAGTACGACCGTCCATTGTAGCCTATGGTCTTCCAGCCAGCGCGCTGCCGTTGCCCGCACCCGGCCGTCGGTTGATCCTGGCAAGGGAATGATCTCCGCGCCGCTCGGCAGGTAACGCGAGAGCAGCGACCACGTATAAAACCACGGTCGGGGCTTCATTCCTTCCGCAGAGGATGAATCCCAGAAACCCCAGATTTTCTGGCCGCCGTGCCCGTTCGAGTGCATGGCATCGTCCAGGTCCCATGCATCCGCTCCCATCCAGCCGGCGCGCGCAATCTGCACCACATAGTCGCTCATGCGGACGCCGTAATCGAAGTCGTGTACGCGTGGCTGCTGATCGAGGGCCTCGATTTTGCCGGTAACCAACCCCGATTCCGCGATGAATCTCGGCTTGTCTGCCCCATCAGGATCCTTCGCCAGGATCGTGGCACCGTCGACCATCAGGTTGCGCTCGATATGGCCTGATGAGACCTCATCGTCGGTCGCGTAGATATGCTGCTCCCACGCTCCAAACAGGGAGTGCAGCTCTGAAACCGATCGGTCGAACCATGCGCGATCGCCGGAGTTATCCGGTCCAGCCAGCACCACCTGCTGCAGCTTTCTCTTGTCCAGTTCCTGTCTTAATTGTCGAACACCGGTAGCCCAGGCCCCAAAATCGGGAGTCCGCCCTCGCCACATCCACTGTCCATTTGGTTCGTTCATCAGGATGTAGTGATGGACGACCGTGTAATGCTTCTCGCGCACGAGATAGTCGACAAACGCCGCGATCATTACTGCCCACCTGGGGTCATCGGGCGAATGAATACCCAGGTTTCCAGGCGGCGACCATGCGCCGAGGTAGACCTGGATGCCATGCGCCTGAGCAAAGTCCAATATCTCGAAGACTCGTTCCAGCTGTGGAGCGCGTGGATCCGTGATCCACCTGTAAATTGGCGCCCCTGTAGCGTCAAATCCTGAGCAATAATCGGACGCACCGGACATCACCCGCAGGAAACCTGGCCTCGAATACACGACGCGCTCAAGCATGGTTGCCCATCGTGCAGCGTCGGGTTTTTTTACATACGGATCAAATTCAATCCCTGATCCCAGCCACCGTCCAATGGGCTTGGCGTGTTGATCGAGAGTGATCGACTGAACAGGAAGTGAAGAGTCTGAAAATAGGTCCGATCCTACTGCCGAAGGATTACTTAGCAAGATAGCAAGCAGGCTTACGCAGCGGGAGGTGAGCAGGCTCATTGCAGGAAACCGAGACAAATCGGAGTGCCGCTTGAAAACAGTAAATAAAAAATAAGCTTACTCGTAGAAAATTGGCAAAGGGGAACGGGAAGTTCCGCTCCGTAAAATCCACGAGCTCTGCACGCTTACTAGCGCTTATTTCGAACCGGCACAGGAACCGGCTTTTTCTCGACTGCGAGAGAGCGGACCTGTAGTACGACAGCGGCGAGCAGAATCATTTCGATGGCTACGAGCATTGGTCTTCCTCTTCTCTTGTATGCAGCGGCTCTTATCTGATGCAGCATCCGGTCGAAAGGCTCACCGGAGACCCATGTCGTTTATCAACATCCCAGCCAGCAGCGCTGTTCTTGGAACGAGAGCATCGATCAGAATGGATTCATTGCTCGCATGGGCACCTTCACCGACTGCACCCATCCCATCCAGTGTCGGGATTCCCAGCGCAGAAGTAAAGTTACCATCGGACCCTCCGCCGGTAGCTGCTTCCTCAAGTTTGAAACCCATGTAACCGGCGAGTGTTGCGGCGCGTTCAAAGAGAGCTGCCGTTCCCTTCGTTCTTTCCATCGGCGGCCGATTCAAGCCTCCCGTCAGTGTCAGCACACACTTTTCGTCGAACGGCCGCAGACCTCGCAGCTTTTGCTCGATCCCGGCAACGTCCGCTGTCCGCGCCACTCGCGCATCGATCTCGACCCATGCAGATTCAGCAATCACATTCGACCGTGTCCCTCCGCCGATGACCCCGGGATTGACCGTCAGTCCACTATCCAGGTCCGTGAAGCCTGAGATCACCTCAATCTGACGGGCCAGCTCCAATACAGCCGAGTGTCCTGCTGTGAAGTCGACGCCGCTGTGAGCCCCCACGCCACGCACCTCCAGCCGGTAGCCCCCTACCCCCTTCCGCGCTGTCTTGTAGGCCCCCTGCGGTCCCTGGGCGGGCTCCAGGACATAGACAGCACTCGCCTGCACTGCCTGCCCTTCGGTAATTGGCCTTGAAACCGGGCTGCCGACTTCTTCATCGCTCACTAGGAACAGGGTCACCCGCTGGTTCAGCAGGCTCGTCTCGATCAGTGCCTGCAGCGCCGTCAGCGCCATTACGACCCCAGCCTTCATGTCGTAAATCCCAGGCCCGTAGAGACGGATACCTTCCGTCCTTACGGGCATCGACGCCAGCGTTCCCTTTGCCCATACCGTGTCCAAATGCCCAAGGAGGAGGACTGGCTTCTGTGACTCGATTGGGTCCCTCGGATGAAACTTCAACTCCAGGACATCTCCGTAATTGATCCCGCTATCCTGAAGATTCCTATGCAGCTTAGCCTCGCCGCCGATAGCCGTTCCACGAGCCTGTACCCATGCCACGGCTCGATCGACTGCCTCCGCGTCATCACTGGGCGACTCGATCTCACCAAGGTCGCCGATCGACTTCAGCATCTCTCCCTGTTGGCCTGAGACCCACGTTGCCAGGGTATCCAGATCAGTACGTATCTCCACCGGTTCGCCTTTCCCCGCTTCGTTCGAAAACGCCTTAATTTGGCAATTGGGGCTGGAAGTGTGTCTATTCTGCCACAGCGAAACTTTCCGCCCGGTCGCTAGTCTATTCGGTAGTAAGCACATACAGCGAGACCAGGAACGATAACCTTGTCCATCGACAATCACTACGAACAGAGTCTTGCATCAATTGTAGATTTCAAAGGCGTCGGATTACACAGCGGCGCACCCGTCACTCTCCGGTTACTGCCAGCCCCCGCCGGCTCCGGGATTGTCTTTCGTCGAACAGACCTCGACGACTTTGAAATTCCGGCTAACGGTCAGAACGTCGCTCGTGTTAGCTACGCGACCAGCCTCATGCGCCAGGGCGTCCTCATCTCGACGACGGAACACTTGCTCTCGGCGCTCATCGGTATGGGCATCGACAATATCATCGTGGAGATTGACAATCTCGAGCTCCCAATCCTCGACGGCAGTGCCCTGCCCTACGTAGAAGCATTCCGCTCCGTGGGCATCCGCGTGCAGCGTCGCCGCCGTAAGTACCTCCGCATCCTCAAGAAGCTCGAGGTCCGCGAAGGTGACAAATTCATCGGTGTCTATCCGGGAGAGGGCTACGGCATCGCGTATGCTATCGATTTTCCGACGCCGATCGGCAAACAGAATTTCACTGTCGACCTGGCCTCCGGTGCCTACGAAACAGAGATCGCTGCTGCCCGCACCTTCGGCTTCCGTGAGGACGAGCAGAAGCTCCGCAACATGGGCCTCATTCGCGGTGCTTCGGAGTCAAACGCGATCATACTGACCCGTGAACGTGTCCAGAACGGCCCGCTAAGGTATGAAGATGAGTTTGTGCGTCACAAGGTGCTCGATCTGATTGGCGACCTGGCCTTGGCCGGCCACCGCATCTGGGGCCGTGTCGTCGCGGAGCGCGCCGGTCACGCCATGCACACGGCACTCGTATCACGGCTGCTGAAAGACCGTTCCGCATGGGAATTGGCGCAACTGCCCATGGCAAAGGAAGCCAAAGAAGTGATCAGCCCGGCCAGGCAGTTCGCCACCGCGTAGTCGGGCATCGGTCCATTCCTGCTTGTCATCCCGAGCGAAGGGCAGCGTTGAAAGATCTTGTCATCCTGACCGGAGCCAAGCGCAGTGGAGGGATCTGCATCTACCCGACCGGTCGTTAGAGAGCCGCCGCGTGCTCTTCTTCCCGCAGCGCCTTAACCCTCTCGCCAATCGCATACTTCAGCTTTTCGATACCCTCGCCAGTCACAGCCGAGATCAAATAGAGCGGCATCTTCTTCCGCTTGGCCATGGCCTGCAGCTTCTTCAACTTGTCCGGATTCGCCACGTCCGCTTTCGTCGCCGCGATAACCACCGGCTTCTCATCCAGCCCGTGACCGAAGCTCTCCAGCTCAGCCGAAATCACCTTGAAATCCTCGACTGGATTATCCCGTCCGCTGCCATCCGAAACATCCACCAGATGCACCAGCACCCGCGTGCGCTCGATATGTCGCAGAAACTGCACTCCTAGTCCGGCCCCGAGATGCGCGCCCTCAATCAATCCGGGAATGTCGGCGACTACATAACTCTCTTCATGCGGTGCTTCGCCGATTGACACCACGCCAAGATTGGGCGCCAGCGTAGTAAAAGGGTAATCGGCAATCTTCGGTTTTGCAGCTGAAATCACCGAAATCAGCGTCGACTTTCCCACATTGGGATAACCGACAAGTCCGACGTCCGCCAGCAGCTTCAGTTCCAGTCTGTAGACACGCTCTTCGCCCGGCCGGCCAAGCTCATGCTCGCGCGGCGCCTGGTGCGTCGGCGTGGCGAAATGCTGGTTGCCGCGGCCACCCCGTCCGCCACGGGCAATGATGACCCGCTCGTCCGGCCGCTCGAAGTCATGCACCAGCTCGCCGGTCTCGTCGTCAAACACTGACGTCCCGACGGGCACCTGCAGCACCAGGTCTTCTCCTTCTTTGCCGGTGCAGTTTGAACCTTCGCCATGGCGTCCGCGATCCGCCTTGTGTTCGGGGTTGAAGCGGAAGTGAATCAGCGTGTTATGGCGCTGGCTTGACTCCATGATGATGTCACCGCCGTTGCCGCCGTCGCCACCCGATGGGCCGCCGCGCGGAACAAACTTTTCGCGGCGAAACGCCATGCAGCCATTGCCGCCGTCTCCCGCTTTGATACGGATTTTTGCTTCGTCTATGAACATTTATCTTGTCTAGTCTAGCGGATTGCGTATGCTTAGTTCACCTTTCCAAGTATTGCGGTATGTTTCGTCCGATATTTCGCGACACCTTTGTGGCACATGCACGCGCCTTTGGCTCGCGCAGATTGCTGTCTATATCCATAGGGCCAGTCTTAAAAGGTTCCATGGGACACGCAGCGTAAACACAACAGCCGGCGATCGAGACCGGCGACTGCAGTCCTTTTTTCCGAGGAGCACCTGTTATGCCTCTGGTAATTGCACGTCTTGTTTTTGGCTATCACCTGCGGCTTGTCCGCTTTTTCGAGCGCTTTGCGTGGGGCCTCGTCTTCCTCGCCATGGCGATGATCAGCAGCCCCGTCGTCCTGTGCCAATCGACGACAGAAGGTACTATCGCCGGTACCATCACTGATCCATCCGGTGCTGCCGTGGCACATGCGCTTGTTGAAGCGACCAGCCAGTTGAGCAACACCACCTACAACACGACAGCCGACGGGTCCGGCGACTTTCACTTTGCCGGCCTCCCGCCAGGTACCTACCAGCTTGAGATCCATCTCGCCTCCTACGAGACCTTTGTCGCAAAGTCCGTCGTCGTCGAGATTGGCAGGGTCACCGCCCTTTCACCCAGCCTGACCATCGGCTCCAAACAGGAGACAGTGCTGGTGAGGGAGAAGGCTCCCGGTCTCGACACGACATCCGCCGCCATCGCCACGAACCTGGATGAAGAAGCCATCCACGGCCTGCCCAGCAATGGCCGGCGCTGGTCAGACTTCGCTCTCCTCACGCCGACCGTCACATCGGATCAGCAGGGTTACGGCATGCTCAGTTTCCGTGGCATCAGCGCGCTGCTGAACAACAACACCATGGACGGCGCAGACAACAATCAGGCCTTCTTCTCGGAAGAACGCGGCCGCTCCACCATTGCCTACTCAACCAGTGAGTCGTCCGTGCGTGAGTTCCAGGTGAACGCCTCGAACTACTCTGCGGAATACGGCCGCGCAGCAGGAGGTGTCGTCAACACAGTGACCCACAGCGGTGCCAACAGCTTTCATGGCAGCAGTTTTTTCTATGATCGCGACAGCGAATGGGCAGCGCAGAATCCCTACACGCAGGTCACCGCCGAGCCGCAGTCCGGCACCTTCATTTCCACGCCATTTACCCCGCGCGACTGGCGCAAGCAATGGGGAAGCAGCGCAGGCGGCCCGATCCAGAAGAATCACCTGTTCTGGTTCTTTGCCTACGATCAATACCGGCGCAACTTCCCTGCGATCTCGCAGCCCGGCAACTCTGCGAAGTTCTACGCCGAGCCAACGAGCAATGAGCTGACGGGCCTTCGCGAACGGCTCGGTCTTCCGCTCAACAGCATGGCTCTGCAGCAATACAACAACGTGCTGGCTGACCTCGCAGGAGAAACCGGTATTGTTCCCCGCAGTGCTACGCAACTGATACTGTTTCCCAAGCTTGATTACCAGCCGAACGACCGCAATCACATTGCGCTCCAGTTCAACCACATGCGATGGAACTCGCCAAATGGCGTGCAGACACAGACTTCTACGCAGTACGGTGTCGCCAGCTTCGGCAACAGCATCGTCAATGACGACTGGGGTATCGCACGGTGGAACACATTCCTTTCGTCCACGCGCATGAACGATCTTCTCCTCCAGTACGGCCGCGACTTCGAGGCGCAGCTCAGCACGCCTCCATCGACCTTTGAACAATCCTCGCTCACGGACAGCGGAGCACACAGTGCGCCGCAAGTCTCCCTTCTGAGTGCGAGTTACGGCTTGCGTATCGGTAAGCCAGCGGCCCTTGATCGCGTCTCTTTTCCTGACGAGCACCGCACGCAGATCAACGATGTCTTTACCTGGGTGACGGGTAATCATGTTTTGAAAGCCGGCGGCGACTTTAACCACGTAAATGACCTGACGCAGAACCTCTACGGTGGCGGCGGTCATTATGTGTATGACAGCATGCCCGGCTTTGTCTCTGATCTTTTGAACCCGGGCCACTGCGGTGTCTCGAGTGACAGCTACGGTAACCTGCCCTGCTACTCATATTTTCAGCAGGCCCTCGGTCCGACTGTCTTCAACCTGAGCACTAATGATTACGCAGCTTTTGTAGCCGACGACGTGCGTCTCTTCCACTCCCTTACTGTAACCATGGGTGTCCGGTACGAATACGAGCAGCTGCCCCCGTCCAATCCAAACCTCGTCAATGCGGATATTCCGCAAACAGCAGTGCTGCCGCATGACCGCAATAACTTTGGGCCACGGCTCGGTCTGGCCTGGGATGTCTTCGGTGGCGGCAGCACTGTTCTGCGAGCTGGGTACGGCATCTACTACGGCCGCATTATCAACTCGACGATCTCGTCCGCACTCGTCGATACCGGCTCTTCGAATGGTCAGTTGACCTATCGCATCAAGCCGACAGATCCTGGTGCACCGACCTTTCCCTACATTTTTTCTTCATCGATCTCGCATTCCATCAAGTCGAACGCAGTTTTCTTCGATCCGCACTTCCAAAACCCGCAAGTGCATGAAGCCGAAGTGTCGATTGCTCAGCGTTTAGGCCCAGGCAGTGAGATCAGCATCAGCGCCCTGGCCAGCCTGGGGCGCGAACTTCCCAACTTCGTTGACACCAATATCGATCTGACGTCGATCGGCTCGGTCACCTATAACGTGAAAGATACTTCCCGCTCGGGCCCGCTATCGACTAGCTACTCCACTAACTTCTTTGCGAGTCGCCTCAACCCCAACTACCAGCAGATCACCAAAATTTTCAGCGAAACCAACTCCACTTACGAAGCGATGGTTGTGACCCTGAAACAGCGGCTGGGCCATGCGCTCCGTCTCCAGGCTCACTACACCTACGCGCACGCATCGGATTTCAATCAGAACGAGACGACCTTTGCCGATGCGGACGACGTTCTCGATCCCACCAACTTTGCCGCGGAGTACGGCCCGTCGAATTACGACGTCCGCCAGCGTATTACGGGCTTTGTGATGGCGCGTACACCGTGGAAAATTCATGGCCTGGCGGGAACGCTTCTCAATGGCTATTCCGCCGCGCCGACTGCTTCGATGCAGACCGGCCTGCCATTCAGTATGCGGACCGGCGGATCGATTCCCAACCTTCGCTACCTGGATGACGTAAACCGTCTACAGAACCTGACCGGTCTCGGTTACAGCATCAATGGCTCGGGCGGAGATAACCGAATCCCCGGCATGGGTCGCAATAGCTACCGGTATCCCGGCACTATCAATACCGATATGCGCCTGACGAAAGAAACGCCTATCTCCGAGAAGACGCGTATCGAGCTGATTGGCGAGGTATTCAACGTGCTGAACCATCAGAACGTGACCGGCATTGACACCACCGGCTACTACATCAGCAACGGCACAACGGCGGGTTCGAATCCAACGCTCACCTACAACACCAGCGGCACGCAGCCGCTCTTCGGAACAGTGCAAAATGCCAATAGTACAACGCTCTTCCGCGAACGACAGATCCAGGTCGGCATGCGGCTGGTCTTCTAGCGGGCAATTCGCCTCAAAACCAGCAAGAAGAAATTGTCATCTCGACCGAAGCGAAGGAATCTGCGTCCTCTTGTCATCCCCTGGAAGACAGCCCGGGCATCACTCGCGCGACGCGCGGAGCACGGTTGCTAAAATAGAGTCAGTGGCCTATACCGAACAATACGATGTACTGATCGTTGGCGCCGGCCATGCCGGCTGTGAAGCCGCAGTCGCTTCCGCGCGCATGGGACTACGCACAGCACTCTTCACCTTCAACCTCGACCTTATTGCGCAGATGTCCTGCAACCCGGCAATCGGTGGCATCGCGAAGGGTCACCTGGTACGCGAAGTCGATGCGCTGGGGGGCATCATGGGTGAGGTCGCGGACGCAGTCGGCATCCAGTTCCGTCTGCTGAACACCTCGCGTGGTCCTGCCGTCTGGTCACCGCGCGCGCAGTGCGACAAGCAGCAATACCGAGTCAAGATGCGGCAGGTCCTGGAGTCGCAGCCGAACCTCTTTATCAAGCAGGCAGAAGTCATTGACCTCGTCGTCGATCCTGCTACCGATGACGGCCGAGCAGTCATCCGTGGCATCAAGTTGCGCGATGGCCGCACCATTCATGCGAAGGCAACGGTCATCACCACCGGCACGTTTCTGAATGGGCTGATCCACTGCGGGGAAGAACGCTATTCTGCCGGCCGTAGTGGTGAGCCACCGAGCATTCTCCTGGGAGAATCCCTCAAGCGCCTGGGTCTGCGCGGCTGCCGCCTCAAGACCGGCACACCGCCGCGTCTCGATGGCCGCTCGATTGACTGGTCTCGCTTCGAAGAACAGCCCGGCGACGTCGACCCTACGCCATTCAGCTTCCGTACTACGAATCTACCGATGCGCCAGGTTTCCTGCCACATTGCGTATACGACGCCAGAGACGCTGCGGATTATCCGCGAAAATGTGCATCGTTCGCCGATGTACTCCGGTCAAATCACAGCGACGGGACCCCGTTACTGTCCTTCAATTGAAGATAAGGTCGTCAAGTTTCCGGACAAGGAGCAGCACCAGTTCTTCCTCGAACCGGAAGGCCTCGACACGCACGAAGTTTATGTCAATGGCATGTCGACTTCGCTGCCGATGGAGATCCAGGCACAGGTTGTCCACTCCATTCCCGGCCTTGAAAATGCCGAGATGCTGCGACCCGGCTATGCCATCGAATATGACGCAATTGACCCGACTGAGCTCGATCGTTCCCTGAACGTCAAGCTCTTCGAAGGGCTGTATCTGGCTGGCCAGATCAACGGTACCTCGGGCTATGAAGAGGCCGCGTGCCAGGGCCTGATGGCCGGCATCAATGCTGCGCTTTTTGTCAAACAGCAGGCGCCGTTCACTCTCGATCGCACAGAAGCCTACACCGGCATCCTGGTTGACGATCTCATCAGTAAAGGCACCAACGAGCCCTACCGCATGTTCACCTCGCGCGCAGAGTTTCGCCTGCACCTGCGCATCGACAACGCCGATCGTCGACTGACCCCGTATGGCCACAGGCTCGGGCTGATCGACGACCAGGCATGGCGCGACTACGAGGCTAAGCAGGCACGCGCTGTCTCCCTTGAGAAGCTGCTTTCCACGCGGAAAGTAGACATCGCTGTACTGAATCAACTGCTCCCGGAAATAGCAGTCAGGCTCGGCAATGTCACCGGTCAGACCTACGCACATTTGCTCAAGCGTCCCGAGATTACGATCGAAGCGCTCTTCCCACTGCTGCAGCACGAGGTAGCGCAAGTGGTCACCCGCGCTACCGAAAGCGCTGGCTCACTCATCGCGTTTACCCAGCAAACGGCTTTGACATCGAAGACCCGCAACGAGCTGAAGTCAGTTGAGACAGAAATAAAATTTGCGGGCTATCTCGACCAGCAGCGACGTTCGATCGAAAAGTTGAAGCATGCCGAAGAACGATTGATTCCCGTGTGGTTCGACTACGCCAGCGTGAGCGGCCTCTCACGCGAGATGCAGGAAAAACTCATCCGCATCCGTCCCCAGACCATCGGTCAGGCCAGCCGCATTCCAGGCGTAACGCCGGCTGCGCTCAGCCTGGTGAATGTGTTCATCGAAATCCAGGCGAAGCGACGTCAGCAGGCCGAAGCTCTTCAAGCATAAAAGCTGAGACTAATTCTGCGGCTGCGGCTGGTTCGGCGATGCAGGCGGCTGTGCCGGCTGCGCGCCTTTATAGAACAGCGGCACATGGAAAGGCTCTGCTGCACTGCTCTTCGCTCGGGGCGCGGCGGCCTTTACTTTCGTCTGTGGCATCTGGTCCGCAACGACCGTACGCTGCGAGCTAACGCACATCCAGCGGCCGTTGACTGCCTGAAAAATCTGCGTGAACACACCTTTTTCGTCGATGGTGTCAGCACTGTTCCCGTCGGGCCAGCGCATGGAATAGGTCCCGTTCACCAGCACATAACCGTCATTCAGGGTCCGCACCGTAATCACTTTCTGCGCGACTGAAAGCGGTAGCGCTCCCTTGGTATAAAGCTTCGCCAGGTCCTGGTTGCGCGTCGTCACATCACCGGTAGCAGCAATATCGACAAGCTGCGGGGCCAGCACATTCTCCAGCCCAAACTGATCGTGCTTGTTGATCGCAGTGTCCCACGCATCTTCCACGCCCTGCATCTCGCGTACTTGCGCATTCATCCGCAAAGCATCTGCCGACTGTCCTAGAGCAGGGATTGCCGCCAGCAAAAACGCGACACACGGCGCCGCGATCCTTGAAGAGAAATTCATCACAGCTTCTAGGCTACAGGAACGACGCTCCTCCGTGGAAGCGAGGCGCTCCCACAGGCACGCGCCGTTTTTCCTTCTCATACGGAAAATCCCTTGCTACCTTTGCCTCCACATCATTATCCACAGGAAAGCAGGCCTATGCGTCGCTTCGGATTTCTCGCTGTCATTTTCCTTGCCGCTACACTTTCCGGAACTGCAGCCCTGGCCGCGCCCGCTGCACCAGCATTCACCCGACCTGCCCTGGGAGTTATTCCCGCAGGTGCCCAGTTCGACAGCGCCGGCCACCTGGATCCAGACATAGCCACCCGCGCTTACCTCGATATAGTGCCTGCAGACAAGCGCTCTGCCTCCAATAAATATTTCGAAGGCGGCTACTGGCTCATCCTGTGGGACGCCATCTATTCCATCGCGATCAGCCTGCTGCTGCTGTTCAGCAGGGCATCCGTACGCATGCGTAACTTTGCTGAAAAGGTTACGAAGCTGCGCTGGATCCATACCTGGATCTACTACATCGAATTCAGTCTCGCCTCTGCTATCCTCAGCGCGCCATGGGTCTGGTACGAGGCCTACTACCGCGAGCACATCTACAATATGTCGCACCAGGCCATGGGCGGCTGGCTGCATGACCAGTTCATCGGCCTTGCCATCAACCTGGTGCTCGGCGGCCTGATGGTCGCGATGCTCTACGCAGTCATCCGCAGGTTGCCGAAGACCTGGCATCTATGGGGAACGGCTTTCACCATCCTGTTTATGATCCTTGGTGTCATGATTGCGCCAGTCTACCTCGCGCCGCTGTTCAATACGTACACCACCATTCAGGATGCCGATGTGACCGGCCCGATCCTGCGCATGGCTCACGCGAACGGCATCGAGGTCAACAAGCTTTTTGAAGTAGACGCCTCCCGCCAGACCACTCAGGTCAGCGCCAACGTCAGCGGACTCTTCGGTACCACCCGCATTACATTGAATGACAATCTCCTGCGCACGTCCAGTCTGCCTGAAATCGAAGCCGTTACCGGTCATGAAATGGGACACTACGTCCTCAACCACATCGCAAAATTCATGCTGGCGCTGGTAATCGAAGTGTTTCTATTTTTTGCCATTCTCCGCGCATGGTTGGCCAGCATGCAGCGCCGCCATGGGGCGCGCTGGGGAACCCTCGGCATCGATGACATCGCATTGCTGCCCGCCGCTATTCTCATCATCACCGTGAGCGGGCTGCTGGCCACACCCATCGACAAGACGCTCACGCGCACGCAGGAATATGAAGCCGACATGTACGGCCTGAACACCAGCCGCCAGCCCGATGGCTTCGCCCAGGCCATGCTCAAACTTGGGCAGTACCGCAAGCTTGAACCGACCCCGATCGAGGAGTTCATTTTCTTCGACCATCCCAGCGGCCATACGAGAATCCTGGCCGCCATGCGCTGGAAGAGTCAGAATTACAACGCCGTCACCCGCTGTGCAGGGTACCCGGAGCTTAAGTAGGCAGCTGTGCTCATTCTGTTTGCGTCGATTTCCTAACCTTCCACAAGCGTACTGCTTTCCCAGTGGTGCGTATCAGGAAGGGCATAGCGAAGCCCGATGGGGTCGCCTACAATCGACAGAGCGCTATGGCCACAACTCACGACATCACTTTCGAACGCGGCCTTCCGGCTTCCATTGACGCCGAGCGCTCTATCCTCGGCGCCGTCTTGCTCGACAACGCGCACTACAACGAAGCTGCAGAGAAGCAGCTCCGTGCCGACGACTTCGCACTCGATTCGCACCGCCGCATCTTCGGCCGCATGGCCGACATGATCGATGCCGGTACCGCCGTCGACATCGTCACCCTCGCAGAAGAACTTTCCAAGCGCAAAGAGATTGAAGCTGTCGGCGGTGTCGCCTATCTGGCCTCTTTGACAGAAGGTCTTCCGCGCCGTATCTCGATCGAAGAATACGTCCGCATCGTTCGCGATAAATCGCAGCTGCGGCAGATGATCGGCATACTTTCGACGGGCGTTGCGGACGCATCCGATCAATCCGACGAAGCTATCTCTGTGATCAACCGCACCGAGACAGCGCTACTTGAACTGTCTGAACGCGGCATCACGCGTGGCTTCGAAGATATCCCGCAGATCGTCCGCGAATCCTTCGGGACCATCGACGCAATCTGGCGCCATAAGCGCGAAGTCACCGGGCTTGCGACGCACTATAAAGATTTTGACGAAATGACAAGCGGCCTGCAGCAATCGGAGCTCATCATCATTGCCGCGCGGCCTTCCATGGGCAAGACCGCGTGGGCCATCAACATCGCTCAGAATGCTGCGATCAAGAGCGACAAGGTCGTCGGAATTTTCTCGCTGGAAATGTCAAAAGAATCGCTTCTGTGCCGTATGCTCGCGTCCGAAGCATTCGTGAACATGCGTAAGATCCAGACCGGCTTCGTCAGCCGCGATGACCAGGACAAGTTGATGGAAGCCGCGGGCCGCCTGACTGAATCGAAGATTCATATCGACGACACACCCGGCATCACGCTCGCCGAGATGCGCGCGAAGGTGCGGCGTCTGAAACAGAAGATGGGCGCCCTTGACCTGATCGTCGTCGACTACCTGCAGCTCATGTCAGGCTCGACACCCGGCGGCAAACAGCGTCAGGAAAATCGTACGCAGGAAGTCGCCGCAGTCTCGCGCGGCCTCAAAGCACTCGCGAAAGAAATGCGCGTGCCCGTCATTGCGCTGTCCCAGCTCTCGCGTGCTCCCGAGCAGCGCGGCGGCGACAAGAAGCCAATGCTTTCCGATCTCCGCGAATCCGGTTCGATTGAGCAGGACGCTGACGTCGTCGCCTTCATCCATCGCGAAAGCTACTACAAGAAGGATGAAAACGGCGAAGAGGATCCCGAGTCCAAGGGCAAAGCTGAAATCATCATTGCCAAGCAGCGCAACGGACCAACCGGTTCCGTGCATCTTGCTTATCTCTCGGAGTTTACGCGCTTTGAAAACCTGGCGCATGCCTTTGAAGGCGACAACGGTTCAGCGGTCCCATATTAGTGTCGAGGGAAAATCTCCAACTCGTTTCGTTGAACGCACAACCTGGCCCCACGCGTCCTGACTGGGCGGAGATTTCTGGTTCCGCCCTGCGCCACAATTACCATCTGCTGGTTGCGCAGGCCAGTGCTTTCCAGGCGGAGATCATCAGCGTCATCAAGGCCAACGGCTACGGCCATGGTGCTGACGGTTGTGCGCGCGTGCTTGCCGCAACAGGCGCCCGGTGGCTCGCCGTCACCTCGGTCGACGAGGGCGTGCAGATCTCTGCTGCCCTTCGCCACGCCGGTCTCGCCGCACCCCGCATCCTCATTCTTGGCGGTCTGTTCGGCACCGAGGATGCCCGCCGCGCCGTGCGTCATGAACTGACGCCTGTCATCTTCGCCATGCACCAGCTGATGTGGCTCGCAGAGGCAGCGAGTCGTGAAGGCGCCGCTCCACATTTTCCCTTTCATCTTGAAATCGATACCGGCATGGCCCGCCATGGATTGCGCTGGGATGACGGGCAACAACTTGACGCGGTGGCAGACTTTCTGGGCCAGCAGAACTGGGTTGGCATCGAGGCACTGATGACGCACTTTGCCTCCGCCGACGACCCCTCGTCGCCGCAAACCGGCCAGCAGCAGCAGTACTTTACCAATGCCATCAAGCGTCTTTACGCACTGGGCATCCGGCCGCCACTCCTCCATGCTGGCAATTCATTTACTCTTTTTGATGGCTCACATGCCGAAGGCCTCATGGAGCTTGCGCATACGTATTCGACGCAGTTACTTATACGGCCTGGCCTGGCGCTCTATGGATACGGGCCCCAGAATCAAGACCTGCTGCCAGTTCTTTGCTGGAAGACGCGCATCACCGGCCTGCGTCGCCTGCAGGCCGGTGATGCCGTAAGTTACAACGCCACCTATCATGCAATGCGTTCGAGCACGATCGCCACGATCGCCGTCGGTTACGCCGATGGCTACAACCGCCTTCTGTCGAACAAGGGTTCCGTGCTCATACGAGGCCAGCGTGCGCCGATTGTCGGCCGAGTGACCATGGATCAGACCATGGTCGATGTCTCTGCTATTGACGAGGCGGCTATCGGCGATGAGGTCGTCCTCATCGGTACCCAGGGTGACCTTACAATCTCGGCTGCGCAAATCGCAACACTCACAGGCACAATTCCGTGGGAAGTCCTCTGCGACATCAGCGCGCGGGTCCACCGCGTCTTCGTAGAGTAGCTTTCAACCAGCACCGCACTTCATTCCCGGCTATCCACCCGGTTCAATAGCGACGACAGTCCGAACCGGCAAAGGAATCCATTGACTCCTTGAAATGACTGTAGTAACACTCTCCTAGTTACCGCAGTTGTAGTTGAGCAGTCGTTGATTGATCGGTGCAGTCAATTCCAGTTTCAGGAGACCACGTGATCTGTAGACAAGCTTCTATCCTGCTTTCCACCATGGCGCTTGCATGCGCCGCCGCATCTGTTCAGGCCCAGTCAGTGATGACCCACCACGTCAGAGATCTCGTCGAGACCGATGCCGTGCAGGCTTCCGGTCGACTCGCCTCGAACCAGGTGATGAAACTCGATATCGTGCTTCCGCTTCGAAATCCGGCCGGACTCAAAACCCTTTTAAGCCAGATCTACGATCCAAAAAGCCCCGCTTATCATCAGTTCCTGACCGTCTCGCAATTCACTGCAAAATTCGGTCCGACGCAAGAGGACTATGACGCTGTCGTCGACTTTGCGAAGAGCAACGGCTTTACTGTCACAGGTGGTACGCGCGATGGTATGGAAGTGCAGGTGAAGGGACCGGTTTCCGCCGTCGAAGCTGCCTTCCATGTAAATATGGTGATCTTTCAGCACCCGAACGAAAACCGTACATTCTTCAGTCCGGACCGCGAGCCCACCACCAACCTGCCCTTCAATCTGTGGCACGTCTCCGGCCTGGACAATTACTCGATTCCGCATCCCCTGTTCGTGAAGAAGAGTGACTACGCGGCCACCCATGGCATTGACGCGGAAGACGTTGTGAAGCACGCGACCACGGGATCCGGGCCGTCGGCATCCTTCCTGGGCAGCGATATGCGCGCAGCCTACTACGGTGGAACAGCATTGACCGGTGCCGGCCAGAATCTCGGCCTGTTCGAGTATGAAGGGACTGATCTTGCCGACTTGACAACTTACTTCAAGAACGTAAAGCAGACCAATCATGTGCCGATCACCCTGCTGTCGACGGATGGCACCAGCACCAGCTGCACCAATGCACAGGGCTGCGATGACACCGAGCAGACTCTCGACATGACGCAGGCGATCGGTATGGCGCCCGGGCTCAAGAGCCTGGTGAATTACATCGGCTCGCTCGATACCGCAATCATCAGTGCCATGACCACCCACAGTCCGCTGCCGACGACCATCGGCTGCTCATGGGGCTGGACCCCGGCCGATCCCACCACGCTCGATCCTTACTTCAAAAAGATGGCAGCCCAGGGTCAGAATTTCTTTGCGGCTTCAGGTGACACCTCCACCTGGTCGGCCAGCAACGAGGCGTGGCCGGCGGATGACGCCTATGTCGTTTCCGTGGGCGGTACTGACCTGGTCACATCCAGCGCCGCGGGTCCATGGAAGTCTGAAACAGCGTGGGTCGATAGTGGCGGCGGCATCTCGCCGGACAAGATCAAGATACCGGCATGGCAGCAGCTCTCGGGTGTCATCACGACTACCAACAAAGGCTCAAAGACCTATCGCAATGGCCCCGATGTATCGGCCAACGCTAACTTCACGTTTTACACCTGCGCCGACCAGACTGCCTGTCTCGCCAACGAGTACGGGGGCACCAGTTTCGCGGCGCCCATGTGGGCTGGCTTTATCGCGCTCGTCAATCAACAACTGGTGTCGCAGGGTAAAGCGACCATCGGCTTCATCAATCCGACCATCTACGCGGACAACGTCACGTCGAAGTACAGCACCGGATTTCACGACATCACCAGCGGCAAGTCAGGCAGCTACTCGGCTGTGAAGGGATACGATCTCGTCACCGGATGGGGAAGTCCGAAGGCTGGACTGATCAACGAACTCGCTCCCTAGGCGTCTGGAAATACAACAGCAAAACAAAGGCCCGGACTTCTGTCCGGGCTTTTGTTGTCATGTGCTTTGTACCATCCGTAAACCGTTTCGCAGTTGCTGTACTGTCCCGATAATAGGTCCAGTTTCCCAACTAGGACCTGTCCTTCCTGTTCACCCCTAAAATTGCCCCGGTTCACGCGATGGTAATGTCTGGCACTCCAATAATCCGTCGAAGCCTTAGAGATTTTTAAAAAGTATCCGAAGAAGTAGTAGATCGAGAATCTGTAGCGATTCTTGTCTTCGCAGGGACGCCGCAAATGCCGTGTCTCGAAATCTCTTCGTGTGGATAGAATCATGAAGGTCAGTGGCGCTTCCAAATCCCTTTCGCTGTGCTTTTGCCTCTCGATTCTTCTAGGGTCTGCTCTCTGTCCGGCGCATGCACAGCAAACTGTTTTCAATGTGCCTAGTGCCGATGTCCTTGATCCCGGCAAAAGTTACTTTGAGTGGGACTCAGTGCTTGCTAACACCGCTTCCTCAGCAGCTTTGACTCCACGCATGGTGCGCGGCATCGGCCACAACATCGAAGCGGGGTTCAACGTGTCGTCATTCAATACGCCTCAGTCCGGAAGCGTCGCGTTTGTTTCGACAGCGAAGTGGAAATTTTACGAAAATAAGACTCGCGACCTTTCCTTCTTCGCCGGCAATGACGTTTATCTACCCGTCCACAAGTGTTCTTACGCACTGGGAGATTCCTTCTACATAGAAGGAGCAAAGGTCATTCATACCAATACGCGCTTAGGGCTCGGCGCCTATGATTTTTCTTCAGGCGTCATCGATCCTGCCAATCGCGGGGGGATCGTCGCCTCCGTAGAGCAGACCATCAGCCCCAGGGTTGGCGTAGCCGCCGACTGGTACAGCGGCAACAATTCAACGGGATACGTAACGCCAGGTGTGTCCTATAAATTGGGCAGCGAAATAACTGCCTTCGCTGCTTACCAGGTCGGCAATCATGACCTGATGCAAGGCAATCATTCTCTGCTGCTTATCCTCGGTTGGAACCCGTCCTGGGGTCAGAGAACAAAATAGGCGCAAAGGTCTTCTCAGGCATTCCTCTTGATCACCTTGTTTTCAAAGTGAGACATATTCGCCATGTGACACGCAGCCGCGGCGTGGTGTCCGAAGACGACGTCCTCCACTACCGGCTGGCGCGTACGGACGGAGTGGAAGAAGTTGGTGAGATGCGGGTGCAGATCATCCCAGCTGATGCCATGCCAGACCGTCTTTTCCTCGAGGGGATGCTGCGCGAGGAACGGATCATGCTCGGCGTGCCACTGCTTTTCGACTTCGGCATGCAGCGCAGCCGGGAAGCCGTTGAGGCCGTAGTCGGGTGAGTCGTCTACCCCCAGCTGCGGTGTCAGGATGGTCGAGTTATCGGTCACCTCTACCATCCCGTGGCTGCCCATTATGCGGGTAATCTCCGGCGTGCCGGTGCCCAGGGTCAGGCGAACGACTACCGGAACCTTGCCATACTGGAACAGCGTGGTCATCACGTCGGGCATGTTGCGGCCATCTTTCCAGCGCTCGATGCCGCCGAAGCTGAACGCCTGATCCGGTATCGCGTTGATGCCGGTGATGAACTGCATGCCGCTGAGCAGGTGGACCATCAAGTCGCCGGCCATGCCGGTGCCGTACTCGCGGAAGGCTCTCCAACGATGAAAGGAGACGGGGTCGAGCGGCTTCTTGATGGGCGCAAGGCTCTGCCAAGTGTCCCAGTCGAGGGTCGAGGTGGAGAGGTCGGGCAGGAAGGGATACTCCCATGCACCGCCGGGGCTGTTGCGGCCCAGCTGTAGTTCTACCTGGAGCAGGTCGCCGATCGCGCCCTGGTCGAATAATTCCTTGCCCTTGATGAAGACATCCGACGACACGCGCTGTGAGCCGACCTGTACGAAGTTGTGTCCAGGGCTCGTTTGCACGGCCTTGACCATCGCTTCGCCCTCGGCGATCGAGTGCGACATCGGCTTCTCGCAATACACATCCTTGCCGGCGGCGAGCGCGTCGACGGTGATCTGCTTATGCCAGAAATCGGGCACAGCAACGATCACGGCTTCAATGTTTTTGTCCTCGAGGATCTCGTGGTAGCGGCGCGTCGTACGGATGTCCGGGCCGGCGATCTCTTTCGCCAAAGTGTGGCGGCCGTCGTAGAGATCGGCAGCGGCGACGCACTTGCCTCCAGGCAGAGTCACGGCGGCGCGCAGCAGTGACGAGCCCTGGATGCCCACGCCAATGCTGGCAAATCGGACCGGGTCACTACTGGCAGCGCTGGGTGTTTGTGCGGCCAGGGTGAAGTGGCGCGACTGGATGAGCGATGAGAGAGCGGCGCCGGTGCCGACCTGCAGGAAACCTCTGCGTGAAAATTGGGCCATGGAATTCCTCTGCTTGGAATGACCGACCCACTATAAAGGATTCCGCTGCTCGCCGGGCTATCGATGCCTTCTGCAATAATCTGGGCATGAATCTTACGAACATTCGTGTGGCTTGGACCTTCACTGTGGCTTCACTGGTCGTTCCGATTATGCAGGCGCAGCAGGCGTTGCCGCAGCGGGTGAAGCAGGCGACGGCGGCCAGGGTGGTCGAGGAGCATATGGCGGCGTTCAGTTCGTGTGACTGGAAACGGTTGATGCAGCAGTATCCGGACAATGTTGAGTTCTTCGGGCCGAACGGGCAGGTGGTGCGCGGTCGCGAGGCACTGGGCCGCATGTTTGCGCAGGTGGTGAAGCCGCCGGCGCAGGGCGGAACGTGCGGGTTGAACGTGACGGTCGAGCACGAGTTCGTGGTGGGCGATACGATCAATATCCAATGGAAAGCGGTTGCGCCGTTCCTTGTGGAGCCGTATCGCGGCGCGGATGCGTACGAGACGAAGGATGGATTGATGGCGGCGCAGGTGACGACTTTCAATGCAGCTGATTTGAAGATGAAGAAGTAGTTCGTGCTCACTGGTTGCGTGCGGTTGCTTCAACCACAATTGTCATCCCGACCGAGGCATAGCGAAGTGGAGGGATCTGCTTGTCTGTTCGCTTGCCGCTTATCATGAATGTTGTGGATGAGAGCAACGCAGATCTCTCCACTTCGGTCGACATGACAAGGGTGGAAAAGGAGGCTGTTTGATGCGTAAAAGCGGTCGAAAACGTGTCATTTCGATGTCGTTTTGTGTTGTTT
>CAZZZL010000014.1:2539-83909 GCA_964658655.1 uncultured Acetobacteraceae bacterium | reverse complement strand
GGACACCGATCTGAGCAATCTGCGTTCGGCACAGGCGGCGGTGGCGCAGCAACATCGGACGCGACCGCTTTCTCTGACGGCTGCCAGGTAGCGGCGACATCATAGCGTTCTGTGCCAGTCCAGGCCGGTGCATTCCTCAGTTGATAGTCCTTCAGATCGTATGCATACAAGATCAGCTGCCTGACGGTGACATTGGAGTAGGTCAGATCGCCATTATGGAATTTCAACCCAGGGTTCGTCGTCTCGGTCGCATGGCTCGGCCGGATCGTCGACGTCTCCAGAGGCGCAATGCCTGACTGGACCACCGCATCCGCTGCTGCCAGCACAGGACGGTTGCTGAACACGCCGGCCAGCACCGGCGCAGCGATCACTGCAAATCCAAGCGTTAACAGAAACACTTTGCTGCCGAAGCTTAGGTTGAGCTTCCCCTTGTACGTCATAATGCGCACCATCCTTTGCTTGAGATCAGAACCGGTAACCCCGGACACGCAGGACAGCGGCGACTCGAGGCAAAACTTCGAAGCTCTCAAAATGCTCTCGGCATAGACCCGCGGATCGCTGCCGCACTGGACTACGGCCTCATCGCAGGCACGCTCGCGTTCGCTGATGAGGCGGTTGCCAAGCCACCACACCAGCGGATGAAGCCAGAAGATAACTTCGACCAGCATTTGCAACAGCGAGGTAAGGTTGTCATAACGCCGCACGTGCCACGCTTCATGCAACATGATCGCTTCGAGTTGTCCATCGTCCAACTGCCCGGAAATGCCGTCCGGCCACAGAAGCGATGGCCTGTGAATGCCGACGATCCCGGGTTCCAGGGTGCCTGGGCATAAGAGCAGGCGAACCGGGCGACGTACCGCCGCTGACTGTAGTGCGATGCTCAACGCAACCACCTCGCGGCCTTCGGGCACGGGCACGCCCTGCGTCATCGCGAAACGCACCTGACTCCAGCGGCGCCAGTAATGGAACAAGACGACGACAGAGCCGATCATCCACACTACGCAAACAATCGCGGGAAGCCACGATGAAAGACCGGATACCTGGTGGGTGCCCACGTTATCCGCAGGTATAAATTGCCGCCCCACGAATTGCGCGGCAGTGACGAAAGCGGCCTGGTGCTGCGGTGCCCCGTAAAAATGCGCCAGCCATTTACCCAGGCCGAGAAACGCAGAGAAAGGGATGAGAAACTTGGCCGCCGCGCTCAGCCAGACAGCATAACGTATCCACGCCTGTTGTTTTTTTAAGGTGGCCGCAACGATGCCCGCGCACAGCAGGTAAAGCGTCGACTGCCAGAGATGGTTGACCATCGGCGGCAGTGCATCTTTCGCGAATGCCGGCACCGGCAGCATCGTCATGGCTTATCCTTCTTTGCCAGTTTCTGCACGATAGCCTCGGCTTCTTTCACATCCGCCATGGTCAGTTTTCCTGACTCCACCAGGTGTGCGATCAATGGCTGCGAACGGCCGCCGAAGACTGCAAGCAGATCGTCGATCAGTGTGCGTTGCGCCGCATCCCTGGAAAGCAGCGCAGCGAATATATGAAAATTGCCGACCTTGCCCGTCCGACGCACAGCCTTCTTCGTTTCCAACCGGTAAACAGTGGTCTGGACGGTCGTGTAGGCCGGCCGGCGCTTCGCCGGAAATGCCTCCTGTATCTCACGAATGGAAAGCTCGCCGTGTGCCCATAGCGCGTCCATGATCTGGAACTCGAGCTTCGATAACTTCTGACCGCCCATCGTTCCTCCTACGCCTGATTGTTTTTCTACTACAGTTGTATGTAATAAGGCAACTATTTCTTCTTCCACGAAGCTCTTCGCTCATTTTTTTTGCTGGAAACTACCAGTGAAGGACGGGCAACAGGCTCGAGAAGTCATCGGTCCACAGGCGTACGTTCGACTGCTCGCCCGTCTTGTTTAGACGAAGCACAACACCCCGATCCTGGAGGAAACCAGTATTGTTCGTCACCAGCACCCAGACCGCGCGGAACTGGCCACGATCCTCATCCGTTGCGCTGAAAATAGTGCGCGCCTGCATGCCAGCCTGCTTTGCAAGCAGGCTGATCTGCGGCTCCAGGTCTACGTATTGATTCGATACGTGGAACGCGATAATGCCGCCAGGCGCGAGATGCCGCCGATAGAGGTCCGTCGCTTCCCTGGTCAACAGGTGCAGTGGGATCGAGTCGCCCGAGAATGCATCGACAGCCAGCACATCGAACTGTTGCGATGGCTCCTTCGCGAGCGAGGCACGGGCATCTCCCTCAACCACGCTCACGTGGGCCGGGGTATCGCGCAGATATGTAAACAGGTGCTGAGCGATCGGCAGGACCGCAGGATTGATCTCGTAGAAACGGATGGTGTCGCCCGCACGTCCATACGCCGCGATCGTGCCGACGCCAAGTCCAATGACACCGATACGTCGCGGCTGGTTGCCACAGCAGTACCGCATGGCCGCGCCGATACCGGAGTCGGGCGCGTAGTAAGTCGTCGGCGTGCGACTCATCTCAGCTGTAAAAATCTGTGTGCCATGCCGGATGGTGCCATTGGTGAGACTGCGCATGATGCCGAGCGGCCCCATGTTTTTCTGCTCCACGCGCAGGGTTCCGTAAAAGTTCCGTATGCCGACCAGGCGGTTATGCTGAAAGGCTCCGTGCAGTAGCACGATCAGGTATAGAAGTAGCGCACTGCCGACTGACCAGGTCAGCCGCTGCGACCACCCGGAGTTCCAGATCACCAGTAACGTCAGCAGCGCCGTCACGAGAAACGAAATCGCAAGGTCGTAGTTGGCAGAAAACATGAGCGGCGCTGCGATGCCAATCGCGAACGAACCGAGCGCTCCTCCGGCGGCAAAGTACAGATAGAAGCGCGTCAGCCCGCTTGCCTCTCGCGGGCGCAGATCATAGGCGGCAGTATGCAGAAAAAGGCAGGCGACGAATAATTCCAGCAGGTAAAACGGAATACTGATCTTGATCGGCAGGTCGCTGTCGAGCTTGGTCAGCATATAGCCAAGGCTGGCGAGCAGCACGGCCATCATCCTGATCGTAACCGAGACCCGCACGAGTTTTGGGTACTCGAATGCAACAATCAGGCTGAGCAGGTAAACGGCGAGCGGCAGTATCCAAAGCAGCGGTAGCGCCGCAATGTTCTCAGTAAGATGGCTCGTCACCGCGCTCAACTGCATGCCCGCGCCCATGGGCAGCAGGAGCCAGAGAAGGCGGGTGTAGCGCGCAGCAGGAAGTCCGGGAAATCCCTCTCCCCCAGCTTCGGTCTTATCGTCTGAAGCGCTCGCGACAGCTATCTGCGAGGCCGTTTTTCTGAGCAGCACTAGAGACAAACCAACGTAGACCACAAAGCCGGAGCACCACACAAGCCGCTGATGATGCAGTGTGAAATACGGCTCGACGAGTGTGGGATAAAGAGCGAGCGCCAGCAACGAAGCAAGGTTTGACAGCGCGAAGAGCCGATAGGGAATGGCGGCAGGAACAAATCGCGTAAACCACAGCTGCAGCAGCGGCCCCGTCGACGCAAGGAGCAGAAACGGCAGACCGATCGACAGGGAAAGATCCCTGAAAATGCTGATCACCGGATGCGACGTCAGCGGCGGCAGAACGATGCCCAGCGAAGCCCACAAAAAGATGGGAAGCAACCCCAGTAACAGTAGCCCGGCATGCAGACCGCTATTCCGGTAGGGCACCTTCGCGCTTCCCGAGTATTGCGTTGTCCGCTTCCCGATCCAGTGCGCGTACAGGTACCCGGCAAGCAGAAATGTCTGAAAAAACACGAGGCAGGTGAGCCACACGGCGGCCGAGCCGCCAAACTGCGGGACCAGCTGTTTCGCCGCGATGGGCTCCAGCAGAAACAGCAGAAATGCGCCGAGAAAGATCGTCACGCCAAACAGCCATCGAGTCATCGTCCTCCAGTCTGCCACAGTAGCCGTCCGCCCCGGACCGTCGCTTCCACACGGGCAAAATTGTGCGGGTCGGCGAGAGGGTCGCCCGAGAGGATCGTTAGGTCCCCAGCCTTGCCGATTTCGAGGGTCCCCGTTTCCGCTGCGACTCCAAAGCGAGCCGCCGGAACGGTCGTCAGCATCCGCAAAACGTCGGCTCCCGACAGCCCGCACCGCATCAGGCCTTCGAATTCGCCATCGGTCGTGTAATCGCCCATATAGCCGACGTCCGTACCGAAAATGAGTGCGCCGCCCAGTTCGTGAAAGCGCTTGACCTCCGCGTAGATGGGATCGAGATACGCAGGATTTGTCGTCACCGTCGTGGCAAACATTTTCAGTGTCGGAATCATCGCCACGTGCCTGCTCACCAGGCTCTTCAACAACTCGTCATCGACACCCTCGGTGGTGTCCGCCGCGTGCGCCAGCACATCGACACCGCTTTCCAGCGCAACCCGCACACCCTGCGCATTTGATTCATGCGCAAATGCCAGCTGGCCGTTGTGATGGGCAACCTTCACCGCTGCCAAGGCGTTGGCGACAGGCATCGGCAGCACCGTGCCCCGGGCCACGTAGGAGCCGGTGAAAAGCTTCACAATATCCGCGCCGTCCGCGATATTTCTCTCCTCCGCCTTTTCCGCCGCCGCGGGACTAGCGGGCTGCGGCATAAAAAACACCAGCCAGCGGGGCAGCGAATCCTTCAGGTAATAGGGGATTCCATTCGGCGGATATTGGGCAGCGCCCGCCGTGTAAATCTTCGGGCCCGCCAGTTCGCCATGCTCAATGCGCCGGCGCAGCGGCACAGTACCCCGCAGGTTTGATCCGGTGTCGACGACCGTCGTAAAGCCGCGACTGGTGAGCATGTCCTGCAGTTGCGCTTGCAGTACCGCACGCGATTTCCAATCGGCCCAGGCCCACTTGCGCTCGGTGAAATGGACGTGGGCGTTCCAGAAACCGGCGGTGACGACGCAGCTATGGCAGGGCACACGCGCGTCTCCCGCGGGTATCTGTATCCCTTGCCCAACGGCCACAATCCTGCCGTTCTGGATGAGGATGGTCCCATCGTCAATAGGAGGGGCATCCGGACTGGTATAGATACGCGCGCCGGCAACCGCCAGCATTCCCGGAGCAGGAACGGCCACAGGGTGCTTCTCACGCAAGGGGCGGAAAGCAACTCCATAAATCAGCAGACAGAGGAGAAGGATGAAAACCAATGAGAGCTTCAACAAGCGCATAGGGTTCTCCAGCCTTTCTGAAATTCAGTTAGTGACTTACTTCCAGTTATCCCGTTCCTTTAAATAGGTCGCCGTGTAATCAAGATAATTGCCTGCATACATCAGGATCGACTTACGGTCCTCGTCGCCTAGTTCGCGCCGTTGCTTTGCCGGCACACCTGCCCAGAGTGTGCGTGGCGGCACAATCGTGCCCTCCGGCACAAGTGCACCCGCGGCAATGATCGATCCCTCGCCGATGCGCGCATTGTTCAGGATCATCGCTCCAATACCAATCAGGCACGCATCTTCAACTACGCAGCCATGTACCGTCGCATTGTGGCCAATCGTCACGGAGTTGCCTACAATTACCGGGTATTTGTACCGCATGCCATGCAGGACAGCGCAATCCTGCACATTCGAACCGGCGCCGATGCGAATCGAATGGACATCTCCGCGCAGGACAGCGTTCATCCACACACTCGAATGCTCACCCAGCGTGACGTCGCCAATCACCTGGGCCGACACGTCGATGTAGCAGGAATCGGGGATCACCGGCGCGTGCCCCTGGTAGGTACGGATCATCTCGGAAACAACTCCTTATTCAAGTGTAGAGGGGCATTCTAATGAAAGGCCCTGTGACCACAACGCGCTGCGTGAGCTACATGCATCACGAAATTGTAAGGAACCTCACAAGTATCCCGGTTTAAGGAAAAACATATGCCCGATGGTGTACCCGGGTAACTATGTAAGTGTTTTTATCCGGGTTAATAGTCCAATTTCTTCGAAAATCTTCGCTTAATTGTGCATTCGCAACCTTTTTACTTGACGCAGCATGCCAAACCTCCCGTAATCTAAGAGTGACCCCTCTCGGGAAGTCTGGAGGTGTAGTACACATTGGCAGAGGTTCGCATACAAGAAGGCGAGCCGCTTGAAAATGCATTGCGTCGGTTTAAACGGAAGGTACAACAGGAAGACATCATCAAGGAAGTCAAACGTCATTCCTTCTACCTGAAGCCCGGCGAGCGGAAACGCGTAAAAGAAGCACTGGCGCGCAAGCGGAATCGCAAGAAGGCTCGTAAAGAGCAGGACTAATCTGTTTCAAGCGCAGTATCAGCAGCAGGAGAGAGCCTGGTTTGGCACGCGTAACCAGGCTCCTCCCGCTTCGTCGAAGGACCCTTAGTTCGCGTGCCGGATTTATATGCTCCTGGCGCTGCCACCCCCCTCGCAGACCACTCAAGCATAAGCAGTGAGTAGCCGCATCTGTTGTTGCGGCTGGGCCCCGACCCGTTTCGAGAGCTGTGCGTTGTCACACTCCCCCTCAGCAACCACTCCTTCGAACAGGTTAAGTACCACCCTAATCTGCATACCCAAATGGGAAGGGCTGCACAGGCTCAGGCTTGTGTCAGTTGGTGGAAGGCCATGGATTTCGTCGACAAAATTCTGAACTGCAGTGACTGCGGCAACGATTTTGTATTTACCGCTGGGGAACAACTCTTCTTTCACGACAAGCAGTTCAAAAACGATCCCAAACGCTGCAAAGTCTGTAAAACCAAGCGTGCTTCCGGCAGCTCCTCGGTGCGTGCCGAAACGCGGACCAATTGCTCGGCATGTGGAACCGAAACCACGGTGCCTTTCAAACCGACGCAAGGCCGGCCAGTCCTTTGCCGCCAGTGCTTCCAGCAGCGCCGGGTTCCTGTAATTGCCGTTTCGGCCTGACGTCCGGTGTTAAGTGGGCGACCCGCAAGACGTGGTGTCCTGCGGTTCGGGAAATGCCTGCGTTCCGAGGGAGAGGCGCGACTTGATAGCGCCGAATGCTACTTGTTGCGGGCTGAAGCGGCTTTCTTCGCTGCCGGAGCCTTCCGGGCTTCCCCGGCGGCTACCAGCGATGGCTTGCCAGGATTGCTGCTCTCAGCCTTCGCATGGGTCTGGGCTGCCTTCTGCTTCTTCTCTTCATGAGTCACCAGCAGGGATTCCAGCTGAAGCAGCAAATCACTGGTATTCATAGGCTTTACCAGCATCTGGTCCATCCCCTGGTCCTGCCATTCAGAGCCTGGAATTGGATACGCCGTCAGCATGGCGACCGCCGGATGGTACGGCGCCTTCTTGGCAGCCTGCACCACTTCAAGGCCCGCTGTATCACTTTCCATCCGCATGTCCGTAATGACCATGTGGTATTCGTTTGCCTTTAATTTCGACTTCGCTTCCCGCGCCGAGGCAGCCGTCTCCACATCGAAACCGTGGATTTCAAGGACCGCTTTCAGAGTGAGAAGAATTGCCAATTCGTCATCGACCAGCAAAATGCGCTGTTTCATAAAGTATTTGTACTCCCAAAGTACTGATTTGCTCATCCTGGTTGCAGCTAATGGAAAATCCATGATCTTCCGCTGCGTGCCCGTTGGGCTACCTACCTGCGCCGTCTTCAAACGTCCTGCACTGGGCGCCGAGCAAAGCTAGACTGTCAAGGTGGCAGAATATCACGTTGAAAACTTTGGCTGCCGGGCAAGCCAGGCGGATGGCGCTGCCATCTCAAACCAGCTGGAGCAGCTTGGCCTGTCTGCAGCCGGCAGTCTCGGCGCGGCCAGCGTCCTGGTCTTGAACACCTGCAGCGTCACTCAGGAAGCCGACCGGCAGGCCCGGGCCTACGTCCGCAAGGCTCGCCGTGCCAATCCCGGGATCAAGGTGCTGGTAACCGGCTGCTATGCGCAGCGGGCGCCGGAGGAGGTCGCAGCATTGCCGGGCGTTGATCGCGTGGTCGGCAACAGCCATAAGGGCTTAGTGGCCCGCATAGCGGCCGCCATGGCAGGTATGCCCGATGCTCCACCATCCCCACGCGGAAGACCTGACAACCCGCAGATCGTCTCCCTGCAGGCGCTGCTGAGTTCGGGCAGCCCTCTGGCCGATGACACATTTGCCCACTCGGAGCTTGCCCTGGCCAGCCCGGGCAATTCGTCACAATCCAGTCACCACACCCGGCCAAATCTTAAAGTGCAGGACGGCTGCGGTAACCGCTGTTCCTTCTGCATCATTCCCCAAACCCGTGGAGGAAGTCGCTCCGTCCAGGCATCCAGGATTCTCGAGAGCGTTCGTGCGTTCAGCGCAGGCGGCGGTCAGGAAATGGTGCTTTCCGGCATCAACCTGGGCCGCTGGGGTCGCGACCTGGCAGTCGCTGTTGCTAGTCACGGATCGTCTGGCGTCCCGAAGCAACCGGCGCGGCTCGAAGAACTGGTCGAAGCCATTCTGCTGCAAAGCAACCTTCCCCGGCTCCGCATCAGTTCGGTCGAACCCATGGACTGGTCGGAACGCCTCCTCGACCTTTTCCGCTCGTTCGGCATTGGGGATCACCCCAGGCTTGCCCGCCACGCCCACCTTCCGCTGCAGTCGGGCTCGGATGCCATCCTGCGGGCGATGTATCGCCGCTACCGGCCCTGGCACTACGCCGAAAAGGTGCTGGCCGTCCGCTCTGCCATGCCCGATGCAGCTATTGGCGCCGATGTCATGGTTGGCTTTCCCGGCGAGTCCAACACGCATTTCCAGGAGACATATAGGTTCATCGAAAGCCTTCCCTTTACGTATCTTCACCTGTTTCCCTTTTCTGCTCGGCCCGGTACGCCGGCGTGGGCACGCCAGCAGGAGAAACCAGTCCCAGGCGAAGCTGTCCTCGAGCGCATGACGGCGCTGCGGTTGCTCGGCGAGGCAAAGAATCTGCACTTCCGTGAGCAGCAGCTCGGGAAGCGGCTTTCCGTCGTCACCCTGCAGGAATCCCGCGCGGAATCGCAGGTGACACGCGCTATTTCCGACAATTTCCTCACTGTGGGTGTCGCCGGAAAATGGCCTGCCAACCGGATGATGACAGTCCTGGCAGACGCTGTTGCCGGGGCGGGATTGCAAGCGTCTCACTATGATTAAAGCTCTCCGGACGTAGCCTCCGACCGCCGAATGTCGTTCTAGGAAACGAGGGCTTGCAGTGCGTCCTAACGCCATTTGGCCGCATCCTACGGTGATATACTGATTGGGCAAGGCCCATCCTCGGCGTCATAGAGGACAACCCCCGGAGGAGCATCATCGATAAGCGTTCAGCCAAGTCATTCATCCGTATCAACGATAAGATCCGTGCCCGTGAAGTCCGCGTCATTGACGACGAGGGCAACCAGCTGGGCATTCTGCAGCCGTTCGAGGCACTGAAAATCGCTCGTGAGCGTGGCCTTGACCTGGTAGAAGTTTCGCCCAACGCTGTTCCGCCTGTCTGCCGTATTCAGGACTATGGAAAGTTCCTGTACGAAAAGGACAAGAGCGATCGCGCCGCGCGCAAGAAGCAGAAAGTCATCGTCGTGAAGGAAGTGAAATTTTCTGTCACCGTCGATGAGCATGATTATCAGACCAAGAAAAACCAGGCAGTCCGCTTCCTCGGTGAAGGCGACAAGGTCAAGGCGTCGCTCCGTTTCAAGGGCCGCCAGATGGCACATCGCGACCTCGGTTACAACATCATCAATCGCCTGATCCAGGACATGGGCGACATCGGCATCGTTGAATTCATGCCGCGCATGGAAGGCACGACGCTGCACGCCATTCTCGCGCCAGGCAAGAAGGCTATCGCCCTCGAAGCCGCGAAGAAGCCAGCGGTGGCGCCAGCCGCGCCCGCACCAAAACCCGCACAGCCCCAGGCGGTTGCTCCCGAACCTGTGACCTCCACTCAGGCTCAGTCGTAGCCGGCATGCTCAATGCAGAGTCGCAGTGAAACTTCCGCGGCTACCTGCAGTAAAGCTCCTTCTGTGACTGCTGCGGCTACGAATGACATGCATGCCCTTCACCTGCGTCCGGCTGTCATCGACGATGCTCCTCGCCTGCGCAGCCTGGTTGCTCTTTCCGTGCAGGAGTTGCAGAGGAATGACTACTCACCGGAACAGCTTGCTATCGCAGTCAAGACCGTCTTCACCCTCGACACACAGCTAATTGCCGACGGTACGTATTTCGTCATCGAGAACAGTGACGGATCGTTTGCGGCCTGCGGTGGCTGGAGTATGCGCAGGACCCTCTGCGGCGGCGATTTGCATGCCGTGCGCGATGACGCTCTGCTTGATCCGGCGACCGATGCGGCAAAGATTCGGGCCTTCTTCGTGCATCCCGCTTGGGCGCGGCGCGGCCTCGGTTCCCGCCTGCTCGAGCATTGTGAACGCGCTGCGCAGGCAGCTGGTTTCTCGCGTTTTGAGATGGCCGCGACTCTGACTGGCGTACCACTGTACACGGCGCGTGGCTACCATGTCGTCGAAGAAAGCAGTGTTCCGCTATGTGGCAGTTCCACTTTGCAGGTGGTGATGATGGCGCGTTCCATTTTGGACAATGGATTGAAATAGCGTGCAAATCTGAACTAAATGGATTTGTAAGCGGAGTAAGCTGAAGGCAGATGCCTGGTCCGAATGAAGACGCCCGGGGGTATCGCAGCTGTCGAATATCAGGGATGGCCCCGCTCCTACAACTTTAGCAACCCGCATTTCATCCCCAGAGAGTAACGTTGTCCAACAACGCCGCCGATAACCACCTTAGTGAAAACGCGCATGCGGGAGTCGTGAGTATGTCCCAATCTTTATCGGCGAACAGTGCTCTATCGAAGAAGCCGTCTGCGCTTTTTTCAGCTACTCCAGGTGCATTGACGCCCGTCGACTTTACGATGGCCTTTCAGCCGATCGTCGACATCGAGACGCGCAGCGTTTTCGCGTATGAAGCATTGCTGCGTGGTCTGCAGCGGCAGCCGGCACACGAAATGCTGGGGAGAGTGGCCGGCAGAGACAGGTACGCCTTCGACCAGTCATGCCAGATCAAGGCAATCGAGATGGCTGTGCAGCTGGGGCTGGGACGTACGGGCGCGAGCGTATCGATCAACTTTATGCCCGGAGCCGTCGAGCAACCTGAAAACTGTATTCGCACCACGCTCGAAGCTGCCGCACGCGTCGGCCTGCCCATGGACCAGATCATTTTCGAGATGACCGAGGATGAGCGGGTGGCAGACCGGGCACATCTGCAGTCTGTCTTCCGTGAATATCGCCGCCTTGGTCTGCGGACAGCAATCGATGATTTCGGTGCCGGCTATGCGGGGCTTACCCTGCTCGCGGAATTTCAGCCGGACGTCGTTAAAATCGATCGTGCGCTGATCGACGGAATTGACCGCAACGATGCCGCGCGCAGCATCGTGGGCGCAATTGTTCAGGTTTGCGACAGCCTTCGGATTGCGGTAGTCGCGGAAGGTGTCGAGAAGGCCATCGAGTCGCTGGTTCTGGCCGACCTGGGCGTCCGCTACATGCAGGGATATCTTTTCGCACGCCCCGCGTTTGAGGCGCTCGGCGAACCGACCTATGACTCCATGAGCGCCTGAGCCGTCTGCTGCGGTTTACCGGGCGGCATTGCATCTGGCCTTTCCGCAGCCGGGACGCACACGAGGTCATCATCCCGCCCACTCCCCCAAGCGAACGGGATGAGCCTCTCTGCTGAACGCGCTGTGCTTTCGAAAAACGCGTCATGCAGGAAACTTCCGAAGCTAAGCATGCGCTCCCAGCTTTGACCGGATATCCAGCAACAACTGGTGCGCTGTCGCACTCGTCCGTTTCTGGCCTGGCGAACGCAGCACCTTCGCCAGAATACGGTCCGCGATCTCTGCATGCGGCAGAGCTTCCTTATAACGCTGCTGTCCCATCAGGGCCTGCGCCCACTTCAACTGCGATAGCCCGATCCGGTGGTCATCCGGCGCAACCTTGCCTTCCTGCACATGCACCAGTTCCTCGGCTGTCTTCTCCGCCTGGGCATAGTCGCCGGTGGCCAGGTAAGCCATGGCCAGAAAATTCAGCGGATTTGCAAGATCAGGACTTTCGCCCGCGCTCTTTCGCCACGCCGGCATTGACGCTTCGAGGATCGGCAGCGCCTGCTTCGCCTGCCCTGTCTCGATCATCGCGCCAGTCATGAAGTCCTGCACCACCAGCGTCTGGCGATTGTCCGGACCCAGGCACGCCTTATCGCCTTCCCACGCTTTCCGGTAAAGCGGCAGGCTCGCCGCTGCGTGGCCGCCCGCGCCCTGGATATACCCCAGGTCGGCATACATCTCTGATTGATCGCAGATGGCATACGGCTCGTTGCCATAGATCGCAATCGCCTGGTGGATCAGCATGTCGGCTTCGTCAAGCTGGCCGAGTTCTTCGTAATCGCTGGCCAGCATGTAGAGCGCATAGGCAGTTTCGCGTTCCGGCAGATGCTTTGTCTGCGCTTCGGTTACGGCGGCCTGCAGCAGCTTCAGGTTCTCATCGGACCGAAACCCATTATTTTCACGGTTTGCCGCGTAGTAAATCTCGCTCCACACCCGCACGCTGGGCGTAACGCTCTCTTTGCGTGACAGCGCGAGCGCATCGGCTGTCTGAGATTTTCCCGCTTCCATTTGTCCCATCTGGAACGCGATATTGCCGGCGAAGGCCTCGGCCTCCGCCACCGCGTTCGTATCGCCCGCGGCTTTCGCTTCGGGAATAACCTGCGCGAAAACTTTCTGCGCGGCCGGCATGTCGCCATTGTCAAACATCGATTCAGCCAGGCTGAGCTGAGCCTCGCGCAGGTCAGCCGGGTCTTTGATGTACTCCGGCAAAACCTTTACGCCGAGCTCGAGAAATTCCGGCACCGTGGCAGCTGGCTTGCCCAGGTAGTTCGAGTTGGCCAGCTTGAACAGGCGGTAGAGAAACGTCTGCATGCGCAGGGCGCGCTGACCCTCATGCAGTGCCTGCCGCTGCCGCCACTCCGCATAGCCCAGGCTCGCGATCAATGCCAGTGCGACTACGATCGTCGCCGCAACCGCACCCCGGTTGCGCCGGATAAACCGGCTTGCCTTATAGAGTGTCGTCTGGGGGCGCGCAAGGATCGGCCGGCCGTCTTTATAGCGGCGAACATCTTCCACCAGCGCATCGACGGAGACATACCTGTCCTTCGGCCGCGGCGCGAGGCACTTCCGGACAATCGTGTCGAGATCGCCCTTCAACATTTGTCTCAGGCGACTCTCGGTCAAGCCGCGACTCTCTGCTGCAGAGGCCGTAACGCCATCGGCCAGGTGTTCCGGCTCCTGTTCACGCATGGCGCGCTCGAGCATCAGTGCGACGGATGCCTTGTCGCCGGGCCGTCTGCCGGAGAGCAGCTCGAACAGCACAGCGCCCAGCGCATACACATCGCACGCAGTCGTCACGGCCTCATTCCGCAGCTGTTCAGGACTTGCATATGCCGGCGTTGCCAGGACAGTCGTCGTCAGCTGACTATCCGTTCTCAGCAGCTTCGACGTACCAAAGTCGAGTAGTTTCACGTGAGTCGTAATGCCCGCAGTGCCCGTCGTCTCAGCCACTACAAGAATGTTCGACGGCTTCAGATCGAGATGAACGACCAGGTTGCGATGGGCGTAAGCAACGGCATCGCAGACCTTGAGAAAGAGCTGCAGGCGTTCGGCGATGCCGAGTCTGTGCTGGTCGCAATAGGCATCCAGGTGAACGCCGTCGACATACTCCATCACCAGGTAGGGCTGGCCGGTCTCACCCAAGCCGGCGTCGAGCATGCGCGTGATGTTGGGATGGTCGAGCGAGGCCAGGATGTGCTGTTCGCGATGGAAGCGCTCGACGAACGCCGGCCCCGCGGCATGGGGCGCGAGCATTTTGAGCGCAGACCGCTGCACCACTCCGCCAGTCAGCCGCTCCACCAGGTACACCGAACCTAGTCCGCCTGATCCGAGATGACGGATCAGCGTGTAGGGACCGATACGGCCGCTCGCACCCGATCCTGCGCCATCGGGGACAGGACCGTTTTCGCCGTTCAAGCCCGCAGACTGCTCATGCCGCTTATGATCACCGGCTTCGCGATTGGCTGCTTCAACAATTGCAAGCGCGCGCCGGCGCAGTTCGGGATCGTCGCATTGCTCGCCCAGCACGCGTTCGCGGTCAGCGGCTGGCGTCGCCTCCGCCAGGTCAAACAATGCCTGAAGGCGCTCCCAGTTCTCTGCTTCCTGATTCATTGATTCGTTTTCCCGTCGAGAAGATCTGCCAAATAAACCAACGTCAGGAGACTGCCGGGTGCAGCCGGTCATACAGCCATCCGCGGACAAACTTCAGGTCGCGGTCGACGCTGGCTTTGGAAATACTGAGCAGTTCTGCGGTTTCCTCCGCCGTAAAGCCGAGAAAAAAACGCAGCTCCACCATGCGGCATTTGCGCTCATCCAGTTGCTCCAGCTCTTCGAGCACGCGGTCCAGGTCCATCAGCGCGGCGTCCTTCGCGTTCACCCACGCCAGCCCGTCGTCCATAGGAATCAGTGCGCCGCCATTGCGCTTTTGACGACCCTCGGAGCGTGCATGGTCAACCAGGATGCGCCGCATCAGCCGCGCGGACAGGTTATAAAAGTGGGTGCGGTCTTCAAAGCGCACACTGCGCTGGCGAATGAGCTTCAGGAAAAGTTCGTTAACGACACAGGTCGGCTGCAGTAGATTTTCCGGACGCTCACCCCGGAACAACGCACCTGCAATCTGCCGCAACTGTGGGTAAACGAGTTCAAACAGGTGGTCCATGGCCGCCGGTTTGCCGTCACTCCACTCATGTAGAAGCACAGTAATCTGGCCTGGCTGCGTCAATCAGCGTCCCCTTGCTACGGAAGAAGCTAACTGTACCTTGAACCCACCGCAGACACCAGTAATCTTGAGTAAGCCCCAGCAGCGCACTGGTCACATTCTCAAAAGCACTGTTGACGTCGCTGAGGACACGGCTTTAAGGATGTGCCGCGGCAGCTTTCTCGGCATCGGCAATCGCCTTCCTGAACCCATCCACAGCCGGCACATCGTGAGAGTGCAGACCCTTCTTTGCGATGTACCTCCACGCAGGACTGGTGTCGAGGGGATTGGCTACCCCGCCCTGGTAGACCACAAACGTGTCGTCCCGCTGACCGATTTCGGCCTGCGTATGCGCCCCGGTATTTTGACCGTTGGAAGCATCCGCGATGCCCGGTTGCGGGCCATGCTGTACACCTATCGAGACGCCGTTGTCCGTCGGATTGATCACACCCGGCCGATGGTTCTGCCGCGCATCGCCGACCGTTTCCTGTACAAATCGACCGCTCCCTTTTCTCACCACGATGATCAGGTCAACGTGATCGGTCGATAACTGCGGGTCCAGCCGCCCCCAGTTCAGCAGTGCCGTCTCATCATCTTTCTGCGCCACTTTGTTCGCATCGGGATGTTCCAGATCGATGCCGGCTTCGGGATCGACGATCACGGCGACAGTATGTGCCTGCAGCACATACGCGGGCAGCATTGCTTGCTTCTTATCGCTGGCGCCCCCTGCCAGGGGGAAGAGCAACAGCGACATCAGGAAGAGGAGCGCGATCCGTTTCGACATGGCACACCTTCAACAAATCGGATCGATCCGGTGGCGCAGCCAAATTTCTGCGACAGCACGTATCGCGACGCAGCAGCTACGGATGATGCTGTGCCCAGAAAGTAATGTGTTGCGCGATCTGAGTTTTAGAGACCGCGTCCGCAAACGGATTGAAGGCCCAGAACAGGAAGCCGCCGATCACCGTCACGGCAAGCGGCCGCTTTCGTGTAAAGAGGTCGAAGATCAGTATGGAGATAACAATGGCAAGCGGAATGGCGCCGATCAGGAACGGATAATGCACGAAAACGGGAAACGTCATGCGCGACAGTGCCGGGATAATCAGCATGGTGTTCGCGATCAGCAGCAGGCGCTTGTGAACAGGCGGATTATTTCGCTGCCAGACCGCGATCGCTACATAGACGCCAAAGGAAAAAATGCCCAGGACATTCACGATAAGGAAAGACGCGGGCGTGAAAAAGGATGGGAGCACAGCGCCGCGCCGCATTGTGCCGAACGTCGCAAGACTGCCGAGAACCACCATCAGTCCCGCAAGCACGGAGCCAAGTATTCCGAGTTTGCGATGAAGACGAATATTCCCGGCCGAAACCAGGCAGCACTGGACGACGAAGAGGATGATCCATGAAGAGAAAACCGCGCCATGCAGATGGACCAGCAGACTGGGCAGGTGCGCAAAGACTGCGCCCTTCAAAAAATAGCTGGGAGCAAAGCCAACGATGACGATGGCCAGCATCAGCACAGACATCGACGTGAAAAAGATGTCGTCGGCGCGATTACTGGCCGGGCGGGCCGAGACGGGTCGGGAAACGAGAGTCGCCATAATAGTTTGAAAGAGTAGTGTCGCCTGGCCTGACTACGTTACGCAGCGATACGATCTTTCCTGCAAATTGCCATGGTGTCAATCAAGAAAGGCTTGTCAGTAGCCCTTCAGGTGCAATGCAAAGACGGCGACGGACGCCACCAGGCAGTAGATCCCGAACAGATACCAGCGGCCGTTTTCGAGCCATTGGCTAAGCCACTTCAAAGCCAGGAGCCCGGCCAGGAACGCAAAGACGGTTCCGAGCAATGGGAGCAAAACGCCGTGAGATGCAGAGGCTCCGGCATCTCCCGGTGCCGCGTGCAGCAGCCGCAAAGCTTCACGGCCGACGACTGCCGGGGTCAGCACGACGGCCAGCGCGAAGCTGAATGCCTCGGCTCGCGGCCGCGCGACACCGGCCAGCATGCCTGCGGAGATGGTCGCGCCCGATCGCGAAAATCCGCGAAAGGGAAGGCACAGGCCTTGGATGGCTCCGATAATCGATGCCTGCCTCAGCGACAGTTCGGGAGTATCTTCGACCCTCTTTCGTTCTGCACGGCGCTCTGCAAGCCCGGCAATCAGGATCACAATTCCGGCAACAGCAAGTGCCGGCGCAACCAGGTCAAGCCGGCCAAACAGATCTTCAATCTGCGCATGAGGAGCATGGCGAAAGAGCGTCTTCTCAATAATCTTCTTGACCACTTCGCCCACGATGCCGGTCAGCACCGTCGCGGCGATCACACGGATCGCAAAATCCTTAAACGCAGCGGCGGAGGCAAAATAGGTGTTCTTCCACTGGCGCCAGAAATATACGATGACGGCGAACATGGTCCCGGTATGCAGCATCACCAGCAGCAGCGTCATCTCGGGCGCAGAGGGGTCGAGACCCATCAGTCTTTCGGCCACCACCACATGGGCAGAGCTTGAAACAGGCAACAGTTCAGCAAGCCCCTGCACGATGGCAAGGAGAATCACTTTGAGTATGGACATGCTTCGATTGTAAAGACGTTATCTTGTGTGCAGGGGCCAAAGTCTACTTAAGGTGACTCGATGATTGTGAATTTTGCGGAGCGCGCCCACAGCCATAACTGGGATCTTGATCCCATCGTGCGCTCGCTTCTCGATACAGACTTCTACAAACTGCTGATGCTGCAGTTCATATGGAAGCACTACAGGACTACGCGTGTTTCGTTTTCGCTCATCAATCGCACCACCCCTGTCAGACTTGCCGACAGTATTCCGCGCTCGGTTGTCGTGCAGCACCTGGAACACATTCGCACCCTGCGCTTCGGTCGGTCCGAGCTGATCTGGCTTGCCGGCAATACGTTCTATGGCACGCGCGGTATTTTCGAACCGGCATTCATCGATTGGCTGGAAAAAGATTTCCGTCTCTCCGACTATGAATTGAAAGTCGTAGATGGTCAGTACTCGCTGACCTTTGAGGGCCCATGGGTCGAGACGACCATGTGGGAGCTCTATGCACTCTCGACCATCACCGAGCTGCGCACCCGTGCCAGCCTGAAAGATATGAGCGAGTTCGAGATCGACATCCTTTACGCACGCGCCAAGACGCGTCTGTGGGGAAAAATGGAGCAGATGCGCGGTGTTCCCGGCTTGCTGGTCGCTGATTTCGGAACACGTCGCCGACACAGTTTCCTTTGGCAGGAGTACGCCGTCAATGCCATGAATACTGTGTTGGGTCGCAGCTTTACCGGCACTTCGAATACCTTCCTTGCCTACAAACATGACCTGGAAGCAATCGGCACCAACGCGCACGAACTGCCCATGGCGCTTGCCGCAATGGCAAAAGATGACGCCGAGTTGAAGACCGCCCAGTACAGTGTGCTCGAACTCTGGCAGCAGCTATACGCGGGATCATTGCTGATTCTTTTGCCGGACACCTTCGGCACCACGCAATTCCTCGAGCATGCGCCGGACTGGGTCGCCGACTGGACGGGCCAGCGCGCCGACAGCAAGGATCCCTTCGTCGCCGGTGATGAATACATTGCATGGCTGAAGCGACGCGGTCGAAATCCTGCGACCAAGTTGCTCATCGCCTCCGACGCGCTCGACGTCGGCGACATTCTCTCCCTGCACGCGTACTTCGCTGGAGCGATCGCCGATGGCCATACCCCTGCAGATTTCCACTCCGCCGGCGACTTCAACGATAGATCCAAATGGAAAATACAGCCACGGATACGTTTTAGCGCGGGGTGGGGAACGCTGCTGACAAATGATTTCCGCGACTGCCATCCCCAGGGGTATAACACCTTCAACCCGCTCAGCCTGGTGTGCAAATTGACGAGCGCTGAAGGTCATCCGGCAGTCAAGCTTTCCGACAATCCGGAGAAGGCTACAGGCTCTGCTGACGAAATCAAACGCTACGAGAGAGTCTTCGGCACAGCCGGCATGGCCAATGCGAAGGTAATTGTCTGAGACAGCAATGGCCGTGTGCCCTCGCGGCACCTGGCCATGCGTCACGAAGTGACTAGTTACCCTGGTGCGTAATGTGCCAGATTGAACCTGACCCGTCGTCGGTCACGAACAGCGTCCCATCATTCGCGACGGTCACACCCACCGGCCTGCCCCAGACCTTTCCTTCCGGCGTCACGAAGCCAGTCATGAAGTCTTCATACTCGCCATTCGCCTTGCCATCCTTCACCGGCACGCGAATTAATTCGTAACCGGCACGAACAGCCTTATTCCACGAGCCGTGTTCAGCGGCAAAGATATCGCCCTTATAGTCAGCGGGGAAGTCGCTGCCCTCGTAGAAAGTCATCTCAAGCGACGCAAAATGTGGCTGCAGCAGAACATCGGGCACAATCACCTTACCCTTGAGCTCAGGATGCTTGCCGGCATGACGCGGGTCCTGGTTGCTCCCCATGTAATACCACGGCCAGCCGTAGAAGCCGCCTTCCTGCACGTGTGTGATGTAATCCGGAACGAGGTTATCGCCGAGCATGTCGCGTTCATTCGTAGAACACCAGAGCTGACCGGTTGTCGGATTCACTGCCTCACCAACACAGTTACGAATACCCGACGCGAAGACCTTCAGGAATTTTCCTTCGGGCGTGAATTCGAGCACGTCAGCGCGGTGCACCTCTGCCGGATTATTGTCGACGTCATCCACATTCGAGTGCGAGCCAACGGAGACGAGCATTTTCGTGCCGTCCTTCGAAAACACGATATCGCGCGTCCAGTGGCCGCCACCGCGGAGGCGTCCGCCGCCCGGTAGATCGGCAAGCTTCTGCGGCCCACCCGACGCCTTCATGTCGCCGTTCTTGTACGGAAAACGCACGACCGAGTCCGTGTTGCCGATATACACCCACTTGGGGTTCGGACCCGCCGGATAAAACCGGATTCCAAACGGCTGCGTTACGTCCGTCGTGAAGACTTCAGACTGTTGCGGCTTGCCCTCAGTAGTGATGCCGTGAAACACCATGATCTTGTTCGACTCGCTCAGCGCAACGAACAGATCGCCATTCGGCGCGGTGCGGATCAGGCGCGGACGATCAATCCCGGTGGCATACATGCTGACCTTGAAACCGGCCGGAACCTTCGGCCATGCGCCGTCGGGCCGGTCAACCTTTTCCGAGCCGGCATCGACACCCTTGGTCGCGTAGGGCGCGGGCAGGTCGGCGACGGTCAGCTTGCGAAAGGTCCCGGGCGATTCCTTGGTGTAGTCAGTAAAGGCTGCCTGGCCGGTCAGCACATTGCGGTTTGCGCCGGAGACGTCGCCGGCAGCTGCACCCGACGCCGCAGCGTGCGCCGATGAGTTGTTGACGGCAATCACACCGGATGCCGCGAGGATCGCCGCCGCTGTTACCAGGTACACAGATTTAATTTTCATCCAGACTTTCTCCCTGCCAGAACGAGCACTACTTCTGGTCAGATGCTCGCCTTTCGACGAATGCCTCGATAGGACCGTCTTTTCGCTTTGCCACCGCGATCGTCCTATCCATTTGGACGCTGCAAATGCATCGCTGCTGCGGTCACATCGGTGTACTTCAGCCCTGAGCCGGTGTTGAACAGAACCACGCGGTCGCTCGCCGTCAGAAACCCGGTCTGGAGCAGGTGGTCGTATGCGGCAGTCGCAGCCGCGCCTTCCGGCGACAGAAAAAGCCCCTCGTGCCGCGCCCAGTCGAGCAGGGACGCCAGGATGACTTCGTCGCTGAAGGCCAGCGCCACGCCACCCGATGCACGCAGAATCTCCAGCATGATCCCATCTCCATACGGCTTGGGGACGCGCAGACCCGAGGCAAATGTCGCTGCGTTCTGCCACATCTGGCTCACCTGCGCGCCCTCGTTGAACGCCTTTGCCACCGGCGCGCAGCCGTCTGACTGCACGGCGATCATCTTCGGACGCCTGCCGGGCTTCACCCATCCAAGTTCCTCAAGTTCGATGAATGCCTTCCACATCCCGATCAGGCCAACCCCACCGCCAGTCGGATAGAAAACAGCATCGGGATACTCCCAGCCCAGTTGCTCAACCAGTTCATAGCCCATGGTTTTCTTGCCCTCCACGCGGAAGGGCTCTTTCAGAGTCGAGACGTCGAACCACCCCTTGCTCGCGGACTGCTCCGCCACCATGCGGGCACAGTCGGAGATGAGGCCATCGACCAGCGTCACATGCGCACCGTAGGCCGTGGCTTCAACATAGTTGGCGAACGGCACATCGCGCGGCATGAAGATGTTTGCCTCGATGCCCGCAGCCGCGGCATAGGCTGCCAGTGCGCCCGCGGCGTTACCGGCTGACGGCACAGCCAGCTTCTGCAGTCCGTAATGCTTCGCCATGCTGACGGCCAGCGCCAGTCCGCGAGCCTTGAAGGCACCCGTCGGATTCGCGCCTTCTTCCTTCAGAAGGACTTTCGGATAGCGCCTGCTATGCAGCATAGGCGTCCAGCCTTCGCCCAGCGTGACCGGCTCGACCGCGGGCAGCACATCCCGGTAGCGCCACATGCCGGGCCAGGGAGTTGCCTGCGCGGCTTGCCCGACAATCTGGCGCGGATCGGTCCCTTTAAGTGCTGACAAGTCGTAGCGCACGTACAGCGTGCCTGGCGGGGGCATACCTGCCCCCCGAGGGCAGGTCGGGCAGACCGTTTGTGGGGTAGCAGCGGAAACATGCGCATGGCAGCGCGAGCATTCGAGGTAAGCGATAGCTGGCATAGGTTCTTGTTAGTGTAGAGGCGGGCAGGCTTCTGTCGGTTTTCTGGAGCCCGCCTGAAGACCCTGGGAGACGGCTAGACGAATGCCAGCGGAACAGCCCTCACGATCGCGCGCCTGGATACCGCTGGTCGGCGGCTTGCTGCTCTACGCGCTGGGCAGCACACTCGCGCTGCTCCACCCGTCCGGCCAGACTGTGCCACTCGTCCTCCGGCTCGTAGGCCTCGCCCTTCTGCTCTGGCAGACACTGCGGCACCGCACCATCAGCTCATGGATCCTCTGGTCGATGCTTGCAGGCGTCGAACTCGGCCTGGATGTGCCGGCCCTTGCGCTGCATCTTCGCGTTTTCAGCGACATCTTTCTCCGGCTCATCCGGACCATCGTTGCACCACTTATCCTCGGCACACTCATCTGTGGCATCGCCGCGCATGGCAGCTCGAGAGATGTTGGCCGCATCGGGCTCAAGTCGCTTGTTTACTTTGAAATCTCAACTACCATCGCTTTGGCCGTCGGCCTCCTTGCAATCAACGCCAGTCACGCAGGCAATGGACTCGCGGGCAAGCTGGCCCATGTCGCCGACACTGTCCCGGCCGGCAATATGCAGACCTGGGACCAGTTCCTGCTGCATCTCGTCCCGGAAAACCTGGCGAAGGCGGTTGCGGAGAACCAGCTGCTGCAGGTCGCCGTCTTTGCCGTAATCTTTGGACTGGCCATGGGCCGGCTCACCGAGACAGCTCGGCAGCCTCTCCTTGCTGTCATCGAGTCGCTCACCAAGACCATGTTCCAGTTCACGAATCTGGTCATGTACACCGCGCCGCTTGCCGTCGCCTCAGCGCTGGCCTATACCGTCGCGCAGGCAGGCATCGGCTCCATGGTCAGCCTGGGCAAGCTTCTCCTGACACTCTATGTCGCACTGCTGGCCTTCATCCTGGTCGGCCTGCTGCCTGCAGCGTGGATTGCCCGCGTGCCGCTCCGTCGCTTTGCCCGCGCCGTCGCCGAACCCGCAACCATCGCCTTTGCCACCAGCACATCCGAAGCCGCATTGCCCCTTGCGCTCGAACGCATGGAGCAGCTTGGGGTTCCCGCCCGCATCGCCGGCTTCGTACTGCCGGCAGGCTACAGCTTCAACCTGACCGGTTCGGCCCTCTACCTGTCGCTGGCGTCTGTATTCGTAGCGCAGGCGGGCGGCATTCACATGGGCTGGGGACGGCAGCTCGCCATGATGGCATCGCTCATGCTCACCAGCAAGGGTGTCGCAGGTGTTCCGCGCGCTGGTATCGTCGTCCTGATGGCAACTGCCTCCAGCTTTGACCTGCCGCTGGAACCGATCGCGCTGCTGCTCGGCATCGATGCACTAATGGACATGGGCCGCACCTCGATCAATGTCATCGGCAACTGCCTGGCCACCGTCATCGTCGCAAAATGGGAAGGCGAGTTTGGCCGGAACCAGCCGGAGAAACAACAGGCACCGGCCGACAGCTTCATCGCCTCATAAACAAGCCGGTCCAATGTTCAAGCCCTGTGCCGGGCGTTCATCTTGGCTTAAGGCAGACCTGCGATGGTCATCCCTGTATTGAAACGCGGCATTTTCCGCCTGGAGATTCCATGTCTGCACATAAGCTCGCACCCTTCGCCTTTTTTGCTGCTGCCGTGGGCAGCCTGTGCCTGGCCATGCCCGCCGGCGCGCAGAGCTACCATGTCACCGATCACTGGAAGCTCGAGGGCAATCCCCGCTGGGACTATGCGCTGGTCGACGCGCCCGCCCACACCCTCTATGTCACCCAGGGCGCGCAGGTCACAGTCATCGATACGGAAACCGGCAAGACCATCCACACCATCGATGACCTGAAGGGCACGCATGGCGTTGCGCTCGATGCCATCGACAAGTACGGTTACATCAGTGATGGCGGCGCAAATGCCGTGGTCGTCTTCGACCGTCATTCGTTCGCGAAGGTCGCTTCCATCCCTGCCGGCACCAACCCGGACGGTATCGCTTACGAGCCGGTCACAAAGACCGTCTGGGCTTTCAACGGCCGCAGCAAAAATGCCACTGTCATCGATACGACCACCAACAAGGTTGTCGCGACTATCGACCTTCCCGGCAAGCCCGAGTTTCCCGCCGCCGATGGTAAGGGAACTGTCTTTGTCAACATCGAAGACAAAAATCAGATCGTTCGGCTGGACGCGAAGACGAAGACCGCGACGGCAACCTGGCCGCTCAACTGCGCGTCACCGTCAGGACTGGCGATGGACACATCCTCACGCCGGCTTTTCTCCGTCTGCGATGAAAAGAAGATGAACGTGCTCGACGCCGATACAGGCAAAAACGTAACGACTGTTGCCATCGGCGACGGCCCCGATGCGGCCGGGTTCGACAAAGCGAAGAAGCTGGTGTTTTCGTCGAATGGCGAGGACGGCACACTGACTGTCGTCCACGAGGATTCGCCCGACAAATATACGGTCGTCCAGACCGTCCAGACCCAGAAGAGCGCCCGCACCATGGCCCTTGATGCGCAGACAGGAAAGATTTATCTCGCGTCCGCGGTTATGGGTCCGCGGCCTGCGCCCACTCCGGACAATCCTCGCGGCTGGCCAAAAGCCGTGCCGGGCAGCTTTGCGGTGGTCGTGGTCTCACCTAAGTAGCGTCTCGCGATTGCTGGTGGCTTGACGGCAAGACGCAGATCCTTCGGCTTCGCTCAGGACGACAAATCAGCTTCACCTGAAGATTTGTCATCCTGGGCGCAGCGGAGTCGAACAGATCCGCCTCTCCTCCGCGCGCCACACACCTACCTGCTGGCTTCTACCCACCGCTTCCACACCGCCTGGTCCGCGAGCATCGGGATATACACGCCCCCCACGGGCGATCTTGCCTGGAAACCAACCATCTTGGCGCTCACCGTGTCGTACCAGTCGCTCATCGGCACGCGGTCCGGCGTTTCATTCAGAAACTTCCAGACCGGGTGCACCAGCATCTGGAAATCCTGCCGATTGTCCGTAAGTCCGGCCGTCCAGATCGTCCAGTCAAGCTTGGTATAGGTTTCGCGATTATCCAGGGGCAGTCCGTACGGATTCAGCTTGGTCTTGTAAAACGCAATCTCTTCCTTCCGCACCGACGCAGGGAAAAGGTTCAGGTCAAGGATCGTGTCCCACACCAGGTTGTACTTCTGGCTCCAGCTTCCCGGTTTGTCAAAAGCCAGCTTGTAGTGGTCGCCATCGGCAGCCATCGGCAGCCACTTCTTCGCCATCTGCTCGGCCATCGCGCGATATTTCTTCGCCTCTTCAGCATGGCCAAGCTGCTTCGCCAGCTGTCCGTATGCGCCAATCGCCTCGATCGCCTTGATGGACAGATTTGCGTTATGCGCCAGGTGGCCGGCAAAGTCGTCTGTGCTCAGCTGGTTCTCCGGGTCCAGCCCTTTCGACGAAAGATAATCGGCCCACTTGGTTAGCACCGGCCAGAAGCGCTTCGCGAAATCGGCATTGCCTTCCGCATGCGCAATCGCCGCCATCAGCAGGATCACGTCGCCCGATTCTTCCACCGGCATCTGGTCGACTTCGCTCTCTTCGCCACCACCGTACTGCTGTCCATTGGCCAGCGGATAGACGCCGAGATCATGCGGCGCAAACGGGAATTTCCAGTGCGGCGTTTCGGCGTACAGCATCACCGGCAGCAGCTGCGCTTCCGCCAGCTTGGGGTTCAGCAGCAGGAACATCGGCGCCGACGGGTAAATCACGTCAACGGTCGAGATGGAGCCGTTGCTGAAATTCTCCTTCGGCATGAAGAACGGCTCTCCGTCTGCAGCCTCCACCAGCTTGTGCGCAGCAAAGGCCTGGCGATACGCAAGGATGGCAATGTCGGCATATTCACGGCCGCCAACCTTTGTCAGGTCCGCCGTCAGCTTGTCGTCCAGCTTCGTTGATTTCGCCTGCACTTCGGGATAGTCCTGCTCTGCCGACGACAGCATCTCCGCAAACGACGCATACTTCGTCCGCCAGTACGGCAACAGCTGCTGGTGCATGTATTCGACCGAATAAATATCGTCATACGCGAGCAGGATGTGGCGATTGACAGGGGTCGCGCCAACTGAACCCAGCGGCAGCACAACACTCAACAGCGGCGCCGCCGGGTAGCGGTTCTGCGCTGGCCGCGCCGCGCCGAGATCGTCCTCGTCCGGAATATCGCCATCTTTCACAAAGGCATCCCGATAGGTCTCGTTGCCCGCCGCCATGCGCGCCGCGCCCTGCCCCTTTGGCACCGCAAAGTAGAAATAGCCCCAGTCGATGCGCACATCGTCGCCGTACCTTTTCAGGATCGGCTGTTCCTGCGTGCCGATCCGGAGCAGGTCAAGCCCTTTGATCGAACCGCGCGAGGCTACCACCGCCTGCGAACGGTCATTGGCCGCCAGCAGGCCGGACGCGTCCATATAAAGGGTCACCTGGTGCGGCTGGCCGTCGGACGATTTCACCGACCAGTCCACATAGGTCACCGGCCGCGAGATCAGTACCAGGTCCTGCGGCAGGTCGGGGTCGAGGAAAGTCAGTCTCAACTGCACCCCGGCATCGGTATAGGTCACGATCGTCCGCGTCGGCGTCATGCTCCGGCTGCTTTCCTTCAGCGCCGGCAGGTCGCTGTCGTCATCTCCCAGGAAGCGGTAGGTCTTTCCATCAATGCGGATCAGCCCGTTCAACGACTGCGGCTTGCCCGTCCAGTGGCGCGTGTCTTTGTCGGTCAGCCGGTCGGCTGTGGACCAGATGCTGAAATAGGGGTCATGCGTGACCAGCGGTGTCGCCGGCGCGCGCAGCTCGCTCGGGCTGGCCTGCTGGGCCGGGGCAGTCGTCCACGCAGCAGCCAGGAAAAGCGATCCCAATAGCCATCTGGACACGAGGGTGACGCGACTGAGAACGCGCGAACGCGGAACGGACAGGGCCATCGATGAAACTCCAGTGTTTGTTAGAAGCGGATGTTGCAAGTGCTTACATTTCTAACAGAAACAGCATGGGAACGATTCCGGCCTTGCAACCAAAACCCCATCGCCGCCGTCAACACTTTACGACTCGAAGACCCGGCACGAGGTCGGTCATCTTTACATTTATGGGTATCTGCGACTACGGGTGTGGCCACCCTGCGCCAGATAGCTGAACGCCGACACCTGCAGGCCCGTCTCAAGCCGATTAGGATGGGTTAAGCGGCAAAACCGAATTCAAACCCTCGACCTGGAGGAGCAGCCTCAGCCGTCTTGCCGGCGCGGAATCCCGGCAATGCCCGCTGAACAGCTACGCAACTGATGCAAGAAGATATCGTGCAACAACAGCCTCCGGCGCAGCGCATTGGTCCTGATCACCAGCTTCCTCCTCCGCATGAAAAGCCGCATCGCTCGCCCCTGACCCGCGCCATCGTCTGGCTGGTGCTGCTGGCGGCGTTCGGCCTGCTCTTCTGGTTCGTCCTCCACAAGCAGAACGCAGCTCCTGCTGAGGGCGCCAGTGGCGGCCGCCGTGGCATGGGTGGCCCTGTGACGGCAACCGTCGTGACTGCCCAGCGGGGAGATATCGGCGTTTATTTGAGCGCCATCGGTACAGTGACACCTGTCTTTACAGACTCATTAACGGCCCAGGTCACCGGTTTGATTACACGGGTCAACTACAAAGAAGGCCAGGTCGTCCGCAAAGGTCAGTCGCTCATCCAGATTGACCCGCGCCAGTACCAGGCCAACCTGATGACCGCCGAGGGCGCACTCGAACGCGACCAGAATCTGCTTGCCCAGGCCCGGATGGACCTGAAGCGCTATCAGGACGCATGGGCAAGAAACGCCATTCCTCGCCAGACGCTGGAAGACCAGGAAAAGGTCGTACTGCAGGATCAGGGCACGGTCAAAAATGACGAAGGCACGGTCGCTTACGACAAGGTGCAGGTCGGCTTCTGCAATATCTTTGCGCCGATCTCCGGCCGCGTTGGCCTGCGCCTGGTCGATCCAGGCAACGTCGTGACCGCCGGCAGTACCACTGTGCTCGCCGTCATCACGCAACTGCAGCCCATCACCATCATCTTCACCATTCCGGAAGACAACATCGGCGAAGTGCAGGCCGAGCTGCGCCACGGCGCCAGGCTTTCAGTGGAAGCCTACGACCGCTCCGACCAGACGCGCCTCGCGACCGGCACCCTGTCGACGGTCGACAACCAGATCGACACCGCAACCGGCACCGTGAAGATGCGCGCCACTTTCCCCAACGCCAACAACTCGCTCTTCCCGAATCAGTTTGTGAACACCAAGCTGCTGGTCCGCACCCAGCGCAATGCCACATTAATCCCTCTTTCCGCAGTGCAGCACAACGGCAACCAGGCCTATGTCTTCGTCGTTCAGAACGGCAAGGCGAAGATGACCAATGTGAAGACCGGCGTAGCCGATGGCCTGACGACTTCGGTTACCGGCATCAATCCCGGTGACGTGCTGGCAAACAGCAGTTTTGAGAAATTGCAAGACGGCTCGCAAGTCAATATTTCGAAGAAGCCTCTACCCGGCACAACGACGGAAAGCACAGCCCCGTGAGTCCGTCCCGCCCATTCATCCTGCGGCCGGTCGCTACCTCGCTGCTGATGGCGGCGATCCTGCTGGTCGGGATCGTGGCCTTTCTGCAGCTGCCGGTATCGGCCCTGCCGGAAGTCGACTACCCGACCATCCAGGTGCTCACCTTTTATCCCGGTGCCAGCCCGGACGTCGTCGCAACGACTGTTACCGCTCCGCTCGAGCGCCAGTTCGGCGAGCTCCAGGGACTCAGCCAGATGACCTCCACCAGTTCGGGTGGCGCGTCGGTCATTGTGCTCCAGTTCAACCTGAGCCTTAACATTGACGTTGCCGAAGAAGAGGTGCAGTCGGGCATCAACGCTGCGCAAAGCTTCCTACCCTCGTTGCTGCCCTCGCCGCCGGTCTACAGCAAGACCAACCCGGCAGATGCGCCCGTCCTCACGATGGCCATCACGTCTCAGAACGTGCCGCTTTCGCAGGTCGAAGACCTCGTCGACACTCGCCTCGCGCCCAAGCTCTCGCAGTTGAGCGGTGTAGGACTCGTCTCGATCAGCGGCGGTCAAAAGCCGGCCGTGCGTATCCAAGTAAACCCTGCGGCACTCGCCTCCTACGGCATCAACCTCGAAGCCGTCAGAACAGCGCTGACGCAAACCAGTGTCAACACCGCGAAGGGCAACTTCGACGGGCCGCGCCAGGATTACCAGATCGACGCGAACGATCAACTCACCGTCAGTAAGGATTACCAGGGCATCGTCATCGCCTACAGCAATGGCGCACCCGTACTGCTGAAAGACGTTGCGAAAGTGGTGGATGGTGTCGAGAACACGCGACTCGCTGCATGGATGGATAAGACGCCGGCCGTTATTCTGAACGTGCAGAGGCAGCCCGGCGCCAACACCATCAGCGTCGTCAAATCCATCAAGGCGCTCCTGCCACAACTGGAGGCGAACCTTCCCGCCGGCATCCAGGTCACGACGCTTACCGATCTCACGACCGACATCCAGGCATCCGTCTCGGACGTCGAGTTTGAATTGATGCTGACCATCGCGCTCGTCGTCATGGTCATCTTCGTTTTCCTGCGCAACCTCTACGCGACGATTATCCCCAGCATTGCCGTGCCGCTCTCGCTGGTCGGCACATTTGGTGTCATGTACGCGCTGGGCTACAGTCTCGACAACCTGTCTCTCATGGCGCTCACTATCTCTACCGGCTTCGTCGTCGATGACGCCATCGTCATGATTGAAAACATCTCCCGCTATCTCGAAGAGGGAGACGCGCCCATGGTCGCGTCGCTAAAGGGCGCGGAGCAGATCGGCTTCACCATCGTTTCGTTGACCGTCTCGCTCATCGCCGTGCTCATTCCGCTGCTGTTCATGGGCGATGTTGTTGGCCGGCTCTTCCGCGAGTTTGCGGTAACACTTGCAGTTACGATCATTCTCTCGGCAGTCGTCTCGCTCACCCTGACGCCGATGATGTGTTCGCGCATCCTCAAGCATGATCCCAAGGCGCAGCAGGGCCGCTTCTACCAGGCATCCGAACGCGTCTTTGAGAACATGATTGCCTTCTATGGCCGCACGCTCAAGTTTGTGCTGGAGTTCCAGGGGCTTACCCTGATTGTCGCCCTGGCCACGCTGGTGCTGACCATCGTGCTCTACATCATCATTCCCAAAGGCTTCTTCCCGGTACAGGATACGGGGGTCATCCAGGGCATTTCGCAGGCGCCCCCGAATGTCTCTTTCCAGGCGATGGAAGACAAACAGCAGCAGCTTGCACAGGTAATTCTCGATGACCCCGCCGTGCAGAGTCTGTCGTCATTCATCGGCGCCGACGGTACCAACACCACGCTGAACAGCGGCCGCTTCTCCATCAACCTGAAGCCGCTCGACCAGCGCGACCTTAGCGCGTCCGATGTCATTCGCCGCCTGCAGCGCAAGCTTGCCGACGTGCAGGGCATCCAGCTCTTCATGCAGCCGGTGCAGAACATTACCGTCGACGACCGCGTCAGCCGCACACAATATCAGTACACGCTTGAAGATCCGGACATCAACGAACTGAACGAGTGGACAGCGAAGTTCGTCGACAAGTTGAAGCAGCTGCCGCAGCTGGAAGATGTCGCCACCGACCAGCAGAACGGCGGCAACGCGATCATGATGAACATCGATCGCGTCTCAGCTTCGCGCATGGGCATCACGCCTTCGACCATCGATAACACGCTCTATGACGCGTACGGTCAGCGCCAGATCAACACACTCTACACGCAGCTGAATCAGTACCACGTCATCCTTGAAACCATGCCGGAATTCCAGAACGATCCGAGCAAGCTGCAGAGTCTCTACGTCCAGTCGAATGCATCCTCGGGTGCGACCGGCGCAGGAGCATCGACCTCCTTCGCAGCCTCCGGATCAGCATCCGCCGGCTCCAACGCAACGACTTCGCCAGCCCTCTACACGCCGGCCAGCGGCGCTCTTACGCCCTCAACAAACGCTCTCGCGACCACGCAGCCGGGCTCGGGCACATCTTCCGCAGCGTCCACCTCCGGCACCAGCTCCGCCATCAGCAATCGTGTTCCGCTCAGCGCCTTCACGCAGCTGGAACAGATCACCGAACCGCTTTCCATCACGCACCAGGGCCAGTTCCCATCTGTAACAGTGTCGTTTAATCTTGGCCCGCATGCAGCGCTTGGCGATGCCATCGATGCCATCACCAAGGTACAGAAAAATCTCAACATGCCGCTGAGTGTCCAGGCAGATTTCCAGGGCACCGCAGCATCCTTCCGCAATTCACTCTCGAATGAAGCACTGCTCATCCTCGCCGCGCTGGTCACTGTCTACATCGTGCTCGGCGTGCTTTATGAGAGCTTCATCCATCCCATCACCATTCTGTCGACGCTGCCGTCAGCCGGTGTCGGCGCACTGCTTTCGCTCATCATCTTCGGACAGGACCTGAGTGTCGTCGCCATCATCGGCATCATCCTGCTCATCGGTATCGTGAAAAAGAATGGCATCATGATGGTCGACTTCGCACTCGAGGCCGAACGCCAGCACGGCATGAATTCCACCGACGCGATCTATCAGGCCTGCCTGCTGCGTTTCCGTCCGATCATGATGACCACCATGGCCGCGCTCCTCGGCGGGCTGCCGCTCGCCTTCGGTACCGGCATCGGCTCAGAGATTCGTCGCCCGCTCGGTATCGCCATGGTCGGCGGCCTGCTGCTTAGCCAGGTGCTCACGCTCTACACAACGCCCGTCATCTACATCTTCTTTGATAAGTTTGCCCAGCGCTTCGCGAAGCATGGCAATCCCAACATGCCGGATACGCCGCCGCCGACCGACGCACCCGCAGAGGCACAGGGCGCATGAATCTCTCCGCCCCCTTCATCCGCCGGCCGGTAGCGACTACGCTGCTGACGATTGCGATCGCCATCGCCGGCGCTGTCGGCTATACGGTGCTGCCCGTCTCGCCTCTCCCGCAAGTGGATTTCCCCACGATCAGCGTGCAGGCAGGCTTGTCCGGCGCCAGCGCGAACATCATGGCGTCCTCAGTCGCAACGCCGCTCGAACGCCAGTTCGGACATATTGCCGGCGTGACAGAGATGACTTCAGCCAGCTCGCTCGGCAGCACCAGCGTGACGCTGCAATTCGACCTGAGCCGCAACATCGATGGCGCCGCCCGTGACGTGGAAGCCGCTATCAACGCCGCACGCAGCTATCTGCCCGCAAACCTGCCCGGCAATCCAACGTATCGCAAAGTGAACCCGGCCGATGCGCCGATCATGATCATTGGTCTTACCTCGACCAAGCTCGACAAGGGCGCCCTCTATGACGCCGCTTCGACCATCATGGAACAGAAGCTGTCACAGATCCAGGGCGTTGGCCAGGTCGGCGTCGGCGGCAGCTCGCTGCCCTCGGTCCGCGTGGACGTCGATCCCACCAAGCTCAACAGCTTCGGGCTTGCGCTGACAGATGTGCAGTCGATGCTGAGTCTGCAGAACTCGGATCTCGCACGCGGCCAGATCACCAATGGCACATCCACATCGGACATCATCACCAATGATCAGATCTCCAAGGCGGAGCAGTACAAGCCGCTTGTAGTCGGCTACTACCATGGCGCGGCGATCCATCTGGAGGATGTCGCGTCCGTCACTGACGGCGTGCAGAATGTGCGCACTGCCGGCTATCTGAATGGCATTCCGTCGGTCACGGTCATCATTTTCCGTCAGCCCGGTGCCAACATCATTCAGACCAACGAACGCATCAAGGCCGAGCTGCCGTCGATCGAAGCTTCCATCCCGCAGGGCATCAAGAGCACCGTGGTCCTCGATCGAACGACGACCATTCGCGCCTCGGTCGATGATGTCGAACGCTCGCTTATTCTCTCGATCGTGCTGGTCATCATCGTCGTCTTCATCTTCCTGAGGAACGGCCGCGCGACATTCATCCCGGCCGTCGCCGTACCGGTCTCGCTCATCGGCACTTTCGCCGTGATGTACCTGCTCGGCTACAGTCTGGACAATTTGTCTCTGATGGCCCTCACCATCTCCACCGGCTTCGTCGTCGACGACGCCATCGTCGTCATGGAGAACATATCGCGCTATCTCGAGCAGGGCATGAAGCCCGTCGAAGCAGCGTTGAAGGGCGCAAAGGAGATTGGCTTCACCGTCTTCTCCATAAGCATGTCGCTCATCGCCGTCTTCATTCCCATTCTTCTGATGGGCGGCATTGTCGGCCGGCTCTTCCGTGAATTTGCCGTCACGCTCTCGACCGCAATCGCTGTCTCCATGGTGATCTCGCTCACCACCACACCGATGATGTGCGCGCACTTGCTCAAGCCGGAAGACCACACCAAAAAACACAATTTTCTTTACCGCGCGAGTGAGAACTCTTTCAACTGGCTGCTCTCGGTGTATCGCCACTCGCTGCTGTGGGCGCTCGATAATTCAGCGCTCATGCTGATCGTGCTTTTCCTCACGGTCGCGCTGAATGTTGTGCTGGTCATCAAGATTCCCAAAGGCTTTTTCCCGCAGCAGGATACTGGTGCGCTGGTCGGTGGTGTCCAGGGTCCGCAGGACGCCTCATTCCCTGCCATGGATAATTCCGTACGCCAACTGGTGAACGTCATCACCCATGATCCGGCAGTCGCCAACGTGAACGCCTATACCGGTGGCGGCCAGACCAATGGCGGCTTCATCTATGTCGCGTTGAAGCCGTTGAACGTGCGCAAAGTCGGCGCGATGGAAGTGATCAACCGGCTCCGTCCAAAGCTCAACCGGCTGCCTGTCGCCTCAGCCTTCCTGCAGGCCGCGCAGGACCTGCGCATCGGCGGCCGCGGCGGCAACGCACTCTATCAATACACTATTCAGTCGGACAACATCGAAGACCTTTCAACCTGGGGCCCCATACTGTTGAAGCAAATGAAGACCCTGCCAGGCTTTCAGGATGTGAATTCCGATCAGCAGAATGGCGGTCTTGACGAGCAGCTCGAATATGATCGCGCGACCGCCGCTCGGCTGGGCCTGACGCCATCCAGCATCGATTCGACACTCTACGGCGCATTCGGTCAGCAGGAAGTCTCCCTCATCTATACACAGCTGAACCAGTACTACGTCGTCATGGAAATTGCGCCGCAATACCTGCAGACGCCGGCCGGCTTCAATGCCATCTATTTCCACACATCGACGCACGGTGAAGTCCCGCTCGCGGCGTTCACCAAGGACCACTCCGGCACCACGCCGCTGACCGTCAATCACACCGGCCTCTTTCCCTCGGTCACCGTCTCGTTCAACCTGGCGCCGGGCCTGTCGTTGAGCGACGCGACACGCGAGATCGATCAACTGAAGCAGAGGCTCGGCACACCGGGCACCGTGCGCGGCTTCTTCGCCGGCACCCTGCAGGCATACCAGCAATCGCTCAGTACCGAGCCCTACCTGATCCTGACAGCGCTGCTCGCCGTCTACATCGTGCTCGGCATCCTGTATGAAAGCCTAGTCCATCCGCTCACGATTATTTCCACCTTGCCCTCGGCCAGTGTCGGTGCCATGCTCGCGCTGATGATCTTTAAAATCGATCTCAATGTCATCTCGATCATCGGCATTGTGCTGCTCATCGGCATCGTGAAAAAGAACGCCATCATGATGATCGACTTTGCGCTGCAGGCGGAGCGGCTTGATGGCAAGAGCACCGGCGATGCGATCTTCGAGGCCTGCATCCTGCGCTTCCGCCCGATCCTGATGACCACCATGGCCGCGCTCTTCGGCGCCCTGCCACTGGCCTTCGGCACCGGCACCGGTTCTGAACTTCGTCGACCGCTAGGCATTACCATAGTTGGGGGATTGATCGTCAGCCAGCTGCTGACGCTCTACACCACGCCGGTCGTTTATCTCACGCTCGACAAGCTGCGTCTGCGCATGGCAGGCAAGACGCATGATGACTTTCACCCTGAAGTTGGCGAGGTTACGCCATGACCATGACGAAAATAAAACAAACACGACGCTACGCTTTTGCACTTGCCGCCCTTTCCGCTGCCCTGCTCGCCGGCTGCAATGTCGGCCCTAAATATCATGTTCCCGCTACGGCCCAGGCGCCCCCTGTCGCCTATAAGGAAGTCCCGAAGAGCAGCGATGGCTGGCAGGTCGCCACGCCCAGCGATGCGATGCTGCGCGGCAAATGGTGGGAAATCTTCGGTGATCCCGAACTGAACGCCCTCGAAGATCAGCTCAATATCAACAACCAGAACATCCGCCAGTATTTTGAGAACTACATGGAAGCGCGCACCCTCGTCCGCCAGGCGCGCGCGCAGTATTTCCCGACTGCTACTATCGGTCCGAGCTTCAATCGCACACGCTCGTCCTCCAACCTGAAAAATTCTTCGTCTGTACTTGGAACTGGCGGCAGCGGCGCAGGTTCGACGGGAACCGGCACCGGCGGCGTGGCCACCAATACCGGCTCTGAAAGCTCTCTGTGGAGTGCTCCGCTTGATCTTTCTTGGGAGCCGGATCTCTGGGGCAAAGTTCGCAACACTGTTCGCCAATATCAGGCCTCGGCACAGTTGAGCGCAGCCGATCTCGAAAATGAGCGCCTCACCGAGCAGGCATCGCTCGCCCAGTATTTCTTTGAAGTGCGCGGACAGGACGCGCTCATCAAGCTCTATCAGGACACGGTTGAGGCAGACAGGCAATCGCTGAAATACACGCAGAATCAATATGACACGGGCGTCGGCGATCAGATCTCTGTCGTCGAAGCCAAAAATACTTTGCAGACGCAGCAGGCCGTCACAACGAATCTCCAGGTCGCCCGCGCGCAGTATGAACACGCCATCGCGACTCTCATTGGCAAGAACGCGTCCGACTTCTCCATCCCGGTCAAGCCGATGCTGGCCGCGCCTCCGCCCATCCCGCTCGGTATGCCCTCGGCGCTGCTGCAACGTCGGCCGGACATTGCCGCCGCAGAGCGCACTATGGCCGCCGCCAATGCAGAGATCGGCATTGCCTACGCCGCCTACTACCCGACCCTCACCCTTACCGCGGATGGCGGATTTGAAGCATCCACGCTCAAGCACTGGTTCGATTGGCCAAGCCGCTTCTGGTCTGCCGGGCCGGCCTTCAGCGAAACTGTCTACGATGGTGGTCTGCGCCGCGCGGAAGTTAACCAGTACATCGCCACTTACAACGCCGACGTGGCCGCCTACCGTCAGACTGTCCTGACTGCCTTTCAGCAGGTCGAAGATTATCTTGCATCCGTGCGGGTCTACAGTAATCAGATCAAGCAAGTGCAGGAAGCAGTTGACTCTGCGAAAATCTATAACAAACTTGAGATGGCGCGTTACGACACGGGCATCGACCCGTACGTGAACGTCGTGACTGCGCAGACGACGCTCTTATCGAATCAGCAGACACTCACATCACTGCAGGTCTCGCAGATGACATCTGCCGTACAACTGGTAGCAGCCCTTGGTGGCGGGTGGGACACTTCGCAATTACCCACTGCCTCGCAGGTCACAAAAAAACCGACGAGCGCCGATACAAAAATTGACCAGTAGCTCAAGAGGATAAGCGCGGGCATGAGACGAATCAGCACCATTGTGCAGACACTGCTCGCGCTGATCCTGCTGTTATACGCAGGCGACTGGGGCATGCTGCACATTCGCGCCTCGCGAGGCACGGCCTATAAAACGTTCCAGGTAGAGCAGTACCTGTCGACCCCGCTCAAAGGCAACAAGGCAGAATATGACTACATGGGAACACAGCCGCAGCAGTGTGCGCGCAGCCTGTTCCCACAGTCCGGCTATGTGCCATGCTGGTGGCTGGCCCGGCATACCACGCGGTGGCAGTAACCCTCGCTCATAATTGCAATCTGCTCGCCAATATCTAAATGAGATAGCATAGCTTTTCCCTGCATCATGCAGGGCTTGGAGCATCGTATGGATCGTCGTGACTTTCTGAAGACCAGTAGCGCCCTGGTTGCAACCGCTTCCATTTCTGCAAACCTGCACGCCCAGCCCGCCATGGAGACGGGCAGGCTTGTGCTGCCCATCAATCGCGGCTGGCTCTACTCCCCACGCGTCATACAGGGCGCGCATGAACGCAGTTTCGACGACTCCGCCTTCGAAAAAGTGGTCATCCCGCACACCAATATCAAGCTGCCCTGGCATTCCTTCGATGACAAGGATTATGAATTCATCTCCGTCTATCGTCGCCATTTCAAACTGCCGGCTGAGGCCAAAGGCAATAACGTCTTCGTTGATTTTGAAGGCGTCATGACTGCTTCAACAGTCTGGATCAACGGCAAAAAACTCGGCGAATATAAAGGCGGCTACACCCCGTTTTATTTTGACCTCACTCCGCATATCGATTACGCCGGCGACAATGTCCTTTCAGTCGAAGTCGACTCTACCGAGCGCGCTGATATCCCCCCGTTCGGCTATCAGATCGACTACATGACCTTCGGCGGGATTTATCGCGAAGTCTCTTTACGCATCGTGCCCCAGGTTTTCATCGAGAACCTGATCGCTCGTCCGAAAGATGTCCTCACAAAACCCGCGCTTGACGTCGAATACTACCTGCAGAACACTGGCTATCCCGCCAAGGCCATCACGGTCGAAGCGACACTGCTGCGCGGCGACACCGCCATCGGCACCGCGAAACATGAGCAGCCGCTGTCTGCAAAAGCAAGTGACCCGCAGAAATTCACACTCTCTTTTCCATCGATCGAAAAGGTCGAATTGTGGGACCTCGACCATCCCCATCTCTACACGCTCCGCCTGCGCCTGTTGAATGGCAGTAAACTCATCGGCGAAGAAACGCGCCGCTTCGGCTTCCGGGAAGCCATGTTCACAGATCACGGCTTTTCGCTGAATGGCAATATCATCAAGCTGCGTGGCCTCGACCGTCACCAGACTTTTCCTTTTGTCGGTCAGGCCATGCCTGCGCGCGTGCAGCGTCGTGACGCGCTCTTGCTCAAGCAGCAGCTGCATACCAACATCGTACGCACGTCGCACTATCCGCAGTCGCGCCATTTCCTGGATGCCTGCGACGAGATCGGACTGCTTGTCCTTGAAGAAATTCCCGGCTGGCAACACATGGGGCCGCTCCCGTGGCAGGATATTTCTGTCGACAACGTCGGACGCATGATCCGCCGCGACTGGAACCATCCCTCCATCATTCTGTGGGGCGTGCGTATCAACGAATCGCGCGACAACCACGATTTCTACATCCGCACCAACGCACTCGCTCACCAGCTTGATCCTTCACGCCAGACCGGCGGCATTCGCTATTTTCAGGAGTCGGAATTTCTCGAAGACGTCTTCACCATGAATGACTTCGGCTGGCCACTCAAGCCACCTGTCCACGGAAAATATCTCAACACAGAATTTGTCGGCCACACCTATCCCGTCAAGCAGATTGACGATGACGAGCGCCATCGCGAGCACACCATCCGCCATGCCCGTGTGCACGATCAGCTCGCATCGAACCCGCAGTATGCCGGCGGCATCGGCTGGTGCGCCTTCGACTACAACACCCACTACGATTTCGGTGCAGGCGACCGTATCTGCTATCACGGTGTCTCCGACATCTTCCGCGAACCCAAGCCCGCCGCCAGCTTTTACATGTCACAGATCGAGCCGGAAAAAGCAATCGTCCTCGAACCGGCCTTTCACTGGGCATCGAGCGATGAAGCTACCCACTTTTCGATCGCGATGGTCTGCTCTAACTGCGAACAGGTGAAGCTCGCGTACAAAACCAAAGATAAAGGTGATTGGGTACAGGTCGCCGAAGGCGGACCGGACCATCAACAGTTTCCTCACCTGAAGTACGCACCGTTCAGCTTCAATGTCGCCGACCTCAAGCAGGACTTTGGCGACCTGCGCATCGAAGGCTACATCGGCGGCAAGCTCGTCGCGACAAAATACATGTCAGGCGAAGGTGTCGATCAAAAGTTTGTTCTGCTGCCCGATGACTCCGAACTGAAGGCTGACGGCGCAGACACTACGCGCGTCGTCATGCGGGTCACAGACGAGTACGGCAACATTCGTCCATACGCCAACGATCCCGTCATGCTCACACTCGACGGTCCTGCAGAATTGATCGGCGACAATCCATTCGCGCTCTTCGGCGGTCGCGGCGCCGTCTGGATCCGCGCAAAGGAAAGCGCAGGCAAAGTCAAGCTGACCGCGAAGCATTCGCGTCTGGGTGAACAGTCCGTCGAACTGAACATCACACCCGCTGAGTCAGAAAAAGCCTAGTCGCCCGCCGGCGCGTGCGCAGCATGCACGCCGCCGGCATTGCGACGCCCGAAGCGCGTACTGATTTTGTCGAAGTAGAGATAAATCACCGGCGTCGTGTAGAGCGTCAACACCTGGCTGAACAGCAGTCCGCCGGCAATGGCAACGCCCAGCGGCCTGCGCAACTCGGATCCCGTCCCCGTCCCGAAAGCCAGTGGCAGCGCACCGAAAAGTGCAGCCATCGTCGTCATCAGGATCGGCCTGAAACGCAGCATACACGCCTCGAAAATTGCGTCGCGCGTATTCTTGCCTTCCAGTCGCTCCGCCTGCAGAGCAAAGTCGATCATCATGATCGCATTCTTTTTTACGATACCGATCAGCAGGATAATGCCGATCAGCGAGATCACATCCAGTTCGCTGTGGAACAGGATCAGCGCCAGTACTGCACCAACACTCGCAGACGGCAGCGTAGTGAGAATCGTAATCGGATGCACCAGGCTTTCATACAGGATGCCGAGCACAATGTAGATGGCGAGCAGCGCCGTAATAATCAGCAGCGGCTCTGTAGCCAGTGATTTCTGAAACGCCTGCGCCGTGCCCGCAAATGTCCCGCGGATCGAAGACGGCACACCGATGCGCTGCTCCATTTGAGCGATCAGCTTCGTCGCCTCTCCCAGCGAAACGCCCGGCGCCAGGTTAAATGCAACAGTGACTGATGGGAAAAAGGATGAGTGATTGATTGCCAGTGACGATGTCGACGCCTTCGATGTTGACACCGCATTCAGAGGCACCGATCCACCGCCTTCAGGATGAATAAATGTCGACTTCAGCGTTTTCGGACTGAGCAGAAACTGGGGCGCCGCCTCCTGCACCACGTAATACTGGTTCAGCGACGTGTAAATCGTCGAGACTTCCGCTTCGCCGTAATTCAGGTAAAGCGTGTTGTCGATTGCCTGCGGTGTAATGCCGAAGCGCGCCGCCGTCGGCCGATCATAGCTCAGCAGCATCTGCAGACCGTTGTTTTGCTGGTCCGTCGTCACATCTTTCAACTGCGGCATCTTGCGCATCTCGTTGTAGAGACGCGGGCCCCATGACGACAAATCCTCAACCGTGTCGGCCGACAACTGGTATTGATACGCCGCATTGCTTTGCCGGCCACCAACAGATAAATCCTGCGAAGCCTGCAGAAAAGTTGACGCCCCCGTGAGGGCCGCGAGTTTTGGACGAAGTCGATCGACCACAGCCGCAGCGCTTATGCCTCGATCAACAAGAGGCTTGAGACTTACGAACATGAAGCCTGTATTACTCGCGCCACCGCCAGGACCACCCTGGCCGCCGGTAAAGCCAATCACATTCTGCACCGCCGGATCGGCCTGCACCACCTTCTCATCGTCAAGTACCGAGTCACTCATGGAATGGAACGATGCATCCTGCGAACCCTGTATGCCGCCTTGCAGGTTACCCGTATCCTGCAGCGGAAAAAATCCTTTCGGCACACGTCCGACCAGCACCACATTCAATCCCAGCGTCACGATAAGAATCGCGATCACCAGCGCCGGATTACGCAGCGCCCAGATCAGGCTGCGCCGATAACCCTCAAGCAGCAGGTCAAAGCCGCGCTCGCTCCATTTATAAATTGCGTTATGCTTCACGCCCGCATGCGGCTTGAGCATGCGCGAACACATCATCGGCGTCACAGTGAGCGAGATCACCATCGAGACAGCAATCGACGTCGCGAGCGTGAACGCAAACTCGTGAAACAACCTCCCGACAATTCCACCCATGAACAGAATGGGCACGAACACCGCGATCAGCGAGAGACTCATCGACAGCACCGTGAAGCCAACCTCTTCGGCTCCCTGCAGCGCCGCCTGCATCGGCGGCATCCCCTGTTCAATCAGCCGCGTGATATTTTCCATTACCACGATCGCATCGTCCACCACGAACCCGGTCGACACGGTCAACGCCATCAATGAAAGATTGTCGAGACTGAAGTGCGCCAGGTACATCACGGCAAATGTGCCGATCAACGACACCGTCACAGCCACTCCCGGTATCAGCGTGGCTCGTGCACTGCGCAGAAAAACAAAGACAACCGACACTACAAGAATGATCGAGATGATCAGCGATCGCTCGACATCATGCACCGACGCACGAATCGTCGTCGTCAGATCGGTGATGACGGACAGCGTATCGGCCGCCGGAATCGAAGCCCGCACCGACGGCAACACTGCCTTGATGCGATCGACTGTATCGATGACATTCGCGCCGGGCAACCGGAAGACCAAAAGCACAATCGCCGGCTGCTGATTCATGAAGCCCGCCGACCGCAGCGTCTGCGTCGAGTCATACACGCGCGCCACATCGCTTAACCGCAGCACCTTCCCGTTTGCGCTGCCAATCACCAGCGGTGCGTAATCCTTGGCCTTGGAAATCTGATCGTTCGCACCAATGTCCGCAGTCGTATTCTCATCGGACAATTGCCCTTTCGGCCGATTAGAATTCTGCTCGCTGATGACGCGAGCCACATCCTGCATGCCCAGCCCGTAGCTGTTCAACTGTTGCGGATCAACCTCGATCCTCACAGCCGGCAGCGAGCTTCCAGCGACCTGCACCTGGCCCACTCCGGGCACCTGCGACAACTTCTGTTGAATCACCGACGACGCAGTGTCGTACAACTCGCCACGCCCGTGCAGCGGTGACGTCAGATCAAGCACCATCACCGGCGCGACTGCCGAATTGATTTTCCTGTACGTAGGATTCGCCGGAAGATTTGCCGGCAAATACGTGCGCGCTGCATTGATGGCTGCTTCTACATCACGCGCCGCTCCATCCACATCGCGCGTAAAATCGAACTGCAGTGTCACCGAAACGACACCAAGCGTACTCGATGAAGTCATCTGGGTAACCCCGGCAATGTGGCCGAACTGTCGCTCCAACGGTGTCGCCACTGAAGACGCCATTACCTCGGGACTCGCCCCCGGCAGCGTACTCGCTACAGTAATTGTTGCGAAATCCACCTGCGGCAACGACGAAACCGGAAGATGCACGAACGCAAGAATGCCGGCGATCGCGATGGCTGCCGTCAACAATGTAGTAGCAACCGGCCGACGGATGAATGGAGCAGAGATATTCATGCTTCGCCGGTTCTCGCCTCGTTACTGCTTAGGCGTTTTGTACTGCGCGAAAATCGGCTCGCCAGGCGGTCAAAGAAAACGTAAATTACCGGCGTCGTGTAGAGCGTCAGCGCCTGGCTCACGAGCAGTCCGCCGACCATCGCGATCCCCAGCGGCCGACGCAGCTCCGCGCCAATCCCCGAACCAAAAGCCAGCGGCAGCCCTGCGAACAGTGCTGCCAGCGTCGTCATCATGATCGGTCGAAAGCGCAGCAGGGACGCTTCGAAAATTGCATCGACCGAGTCCAGGCCGCGCGTCCGTTCTGCATCCAAGGCAAAGTCGACGATCATAATGCCATTCTTTTTCACAATGCCAATCAGCAGGATGATACCGATCACGGCGATCACATTCAGGTCCTGCCCGAAGAGGCGCAACGCAAGCAGCGCGCCGACACCCGCGGACGGCAGCGTGGAAAGGATGGTGATGGGGTGAATGAAACTCTCGTAGAGCACGCCGAGAACGATATAGACCGCAAGCAGTGCGGCAAGAATCAGCAGTGCTTCATTCGAACCGATACCCTTGTATGCTGCGGCCGTACCTTGGTAGCTCGTCTGTACACTAGCCGGAATATTTAGTTTCGCGACTGTCCTGTCGATAGCCTCGATCGCCTGGCCGAGCGACGAACCATCAGCCACATTGAACGAGACCGTCACCACGGGAAATTGTCCCTGGTGCGTAATCGTCAGTGGCGACCGCTTTGTCTCGAAGTGCGCGAATGCGCTGAGTGGAACAGGTGTCGCCAATGTGCTGGTGGACGCTGCGCCATTGCCGCTCGATGATGAGGACGAAGTACTGCTCGTCGGCGATGTGGAGGAGAGATTCGATCCGCTCCCGGTGCTGCCGCCCGAACCACCAGCGCTGCCTGTCGATGCATTCGCAGTCGTCGAACTCAGCCCGTTGCCCGTGCTTGCGCCGTTGCTCTGCGAAAGGTTCGTCACAGTTGAACCAGCGTTTCCCAGCGTGGTCGATTGCGTCGTCGTCGAGCCACTCGTAGACGATGCCTTGAGCGTCGACACCGCGCCACTGCTCCCGCCCGTCGATGTGCGACCAGTGGTCGTAGTGGTCGTGGCAGATGCAGCGGCCGAGCCTTGCAGATAAATACTGTCCAGCTTCCTGGGGTCTTTCTGAAATGCCGGAAGGGTCTCGAGAATTACGTGATACTGATTCGACTGCGTATACAGCGTACTGATCTGCCGTTGTCCAAACGCGTCGTAAAGTGTCGAGTCAATATCGTCCGCCGTGATATTCAGACGTGATGCGGTCGCACGGTCATATGCGAGCTGTGCCATCACGCCGTTTGGCTGGTCGTCGGTCGCTACATCGGTAACTTCCGGCAACTTGCGCATCGCGTCCGTAAGCTTGTTCGTCCACAGGCTCAGCTCTGTCGGATCAGGATCTTCCAGCGTGTACTGATACTCCGTGCGGCTGGCACGATCGTCGACCGTCAGGTCCTGCACCGGCTGCATGAACAGCTGAATACCCGGTACCTGTCCCAGGCTGCGCTGCAAGCGATGGATCACGCCCGTCGCACTAAGATGGCGCACCGACGGATCTTTCAGATTGATCTGGATGCGTCCGCTGTTCAGCGTGGTATTCGTACCGTCTGCTCCGATAAACGACGACAGGCTCGCGACCGCCGGGTCCTGCAGAATTACATGCGCCAGTTGTTGTTGCTTCCTCGTCATCGCAGCAAATGAGATCGATTCGGGCGCCTGCGATATGCCCTGGATGATGCCCGTATCCTGCGTCGGAAAAAAGCCTTTGGGAATTTCTATGTACAGGAAGATAGTCAGCGCCAGCATTGCAGCGGCGACCAGCAGGGCCAGCGCTTCGAAGCGCAACACAACTCGCAGACTCCGGCCGTACGCCGCGATCAGCCGCTTGAAAATGCCCTCTGACCAGTGATAGAAGCGCGACTGCTCTGACTCACTCTTATGCCGCAGAATGCGCGCCGCCATCATCGGCGTCAGCGTCAGCGATACGATGGCCGAGATCAAAATCGTGACACTCAGCGTGACTGCGAATTCGCGAAAAAGTCTGCCGACAATATCGCCCATGAACAAAAGCGGAATCAGCACGGCGATTAACGACACCGTGAGCGAGATGATGGTGAAACCGATCTGTTCCGCGCCCTTGAGTGCAGCCTCGAGTGGAGGCAATCCTTCTTCCAGGTAGCGCGAGATATTTTCGATCATCACGATCGCATCATCGACAACAAAGCCAGTTGAAATCGTGAACGCCATCAGCGTCAGATTGTTCAGACTGTAGCCGAGCGCTTCCATTGCAGCGAAGGTTCCGATCAACGAAAGTGGCACCGCTACACTGGGAATGATGGTCGCCGACAGGTTTCGCAGGAAGATAAAAATGACCATGATGACCAGTGCAATGGTCAGCATCAATTCAAATTCAACATCAGCTACCGAGGCACGAATCGTGTTCGTGCGGTCTGTCAGTATCGTCAGTTTGATCGACGCAGGCAGCGTCGTCTGCAGCTTCGGCAGCAGCTCTTCGATGCTCTTGACCACCTCGATCGTATTGGCCCCAGGCTGTCGCTGAATGTTCACGATCACCGCCGGCGTCTCATTCATCCACGCCGCCAGCTTGGTGTTTTCAATGCCATCGCTGATGCGCGCAACGTCCGTCAACATCACCGGTGCGCCGTTTTTATACGCCACCACCAGGTCGCGATAGCCCGTGCTTGAAAGCAGCTGATCGTCCGCGTTGATCTGAAAATTCTGTGCCGGCCCGTCGAAGCTTCCCTTCGCCGAATTCACGCTCTCCGCCGTCAATGCGTTGCGCAGATCTTCAAGCCCTATCCCATATGACGCCAGCGCGACTGGGTTTGCCTGGATACGCACAGCGGGCTTCTGTCCACCACTGATCGTCACCAGGCCGACACCGTTCAGCTGCGAAATCTTCGGCGCGAGCCGCGTGTCTACCAGGTCTTCCACGCGCGAAAGCGGCATCACCTTTGACGTCAGCGCAAGCGTGAGGACAGGAGTATCTGCGGGGTTCGATTTGCTGTAAACCGGTGGCACCGGAAGGTCGGTCGGCAGGTATCCCTGCGCTGCATTGATGGCCGCCTGCACCTCCTGCTCCGCAACATCGATATTCAGACTCAGCGAAAACTGCAGCACAATAATCGAGCTGCCGTCTGAACTCGTGGACGTCATCTGCGTCAGTCCAGCCACCTGGCCGAACTGTCGCTCGAGCGGCGCCGTCACTGCGGACGACATCACCTGCGGACTAGCACCCGGATAAAAAGTCTGCACCTGGATCGTCGGATAATCCGCCTGCGGCAATGCAGATACGGGCAGCGTCGTATAAGCCGCCAACCCGATCACCAGGATCGCCAGCATCAGCAGCGCCGTCGCTACCGGCCGCAGCACAAAGGTGCGAGAAGGATTCAACGCGCTGCTCCACCCTGCTTTCCTGACAGCGTGTTCGAGGCCGCAGCCGCCGGCGTACCCTCATTGGGCGAAGCCTGCACTATGATCTTCGCGCCGTCCTGCAATTTGTCAAAGCCCGTAACCGCTACGACGTCGCCGGTCGCCAACCCCTGCACTGCGGACACCGATCCATCCGAAGTCAGCTCCGTAATGTCATGCGTCTTCACCGTGTCGCCATTCACGATGTATACGAAAGTCTGCACACCGTTCCGTTGCACCGCCGCGCTGGGTACCAGGGGCTTATCCCGAAGTGTGTCCACAAGCAGTCGCGCATTCACAAATTGGTTCGGAAACAGTGTCAGATCTTTATTTGCAAACTCTCCCCGGAAACGCACCGTGCCGGTTGTCGTGTCCACCTGGTTATCGAGCGTCAGCAATGTACCACTGGCCAGCTTCTGCTGCTGCGACCGATCGTAAACATCAATCGGCAGCGCCTTGCGATGCAGTATCTGTCCGCGCACCTTATCGAGGTTATCCTCCGCCACGTTGAACACAACACTGATCGGCTGCAGCTGCGTGATGACGACAAGCGCATTCGAGCTGCCGGAAAATATCGTATTGCCCGGGTCCACCAGCCGCAAACCAACGCGGCCGGATGCCGGTGCTTCCAGGTGGCAGTAGCTCAGCTGCACCTGCGCATATTTCACCTGGCCCTCATCGTTGCGGACCGTGCCCTGGTATTGCACGACAGCCTGCTCCTGGTCTTCCAGCGTCTGCCGCGCGATTGCATTCAGCGCCGATGCTTTCTGATAACGCGCGAGGTCAATCTTTGCCTGCGCCAGCAATCCGCGATCGTGTTCGAGCGTGCCCTGTGCTTCTTCCAGCTGCGCTTCATACGGTCTTGGGTCAACTTCAATCAGTTCCTGACCCTTGCGCACCATCTGGCCTTCGCGATAATTCACCGCCATCACTCTGCCGGTGATCTGGCTGTACACGTTCACCGTGGAGAGCGGCGTGACCGTCCCCAGCGCCTCCACATACAGGCCGATATCGCCCGCATGCACCGTCGCGGTTTTAATCGTAGCGACCTGCGGCTGATCGAGCGCTGCGCTCTTCGTGTCCTTCGGCTTGTGTGCGATCAACACTGCGATCAACACGATCGCCAGCAGCACGATCACGATACCGATCCATGGCCGACGCTTCTTTGGTTCCAGCCCCGGCTCTGTCAATGCGCTGGAAGAGGCCTCCGGTCTCAGGTCTCTTCGATCCTGCGGGTTATCCATGAATCATTTGCTCCTGCGGATCAAGTACGGTTTCGCCTTCGCAGATCGTTTTTAAAAATGAAACTGTCTATTGAAACGGCTGGATTTCTCTGGCGCTACGAATGCCTGTAGCCAAACCGGTCCCGCATCGGACGGCCCGGTCTTTGCTCTAAACAATAGCAGCCGGAATGTTGCAGCCAGTATAAGTTTCCCATCCTTCTGCTTGCCACAGAACTTTGTGCACTCTCCCTTGCGCAATAACAAAGGGCCGGGCACTCTTGCGAATGCCCGGCCCCGATCACATAGACGGCTTACTGCGCTGATAAGTCTCTCAAACCTGCATCACTTCTTTTTCTTTCAGCTTGCACAGTTCTTCCATGCGCTTGATTTCTTCATCCGTCAGCTTCTGTACTTCTTCGAGCGACCGCTTCTCTTCATCGACGGAGATCAGCTTGTCCTTCGCGGCCTTCTTGATCATTTCATTGCCGTCGCGACGCACACTGCGGATGCCGGTACGGTGTTCTTCGAGTTCGCGGTTCAGCTGCTTCACCACCTGCAGACGCCGCTCTTCATTCATCGCCGGCATCTTCAGACGGATCAGCTTGCCATCATTCTGAGGGTTATAACTCGAATCGGCCAGGCGCAGCGCCTTCTCGATCTCTGCAATCGCAGAGGGATCAAACGGCTGGATCACGATCGTCTGCGCATCCGGCGTCGATAGCTGCGCTAGCTGCGTCAGCGGTGTTTCAGCGCCATAATACAGGGCGCGCACCTGGTCGAGCATCTGCACATTCGCGCGGCCTGTGCGGGTGGATGCAAGGTTCGAGCGGAAATCGTTCACCGCTTTTTCCATGCGGGTTTTGACAAACTGCTGCGCTTCTTTCAGTGCCGGTATTGCGGACATTGCGGAAACTGCCATGATGAATCCTTACCTCGCGTACGAAACTCTCAAGAGAGATTCTAAAGCAGGACAGCCCATGCACGCAGAGAAGCCTCGCGTTCTTTGCCGCTTCAGGCGGCTTTCCGGGATCTTACGAAACCACCGACAGGCCGGTGCTCGCTGCCTGCTCATGCGCATGGTAGCTCGAACGCACCAGCGGTCCAGACTCGACATGCCGGAAGCCCATCTTCAATGCCTCTTCACGCATGAACACGAACTCGTCCGGCGTGTAGTAGCGGGTCATCGGCAGATGATCTTTTGACGGCCGCAGATATTGCCCGATCGTCAGAATATCGGTGCCGACTGCCGCCAGGTCTTTATAGACATCGAGCAGTTCATGCGTCTCTTCACCCAGGCCCACCATCACGCCCGACTTGGTCACGACTGTCGAATCTACTTCCTTCGAAAACTCCAGCAGCCGCAGCGTGCGCTCATACCGCGCGCCTGAACGAACAGCACGATAGAGCCTCGGCACAGATTCCGTGTTGTGGTTCAGCACCTCGGGATGCGCATCCACAACGATCCGAATCGCATCCTCGCGGCCTTGAAAATCCGGGATCAGTACTTCAACCTGGCAGCCCGGCGCCTGCTTGCGGATCTCGTCGATCACCAGTGCGAACGCTCGCGCGCCGCCCAGAATATCGTCGTCGCGGTTCACGCTCGTGATCACGGCATGCTTCAGACCAAGCACGGCAACTGCTTCAGCCACTCGGCGTGGTTCGTCGAAATCGATCGCATCCGGCCGGCCTTTCGGCACCGCGCAGAAGCCGCAGCGACGCGTGCACGTGTTGCCCAGCATCATGAATGTCGCCGTCTTGTGGTTCCAGCATTCACCGATGTTCGGGCAGTGCGCGCTCTCGCAGACTGTGTGCAGGTTCAGATCGCGCGCCAGTTTCTTCAGCGAATGAAAATTATCGCCTACGGGAGCACGAGCCTTCAGCCACTCCGGCTTGGAAGCAGGCTTGCGCGGCTGCAGGTTGATCTGCACCAGGTCGGCGGAAAACTGGCCGGTTAAGGAAGACGTCGCCATACTTTTATTGTACTTGGGCTGCTCCTTTTCCCGATCACTGGGCAGTGAAAGGGTTGCTCCGCATGAAGCTGCACCCTGCATTATTCAGCATGATCATTCAGCATGGCGGCTGTCCAGTGTTTGTTGCGGGTTTCCCGCTTGTCAGCAGCCTGTTGCTTCCACCAGTCGCCCAGGCCGGCCATTTGGACCATCCGCTTCGCAAAGGCCGGATCAAAATCCAGGTACATGCAGCGATTCACATCTGAAATCGACGCATCTTCGTTCAAGCGCTCTTCGACGTTCCAGCGATCGCCAGCTTGCAGTGTGCCGGGTTCAAGCACACGCATATAAAACCCGGTCCGGTTTTCGCGGATCGTCAGCTTCACCCAGTCCTTGCGACCAATATGGCGTGCCAGGTTAGCGCAAGGCACGCGTGGCCCGCTCACCTGCAGGACGCACCTTCCAATACGCACAACATCGCCCACGTAAATTTCATCTTCGCCAAGCCCGCGCAGCGTAAGGTTCTCCCCCACAGCGCCTGGTTCAAGATCGATCCCGATTGCTTGCTTCCAGAACCTGTAGTGGTCCGCCAGGTGGACACAGATCGCCGCATCTGGACTGCCATGATACGGCTGCGCAACCTGGTCACCCTCAATGCCGCGATCCTCTACCCGCACCGGGCCGGATATACGCACTCGACCGATCGACGACGTCCATGAACCCTGCTCATCGGTCATCGTTTTTGGGCCACCCACAAAGACCGCTTCGACGAACGGCGTGAATACTTCCGCCTCCCTTTGAAGGCTATCGGTCCCAGTTTCGCGCATGATCATTTCGACAGTTCGACACCTGGACGTCTAGATTTTTCCCGACGCCCGGAGTGCCGCAATCTCATTATCCGTAAACACGCGCGACCGGATAAGAAACCGCACGCCCTCTGGATTTTCCAGCGAGAACATCCCGCCGCGCCCCGGCACCACATCCAGAATCAGTTGCGTATGCTTCCAGTATTCAAACTGGCTGCGACTCATATAGAAAGGCGTATCCCCAAGCGTCGAAAGCAGCACATCGGCATCGCCCAGCATGAATTCGCCCCGCGGATAACACATCGGCGAACTCCCGTCGCAGCATCCGCCGGACTGGTGAAACATCAGCGGCCCATGCATTGCTTCGAGCTTGTTCATCAACTCCGTCGCGGCTTCGGTGCGCACTACTTGATCGGGTGCCAGCGTGCCGATCGCTTCCAGCTTTGAATGTTCCGTAATCATTTCAACTCTTCAGGAGACTGGGTGCAGTTGGGAAATACTTAGGAAACCCAGGTCCGGAAATCCAGACCCGGGGCACCCATAGTTGTGACGTTCGAAAATATGTGCGACCAACGGGAGTATAAGGGGCAAAGCCGCGTCCGCCCGTACGGCAAGTACCGGCGAAGCCGCGTCCGCCCGTGCGGCAAGTACCTAGAAGAAGCCCAACTTGTTCGGGCTGTAGCTTACGAGCAGATTCTTCGTCTGCTGATAATGCTCAAGCATCATCTTGTGATTCTCGCGTCCAATACCCGACTGCTTATACCCGCCAAACGCAGCGTGCGCCGGATACAGGTGATAGCAGTTCGTCCACACGCGACCCGCCTTGATCTCGCGACCCATGTTGTACGCACGGTTCCCATCGCGCGTCCACACACCGGCGCCCAATCCATACAGCGTGTCATTCGCAATCGTCAGCGCCTCTTCCTCATTCTTGAACGTCGTGACCGACACCACCGGCCCGAAGATCTCTTCCTGGAAGATCCGCATCTTGTTGTTGCCTTTGAAAATTGTCGGCTCAATGTAGAAGCCGTCAGCCAGGTCGCCCTCAAGCTTCGCGCGATGGCCGCCGGTCAGCACTTCCGCGCCTTCCTGCTTGCCAATGTCAATGTACGAAAGAATCTTCTCCATCTGCTCGCTTGAGGCCTGCGCGCCCATCATCGTTGTCTTGTCCAGCGGATTGGCCTGCTTGATCGCCTGCACCCGCTTGATCGCCCGCTCCATGAACTTGTCATAAATCGATTCCTGGATCAGCGCGCGCGAAGGACACGTACAGACCTCGCCCTGGTTAAGCGCAAACATGGTAAAACCTTCCAGCGCTTTATCGAAAAACGCATCGTCTTCATTCATCACATCGGCGAAGAAAATGTTCGGCGATTTGCCGCCCAGTTCCAGCGTCACCGGGATAATGTTCTGCGAGGCGTACTGCATGATCAGCCGGCCCGTCGTCGTCTCACCGGTGAAAGCAATCTTCTGGATACGCGGACTCGACGCCAGAGGCTTGCCCGCTTCCAGGCCAAATCCGTTCACGATGTTCAGCACGCCCGGCGGCAGGATGTCCGCAATCAACTCCATCAGCACCAATATCGAGAGCGGCGTCTGCTCGGCCGGCTTCAGCACCACGCAGTTGCCTGCAGCCAGTGCCGGCGCCAGCTTCCAGGTGGCCATCAGCAGCGGAAAGTTCCATGGAATAATCAGCCCGATGACACCCAGCGGCTCATGATAATGATACGCAACAGTAGTTGCGTCAATCTCCGAAATGCCGCCTTCCTGCGCGCGAATCACACCGGCAAAATAGCGGAAATGATCAATGGCCAGCGGGAGATCGGCAGCCATCGTCTCTCGGATCGCCTTGCCGTTGTCCCACGTCTCGACCGTCGCCAGCATTTCCAGGTTCTCTTCCATCCGCTGTGCAATCAGGTTCAGCATCTGGCTGCGTTCGGCAACAGATGTCTTGCCCCAGGCCGTTTTGGCGGCATGCGCGGCATCGAGCGCGCGATCAACATCCGCCGCATTCGACCGCGGAATCTCGCACAGCACCTGTCCGGTGACCGGCGTGACATTTTCAAAGTAGGTGCCCGACGCGGGCTTCACCCACTCGCCGCCAATGTAGTTCTGATATTGCTTGCGAATCTCAATCGGAAACCCGAACACTCCGGGACGAATTGCAGTAGCAGTAGCCATGCGGTTTGCTCCTTCTTACAGATAGCGGTCGTCCCCATCCGTCTTCGCGGATAGGGCTCAACCGTTCTTATGGACGGAGCGAATTCTATTCCCGCAGCCACACCTCTGTCGCGAGAATGAATCCTGAATTCACATTTACGTACTAGGCAGCCAGCAGCGCCTTCACGTCCAGCGGACGGGTGAACATGGTCAGGCTGCCGTCAGGCGCCTTCGGCCATTCTTCAACCGGGCGGTCCCAGTAGAGCTCGACGCCGTTCTCGTCAGGGTCACGCAAATAAAGTGCCTGGCTCACCCCGTGGTCCGACGCCCCGTCTAGCCGGATACCGGCAGACAGGAGCCGCCGTAAAGCATCAGCCAGTTCAGCGCGTGTCGGGTACAGGAGCGCCACGTGATACAGGCCGGTCGTCCCCGGAGCCGGCGGCCGCCCTCCACTGCTCTCCCACGTATTCAGACCGATATGATGGTGATACCCGCCAGCCGCCAGAAAAGCTGCCGAATTGCCCAGCCTCGTCGTCACCGGGAACCCTAGTACGCCGTGATAGAACGCCAAAGCGCGGTCAAGGTCAGCTACCTTGAGATGAACATGGCCAATACGGGTCTCGGGATGAACGGGATTCACGCCCATAGGACTAGAGACAAGCGACTGCCGATGCGAAATCTGCGCATTTCTGCCAATTTTCCCGTATACTGACGAAATGCCGGAACAGCGGCGAAATGAGCAGGGAAACCCATGCCTAAATTAAAGACACACAAAGGCGCTGCCAAGCGCTTCAAGAAGACTGGTACCGGCAAGGTTCTGCGCGGCCAGACCAAGATGCGCCACATCCTTACCTCGAAGGCGACGAAAACTAAGCGCCATCTCGGTGGGACGGTGCTGGTCTCCGACGCCGATCTGCCAAAGGTTCTGCGGATGATTCCGTACGCCTGATCCAACTATCGTTGCCGGATCAAGCTCTTTGCAATGAAGAGGTTCTGGGATGAGGTCGAGCGTTCCTCAACCCCGCTGAGTGTTCAACACCCAGTAGCGATCCGGCCGGCAACACGTGTGTGAAGAGGTCTGGTGTTCATTGAACGCTGCCTGCCTCCAGCCGCGAAACAGCGCCCCGAACAGCAGCGAAAAGGAACAGCCATGCCTCGTGTAAAACGCAGTACGAAACGCAATGACCGCCGCAAGAAGATCCTTAAGCGCGCGAGTGGATATTTCCTTACCAAGTCCAAGCTCTACCAGGCAGCCCAGGAAGCCGTCGAGCGCGGCCTCAAGTTTGCCTATAGCGGCCGTAAACAGAAGAAGCGGCAATACCGCTCGCTGTGGATCGTCCGCATCAACGCCGCCTGCAAGATCAACGGCCTCAGCTACTCCGTCTTCATCAACGGCCTGAAACTGGCCGGTATCGAACTCGATCGCAAGATCCTCGCCGAACTCGCCGTGAATGACGAAGCCGCCTTCACCGCCCTGACCGTCACCGCCAAGGACGCCGTCGCCAAAGCCGCCTCCGAGCGCGCTTCGGTGAATGTCACCGGCACAAGCGAAAAAGCAGCCTAGTTTCAGAGTCTCTAAAAGCAAAAGGCACAGCCAGCGGCTGTGCCTTTTTGTTTTAGCTGAGATCTCTACTTCACCAGTTCCGCAACTACGTCGACATCCTGATGCCGCATGCTGCCCGGGATGTCAATCGAGCCTAAAATGAGCGGCTTGCCGGGGGTGAGGCTGGTTGAGCCTTCAAGCGCGGTTTGACGAATGACCGGATCCTGGAGGCCCACACTTGAATGCTCTTCGGCAATGCTCGATTGTATGATCTTTGAACTCAGCTTTACGCCGTCCTCGGCACCCTCCAGGCGGGCTTCGATCTCCAATCCTACGTCCAGATATTGAACTTGTGTATTGGTAGGATGCATCGCGTTATCCGTGTCAAAGCTGCCAGTGGCGACGGGCACCCTGCTGCCCTGCTTGAGATCCGTTTTCCCTCCTACGACCAAAATCAGGGCGAAATGTTGCGTGCCGATCCGCTTGCCGCCGTCCAGATCAGTAATGGTGTACGTGACTCGATACAGTTTTTTCGGCTGGTCGAGTTCGGTAATCAGCTTCTGGGCTGCGGCGATCTCGCTAGGACTGCCGCTGAAAACGATCTTCTTCTCAGTGGGAACGGCATAAAGGCGTGCACGCGGGAGGACCTGTCGCAGGGCGGTCTGCACATCGCTAAAGTCGTTAGTGTCGAGCGTATTTGCGAGAGTAAAAGTGCGCACTTCATTTGGCACTTCCTTTGTATCCTGGGCTACAGCCAAGTGCGGCAGTGCAATTGCCGCAAGTGAGACGCCTAAAACAAAGCTGCATGTGTCTTGATTAATCTTCATGCGTTTCTCCCCTGTCATTTCTTTTTGTGTTCGCTATTTTCGTCCGGGACTCGCCTGGCTTGCTCCAGTTGCCGCTACCGCCACGGTTTCATCCTGCTTCTGTTCCACGGACTTGCCTTCTGCCGATCCCTGTGCCTCTGGCTCTTCCTGTATCGAAGGTTTCTTGGTGCCGAAAAAGTTCTTGAACTCGTCATCCGCTTTCGCATTCGCCTTATCGCGTTCCTCGGGATTGAGCATGGCAAGTTCGTCAAAATCTTCTCCAATGACGGCCTGCCGGAACAGCTTCTCCTGCGTAGTCATTGGCAGGGGCGGCGCTGGATGGCTCGGTGCCAGCATCTCCTCCTGAGCCAGTGCGTCTTCAGCTGCATTTGAATCAACGTCAGCCTTCGGAATGACTATCGCCCTTTTCGCGTGAATCAGCACCGGCTCAGCCAGTCTGTCCCGGACCCGCGCCTGCATAACAGGCCTTGGCGGCTCCGCAGCCATCGCCGGCGCTGCGGCAACCTGCTTCGCCACCACCCGCTCCTGCCCCGATGTATGCCCCCGATGCGGCACCAACACGGCAACCACCACCAGCAATCCAGCCAGCAACGCTCCACAACCCGCCATGCGTGGCCACGACCACAAGCCGGGTTTCTCCACCGGCTCCGCAGCAACCCGCGCCTGCATCGCCTGCAAGATACGCCCCTCCATCCCCGCCGGAGCTTCGCTGTCCCGCAAGCCGGCCAGCACGCGATCAATCGCCTCATCCGCCTGCTTCATCGCTTCCCTCCTGTCCCTTGTTGGCCTTCGAGCCGGGAACGCAACCGTGTCCGCGCCCGGAACAGCAGCGCCCGCACCGCAGATTCGCTCTTGCCCAGCACCGCCGCCATCTCAGCCGTGCCCAGCTCCTCGCTCGCCGAAAGCAGCAGCACTTGCCGCTCGGCTTTCGGCAGCCTTTCCATCTCCGCCAGCACTGCCTGCATCTGCTGCGCCTCGTCGATTGCCCGGTCCGCCGGCACATTGCCGCCCACCAGGCTCTCGGCAAACAGGGCATCCATCTGCTCGGGTCGGATACGCCGCCGACGGTCCAGCGCCAGGTTCCAGGCGATGCGGATCAGCCAGACGCGCATATCACGCACTGAATCGAGCGTCCGGCGATGCTCCAGCACCCGCACAAACACGTCCTGGACCACATCCTCGGCCTCAGCCCGTCCGCGCAGCACGGAATGCGCCACCCTGAACAGCTGCCCGGAATAGGTCTCGACGAGGCTGGCAAGATCGACCGCCGGTCGCGCAGTCTCTGTGCGCGCATCCTCTACCGGAAACAAGACCAGGCCCTCAATCGCTGTCATTAGCCCCTTCTACTCCGACAGACGCCCGGATGCCACTTCCGCTCGGGAATATTCGTAGCGCCTCGGACACAAGTCGGCCGCCCGTCCTTGCGGCGCGAGGGTGCGAAGGCAAAAATGCAACAGGCCCTTCCTGCTCCTGCCCCTGCGCCGCATCTTGGTTCGTGTACTGATTTATCCTTCTAGAACACATGCAAGCAGAAACAGAGACTTACCTCGGGGCCGACCGTGCCCGGCTATAGCAACGAAGAGCTGGACGCGTCCTTCGCAGCCCTGACCCAGGAACTCGAACACTCTGCCCAACAAATCACCGGCCCTGACGGCGTGGAACAGTTTCGCCTGGATTGGCTTGGGCGCAAACAGGGGCGTCTGAAAACGGTCAGCGAAGCCTTGCTCAAAAACGCGCCGCCCGAAGCCCGGAAGAGCATTGGCCAGCGCTTCAATGTGCTCAAAACGCGTGTCGAAGAGCTGCTTGACCTTGCCTCGAATACTTCCACCGTAGCCGTCAATCCGGCGGACACGATCGACATCACGCTGCCCGGCACCCAGCGTCTGCTCGGGGCCGAACATCCGCTCATCAAGACCATGCACGAGGTCGTCGCGGTCTTTCAGTCGATGGGCTATTCCGTCGGCATCGGGCCTGAAGTCGAGACCGACTACTACAATTTCGAGTCGCTCAACTTCCCGCCGAACCATCCCGCGCGCGATACCCAGGACACGCTCGTCGTCGCCGGCCAGGAGCGCAAGCCTCTGCGCGATCGCCTGCTGATGCGCACGCACACCTCGCCGGTCCAGATCCGCACCATGGAACAGCAACCACCGCCATTACGTATCGTCATCCCCGGCAAAGTACACCGCAATGACGCAGCGGACGCGACGCATTCGCCCATCTTCCACCAGGTCGAAGGACTCTGCGTCGACACCAACATCACCTTCAGCGACCTGAAGGGTACACTCGATCACGCGATGAAAGCCTTCTTCGGTTCAAGCGTGAAGACGCGCTTTTTCCCCTCATTCTTTCCCTTCACCGAACCCAGCGCTGACGTGCAGATTTCCTGCATTTTCTGCGGTGGCAAGGGCTGCAAAAAGTGCAAGCATTCCGGCTGGATTGAGCTGCTCGGCTGCGGCATGGTCGATCCCGCTGTCTTTGGATTTGTCGCGCAGAAACAGCCCGGCTACGACAGCAAAAAAATCTCCGGCTTCGCCTTCGGCATGGGCGTCGACCGCATCGCGATGATGAAGTACGGCATCTCCGACATCAGCCAGATGTACTCCGGCGACGTGCGCTTCCTGGAGCAGTTCGCATGATGGCGACACGTAGAACGGAGCAGTACGCATGAAAATTCTGACCCAATGGCTGCGTGATTATCTCCCCGGCCTCAACGTCGCCGACACCCAGCTTGCCGACGACCTCACCCTGCGCGGCATCGCCGTCGAAGGTGTCTTCGATCTTGGCCCTGCCAATGGCTCGCTTTTCGAAACCGACATTACGACGAATCGCGTCGACGCCATGAATCACTACGGCGTCGCCCGTGAAGCCGCGGCCATTTACGGCCTTACACTCGCGCCCCTGGACACAACACTTCCAGAGGATTTTTCATCCCGACCGGATACTGATTTTGATTTGTCATCCCGACCGAAGCGAAGCGCAGTGGAGGGATCTGCATCTGGCCCGATCAGCGTCACCATCGAAGCCCCCGACCTTTGCGGCCGCTTCACTGCCCGCGTCCTGCGCGACGTCACCATCCAACCCTCGTCAACAGTACCGACCGGCATCGTCGCCAGCCGCTTCAAACTCCTCGAGCAAAAACAAATATCGAACGCAGTCGACGCGACGAATTACGTCATGCTCGCCATGGGTCAGCCAACCCACGCGTTCGACCTCGACAAGCTCGAGGGCGGCATCATCGTCCGTCGCGCACGCAAAGGCGAACGCCTCAAGCTGCTCGACGGCACCGAACGCACGCTCGACCCCGATGATCTCGTCGTCGCCGACGAAGCGAAAGCACTCGCCCTCGCCGGCGTTATGGGCGGCTGGGATTCGATGATCACCGCCGAAACCAGAAACATCCTCGTCGAAGCCGCATGGTTTGATCCCTCAGCCATCCGCCGCAGCTCGCGCCGCCACGGCATTCACACAGACGCATCCCACCGCTTCGAGCGCGGAGCCGATTTTAACGCCGCTCCCATCGGCAATGCCCTGGTCACGAAACTTATCCTCGAAGCCGGCGGCTACCAGCAGGGTAAATTCATCGACGTCATCATCCCGGAAGCCCAACGCCGAACCGCGAAACGGCCCGTCATCCAGCTCGCCGTCTCAGAAGTGCAGCGACTCCTCGGCACCACGGAAGACGGCCTCGGTATCAGCTCTGAGACCACTGAGCACGTCCTGACCGCGCTCGGCTGCACCCTGTCGCCCACCGAAAAGGAAACATACAGCGTCAGCCTGCCCAGCTGGCGTCTCGACCTCGAGCGCGAGATTGACCTGGTCGAAGAAGTCGCCCGCGTCTACGGCTACAACCGCTTCGCCAACACTCTGCCCACCTTCGCCGGTACGGTCATCGAGCTCCCGCATGCCACGCGCCACTCTGCCGTGCGCGAACTGCTGCTCGCCAGCGGCCTGAATGAAGCAGTCACGAGTACCTTCTGCAGCGCTGCTGCCGCCGAGCTTTTCGCGCCCCAGCCGTCGAACTCGGTCGCCATCGGCAATCCGCTGAGCGCGGAGGCCGGGATGCTTCGCCCGTCCCTTTTGCCCGGCCTCATCCATGCAACCGAGCAATGCCTCAATCGCAACATCAGCAACGTGCGCCTGTTCGAAATCGGCACAGCCTTCAGCGGCTCTACCGAGCGTGTCGACGAAAAACCTGCACTCGCCTTCGCCATCACCGGGCATGCACCGTCAGCCGGCCCGCATGATGCGACGCGGAGCTTCGACTTCTACGATGTCAAGGGCCTCGTCGAATCGCTCGTCGCAAAGTTCCAGCACAAATCCACCTATGTCGACGCCGTGCTCCTTCCCGCCTGGCTGCATCCCGGTCGCTCCGCACGCTGCGTCATTGACGGCTTCACGATTGGCTATTTCGGCCAGTTGCACCCCTCTGCCGCTCAGCAGCACAAACTCAAGCAGGACGTCTTCCTAGGCGAGTTCTATCTCGACCGCCTGTTCGCCCTGCCCCTGCGCCAGCCACGCCTGCAGGAGCTTTCACGCTACCAGGCAGTTGCCCGCGACTTTTCTTTCCTCGTTCCCAACACACTCCGATGGGAACAGCTGGCTGCCACTCTGCAGGCGCTCTCCATCCCTGAACTGCTTTCGTTCGCGCCACAGGAAATCTTCCGCTCTGATAAAGGAGCCGGCAAGACCTCGACCAGCCTAGATCAGCAGCGCTACTCTCTCCTGCTTTCCACTGTCTTCCAGGCGCCCGACCGCACTCTCAAAGACGAAGAACTGCAATCCTGGTCATCGCAAATCATCAACGCAGTCGAAGCACTCGGCGGACGGCTGCGCGGATGAATCATCACTCCGGCGGCATGTCTGAAACCATGGCCTCTCATGCAGCCAGCACCGCATCCTCGCAGCTTTTTCCTCGTGGTAAGCCCTCGACGATCGAGACCCGCGAAGGCTTATCCCCCGCCTGGCAGTTAGTAGTTTTCATCCTGATTCTTATCGCCCTGTTTACCCGACGTCCAGACCTGTTCCTGCATCCGCAGTTCTACGCCGAAGACGGCAAATATTGGTACGCGCAGGCTTACAATCTCGGCTGGGCGCGGGCCCTGCTACAACCCCTTGGCGGCTACCTGAATACACTGCCGCGTCTCATCGCTGCGCTCACACTCCTGCTGCCTTTACGCTTCGCGCCGCTTGCCATGAACGTCGCCGGCATCGCCATCCAGGCGCTGCCGGTCACCGCCCTGCTTTCCGCCCGATGCCGCACCTGGGGCAGCCTGCCCATGCGTATGCTCATGGCCGCCATCTACGTCGCGCTGCCCAATACATCAGAGATTCACGTCGTACTGACCAATGCGCAATGGCACCTTACCCTGCTCCAGGTCCTGCTGGCCTTCGGAGCTGCTCCGCGCACCTGGATCGGCCGCGCCGGAGACATCCTCCTCTTCACCATCGGCGGCGTCAGCGGTCCATTTTCCATCCTGCTCCTGCCCCTGACGCTTTATTTCTGGTGGTACCGCCGCCAGATCTGGACGCTGGTGATTTCCGCGCTCTGCGGCATCGGCGCGCTCATCCAGCTCTACACCCTTGCGCACGCTGTCCGGCCGCGCAGCGGTCCCGTCGGCGCATCACCGCAGCTGCTCATCCGCATGCTCGGCGGCAACATCTTTCTCGGCGGCACGCTCGCCCTGCATGGCCTGCTCGACAAGCTGCCCCTCTTCGTCGATGGGACCTTTGCCCTCTTCGGCGTGGCTATCCTGGTCTACGCACTGCTCCGCGCAACCATCCCGCTACGTCTCATGATCCTCTTTACCGCCGCATCTTTTATCGCCGCCATGCATAGCCCGCTCATCGAAGGCCCCAAGCCCGCATGGCAACTGATGGTCGATGATTTCTTCTGCCGCTACTGGTATTACCCCATGCTTGCTTTCTTCTGGTCTGCTGCCTGGTGCATCTTCCGCAGCCACCTGCGGCTCGCAAAGATTGCCGGCTACTGCATCCTCGTGCCGCTGCTCTACGGCGTCGTGCGCGACTGGAAATATCCGCCATTTGCCGATCATCATTTCCAGCTCTACGCCCAGCAGTTCGAACAGGCGCGTCCAGGTGAACCTGTCGTGATTCCCCTCTATCCCGACCCGATGGACATGGAACTCGTTAAACACGCCGCCCAGCGCTGAATTGCTGCCTTTCACTCCTCACCCTTGGCGAAACAGGCTCGGAAATCTTTTTTTGTTCTCTTTTCCTGTTCCGGACCAGTCACTTCAAAGCGATATACTTTGGTCAACAGGGCGAACACCAGCCAAACGTTGTGAGGACCTATGTCGAGCCCAGCCATCGAGCACGAAATCCGTGAAACAAATCATGTTGAAGAACAGGCAGCTGCCTTCCAGGCACTCGAACAGCGCGTACTCCGCGCCATCGACCTGCTGCGCAAGGAGCGCGAGCTGCGCGCCGCCGCCGAACAGCGCGCCAATGCTGCCGAAGAGCAATCGCTGGAACTCGAACTGAAACTCGAAGAAACCACCGGCCGATTAACCGAACAATCGACGCACATCGAAGGCCAGTCGGCCCGCCTCTCCGAGAACGGCGATCAGATCAAGCGGCTCGAAGGCGATCTGTCGCAACTGCAGGGCGAACGCGATCAGGTCCGCCAGCGCGTGGAACGCCTGTTGCAGCATCTCGACGAATTTACCGGCGCCTGAATCGCGTGCACTGAATAACCCGAAGAATTGAGTGTTATGGACCAGGTAAAAGAAGTAGAAGGCCAAATCGAAGCTGAGGCATCGGAGCGGTTCGCCGATCAGCGCGAAGACCGCTTCGCCGACCGCTTTGCAGCCCGTCAGGCTGTCGGTCTTGAGAACCGTGCTGAAGGCGACTCGGCCGATCGTATGGCAGATCGAAGGGAAGACCGTTTCGATGAGCGTCCGGATGCCAGTGGGCAGGAGCGTCCCTCCGACGACGCCCTGGAGAGCCAGCTCGCACAATCTTCGTCCCACGCCAGCGACCCCACATCCTCGCCCGTGACAGTCGATATCTACGACCAGGCCTACCACCTGCGCGGTCAGGACCCGGCTTACATCACGCAACTGGCACTGATCGTCGACGGAAAAATGCGCGCCGTCGCCGCCGGCGGCACCACCGTCGACTCGCTCCGCGTGGCCGTGCTCGCGGCCCTCAATATCGCCGACCAGCTCGTCCGCGTCGAAGCCCAGTATCGCGCCCTTAGCGGCTCCATCAACGAAACCGAAAGCAGCCTCCGCCACCGCGCTGAGAATCTGTCAGGCCTCCTCGACAGCATCCTCACCGAAGACCGCAAAATCAGCTAGCCGAAGCCAGCCCCCGGCGGCCCCTGCGCGGGGAGCGGTACTTGCCGTACGGGCATACTCAAAAGCTTTCCTCGCAGAAAAGCGAGGAAGGCTTTTGAGTTGCTAGCGCACACTTGTGCCCACCTTACTGGTAATCACAACCGGGAAGATTGCCAGCGTCCGAGCCATTCATCTGCAAGAAATTTTGTCATCTCGACCGAAGCGAAGCACCCCACTTTGTCATCTCGACCGGAGCGGAGCGTAGTGGAGAGATCTGCGTTTGCGATCATCGCGCCCCACGCGCCTTTTCCCTTGTCTTCCTGAACGGAGCGAAGCCCGTTCCACGTCTGTTGTCAATGGTTAGGCGTAGGGGCGTCAGCCCCTGCATCCGCAGAGGTGTGTTCTTCTCGACTTCCTATGGAGTGGAGAACCGGGCAACAATCTGCGACAGTCGCTCAAACTTTCATACGCGGGTTGGCTACCACACGAACGTATGTCGTGGCAGGTTTGCCTCGGAATTAGCGCGGGCGTCGGAGATTTTTCCGGCCCAGGGGGCTCTCGAGGATCACCATGACCCATTGCCCGGCTCCCCACCCGTTAGGTCGAAACCTATCAGCTGTCCATATCAGTTCTAGTCCCCTGTTCTACCGAGTCAAACCAACCCGGCACTCTTCCGTGAGGGTTCTTCATCTTGGCGTCGATGTGCGTGAGATCCTGAGGCATGTCGCGCATCTCCCTATCGAAAATCACGGCGCTGGCGACCGGAATTCTATGCGTGTATTACACGGTGTTCCGTTGGATACCCCTAGGCCGCTGGAATTGGCAGTTTCAATGGCCAGTCGTCAACGATCAGTTCTACCCAGACATAGCTATTTCTTTGTTGCTCGTTGTCTTCGCCATGGCATTTGTGCGTCGGTGGTTAGCTGCGATGTGGATCGCAAGTGTGCTGTTGACCTTGTGGGCTGTTGCCCACTTGTTCGACTGGTGGATCCCTTACGCTCAGAACTCTGTCGCCAACTTCGCGAGGTACAGCTTCTACGCAACACACACACAGATCCTACCCGTCATCGGACATCACTACCCGCCGGACGGCGGCCACGCCGTTCTTGATTTTCTTGTTTGCCCAACCTGTGTGCTTGCCCTGGTCACTACGGTGAAATGGACACGTTCGAGGCTACGGGAGAACAAGAGGGTTAGGTGAGCTTGAACGCGCCCTGGATGGTCCTAATAACCCTCTTCTCCTGACCGATAGCCAGATAAAGCCGGCCAGTTCTCGCGATCAGAGATCGAAGCGGGCACACAACCTGCTCTGTGCCTTCCAGGCAATGTCGTAGATCTTTTGGGCAAGCGTATGAATATCTCGGCCCTGTCCTTCGCAACGCGAGCCGGATACTGATAGCTCCATGCTGCTTCAATTTGCATCCGCCGAGCCTCACGGTTGCCAGTCCTGGTGATGCCACCTCGACGGATCGTCCCGCCGCTGGAATGCTCAGAGGGAACGAGACCGATAACCCATCAAGAGACGCGGGGGACTGGAAGCGGCTGAGATCTCCGGTTGAGGCGATGAAAGTCGCAGCGGAGACGAGGTCGACGCCCCGTAATCCGCGGAGAGCTTCGACAAGCGGTCCGAGTGACCAGACAGCAACCATCGCAGAGATCTTCTTGACCAAGACGTGTCTTCGATCCTGCGCGGTCCACACCGTCTCCAGGTAGTCCTGGAACACGATGCCATGGCCATGCTCCTGGAAGGTCTGCCCTGCAAGCCAGCTGCGGTGATGCCCGAGTAGAAAGGCGAGCACCCGCTGGCGCGCACGCATCGGGTGCATCGACGCATCCACACTGGCTCTGACCAGCTCGCGAAGCGCCTCGTGCGTAGTGTCTGGAACCCTGTCTGGCGTCAGGTCGCCGGAGCGGTGCAGAACGGCGAGCTTCGGAATCGCGCCGGTCAGTCTTGATCCGTTCTCCTGGATTGCGCGGGATCATCGATGGTGCGGCGACGGTGCACGTGTGTCCAGGTCGCGTCAGCGGGCGGTGAATACCATAACCACAACCGCTAGCTTCACAGCAGAAGTCGAGCTCACCATGCCTCGTGAGCTGCTTCGCCATCTTGTGCACAGCTTCCGGTGTACGGAATCACTCCGATGAACCGCACAGGCCCACTCCGGCCGTCTTCTGCAACGCTGACGGAAAATGGTCGCCTTGTGACGTGCATGCCAACGAATGATCCGGTCTGCTTCATGCCTTCCCTCCTGTGAACAGGAGCACCGATGGATGCGGCTCTGGAAAAAGACATACAGACTTTGTCATCTCGACCGAAGCGAAGCTCTTTTGTCGTCCCGACCGGAGCGCAGCGCAGTAGCGAATTCCGCATGGGATTTTCGCCGGGCTCCTTAAAGAGTAGCGAGCGCCAACGCCCACATCAACGTCATGGCAACACACGTCGTGAAAATGACCCACGAATAAATATTCTGGTCCGCACCAGCCAGGCAACCGCTGCCATCAAGGCGAGAAGCGCCACCTTCGAAGCCCGCCGCTCGAATCCATAATCAAAGAACTGTCTCTGTTGCAGGGTTCCCATGTGTATGAGGCCATAAATGCCCGTACTCGAACTGACGGTCGCTAGAACCATCGCCGGCCACAATAGAATGCGTCTGAGTTCGTACCTGCGCGTAGCAAATAGTCCCGTCCACACCAAGGCGACGAGCAGAGAACAACGAATAAGCTTCGCAAGGTATGCTTCTTCGTCCGCCCGTACGGCAAGTACCACACCCGCCCCATAGTTGAGCAATGCCGCCGCCCGAGGCTTACGCTTTTCCGGCGATGCTCGCGGCCGCACCCGCGCCGATGACGGAGAGTTCCGACGTCTGGTCGATGACTTCGAGCGAGTAGCTTTGCAGTGGGCTCATCTTCACCATTTCCCAGAGATAATCCTTGAGCAGGCTGATCTCGAGGAAGCGTGTATTGAGGCCGGTCAGGTAGAAGCGACCCGGGCCGTCCATGTGGATGGAGTTGGCGGTAGCCGCCGCGAGAGCGCGATGCCAGCGCTTGACGAAGTCGAGGCAGCGCTGGTCGCCTGTCTTGGCCTGCGCGAAAATTTCTTCGGGCTCCATATCAAGGAAGCGCAGGCGCATTGCGCGATTGCCCATGATGCCTTCCATGTGACCCACGCCACCACAGCCGCAGAATTTCTCCTTGGGATCGAGGCTTATGACTGTGTGCCCGCCCTCCCAAACGCCCTCAACTAGTGGATAACGCCCAAAACCAATACCGTTGCCCAGTGTCCACACGCGCACCAGCCGATCGAGATGGCCGCGCGTCGCCGCAATGCCAGTCGCAACTGCGTCGGCGTCATTCAGCACACTCAGGCTGGCCGTAATGCCGCGCTCTTTCAGCGCCGCACTCACAACATCCTGGATACGCGCGCCCTTCAGCTGTGCCAGGTTCGGCGAATCTTCAACGACGCCATTTCGAATAATCCCCGGCATGGCGAGGCCGATGGCTTCGATCCCACCTGCGGCCGGCGCCAGTGCTTCCACCTGCTCGCAGATAGCCGTGCAAAGGCTCTCCGTCGGCAGATCGATCAGGCCGCCGGTCTCCTCCGTGTCTTCAGGAAAATGACGCAGCGGGCCGACCAGTTCATGGCCGCGCAAAAGTCCCGATGCAATGCTGGTGGTGAGAATCACACCGATGGTACTTGCCATACTTAATCCTCTTACTTCAAAACCTTTTTCTGCATAGGACGATCACGAATGCCGTCAGATTGCCCGGCCACGTAACCGGATGATGAAGCCGTTCTCAGTCGTTTTGCGCCTTGATGGAATGCGTAATCATTTTTACTTCCCGGCATTCGTCGGCGTTCTCATCGAACTCAAACTCCGCAGCCCATATCAACCTTCCATCCGCCCCAGACGATTGATGCCGTTGTAGGCGGCTGTCTTGTAACACTCCGCCAGCGTTGGGTAGTTGAACACAGTATCGATAAAGTAGTCGATGGTGCCGCCCAGCGCCATCACCGCCTGCCCGATGTGCAGCAGTTCGCTTGCGCCTTCTCCAATGATGTGGACACCAAGGATCGCCCGCGTCCCGCGATGAAAAACAATCTTCAGACGACCCGTTGTATCGCCGCGGATCTGGCCGCGCGCAATCTCGCGATAGTAGGCGACGCCCACCTCATACGGCACATCTTCATCCGTCAGCTGCTCCTCGGTTTTCCCGATGAAGCTGATCTCCGGTATCGTGTAAATGCCGTACGGATAGAAACTGGGATTTGAGTATGTGCCGGTATCACTGAACGCGCGTGCCACCGCAATGCGGCCCTGTTCCATCGAGACGGAAGCAAGGGAAGGGAAGCCAATCACATCTCCGACCGCAAAGATATTAGGCGTCTTGGTTCGGTAATCCTTATCGACGGCAATCCGTCCGCGCGCATCGGCCTCGATCCCAGCTGACGCAAGGTTCAATTCCTGCACATTGCCGGAACGCCCGACTGCATATAGCAGTGCGTCGCCTGAAATGCGCTTCTTGCTTTCAAGGTTTGCGACCACGCCGCCCTCCGGCGTCTCTTCCACGCTCTCCACTTCTTCATTCAAGCGCATGGTGACGCGGCTGTCGCGGAGATGGTAGCTCAAAGCTTCAACAATTTCCTGGTCAGCAAATTCAAGTAACTTCGGCCGTTTTTCAATCAGTGTCACGCGCACGCCCAGAGCGGCAAACATGCATGTGTACTCGACACCGATCACGCCGCCACCGACAATAATCATCGTCTTCGGCAGGCTCGGCAGATCCAGCACCTGGTCGCTGTTGATAATGTTGCGGCCATTGATCGGCACCTTCGGCGAATTCGCCGGACGCGTTCCCGTGGCGATCATGATATTCGCCGCTTCATACACCTGCGAACCCTCTTCACTGGTCACACGGATATGCGTCGAATCCTCGAAACTGCCTACGCCATACAGCACATCAATGTTGTTGCGCGACAGCTGCGCTTCGGTCACATCCACTTCGGTCTTGATCACATGCTGTACGCGGAAGGCGAGATCAGCCATCGTGATCCGTTCCTTCACTCGGTAATTCATGCCATACACCGATCGATAGTTATAGCCGGAAAGGTGCAGCACTGCTTCACGCATGGTCTTGCTGGGAATGGTGCCGGTATTGATACAGACGCCGCCCACTTTGCGCATCCTCTCGACCACGGCCACGCGCTTGCCCTTCTTGGTGCCAAAGAACGCACCGCGCTGGCCAGCTGGTCCGGAACCGAGGATGATCAGATCGTAAGTATTCATGCCTGCACTTAGCCTACCGGAAAGCGCGGAATAGGGAATACCACTTCGCAATCCATTACGAGCGGGTATTCCATTTTGGGCCGTTCCGTCCCGAATTTTATAGGGCTGTCACACGAGCCATCGAAAATACGCTCAGATCAATCGGGCCGGGACTAAACTCTGCCCTGCACAATAAACTAGTAGGCAGCCAGATAAGCTGGTGGTACAGGCAAGGTTCCTCCACCGCCTGCGGAGTTCAACTTTGCAGCTCTACGCCATTACCGACCGCTCTCTTCTTTCGATCCCCAGCGGCACAACCGGCCCGGCAGCCCTGGGCGTCATCGCCCGCAAGTGGGCTGAAGCAGGCGTGGCCTACATCCAGGTGCGCGAGAAAGACCTCTCCACCGACGAACTCGCGGCGTGGAGCGAGGCGGTCGTCAAAGCTGCCAAAGGCACCGCAACCCGTGTCCTCATGAACGGGACGCCGCGTTCAGCCGTCGCTGTCAACGCGCACGGCGTTCACCTGCCCGCCGGCTGGACTGCCGACGCCATTCGCGCCGCCCGCAACGTGTTTGACCAGCACAAGAGCATTGCAACCATCTCCGTTGCCTGTCACTCCGATGCCGAGGTAGTGCGAGCCCGCGACCTCGGCGCAGATGTCGCCCTGCTTTCACCCGTCTTCGAAAAGCGCCTGCGCCAGCCCTCCTCAGAAGAATCCGCTCCCGCCGAATCCACGACGCGGCCAGGCATGGGGCTCGCAGTTTTCCGCGATGCCTGCCGGCTCGCCGCGCCTCTGCCTATCTTTGCCCTCGGCGGCGTGACCGCAGCCAATGCTCAGCAGTGTGTCGATGCGGGCGCTGCCGGCATCGCCGCCATCCGACTGTTCATGGGCAGCGCTGAAGGCTGGCGGGCGCTCCTTTAGCTAACCTGCAGAAGCGCCGCCCGCACTCCACTTTGTCCCGAAAACTGGCGCCTTGCGGCGGAGTGCTCTAATCTGGATACGGACCTGCATGCGAGCTGTCGACATCGCCGCAACGCACTCCGCATTTTCTTGTCGTAATCAGGAGCCACCATCCTCTCCATGCAGTTCCAGCGCTCGTCCGCCTTCCCTCTGATCCGCCGCGTGGCCCTTCCGTCCATGTTCATGCTTCTTACGCTGACCAGCGCGAACACACTCCTGGCCCAGTCCGAACAGACGCCCGCTACTGCGACCCCGTCCGGCCAGGAACCACCCCCGCAGCCTCCTGCACCGCCTGCCATGACCGACGCGCAGTCGTCCTCCAGCACAAACGTGCAGACCGCACGGGTCGTCCAGAAGCCGAAGGATCCCTACAAGCGCGATGTGGCCATCAGCGCCTTTGCCCAGGTCAGCCAGTACATCAACGGCAACAGTATCCGCACGGATACCACATCCTCCGGCGGCGGCATGGTGAGCTTACGCCAGAGTCCCCGCTGGTGGTTCGGTTACGAAGCCAATTACGGCTATACCAAGTACACCGACACCTATTACTTCGGCACCTATCGCATCAAGCACAATACCAACGAGTTCTCCCTGGCGTACCTGGTCGACCGGAACGTCTATCGCGGACTTCACGTCTTCGGAACCATTGGCGCCGGCGCCATCATTTTCTCGCCGACACAGAACACCGGGGCGGTCAACATCATCACCTCCGCACCGCCCACGCAGTCGCTGCCGCTGTTCGTCTACAGCCTGGGCGCGCAGAAACTGGTCACCAGCCGTCTCGGCGTGCGCGTCCAGTTCCGTGACGACGAGTACAAAGATCCGAACTTTAAATTCGAAGCACTCAATACGCATAAGCTGCGCCATACCTACGAACCGGCCATCGGCGTCTACTACCGCTTCTAAGCCGTCAGACTGGAAGGGATAGCCAGCCTGACGCACGGGCCCGATTCGCGTATCCTCAAGGGAGAGACTTCCCATGCAGATTACGATTTCCGATCTCCAGCAGCAGCCGCTGGAGTTTGACCTGACGCTCCCGCCCGGAGACATCGATTACGGTACCGACATCCTCCAGATAGGCGGCATGCACGCCGCGGGCCGTGCCGATCTGCTCGAAGAGCATCGCGGTCCCCGCGACATCGTCTCCGACATACGCCTGCGTGCCAGGTATAGCAGCAATTTCGAAGTACCCTGCGCACGCTGCGTAGACCCGGTTCAGCACCCCATTTCCGGCGATTTCGACCTCATTTTTCGCCCATTGGGCACTGAAACCGACAGTTCCGAGCGAGCGATCTCGACCTCGGAGACGGAAATCGGGTACTATCAGAATGACAGTCTTGCGCTTGAGGATGTCCTGCGTGAGCAGGTGCTTCTTTCCCTGCCTGCCAGGACGCTTTGCCGCGAAGATTGCAAAGGGATTTGCCTCCACTGCGGCAGTAACCTGAACCATGAGCCTTGCAAGTGCCAGGCCGCCCCAGTCGATCCTCGCTGGTCAGCACTCGGCGAGCTCCGCAGCAAGGTCAAGCAATAAGCAGGACTGAACTACAGCTTTGAGACTAAAGATTTGAGCGCTCGCCCTCTCCGCCGGCTTTGCTGAAGCAGAGCCAAATAGCCGGAGCCTTGTGCGCGACGCTGTTTGAAAGGAAACTGCAATGCCTAATCCAAAACGGCGACACTCCAAGCAGCGCACTGCCAAGCGCCGCTCCCACGACTTTCTGACCAAGACCGTCACCTCCGAGTGCCCCAACTGTCACGAACGCAAGCTGCCTCACCATGCCTGCGCAAAATGTGGCACGTACAAGGGTCGCGAAGTCCTCGAAGTCAAGGAAGCTTAAGCAAGCGTTCGTTTAAGAAAGCCTGATGCCGCAACTGCTGGACATCGCCCTCGATGCCATGGGGTCAGATAAATCGCCCGATCCGGAAATCCGGGGAGCGATCCTGGCCTGCCGCACTCTGCCCGTCCGCGTCCACCTGGTAGGTCCTGAAGACAGGATCCGCGCCGGGCTGCGCGCAGCTGCGCGTTCCAGCCTGCGCCGCAACGAGATGCGGAGTGCCTCGGATGCCCGCACCGCTCTGCGCAAATATCTCGACGACCTGCCCATCGTCATCCATCACACCGATGAATGGATCACCATGGAGGACAAGGCCGCAACTGCCATCCGCAAGAAGCCGAACAGTTCCATGCGTCTCGGCCTCAAACTCGTCAAGGACAAGACGGCCGCCGGCTTCTTCACTGCCGGCAATACCGGCGCGGCCATGGCAACTTCGAAAATGGTCCTCGGTGCGCTTGCAGGCGTTGACCGGCCCGCCCTCGCATCCATCATGCCTACCAGCAGCGGTCAGCCTTCGATCCTGCTCGACGTCGGCGCTAACGTCGACTGCAAAGTTCAGCACCTCGTCCAGTTCGCCATCATGGGCAATGTGTATGCGAGACGCATGCTGGGTATCGCAGAACCTCGCGTCGGCCTCCTTTCCATTGGTGAAGAAGAGACCAAGGGCAACGAGCTGACGCGCGAGGCCTTTGCCGCTTTGAAAGAACTGCCGATCCAGTTCATGGGTAACGTGGAGGGTCGCGATATTTACAACGGCAGCGCCGATGTCATCGTGTGTGACGGCTTCGTCGGCAATGTCGCGCTCAAAACCAGCGAAGGCCTCGCCAAGCTCTTCACCACCGAACTGCGCGCCGCGCTCACCTCTACAGTTACCGCGCAGGTCGGAGCACTCCTGTCCCGCAAAGCCTTTGGCGAATTCAAGAAACGACTCGACTACACCGAGTATGGCGGCGTCCCGCTGCTTGGCCTACGCGGCGTCTGCATCATTGGCCACGGCTCATCCAATGACCGCGCTATCTTCAACGGCATCCGTGTCGCCGCCGAGTTCTCACAAGCCGGCGTCAATGACTCGATCGAAGAGGCCCTGGCTCAGAAAGTCGCGGTTCCAGCCGAAACATAACGGTTAGTAGGCTCAACGATTGTTGCTGCTAAGGAAGCTCAGGCTTGATAGCCTGCGCGAACCGCGACGTATACAGTTCGCGTCCGGCTGTCGACAGGTGATTTGAATCCGTGAAAAGTGCCGGATCGTCCGTCGGGAACCCGACAGCACCATCGATATACGCGATCTTCTCAACTGCCGCAATCCGTTTGAACTGCTGTTGCAGCGAAACAATCGCGGGCTGGTCTTCGACCGGCGCCGGCATCGGCGGATCCGCGAAAATCATCTTCACCCCATCCGTCGCAGCCACCGACACGATTTCGTGCAGAGCCGCGACCTGGTTCCCGTTCGGCACACTCCCGCCGACCGGTACACGCAGCCGCGGGAAAACCTCGGGCGCAATTCCGGGCACTGCCTTATTCAGGTAACTGCCATGGTATGAAATAGAGTCAATGGCACGATGCACCAGAGGCCACGCGAGGATCAACTCGCTTCCGCGGTTGGCGATCAACGTCCAGGCATCCACGTAGGCGCTGCGTCCATGGTGCGTCCGCAGATAATCGCGGATCAGCACGCGCTTCATTGCCGGCGGTGCGTCGAAGAAGAATCTCGGCTCTTCCAGTTCAGGTCCGCGTCCGAAGTTTCCGCCATTGGCTTCGATCACCAGCAACTCCGGCCGCCTCGCCGGATCAGCCAGCAGCGTCTTCACCAGCGGCACCATGCTGGCCAGGTCCACGCCGTCATATGCCACGATAAAAGCACGCTTGCCCGTGGCTTTTTCCAGCGCTTCTGCATCGTAGCCCTGCCGCGTATGCGACGACCCCACCAGCAGAATGTCGTTTTTCGGCCCATGCAGCGCTCCCTGTATACCGCTCGTCGTCGGAGCCAGGTGGTGTTCGAAGCGATACTTCACCCACACAAGCAGCGACAGTAACAGTAGCGCACTCAGAAGCGTTTTAAGAAGGGTCGTCATAGTCAGGAGTACAAAATCAGAATTGGAAGTAGATAAACGAGGAAGCGCGCAGCACGCCAAAGATCATCACTGCCTGGAAGAGCAGCACCACCGCGACCGCCTGCCAGCGTACCGACTGCGCAATGCTGTCCTTGAAGAACGCCTTGCGGCCCTCCTGCATCGCTTCCAGGACAAACATCCCCGCAGTCAGCAGAAAAGTCGCCGCCATCAGTGCAATCGATGAGGAGTCGCCCGTCGCCACCAGTATCGCCTGCTCAAAACTCGCCTTGCTCAGCGAAGTCGCCGTCACAATCCGGCCCATGATCGCAAAGGCCTGCGGCACCGTTCTCGACCGGAAAAAGATAAAGCCGATCAGCACCAGGATCAGCGTCACCACGTGCCTCGCCGTCGTCCAGGCCCAGCCCTTCCTCCACCATTTGCCGACCACGCCCTCCAGCACCAGCAGCACCCCGTTATAAATGCCCCAGATCACATACGTCCAGTTCGCCCCGTGCCACAAGCCGCTGATCGCAAATGTGATCAGCAGGTTGCGATAGTGGCGCGGAATCGTCACCGTGTCGCCGTACAGCGGGAAGTACACATAATCCTTGAACCAGGTGCTGAGCGAAATATGCCAGCGCCCCCAGTACTGCCCGATGCTTTTCGCAAAGTAGGGATGGTTGAAGTTGGTCATCAACTCAAAGCCCATCACCCTCGCCGCACCGATCGCAATATAGGAGTAGCCCGCAAAATCCGCATAGATCTGGACCGCAAACAGTACCGACGCAATCAGCAGTTCCAGTCCCGACGCTGTGCTCCACGAGCCATACACGCGGTTCACATAGACGGCCGCGCGGTCCGCGATCACCATCTTTTGAAAGTAGCCCCACGCCATCATCGAAAGCCCGCGCATCAGGTTCTCGACGCTGAACTGATGATGCTCATAAAACTGGTGCAGCAGGTTCTGTGGCCGCTCGATCGGCCCGGCTACCAGTTGCGGATAGAACATCACATACAGCGAATAAATCCCGAAATGCCGCTCCGGCGCCTGCCGTCCCTTGTATACCTCGATCACATAACTCAGGCTTTGAAAGGTGTGGAACGACAGCCCGATCGGCAGGATCAGGTGGCTGAGCGGCAGATTTGGCTGGAAGCCCATCAGCCGCCCCACCCGGTCGCTCGTTGACATGAAAAAGTTGTAGTACTTGAAGATGAACAGCACCGCGCACGTCGACACGATACTGATGACCAGGTACGTTTTCCGGCGTGACCCCTCGGCATCCGCAATCATGATCCCCATGAAGTAATCGATCAGGATCGTAACCAGCAGGATCAGGATGTAGACCGGCACAAACGCCATGTAGAAGTAGCAGCTGGCAATCAGCAGCATCTTCCATCGCCCTGACCAGGGCAGCGCATAATACAGGCAGGTAACAACAATAAAGAAGGCTACAAAGCCAAGTGAGTTGAATAACATCGGGTCTTAGACTTCCAGCATACCGTCACCGCCGCAGCACGGTGAAACCCGGTCACCCGATTCACCTCAATCCCCTCTAGGGAAGGTCAGCCGGAAACCCGTCCCGGCCGGCCCAATTCCCACCCAGATGACCCTGCCACGCTTACTTGATCGTGTATGTCGCTGACGCTACAGCGCTTGCAGCATACCCCGGAGCTGTCGCAATGGCCTTGAGCGTCTCCGTCTTGGCGATAGAAATCGCCCCCGTGTATTTGGTCGACGCTGTCGTGGGCGTCGACCCATTGGTTGTGTAGTAAATTACGGCGCTTTTCGTCTTGTCGCTGATCGTCACTGTCTGTTTCGCCGTATACGATCCACCTCCCGGCGAGAATGTCGGCGTCGCCGCGGCGGTCTCGGTCACCGTCACCTTCGCGGCACCGCTGGCTTTGGTGTACGAATGCGCACCGGCCGCGTCAGGTGTATAGGCGACGGCCAGCGTATCGCTCCCCACGGCCAGCGCGCCTGCCGGAATGACGACCTTCGCCGAACCACCGCTGAGCGTCTCGACGGCGGATGCATACTTGCCGCTGGTCAGCTTGACGGTGCCTGTCGGCGTCGGCTTGCCGCTGACTCCCTCGACCGCAATGGTGACCGTCAGCGCCTCCAGCGTCGTAATGCTGGTGGCAGAGGGCGTCACCTTCACCGTCGGCGTCGTCAGTACCGCAACGATCGTCGTCGCATCGCTCGCGGAGTCGTTGGCGACGTTATACTCGCCGCCTCCCGACACTTTGGCGATGTTCGTCACGGTCGCCGGAGCGTTCTCAGCTACGTCGACGCCAACCGTAATTGCCGGATATGATTTGCCCACCGCCAGCACCGCGGTCGTCGTGCAGCTAGGAATCTTGCAGGTCCAGCCGGCTCCTTCCATGCTTTCGAGCGTCAGGCCCGCGGGCACGTCTTCTGTGACGGTCACTGTGCCGCTGGTGGCTCTGTCTCCCGCGTTCGATACGGTGATGGTGTATTCCGCCGCAGTCTCACCCTGCTTAAAACTGCCCGTATGCGTCTTGGCAATCGTCAGGTCCGGTGCTTCGATGTGGATCTTGGCAGCCCAGCCGTCATACTGGCCACCGCCGTATTCCTTCTGAAAGGCTCCGGGAGTAATCGGGATCCCATTGGCATGGCCGACAGCTCCTGCCACGTAAATGTTGCCGAGCGGATCAACAGCGGCGCCCTCAATCCAGGTGCTCGTTCCCGTATCCCCAATCAACGACGAAAACAGCAGCGCACTGCCGCTCGGATTGAACTTGCTGATGAACCCGCCGGTTGAGGTATCCACCGGCTCGACCGGGTCAACGGCAGGGAAGCCCTCGCCGGCCTGCCCCGCAAGATAGACATTCCCCAGTGCATCCAGCGCAACAGAGGAAACACTGTAGACAGCGCCAAATCCTGTGTTTCCGTTTCCGCTGTTACCCAGTAGCGTTGACCACACCAGCGCAGTACCCGTGGGATTCAGCTTGGTCAGGAAAGCGCAATACACGTCATACCCGGGGCATGTTGTCTGGTATGCGCCCTTGGTCCCCGGATACGTCGGCGAATAGGTGTTGCCGCCGACATAAGCATTGCCTTCACTATCGGCTACGATCGCAGAGCCGAAATCCTGGTAGTCAACGCCTGTGGCGTGGAGATAGGTAAGGTACGTCAGCAGGTTGCCGCTTCCCGTGACTGGCGCGAACTTGGCAGCAAATGCGTTCACAGGATTGGCTACACCAGGCTCAAGGTTGGCCTTCTCCTGAAACGCTCCTTTCGTCGTCGACAGGTTCGGCGACTGAGTGATTCCCGTCACATAGAAGTTTCCACTCGCATCGACAGCGACGCCCTGCGCCGCGGTACTGTACTGCAGCGCCTGGTCATCGCCGATCAGCGATGAATACAGCAGCTCCGAACCCTTCGCATTGAAGACAGTGACATAGCCGCTTCCAGCGAAGTTGTTCTGCACCTTGTCAAATGCGTTCGATGTAAGGGGAAAGGGCGTGCCCGAGCTCGGCGGATAGCAGTTGCAATTTGTGTTGCCGACCACATAAGCCTGGTCCTTGGCGTCCACCGCGACTCCGTATGCCGTGGTGGTCCCTGACCCTCCGCCACCCGCTCCACCCAGGAACGTCGAATACACCAGCCCGTTACCTGCTGCGTTGAGCTTGGTCACAAAGGTCGTGCAGCAGGTCTTTGGAAAAATCGTCTCAAAAGCGCCTGCCGTTACAGGGAAATCCGTCGATTGCGTCTGGCCTACCACATACACATCGCCCGCCGAATCGACGGCGATCGCGACGCCACCCTCCGTGTTGGAACCTCCCAGGTACGTCGAATACACCAGCGCCGTTCCGGTTGCATTGATCTTCGACACAAAGGCTGTCTGGTTGCGGCCGTTGTACCCCTTCCACTTATCCTCGTAGCCATTTTTGGTCGGGAAATCCTGCGAGTACGTCTGGCCCGTCACGTACATATTGCCGGAGGCGTCAATCGCCAGCGAGTTGGCCGCCAGCGAACTTCCCTCGACATAGGACAGGGCCTGCGTTCCCACCGTGTCGATGCTCGAGCCGCCGAGGTACGTCACATAGTCGAACTTGGGATCGATCACGAGCGGTTGACTATGGTCATAATTGCCCAGCTGGAAGCGGACCGTGCTGCCGGCGATGCTGTAGCCGGCTGCGATCTGCTTTTTGCCGTTGCCCGCACCCTGGTAAACCACCGGCTTGCATAGCAGCAGTTTCCCGGCCGCCGTCTTCAACGCGACATTGCCGTCTGCGTCCAAAGCGGGTTTCACTCCGGTGAGACCAAGAGCGATCCGGCCCGGGTCCGCGCCCGCAGCCACTACGAAGTCATACTCCAGCTGTCGCTGGCTGCCATAAAACACTGCATCCACGCCTGGATAAATGGCCTGGTAGTTGACCTTGCCATAGGTATGAACATCGGTCTGCCACTTGGCTGGGTCCTTGCCAATCAGATAATTCGTTGTTCCCTGTGAAGGTTCCGCCCCGGTAATCCGCGCGTCGTCACTGGCTCCGAGCAGTTCCATGCGGACGACAGATGGCGCCGACGCATCGTCCTTGGCCGTCCGCAGCTTGATGACCGCTTCCTTGGACGTGAGGAAAAGCGCATAGCCATCGCCCCGTGACAGAAACTTTACCTGGCGATCGGTCTGGCCTTCGTTTGCCTCGAAACTAAGCGGCAGTCGGGCATAGGCAGCCTTTGCGGAATTGGCGGCAGGTTTCGCGGCAGCGTAACTGTTGACCGTGGACACACAGACCAGGCCGGCGCAGACAGCGATCGACCGTTTCAGGTATGACCGCAGGATGGCTGCCATGCAGCAGGACTCGGGACGGGCAGGGAACAGATTCTCGACAATATTCGACATGTAAACGCTCCGTATTTGAAACAACTGAATGCAGGAATTGCCGCAGGCCTGCGCAACGATTCATCTCGTCAGGTAGAACGTCACCAGCCTCATCATTGGTCTGCGGACGTGTCGTTCAGGTGACCAGCACGTTACCTTTTGGGGTCTGCTGCGCACTGTCACTGCGCTGCTATCATGGCCCCATTGCTGCCCCAGGCAATCGGCCCTGTTGTGCCTCCACGTGCCAATTCATGCCAGCACACATGGAAACTCGGCCTAATACTGATCATTCCCACCTCGGAACACGCCTTGACTGCTGGAAGGAGATCGCTTCCTATCTCAGCCGCGGCGAGCGCACCGTCAAGCGATGGGAAACAGAACGCGGGCTGCCCATTCACAGGCTGCCCGGCGGCGGTCGCTCCTCTGTGTACGCTTTCTCTGCCGAACTCGACGAGTGGCTCAACTTCACCCCCGTCGAAAACCTCGGTCCGGCGCCTCAGACCACTCCTCCCCCCGCTGTAGAGACTTTCTCAGAGCGGCCACTCGATCTCGCACCTCCATTCGAAGTTCAGACAAAAACCGCCTACACGGCTCCGCCCACCGGCCATCGCCACAGGTGGCGGCTCGCAGGCGCAGCCGTCCTTCTGCTCTGCCTCATTGGCACCGCCTTGCGCCTGCAGGCCGTGCGCGCTCTTGTCAGCCGGCTTTCGTCGATCGTGCTGCAGCAGTCCCCTCGCATCCCGGTCGTACAGCACCTAAAGACCCCTGCACCAGTCCCTGACGCAGAGAAGAAGATTGCCCGCGAACTTTATCTGAAGGGGCGGTACGAGTGGAATCTGCGATCGCCCGACAGCCTCGACCGCGCCCTCGATGCCTTCACGCAGGCCATCGTCCACGATCCCGGCTACGCCGAGGCCTACGTGGGACTAGCCGATACCTACGCCCTGCTCCGCGAATACTCCAACATGCCCGACCAGGAGGCCTTTTCGCGTTCCATCGCCGCAGCCCGGAAAGCCGTGCAACTCGACGACTCCATTGCCGAAGGTCACCGCGCCCTCGCCTTCGCGGAAATGTATGGCAGCTGGGACTTCATCGACGCCGAAAAGGAATTCCGTCGAGCCATCGCGTTGAATCCCGCCGACCCCATCGCTCACCGCTGGTACGCCAATGCCATTGCCCTTCCCGGCCGCTATAGCGAGAGCCTGCGGGAGATGAACAAGGCGCAGGAGCTCGATCCTACCTCCCACTCAACCCTCGCCGATAAGGGCATTCTCCTGTTCAACGCTGGAAAAACCAGGGAAGCCATCGAACTCCTGAAGCAGGTTGAGCAATCCGCGCCAGACTTCCGATCGACACACAAATACCTGATGCGTATCGCCTTCGAAACCGAAAACTATCCTGAGTACCTGTCCGAAGGCAGGATCACCGCCGATCTCAAGCACGATCCTGTTCTGAAGGCTGAAATGGCCCAGGCTCAGGCCGGCTATGCCCGATCCGGCAGACAGGGACTGCTCCAGGCCCTCTATCTTCAGCAGCGCAGAGACTACTCCGCTGGAAAATTGTGGCCTACGATCCTCGCGCTCACCTGCACCAAACTCGGCCGGAAACAGGAGGCAATTCAACTTCTGGACGAAGACTACGGCCGCCACCAGGAATACGCGATCACTGCGACCCTATCCGATCCCGTCCTCCTCACCCTCAAAGACGAGCCCGGCTACCAGGCCTTGATGAAGAAGATCAATTACCCCGACGGGATTCCAAAAACAGCCTGACACTTCGGCGGTTGACCGACAGCGTACGTCCTGTCTTGAACCATCTGTCGTTTCCTCAGCCTGCTCAACGCCGGGTTCCGCAGTATCCGCAATCATGCGAAAATGGCGTCTGCCATGAGCACCTTAACGTCTCAACTCGACTCCGAAAAAATCGCCTTCCTCTTCCCCGGCCAGGGTTCGCAAACCGTCGGCATGGGCCGCGATCTTGCCGAAAACTTCACCGTCGCCCGCCAGACCTTCGAAGAAGCCGACGACGCTCTGGGCTTCTCCATCTCGAAGCTCTGCTTCGACGGACCCGCCGAGCAGCTCAAGCAGACGGAGTACACGCAGCCCGCCATCTTCACCGTCTCCGTCGCCGTCGACCGCGTCCTGCGTAATCACAACATCACGCCCACCCACGTTGCCGGTCACTCACTCGGTGAATACTCCGCCGCCGTCGCCGCCGGCATCCTTGGTTTCGCCGACGCCATCAAGGCCCTGCAACTTCGCGGCCGTTTCATGCAGGAGGCCGTCCCCGAAGGCGTCGGCGCCATGGCCGCCATCCTTGGCTTAGCCGCCCAGCCCGTCATCGATCTCTGTACCCAGGCGCAGTCTGAAACCGGCGAACCCGTCTCCGCCGCCAACCTCAACTCACCCGAACAGATCGTCATCTCCGGCTCAGCCGCCGCCGTTGCACGCGCGTCCGAACTCGCGAAACCTGCCGGCGCCAAAAAAGTCGTCGCCCTCCACGTCTCTGCACCCTTCCATTGCGCACTCATGCAGCCGGCGCAGGACCGCCTCGCCGATGTACTCGGGTCTATCCGCTTCGACGAGGCCGCTTTCCCCCTCGTCTGCAATGTCGACGCCAGGATCGTTACCGACGGTGACTCCGAGCGCGACGCCCTCATCCGCCAGGTCACCGCCCCGGTCCGCTGGGTCGAGTCCATGCAGCTCCTAATTGCCGAAGGCGTTACTCGATATCTGGAAGTCGGCCCCGGCAAAGTTCTGACCGGCCTGCTGCGCCAGATCGATCGCAGCCGGCACTGTTCCCACATCGAAGACTCTGCCACCCTCCACAAAGCCCTCGAACCCGCACCCGCCATCCACGCCTGAGCGTCCAGCCCCCAAAAAAAGGGGGACTGCCGAAGCAGTCCCCCTTTTTCAGATTTGTAACCAGCCTACTGCCCGTACGTCAGCTCGAACGGCGAGAACCCGATCGTTCCCGACTTCTTCTCCACCCACAGGAACATCGGCACCTTGCGGCCATTCACATCCACGCCAATAATCACGCCCGAACCCGAGCTCTTGTCGATCACGATCTGGTGGCTGGTGATCACGCCATAATCGCTCGAAGAACCCCAGTCGACCAGGAACTTGCCATAAGGATAGGTCTTGTAGCGGTCAGTATGCTGCTGCCAGTCAGGATCGTTGTTCCATAAGCCGAACGCTTTGGGAAAATCCTTCGCCTCGACCGCCGCGAAGAAGTTGTTCACCTTGTGCTGCTGCGGCCACGTCCAGAACCACCATGTCAACCCCGCCAGCACGACGACAAGCACGCCCAAGGCGATCAGGAGATTGCGGCGTTTCTTCGCGCGCGCTTCGTTATAAACCGGTGCGTCAAGTAAGGTCATGGTCATTCGGATGCTACCGCCCGCCAGCCGCAATGTCTAAGCAGGCTATTTCTACATAGACACCGCAGAGGCTGCGACTGTTCCCGGGTCTTGCCGGTTATGTGATTCCGAACACGAGAAGTAGAAACCCGCAAACCACGAGGACGGGAATTACGATCGCAAGCAGGATTCGACTGCGCCTCTTCTCAAGCGATGCCTGCTTCGTATACCCGTCGAAAATCACGTATTCTTCGGACCTGCGCTGGCACTCGCTTCTCAGCCGTCTAACTTCGACTGAAACTGGTCGCATCCCGCTCCGCCCGCCGTTCAATCGCCAGCGCAATCAACCGGTCGATCAAATCCGAATACTTCAACCCCGAAGCGTCCCATAACTTGGGATACATACTGATATTCGTAAATCCCGGCAGCGTATTGATCTCGTTCAGGTACAGCTTCCCCGGTTTGCCTGAAGGCGAATCTGGCTCCAGCAGGAAATCCACCCGCGCCAGCCCGGCGCAGTCGCAGCTCTTGAATGCTGCAATCGCCATCTCACGCACCTGCTTCGCCACCGCCTTTGACAACTTGGCCGGGATGATCGGCACCGAGCCGTCGCTCAGGTACTTGGCCTCATAGTCGTAAAACTCCTTGCCCGGCACAATCTCGCCCACCACCGATGCTTCCGGCGCATCATTGCCCAGCACCGCCACCTCAAGCTCGCGCGCGCGACCCTTCCCCTTGCCGCCGCCCACACTCTGCTCCACGACAATCTTGCGATCGAAGCTGCCTGCCAGCTCCATCGCCGGCGCCAGCTCCTTGCGGTCATGCACCTTGGAAATCCCCACAGACGATCCGAGATTCGCCGGCTTCACGAACAGCGGATACTTCAACCCCGCCTCAATCTTCACCGTCGCCTTGCGCGGATTCGCCGTCCATTCATTGCGCAGAAACGTCAGGTGCTTCGTAATCGGCAGACCGGCCGATGCGAACAGGCGCTTCATGATGTCCTTGTCCATCCCGGCGGCAGACCCCAGTACACCTGAACCGACATACGCAATATCCGCCAGCTCAAACAGGCCCTGGATGGTGCCATCCTCACCAAAAGTTCCATGCAACACCGGAAAGACTGCATCGACAGCGGTAATACCGGCGCCCTGCGCATGCCTGCCCAGCCCGGACTCTTCGCCCGGCAGCAGGTTCGTCGACGGAACGGGCGGCAGCAGCAGCGGTTCGCCCTGTGCAATCACCTCGGCCAGCACCTGCTCGTTCGCGTTGCCGGTCAGAAGCCGCTCAGCATCGGCTGCCATCACCCACTGGCCATCTTTCGTGATCCCAATCGGCACCACGTCATACTTCTTCTTGTCGATGGCCTTCAACACACTCGCAGCCGACAGCAGCGACACCTCATGCTCGCCACTTCTTCCGCCAAACAGAACACCGATCCGGAGCTTCTTCTTCGTCGCCTTTGTCGCAGTCTTCTTTGCCGCAGTCGCTGTCGTTTTCGCCATGATGTGGAACAGATCTTCCCGAAACTTTTCTAGGATTTTGCGCGGATGACCCAACGCTACAGAGACCACTATAGCTTCTGCTCGCAGGCCGGCGACTCCCACGAAAGTCAGCGGTCACTCGAATGCCAACCCGGAAGGACGCTCGTTGTGAGAACGGTCACGGCATCTCCCCAGACTTATGTTGCCCGACACTCATCTCGCGAGCTGTCCTCTCAATCAAAGATTTGTCATCCCGACCGCAGCGCAGCGAAGTAGAAGGACGAGCGTCTCGCCAGCCCTGCCACCGTCACCGGTCCAAACTTCCCCGGCGCAACGCGCGATTCGCCGTACGCGCAGTACCTGCATCTCGCCAGCGCTGCCACAACCGCCGGACCAGTCTTTCCCGGCGCAACGCGCGTTTCGCCG
>CAZZZL010000014.1:0-2529 GCA_964658655.1 uncultured Acetobacteraceae bacterium | reverse complement strand
CTTTGACAGAATCGGGCTTACCAACTCAGACTTGCAGAGTCAGAGAAACGTACCCACGGAGACCAAACCATGAAGCTCACTCGATGTCTTTTCGCCGCCGCCTTAACCCTTTCACTCGCCTCAGCGCCCCTTGCCCTGCACGCCGCTCCCCAGGCCGGCAGCGGTATGGATAAAGACCCCAAAACCATGCCAAGCCCTCCAGCCAAAGCTTCTGTCATGCTCGACGGCAAAGCCATCACCATCAACTACAACACCCCGCACGTGCGCGGCCGCAAGATCTTTGGCGGCCATGAGCCCTACGGCAAGGTCTGGCGCACCGGAGCCAATCCCGCGACCTCCTTCAAGACAGCTGTGAACCTCAAGGTCGGCGACGCCATGGTCCCCGCCGGCTCCTACACGCTTTACTCCATTCCGTCCGAGACCACCTGGAAACTCATCATCAACAAGCAGACCGGCCAGTGGGGCACGGAATACGACCAGTCCCAGGATCTTGCCCGCGTCGACATGATGAAGAAATCCCTGCCCAGCCTGCAGGAAGTCATGAGCATCAGCTTTGAAAACACCCACGGCAAAAGCACTGAACTGCACATCAAGTGGGAAAACACCGACGTCTCCGTCCCCATAGTCGCCCAGTAAAACACTCTCCGTACCGGGTACTGGCCGTACGGGCGTACGCGCCTTTGGCGTAAAAGAATGCTTCCGTTGGTCGCACCCGATCGTGGTCGCACGCCGTCCTGAATTGCGACTGCTCAGGCGTATACCCTCGTGGCTGTTCTGGCGTCCTCATCATCGGACAGGCTATGTCCTGCAACTGGGACATGGCCTGCCCCGGGATTAAGGGATACATTCGGGGGCAATTGATCTCCTCCATAAACGAATAATTCTTCCAATGCAGAAGACGATCCCCGGCCGCATTGAATCGTCACCCAACCCACAGCCCTTTTCCGGATGAATCCTGAAATTCCTGCCCTGTCATACCGACCGAAACGCAGCTCAGTGGAGGGATCTGCATTTTCCTCAGCCCCACCCGAATAATCGGACCCGTCTTTACCGGCGCAACCCGCGATTCGCCGCGCGCGCAGTACAGATTGGGAGGCCGTAATTGTGAAAGTGGGCTAGTCTACGAGCGCAGGAGGAAAGCGCATGGACAACGCCCCTACACCTCAACGCGACTCCCAAAGCGATTTCGACGCGGCGATCGCATCCGCCCGCAAAATCAAAGCCGCCTATGTAGACGAACGGCTCCAGTGGTATAAGAGCCACAAGGTATTGCCCCGCGTCCTTTACCGTCTCATCGGCATAGCGACTGTGATTCTCAGTGTCACGCTACCAGCCCTCACCGCTGCCCAGTTCGTCAATAAAGACCTGACCATCTCCTGCATCAGCATCGTTATCGCCGCGTTCACGGGCCTTGGCTCCTTCTACCACTGGGACCGTACCTGGCAGAAAAATGCAACCTCGCAGGCGACGATTGAGGGCTACCTCGCAAAATGGGAACTCGAACTGGCGCGCGCACAGGACGTCGCTGCACCCGCCGACCGCATCAAGCATATCTACGACGCGACCGATGACCTGATCACCAATACATCAAGAGTCATCTCCTCCGAAACACAGGACTTCTTTAACAATCTCCAGCCCGCACAACAGAACACCACCGGCAGAGCACCAGTCACTCCAGCTCCGTAAACCTGGCAACTCATCTTGCGTAGGGTCGGTATGCAGAGTGGACATACAGAACCGGCTAGACGATATCCAGAGTTACCCTTCATCTGCTAATGTTCTGCGCAGAAACTTCATGAAGGGGCTGACTGAACGGATGTTTAGATTTGGAGTCCTTCTTTTCGCTGCCGTAGTACCGGTTTTGGCTCATGGTCAGGCCAAAACTGCGTCCGCACTTACAGCTTGTGGACCAAAGGATGAGAACTTTATTGAGAAACCTGCCGGCGCGCCAGATCAAACAATGCACACCAAGGGTCTCGCACAGGTCTTTTTCATCCAGGATGACAGTACAGGTGGCGATAATCAGCACTACACGATCCGCATCGGCGTTGACGGAAAATGGGTGGGTGCTTACAAGAGAAATGCTCACTTCAGCATATGGGTCGACCCCGGCGAACATCATGTCTGCGCGAATGTGCAATCAAAGCTTTCAAAAGGTCACATCTTTACCTTTGCGCATTTCACCGCCGAACCTGCGGGCACCTATTACTTCCGCACCCAGTTCCTTGCAGGCCTGAACACGCTCTATCCAATTTATCCAAGCCTGCAACTTGATCAGCCGGATAGCGACGAAGCGAAATACCTCATTGCCTCCTATCCAGCCAGCGATCTGCAACCGGCAAAATAGCTGGTTGTGCGGGACGTGCACGCGATGCGTCAGCCCGTCGGCAGCGCACCCTCCCTCGGGCCACACACCCTTTGTCATCCCGACCGAAGCGCGGCGAGGTCGGGCGATCCCATCTCGCCAGCCCAACCAGGATCGCCGGACCAGTCTTCAACGGCGCAACGCGCAACTCGCCGTACGCGGAG
>CAZZZL010000013.1:0-85589 GCA_964658655.1 uncultured Acetobacteraceae bacterium | reverse complement strand
ATCTCGCCGGCCTTCAGCACCTGCTCGACCATCGCCAGCAGGCGGTTGCTGTCCGCCAGCATGATCGAGTAAAACTCCTGCCGCTGTACCTCGCTCAGTTCGCGCAGCTTCAATGTTTCTAGGTAGAGCCGGATCGACGCGAGCGGAGTCTTGAGTTCGTGCGTGACCGCATTCAGGAAGCTGTCCTGCTGTTCATTGCGGCGTACTTCGCGCACCAGGAAAATAGTATTCAGCGCGACCCCGGCAATCAGCAGGCAGAAGAACGGAATGCCAACGAGCAGCGGCACCCACTCGCGCCAGTTCAGAATCACCCAGCCAACATTGAGCGCAACCGCCAGCCCCACCAGGCAGACACCGAGGGCGATGAAGAAGAACATCGACTTCTTGCGTCGCGTGATGCGCATGCCCATAGATTACTTGAGCCTTGTCCCCGGCACACGTCCAGGTCCTGGATTTGGAGCTTAATCAGCGCAATGGGAAAAGCCCCATCCTCGCAAAAGGATGGGGCTTTATTCGTGTGAGCGCTTAAACGCCGGCTGGTTGCGGATCGTGCTTGTCGTACTGCGCGATCTTGACGTCGCGGGCAAGGCCGACTTTCTTGAGCAGCCAGATGCCGTAATAGTTGGCGTCAATCTCGTACCAGGCCAGTCCATGACGGGCCGAGACGGGGTGAGCATGGTGGTTATTGTGCCAGCCTTCGCCGCCGGTCAGCAGGGCAACGAACCAGTTGTTGCGTGAGTCATCGCGCGTGGGGAAACGCTTGGTGCCCCACATGTGGGTCGCCGAGTTGACCAGCCAAGTTGCGTGCAGGCCGAGGGTGACGCGCAGGAAGATGCCCCAGAGCACACCCGACCAGCCGGCAAGGAAGTACAGTGCGACTGCCGCGACAATCAGCGGAACATAATGGTACTTGGTGATGAGGCGATGAAATTTGTCTTTCGCAAGATCAGGCGCGTAGCGAGCGAGCAGGGCCGTCTCGTGTCCGAGCGCGTCGCCCATCATGATCCAGCCGATGTGTGCCCACCAGCCGCCTTCATGCGGGGTGTGGGGATCGCCGGGCTTGTCTGAAAGCTGGTGATGCACGCGGTGGGTGGCGACCCAGAACATCGGTCCGCCCTCAAGCGCAAGGCAGGCGAAGGTGGTCAGCACATACTCAACCCACTTGGGCGTCTTGTAGCCGCGATGGGTGAGCAGGCGGTGATAGCACATGCCGATGCCCATATTGATGGCCATGACGTAGAGCAGGATCGACAGGAACAGCGCCTTCCAGGTGAAGAAAAAGAGGGCCGCAATGGCGCCGACATGGAAGAGCGTGAAGACGATGGTCGACGGCCAGTTTATCTTGTCCGACTGCATGGCACGACCCAGCACTGGAACCTTCGGCCGGTTGTCAACGGGCACCTTGGCTGTGTGAGTTGCAGGTGCAGGGTGTGTGGGAGTTTCGACGTCCACGAGATTGGGGGTAATCGTTGCCATAGCTTGCCGGTTCCTTATGTCCCTTGAAAAATGCCGCGCATGCAATTGCGCTTACATGTTCAACGCTAGCAGTGTGTGGGAGCACCGGCGGTAAGAGTTTTGTAATTGCAAGGGCCAGGCTATTACTGACGTGGGATGAAGGACTTAGAGGGATGCCACGGAGGTGGGAGCGAGGGTTTTATGAGGGACGTAAAATGCAGGCTCAGCTACCTTGCTGCGCTCCGGCGGTAACGCCAGCGGCATCACGGCGGCATTTATGAGAAAGCCGCGCGCTGTTTGCTGCGGCGTGCGGCTTTTTCAATCAGGGCAAGAGCTAGCCGATGAAGTCGACCTTGACGGGATGGGGAATGATGCCGCGTTCGTGGCCCAGTTCGAGGAATTGCTGAATGGACTTGCGGCCATCCGGACCGTAGTCGAGGGTGCGCTCATTGACGTACATGCTGACGAAGCGGTTGGCCGTCGGCGAATCGAGGTCGCGGGCAAACTGCATGGCATAGGCCAGTGCTTCTTCGCGATGATCGAGTGCATGCTGGATGCTCTCCCGCAATGCATTGGTCACTGTGAGCATCAATTCGGGGCCGAGGTCGCGCTTGATGGCATTTCCACCCAGAGGCAGCGGAAGGCCGTGCTGTTCTTTCCACCACTGGCCGAGATCGATGATCTTGTGTAGACCGGCCGAGCCATACGTGAGTTGACCCTCATGAATGATGAGACCAGCCTCGAAGTTTCCGGCAAGAATTTCGGGAATGATTTTGTCGAAGGGCACAGTCCTGGTCGCGATCTCCGGCGAGAACAACTTGAGCGAGAGGAACGCAGACGTGAGCTCGCCAGGGACAGCAATCTGCACCTTCCTGATCTCGTCGAGCGTGAACTTCCTGTTGGCCACGATCATCGGGCCGTAGCCCTCGCCCATACTGCCGCCGCAGGACATGATGGCGTAGTTGTCCTGGATATAGGGATAGGCGTGAAACGAAACAGCCGTGACATCGAAGTAGGCTTCGTTCATCGCCCGATGGTTCAGTGTTTCGATGTCAGTCAGAGTATGGGTGAACTTAAGGCCGGGGACGCGGACCTTATTGGTAGCGAGACCGTAAAACATGAAGGCGTCGTCAGAATCCGGACTGTGCGCGATCTTGATTTCACGGATACCGGTGTGGGTCGTGTCAGTAGAAGTTTCGGCACTGCGGGTAGTGGGAATAGCGCTCACGGCAGATACATCCTTTCAGAAGCAGCCTGCCGATCCGGCAGGTCAAGAGACACGCAGCAGACCGGCTGCGGAACGGGTCAGCGAGCCGGTTGGTTGCGGAAGGAAGACAGTGTGCTCGCGCAAAGAGCGGCGGCGAGAACCTTGATGGCATCTGTCGGCAGAAAGGGTGCGATTGATTGTGCGAACTGGACGTGCAGGCTGGCGTGCGTCAGAAGACCGAGCCACGCGGCGCCGGTAATCAGCAGGATCGCGTCGCCAATGGCAGCACTGGCCAGCATGACGAAGAAACCTTTCCTGAGCCGCGAGAGCAGGCTGGCGACAGTGGCAGCGATCGGCGCAGCCATCAGGTAACCGCCGGTTGGTCCGAGGAGCTGTGCAACGCCGCCCAGGCCATGGGGACTGAAGACAGGCATGCCTGCCGCACCTTCCGCCAAGTAAAGCGACAGGGTCGCGAAGGCAGTGACGGGATCAAGCAGGAGTCCCAGCAGAAGTACGGCGAATGGCTGGAGAGTGAGTGGTACCGGGGTAAAGCCAAGCGGAATGGACACATGGGCGCTGAGCGCAACCAGTGCGCTGCCGGCGATCGCATACATCGCCTTCCGCGCGAGTGGATGAATGGCGGGGCGTGCGGCAGAAGAGATGGCTGGTTCGGCTGACCCGATGCGGGCTTCCGGCTGTACTGCGAGGTCCGGTCTGAGGGTAGTATCCATCGTGCTTTGCTCCCGTTTGTTGACTACTGCAAGTTATCGCTGCGAGCAGTCCCTGCCCGCGTGGGTTCGGACGTCTCCAACTCCCCAGGCGTCCCTGGTCGGCTTTTGGGGTCAGCCTCGTAAAGCGTCGCCGTCTCGGAGTCGAGGACCGTCGCTTGCGTCTCGTGCCGCCGGATGTGCCTTGCGATCGCCATGGCGGCCCAGAGCAAGACGGCAAGGCTGAGAACCAGCAGCACATAGAGGTAGCGCATGAATTCGTTGGGCAACCTACGTCCAGCTATGAGGATACCAAATGCCTGACCGATCGATCAGGCGCGCGTGGAAGAGTTTGCCCCCTACCAAAAAGGGCCCCACGGCGGCCAGACGAGGGGTGATCGTGAAGGACTATAACTGCGGTCGGACGGTTGGGCGGTTGGGTGCAGTTCCGCATCCTAAGCAGAGGCTGGAAGCTGCAGGTGAAGCGTCCGCGGGGATATGCGCGCTACAATTCGGTGACTTTGCTCGCTGTGGAATGAAACAGGAAAGAGGATTTAGGAAATGCCCACTGAAATCAAGTTTGGAACGTCCGGCTGGCGGGCGATCGTCGCCGATGAATTTACCCTGGCAAATATCCGCCGTGCGGTAACCGGCATTGCGACCTACGTGGCTACGCAGGGAAGCAATCAGAAGGTGCTAGTGGGTCGTGACCCGCGTTTCCTTGGCGAATCTTTCGTCGCCGAGGCCGCGCGCATCTTGAAACAGCACGGTGTGACCCCGCTGGTAATTCCCGATGCAGCGCCGACACCGGCTATCGCCTACGCCGTGCGGGAACAGAAGGCGAATGGCGCCATCAATTTCACCGCTTCGCACAATCCGCCGGAATACAACGGCATCAAGTTTTCCACGCCCGATGGCGCACCCGCCCTGCCAGAGACGACGGGGAAGATCGAAGCAGCCATTCGAGCGCTTGGCGACAAGGTGCTCGATCCGGCGCCTGATGGCGGCAATTTCACAGAAATCGATGTCAAGCCGACGTATTTAAAACGGTTGACTGAGCTGGTAGAGCTGGACGTCATCAGGAAGGCAAAGCTCAGGGTGGTCTTCGATCCGTTCTGGGGTGCTGCACGTGGATACACCTCAGACATTCTGAAAACGGCCGGCATCGATGTCGCAACTGTGCACGACTACCGCGATGTACTCTTTGGCGGCCACGCGCCGGAGCCGGACGACCATCTGCTCGGGGATTGCAAGGCGAAGATGAAGGAGACGGGCGCACATGTCGGTGTCGCGACCGATGGTGATGCAGACCGCTTCGGTATCGTTGACCAGGATGGGACGTTCATCCAGCCGAACTACATCATCGCGCTGCTCTTCGACTACCTGGTGGAGACGCGGGGGTGGAAGAACGGCGTGGCCAAGTCGGTCGCGACGACCAACCTGATCAATGCGCTGGCGGACTATCACAAGATCAAGCTGTACGAGACGCCGGTCGGCTTCAAGTACATTGGCGAGTTGATCCTGAAAGATGCCATCGCGATTGGCGGCGAAGAGAGCGCTGGACTGACGATCCGCGGTCACGTTCCGGAAAAGGACGGCGTGATCGCCGGGCTGCTTGTGGCGGAGATGGTGGCGCGTCGCGGGAAGTCCCTGGGTGAGCAGTTGAAGGAGCTATTTGCCAAAGTTGGTTCCTTTTATCCGAATCGCGAGAACTTCCACTTGACGGCCGAATCGAAGGCCAAATTCACTGAGAAGATAAAGGGAGATCCAACGGAACTCGGCGGACTGAAGGTCGCATCTGTGGTACGCACAGATGGGCTGAAGCTGGTTCTCGATGATGGATCGTGGGTGTGCTATCGACTCTCCGGTACGGAGCCGGTGGTGCGTGTCTACACAGAAGCTCGCAAGGAAAGCGAGACTGAAAAGTTGAGCAAGGCAGCCAAGGAATGGGTGCTGCAGTAGGGGATGCAAGGGTGAAGAAGTCAGGACAGGATGGGTATGCGACGACGTGGGCCGGACGCGGCTTAGCCGGCCCGCGTTCGAAACTCATGGAGTCGCGCCGTCGCCTCGCCACTGTTGTGGCGATCGCGATTGCCGTGCTGCTTGGTTACCACGTGGTGGCCGGCAATAATGGGCTGACCGTCTACAAACAGAAGATTGCGGACGACAAGGCGCTTGCCGTGGAGGTGAAGCAGTTGCAAAAGGAGAACGATCGACTGAAGCGGCACGTCGAACATCTCGCTACTGATCCCGGAGCGATCGAGTACGAGGCCCATGTGCGTCTGCGCTATATGCGGCCTGGCCAGGTGACGGTGTTAAACGACGCCAATCAGTCGAAGCTGCACGAGTCGTCGGCGACAAAATAGGCCGGTCAACCATCAGCCTTCTGATTTGCGATCGATCAGTTCCTGTACCGCTGGCAGCGCTTCGTTTTTATCTACGCCGATCGGCAGGATGAACTTCAGCGGCGATTTTAAGAATGATTTCAGGATAAAGAACACCAGTTCTTTCTGCTCCTGGCGCGGAACATCGTAGGCCCGCAACGCGACAAAGGCAGCTATAGAGAAGCTGACGCCCAGGTTGAGGACGAACGTGATACCAATGCCGCCTACGGCCCAGTAGAACCAGTCCTTGCCGAAGGATGCGGTACCGAAACGCGCTGCCGCCAAGGCCAGCGTGCCAGTCGTGAGGGTGACGTGGCGGACGTCCAGGTGCAAGCCGAAAAACGATGCAACGACCGGCGTGAATCCGAGCAGGTAGCCGAGCGAAATGCTGGTGGTCCATCCGGCGAGGTCGCGTTCAAGAACATCAGCCCATTTGCGGAGCCGTCTCCTGCCGACACGCAAGCCAAATGGGTGTTCGGCGATGGCCTCGGTCACGCGATGGTAGACAGAGAAATTCTCGCACCATCCGCCGATCATGGCGGCCATCCACAGGATAACACCGGTCAGGATGGCGAAAAATGCGGTGCCGGAAGTAAAAGGATGCAGTGTCTGATACACATGCTCGGCAGACTTGGCGGGCAGGTAGGGTTTGAGGAACATGCGCTGCCACAGCTTGTCGAAGGCAATTGCGCCTACGACCACCGCGACGATATTACCGAGGGCGGCTGCGAGTTGTGAGCGGGTGATGTCGGCAACGAAGGAAGAGATCTTGACCCAGCGCGCAGTGCCGCGGTTGCGACGGACGATGCCGGCGAAAGTCGCTGCTGTCATCGAGGGCTGCTTGGTAGCGAGTACTAAGCCGAAAACCTGCAGCAGCACGAAACTGACGGCGTAATCCGATCCCACAAAAAAGCCTTCGACGAAGAGCGGAAAGTGTTTGCCGATGATGCTCATCTTAAGCGCCGCGGTGAAGACGGTGAGCAAACCGCCGCCGAGAGCAGCCCGCCACATCAGCCAGTAGTCGCTGCGTGAGTGGGCGATGTAGTGCTCGCCGCCGACGCCGGTGCGCTCGACCATTTTGCGTGCAAGCAGGTTCAGGTTCTGACTGAGCAGCGGGCGGAGGCGCAGGTCAGCCAGTTGACCTGTGGCCAGTTGATCGAAGAGTCTGCGTGCCGCCTTAACGGACTCGTCGCGGGACTCGGCTGCATACACGTCAGCGATCGCGTCCATGCGCGCGAGCGAGAGTTCGATCGACTTCAAATCGAAGACCAGGTCTGCACTCACGCCGGCTTTTTCCATGTGGAGATTGACCTGGTCGAGCTCTTCATGACAGCGACGCGCAACGGCCTTCCACATGACATACGCCTGGTGCGTTACACGCGCCGTGTCGTCGTTCCTGGCAACCGGTGCAGCGGCGTTAACAAAGTTCTCGGTCTCGAAAACGAAGCGGTAGAAAGGCGAGTGGTCGACCGGCATTCCGCTGCCGCGCTGGCGCATGGCCGCGGTGAGACCGCGGCTGGCGATGCGCGTTGAAAGCAGGCACATGGCCTCCTTCATATCGCTCTGTGTGTTGCTTTCGAGGCCATGAGAAGAGCGGGGCGAGGTGAGTTCAGCGATCTGGCTGAATGCTTCCGGCGTGAGGCTGAGCAGGCGGTCAACGTCGCGCGAAGAAGGGAAGAGGGTTGCGAATAATCCCGCGAGATCGGCGCGCGGATGGACTGATGGCAGGACGCGCTGGACAATACGCTGAAGGCTTTCCGAGATAAGTCCGTGGTGATGCGTCGGGACACCGGCGGATGCGAAAAGCGTGACTGAATGCATCTCGCCGATCATGCAATCGAAGTTTACCTGGAAGCCCGAACGCAAAGCGGCATCCTGGGCCACGAGCTGTAGAAAGCGTGAGAGCTTCAGACCGAAAGCGCGATTCGTGCGGGCATTCCAGATGTAATGGACAAGAGATTCGAGGCGATGCCGCCGTTCCTCGAAGGTTTTCGCTTCAACAAAAAAAGCTGTACGCCGCTGCAATTCGTGCTGGAGATTTACGCCGTAGGTTGCTTCAGACACGGTGACCTCACCGGCCGGCGGCGTGCCCGGCTCGACTGCCGGCAATTCGGATTGGTTGTGCAGCAAGGGCATCTGGCGCTTTCCGCTTCACCCTCATTGTGCATCGTAAAAGCTGCGGCGGCAAAGTCCGCCATGCGTTTCAAGCGAGCGCGGGCTGGGTGGGATCCAACGCAGCATAAATAGTCTCGGCCAGGCGCTGCTGGGCTGCTTCGCTCAGCTTGTGATTGTCGTCGTCAAGATAAAACACATCGACTGCGACTTCGCCCTCTGTATCGATCAGGGCCACTTTGATATTGCAGCCGCTCTCAGCGAAAGCCAACGCAAGCCGGCGCAGCAGGCCGGGTGCGTCAGGCGCAACGATCTGTAGAAGGGTGCTGTGGGTTGACGATTCGTTGTCGAAATCCAGCCGAGGATTCATCTTAACCTTGCTTGTTACATTCGAGGCCTGCCGGCGCGAGCGCAGCAGCGGCTCGATAGACGCGGACAGGGAAGCAATGTCGGTAACGCTCTGCTGGAATCGTTCGATCTCCGATGGATTCAATTCCAATGTGCGGTAAATGTCGGCAAATAGAAACGTATCGACAACTGTTCCTTCATCGTTCGAGAACGCATCTGCCTTGATGATGTTCATGCCCCAGGCGGAAAGCACGCCGGCAACGTCCGCGAAAAGTTTCGGCCGGTCGCGGCTCACGAGGGTCAGTTCGTAAAGCTGCCGCATGGGACGCAGGGCAACACGCGCACCATGCTTGGGCAGATCGAGCGACATCTCGAAGTGATCGCGCACCAGGTCAGGCCGCCGCGTCTGCAGGTAGCGTTGCGGCAGCCCATCAAGAAAGCCGACGAGCGCCGCGGCATGCTCGGGCACAAGTGCGGCGATGCTGCGATGAAGAGATGCATCGGACTCTACGTGGAATCGCTCTTCGTCAACACTGCGGTCCATGAAGTTCGCGGTAGCGATGTAAAGCTGCCAGAGGTTTTCGGCCTTCCATGGTTTTAGCGCATCAGGATTGACGGCCTTGATGTCGGCATATGTCATCAGCGTCAGCATGCGGAGATACATCTGCGAGCCGGTTTTTTCTGCAAAGGTCCGGATGGTTTCCGGGTCAAAAATATCTCGTCGCAGCGTCGCCGACATTTCCAGATGATTGCGGATGAGACGCCGGACGATCTGCCGTTCTTCGGGGTCGAAATCAAGACGTGCGAGCAGTCCATCGGCAAGCTCTACGCTCTGGATGGTGTGATCTGCATTGCGACGGGCCTTGCCGGTGTCATGCATCAGGATGGCAAGGAGAAACAGGTCAAGCCGGTCGACATCTTTCACCAGTGAAGCGAAGCGGTGCTCCCATTCGGAAGCGGGCTGGCGCAGGAGGTGCACATTGTGAATGGCGACGAAAGTGTGCTCGTCGACCGTGTAGCGGTGATAGGAATCGCGAACGACAAGTGCGTCGATACCATGAAATTCCGGGATCAACATTTCGAGCACGCCGAGCGCGTGCATGCTGCGCAGAGCATGTGCGGCGTGAGGACCGAGAAGAATCTCGCGCAGAACGTTCCACAGGAACGGACCTTCCGGCATATGCAGGTCGAGCATGGGAAAGACTTCGGCAATGCGGTCTTCCGCGCGCTGGCTGAGCGAGTGGCCCTGGACGGCGATCATGCAGAAGAGGCGCAGGATGGCATCCGGGTCGGTGAGCGGCGCATTGTCATCGATATCGATGCGGCCGTCTTCGAGGAACAAGTCGGTGCCGGCAATAGGCGTGCGGCGGCGGCGAATGGTCTTGTAAAAAGAAAGTCGCGTAGCCGGAAGTGCATCGAGCATGAGTGTTACGCGCCGGTAGATGGCGCGCGCGTGCCGGTAGTACGTGCGCATCCAGTACGCGGGATCCGCAGTGCCGGCGGATTCGAGGCCGATGCTCTGTGCAGCCGCTTCATCCTGCGCTTCCCAGCTTAGTGTGTTGTCGTCGCGCTTGTTGCGCAGGTGCAGGAAGCATCGTGCGGCGGCAAGAAATTCGAAAGCAGCTTCCGCATCCTCACGAGCCGGATAAACAGGCGACGAATTTGCAGGAAGTCCGCCATGTTCTCGAACGTAAAGAAATGTCTGCAGCCAGTGAGCAAGATTATGATCGCGCAGGCCGCCGGGTGACTCCTTGATATTCGGCTCGAGCTGAAAGATGGTCTCGCCATATTTTTTATGGCGTGTGCGTGCGAGCTCGGCGACATCTTCGGTGAGGTGGGACCATTCGCGAGGAATAAGTGCGGGCAGAACGGTCGCGTGCAGCTGCTGCGAGATTGCTTCATGGCCGGCGACAAAACGCGCATCGATGAGTGAGAGGGTGAACTCGACATTGCCGGGATGGAAGCGCTCGCACTCTTTGAGCGCGCGGGCAATAGGGCTGGCGCGCAGACCGATGTCCCACATGACCTGGTTGGCATTGCGAACCAGCGCTTTGTGTGACTCTTCGGCGGCAGCAGTCGTGAACAGGTAGAGGATGTCTACGTCCGAAAAAGGGAACAATTCCTTGCGGCCATAACCGCCGACGGCGATAGCAGCCATCGTGTCAGGAACGGCGCCGGCCGGCGCCGCGAGCTTGAGCGTCTGCCTGACGACCGTGTCGACGAGATGGGAGCGTCGGCGAATAGCCGCGATGCCGTCGGCGGTCCGAGCGAAGGAATGCTGCAGCGCGAGAGACTCTTCCGCGTAGAAGGTACGCAGCTCGTCAACCGATGCGAATGAGTCATTTATTCCAGCAGGCATCTTGACTGGTCCTTCGCTTGTGCAGCGCCAGTACGCCGGCGTCATGTCGAAAACGTTTAGAGGGCCGTTGGTCCTCGTTCATCGTTGCGGATGCGGATGGCTTCGTTGATCGGCGAGATGAAAATTTTGCCATCGCCGATCTTGCCGGTACGTGCCGCCGCGACGATCGCCTGTACGACCTTGTCGACGATCTCATCTGGCACGACGATCTCGAGTTTGATCTTGGGCAGCAGGTCGACCGTATATTCGCGGCCGCGATAAAACTCGGTGTGGCCCTTCTGCCGGCCGTGGCCGCGGGCTTCAAGGATGGTGATACCGTCAACGCCGGCTTCGAGCACGGCGTCTTTCACGGCGTCTAGTTTCGAGGGCTGGATGATTGCTTCAATCTTTTGCATGTCTAAGTCTCAGGAGTAAATCTAGGATCAATCGTTGCAAGAGTGTTTCTAAAGACTAGCGCGGCGTGGCGACGCAGGATCGCATCACGACGCCCAGTCGTAGCCTTCTTCGCCATGCTGTGTGATGTCAAGACCTTCTGCTTCCTGTTCTGCAGTGACGCGCAGGCCGATGGTCACATCAATCAGCTTCAGCAGGATGAAGGTGCCGACGCCTGCAAGTACCCAGGCAATCGCTACTCCGACCAGCTGATTGAGGATCTGGTGCCAGTTGCCCTCGAGAGCACCGGAGGCGAGCACATTTCCTTTGGCATCTTTGAAGATCGGGTTGATGGCGCTCGAGGCAAAAACGCCGGTGAGGATGGCGCCGAGTGTGCCGCCTGCGCCGTGGACGCCGAAAGCGTCGAGCGAATCGTCGTAGCCAAATAAGCTCTTGACCTTGGTGACCATCAGGTAGCAGAAGAAGCCGGCGATCAGGCCTATCCACAGCGCAGACATGGGCGAGACGAAGCCTGCGGCCGGCGTGATGGCAACCAGTCCTGCAACAGCGCCGGAGATGCCGCCGAGGGCGCTGGGCTTGCCATTCTTGAACCACTCCGCTGCCATCCAGCCAAGCGCGGCAGCGGCAGCGCCGAAGTGGGTTGCGACAAATGCACTGGTTGCAAGTGAGCCGGCAGAGAGAGCGCTGCCGGCGTTGAAGCCGAACCAGCCCACCCACAACAGGCAGGCGCCGATGAAGCTAAGCACGACTGAGTGAGGCGCCATGTGCTCCTTGGGATAGCCGAGACGCTTGCCGAGATAGAGCGCACAGACCAGTGCCGAGACACCGGAGGTGACGTGGACGACGGTGCCGCCGGCGAAGTCGAGAGTAGGGAAGCGGCCGCCAAGCGAGGCGTTGAGCAGGCCATTCTTGCCCCAGACCATGTGGGCCATCGGGTCATAGACGAGGAACGACCACAGCAGCAGGAAGACGGCCATGGCGCTGAATTTCATGCGCTCGGCAAAGGCGCCGGTGATGAGTGCCGGCGTGATGATGGCGAACATGAGCTGGTAAACCATGTAGGTCTGCAGTGGGATGGTCGCAGCGTAATCAGCATCGGGTGCGGCACCGACGCCTTTGAGGAAGATGTGGTGCAGGCCGCCGATGAAGGCGCTGCCCGAATCGAAGGCCAGGCTGTAGCTGAGGAACGCCCAGGACACGGTGATGATGGCCATCATGGCGAAGCTCTGCATCATGGTCGCGAGGACATTTTTCTTGCGTACGAGGCCGCCGTAGAAGAGCGCGAGCCCGGGGCCGGTCATCATCAGGACCAGGGCAGCACTGGTGAGCATCCAGGCATTGTCAGCGGAAGACTTGGCATCCGCCGCCGCTGCCTCGACCTTGGTGAGACGGTCGGCCATGCTGGCCGGGGACGCCGTTGTCTGCGCAAAAACACCCGTGAAGCAACAGGTTGCCAGGGCCAGGATGAGACAAAGTCGAAGCGGGAAGCGTAGTAAAAAGCGGCGCATGCTGCTCCATCCGTGAAGAATTTGGAACGCGAGTAAATCGCGAAATGTTCGCGGGCCGGACGGGGGCCATGCAACGGCGACGCCATTGCCCGTGAGGTGGAGCAGGGCAGTGCGTCCTTTTAGCGCGCCTCAGGCAGACAAGGGCTGAGATTGTTTGAACAGACGCGTTACTACGTGTCTCGAATAATGTGACACAGAATCGCGCTGGAAGCTGCTGAAGATTTCGCGCATACCATGACTGATCTATGCCGCTTTGTAGCGGTATACTTGTCCCATGGCAACGGAAGTCCACGATAAATATTTTTTTGGCGCGCTTGAATCAAGTGCAAAAAACCAGGAGAAGGTCCAGGAAGTCAGCTTTGGCCAGGACCAGACCGACGGCATCATCCTGACTTCACTTGATTTCGCGGTGAACTGGGTCCGCAAGAATTCCGTATGGCCCATGACATTTGGCCTCGCGTGCTGCGCGATCGAGATGATGTCGATGGGAGCGTCACGCTTCGATATTGCCCGTTTCGGAGCAGAGGTGTTCCGCCCGTCGCCGCGCCAGTCCGACCTGATGGTGATTGCGGGACGCGTCTCGCAGAAAATGGCCCCGGTAATCCGTCGCCTTTACGAGCAGATGCCCGAGCCGAAGTGGGTGATTTCGATGGGCGCCTGTGCCACGTCGGGTGGCGTCTTTAACAATTACGCACTGGTCCAGGGTGTGAACCAGATCATCCCGGTGGACATTTATGTGCCTGGCTGCCCGCCGCGGCCGGAGCAGTTGATGTATGCCATCACACTGCTCCAGGAGAAGATCCAGAACGAACGCGGCAGCATGAAACGCGCACTGAATCTACAGTAAGGCTTTCTTTTGTTTGGACTTAGGCGGATTTTGTCGCTACTATTCTCAGGGATGTAAAAGTTCCACGAGACAGTTGATTACCTGAGCTACCTATTTTGGGTTACTGAGATGATTCTTGGCTTAAGCTGTTGAGATTCTTAGGCAACTCTCTATTAAAATTGTGCTCTAACGTAGGGGAACGCGTGGTGGCGTCTCCAATGCGCGAATTTCAGCCAGATGAAGTTTTTAGAAGTGAAGCTGACTAAATTTGCGTGTTTTTGTTATTTGTTTTGATTTTCAGTTTGGTTGCGGAGGATAGACGCATGCAATTTCGCTCTTTATCTTCTCTGAGCCGGATTCTGATCGTCACCTGTGCTGCTGGTCTCGGAACATCGAGTCTGCTGGCGCAGGATGCGTCGAACACTTCATCAAGTTCGGCTCAGAGTTCAACTCAGGGGACGCCTACATCAACGAAGCCCATGGCACCGACGGCGCCGTATGCTTCACGCATTGACATATTTGCCGGATATTCGTACCTGGCCCCACATGGCAACATCACGGTTCCGGGCGGCGATACCATCGGAGTAGTAGGTCCGGTCAAGTATTCGTCTGTTGACTATGGTGCGTTGGGCAGTGTCAATTATTTCTTCAACCGCTACGTCGGTGGGCAGGTCGAGATTGGCGCTCATCCCGATGGCAACAATGACGGCGCCTACGAAGGCGCGCTGGGTATTGTATTCCGCTACCCGACCGGCGACATCACGCCGTTTGTCCACGCCAATGCAGGTGCTGTGAGGCTCGGCGGCGCAGTTCATGAGCCTTATACCTGGGGTCCGACGCTGGCTGTAGGCGGCGGTCTCGATTATGACCTCGGCAAGCACTTCGGCATCCGCGTATTCCAGGCGGACTACACCTACTACCACGCGGATTTCGGCCCTCAGAGCCCATACCCGACCGGTGGTCGCGCAAACCTGGACAACGCCCGTTTGAGCGCAGGTCTGCTCTACCATCTCGGCAGCATCGTTCCGCCGCCGCCCGTCATGTATGCCTGCACGGCCAGCCCTGCTTCTGTGTACCCCGGCGATCCGATCACGATTACCGGTACCGCGACCAATCTTAACCCGAAGAAGACAGCCAGCTATACCTGGACCGGCACCAACGGTGTGAAGGTAACGGGCGATACGTCCACCGGCAATGTCGATACCAACGGTTTGAACCCGGGCAGCTACACCGTGACCGGCCATGTTTCGGAGGGCACGAAGCCGGGCATGTTCGCGGATTGCACTTCGACGTTTGAAGTCAAGCAGTTCGAGCCGCCAACCATCTCCTGCTCGGCCAACCCGACGACTGTGAACCCGGGCGATAGCTCGACCATCACTGCTCAAGGCGTCAGCCCGCAGAACCGTCCTCTGACCTACACCTACAGCGCAACGGCTGGCACGGTGAACGGTACCGGTAACACGGCTACCCTCTCCACCACCGGTGCACCTGCCGGCTCCATCACCGTGACCTGCAACGTCGCGGATGACAAGGGTCAGACAGCTACCTCGACCACGTCGGTAAGCGTTCAGGCGCCACCGCCGCCACCGGCACCCAAGACGTCCACGCTTTGCTCGATCACGTTCGGCCGCGATAAGAAGCGTCCGGCACGCGTCGACAACGAAGCGAAGGCCTGCCTTGATGATGTCGCACTGAACCTCCAGCGCCAGGCGGATGCCTCGGCTGTCCTGGTAGGCGAAGCCGATCCAAGCGAGAAGGGTGCAGCGAAACTCGCTCCGCTGCGCGCAGTCAACACGAAGGAGTACCTGGTGAAGGAGAAGGGTATTGACGCCTCCCGCATCTCGGTACGCACCGGAACACAGGGCAACAAGGAAGTCGAAAACTACCTTGTACCTGCCGGCGCAACCTTCGACAACGACATCCAGGGCACAACTGCAGTGGATGAGTCGGCTGTGATGGCAACACCAACCAAGAAACCAATGCACCACCACAAGAAGAAGGCAGCTAAGTAATCCGTAGCTGTGCAAACAGAAGAAGGCTGACCCGAAAGGGTCAGCCTTCTTTTTTGTCCAGAGCTTACTTCTTGTTCTTAGTTGGGTACCTGCCCCGCTCGATGTATTGAAAGCTACCGAGTTTGCATTTTATCCTTGCAATAATCCCTTGGGCTTCGCCCCTGTACCCGCAGTAAAGGACGTGTATTTTGAAGCAAAAATCCCTCATGTCGAGACCTGTCCTTGCGGGCATGCTCTCTGCTCTATCTCTCTGCCTGTTACCGCTCGCCCTCGCCGCAACCACTACAAGTCCCAGCCCTTCTGCCAGTGCCTGGGTGCCCGTTGGCCCGGACGGTGGGGATGCGCGCGCCTTCGCCGGTGACCCGACAAACAGCAGCCACATCTTTCTCGGTACGACGAACAGCTGGATTTATCAGAGCCAGGACAACGGCGCGACCTGGCAGCGACTGGCCAAGCTTTCCAAGAAGGACGATCTGATCATCGACAATATTGTCGTCGACCAGTCTGATCCGAAGACCCTGTACGTGGGTGCGTGGGTAGTGGACCATCCGGATGGCGGCATCTTTATCAGCCACGATTCGGGCGAGAGCTGGACGAAAGCCGCGACGATGGACGGCCAGTCGGTGCGTGCGCTGGTGCAGGCTCCTTCCAATCCGAAGGAACTGGTCGCCGGTGCGCTCAAGGGAATTTTCGAGAGTGATGACGCAGGCGCGAGCTGGAAGCAGATCAGCCCACCAAGCAGCAACGAGCTGCACGAGGTTGAGTCGATCGCGATCGATCCGAAAGATCCGCATACGATCTATGCCGGTACCTGGCACCTGCCATGGAAGACGACGGATGATGGCGCCAACTGGCACAATATCAAGAATGGTCTGATCGACGATTCGGATGTGTTCTCGATCATCATCGACCCCAAGTCGCCGCAAACTGTGTACACGAGCGCCTGCTCGGGGATTTACAAGAGTGAGAACGGCGGCGAGGAGTACAAGAAGATCCAGGGCATTCCTTCCACGGCGCGCCGCACGCGTGTACTGATGCAGGATCCGACCAACTCCAGCATCGTGTATGGCGGTACGACGGAAGGCTTATATCGCACCACTTCCGCGGGAACCAACTGGTCGCGGCTTACCGGCCCGGATGTCATCATCAATGACATTTATATCGACCCGAAGAACAGCCAGCATGTACTGCTCGCCACGGATCGCAGCGGCGTGCTAATGAGCAACGACCAGGCGGTCAGCTTCAAGCCGGCGAATGGTGGTTTCTCACAACGGCAGGTGTCTGCGCTGGTGGTGGACGGGAAAAATCCACAGACAATCTATGTCGGCGTGGTGAACGACAAGGTGTATGGCGGTGTTTTCATATCGAATGACAGCGGCAAGACCTGGGAGCAGAAGAGCAGCGGGCTCGATGGGCGCGATGTATTCAGCCTGGCCCAGGCGCCAGATGGCACACTGCTGGCCGGCACGGGACATGGCATTTTCCGCTGGAACAACTCCACCTGGCAGCCGATCGGCAAGGTGGTGCAGACGGAACAAAAGACGGTCACGGTGATCCGCAAAAAGAAGAAGGTCAAAGACACCAAGACGGTTACGAAAGACATGGGAATGATCGAAGGCCGGGTTTACAGTCTCGATCTTTCGCAGGCAAGCTGGTATGCGGCAACGTCCACTGGTATCTATCAAAGTGACAACCAGGGTGGAACCTGGCAGGGCGGCCCCGTGCTGAGCAAGGCGGATTACCAGGCGATTCGCTCAGCGGGTGAGACTGTTCTGGCTTCGCGTCGCGACAGTATCGCGGTCTCGCAGGATGGCGGAAAGGCATGGCAGCCTTTGACACTGCCTGCTCCGCTGACAGCTGCGAGTTCGATCGCAGTCGCACCAGGTGGCAGCCTGTGGATTGGCGGCCGCGAAGGCGTCTTCTACAGCGATGACAAAGGCGCGACCTGGACCCAGGACAAGAACCTGCCGATCTCGAACATCAACAACCTGAGCTATGACAGCGACTTGAAGCGCATCATGGTGACTTCGTGGAACTCGACATTTGTATTCGCGGTCGATGAAAAGACCCACGACTTCAAATGGTGGGACGCTGGCTGGAATACACGTGCGGTGCGTTCTCTCGGCGGCCGATTGATGGGCGCTTCGCTTTATAACGGGGTCATTGTGCAACCGCAGCTGCAGGGTGGAAGCGCCGGATCGATGGGCGGCCGCTAACGACATTGCTGGTTGTACGGCCGTTGGAACGAGCAGATCTGGACGAGGCTTTCGCGCTTGACCAGGTCTGCTTTCCTCCAGGCATTGCATATTCAAAAGCGGAACTGGGGTACTTTATCGCGAGGCCGTCAGCCTTCGCGATCGTGGCAGAGAAAGCCGGCCAGATGGCCGGCTTTCTTATTGCTGAGTGGAATCAGCGACCGAAAAAGGCTGCGCATGTCGTAACGATCGACGTTGCGCCTGCGGCACGTCGCAGTGGCGTGGCTAATCGGCTCATGGACGCAGCGGAAGATCACTTTCTTGATGCCAGGTGCGCGATGATCTCGCTCGAGGTGGCTGTCGATAACGTTGGTGCGCAGGCCTTCTACAGGAGGCGCGGCTTCAGTCTGACGGGTCGCATAGAGGGGTACTACAACGGAGTGCTGGATGCGTTCACGATGAGCAAGCTCTTGCAGGCCGGAAGGGGGCTCACATTGACTCAGTGGGCCGCGACGTGGCTTTCGGCGAATGCGGCTTCGAGGCTCACCAGTTTATTGCGGTCGTAATCGCCCTGCTGCTTCCACTGCACATGGCCGGCTTTATCGGTCAGCAGCACTAGCGGCTTCTTTTCATTTTCAATGGCTAGGGCCGCGAGGAAGTTCTTCTTTTCGACGAACAATGGGATCGTCAGTCTGCGGTCCTGCGTGGCCGGGGCGTTGCTGCGAATGGAAGCATCGATCCACCAGCGGGCGAGAAAGTTTTCGCGGCCATATACAGGCAGCAGATAGATAGGAAAATTGGCGTGCTGGGCACGGATCGATTCGATGCCGTACTGCCAGGCCAGTGCGCCGCTGTTCTGGTCAGGTTCGAAGTAGAGGATCAGGATGTTTTCGGCACCGGATAGATCGTCGGGCAGCGTGACTTTCGATTTATCAATCGCATAGGAACTGACTGTCGGCAGCTGGAGCTTCGGCTGCGCAGACACAGAGCACACGGGAGAAACCAGCACTACCATCAACGCAAGACAGGACAACAGGCGCATAGACCTTCCGGGTAAACGTGTGCCGGCAGAAGTGAGAGCTTTCCCCCGCATAGTATCAGCAGGGCAAGACCGACATCCTGCCAGCCCGTGGCAGGATATAGGTGAAATCTTGACGTAACCAACACTCGCCATCTGATAGTGAAGCCTGCAAGGGACGGGCGCTATCATATAACTGTGAATTCGCCGATGTTTCCCTCTTCGTCAACTCGGTTCAGTGCGGCTGCCAACAACGGTTTCCGTACGTTCGACGCGCGGCTTGCAACGCTGGCCGACAAGGTATTTGCGAAGGCGCGCCTGTCCTTTGAAGATGGAGTTGCGCTGTATGAGTCGAAGGACATCCTGGCTGTCGGCTGGCTGGCGAACTGGGTACGCGAGCAGATGCACGGCGATCGCACGTACTTCAACGTAAACCGGCATATCAATCCGACCAACGTTTGTGTTGCCGCATGTCGCCTCTGCGCATTCGGCCGGAAGAAGGGTACGGAAGGTGCCTACACCATGGAACTCGAAGAGGCGTGGGCCGCGGCGGCGCAGGGCTATAGTGACGCAGTGACCGAGTTTCACCTGGTCGGTGGCCTGCATCCTGACCTGCCGCTGGAATACTTCACAGCGCTGATGTCCGGCCTGAAGCAGCGGTTTCCTAACGTGCATATCAAAGCCTTCACGATGGTCGAGATTTCCTTCCTGGCGAAGCGGGCCAAGCTGACTGTTCAGGAGACGATCGAAAAGCTGAAAGCTTCCGGCGTGGACTCGATGCCGGGGGGCGGCGCGGAAATTTTCTCAGATCGTGTGCGGCATATCATCTGCGACCATAAGATCGATGGCGGCGACTGGCTGGAGACCGCGAAGCTGGTCCACCAGGCCGGACTGCGCTCGAATGCGACGATGCTCTACGGGCATGTCGAGAACAATGAAGATCGCGTGGACCACATGGTCCGCCTGCGCGAGGTACAGGACGAAACCGGCGGCTTCCAGACATTTATTCCGCTGGCATTTCATCCGGACAACACGGCGCTGGACCACCTGCCGCGGACGACCGGCCTGGAAGACCTGCGGCAGATTGCCGTTGGCCGGCTGATGCTCGATAACTTTCCGCATGTAAAGAGTTACTGGCAGATGGTGAGCGCGCCGATGGCGCAGATTGCGCTGCGATTCGGTGCGGATGACGTGGACGGAACGGTCGTCGAAGAGAAAATTTATCACGACGCCGGGGCGACGACGCCGCAGGGCATGCGTATGCAGGACCTGCAGCGGATGATCCAGGAGGCAGGGCGCGTGCCGATCGAACGGGATACGCTGTACAGGCCTGTTACGCGCAGTGAAGAGAGCTTTACGGTCGGCGTCTAGACAGAGATTTTGCCGGCGGGCTCGACAGCTCAAGAATCCGCTCTATTTTAAAGATGCGTAGTCAAGCGGGCTGGCCGGCACAATCGCGGCGGTTCCATCGGCAGCTACTTCAAGTTCACCTAAAGGGATCGCTTCCGACTGCGGATGGGCATTCTGCAGGGTGTGCGAGTTTTCACCGACAGGTGGTGACTGGTTTCGCGCGGCTTCTGCAGCTTTTCGGGCGCGACGCTCTTCCTGCTTCTTACGCACCTGGCGGGTGGCAACGAACAGCAAACCTGAGAACGTCGCGGTCAGCAGCAGCATGGCGTAGATGCCGTGCAGTTGCGGCACTTCATTGTAGAGGAGCGCCAGTCCTACGAAAACGAAAAGCAGGTGGGTGCAGAAGACTTCCATGGAAGCGGCGCCGAGCGTGAGGAAAGGCTCGTGGGAGACGAGCTTCTTTACGTATTCACGCAACCAGTAGATAACGCCGGCACAGGCGACCAGGTTGACGAGGCGGAGCGGGCCGATGCGCCACTTGTCAAGGGCGTAACCGAAATGCTCCGGTGTAAGATTCGGTCCAAACCAGACGTGGCGGACGCCGATGAAGAAGATGCAGAGCGCGGCACAGAGCACCGTCCATTTGCCGGTGATGTAGCTGAGTGGGTTCTTACCTTCGGCGGAGCGTGCGCCGATCCACATGCCGGAGATCCAGATCCACTGCCAGCTGAAGAGATCGAACGCGCCCGTCTCCTGCAGAGGGATGGGAAGGTGCGTGACTTTCACCACGAAGTTGTGCGCGATCACACGCAGACCGAACTGCGCAGCCAGCCACACAAGCAGGCTGCCGCTGACGACTACCGTCCAGCCTCGCTTTATGGCCGCATACAGCACGAATGGCGACATGAGCAGGAACAGCACATACATCGGCAAAATGTCGAGCAGAGGCGGGCAGTAGATCAGCAGCAGGGAGCCGATAATGGCGACGAAGGGATGCGCGATGTAGAAGTCGAACAGGTTGGTAAGCGCGACGCGATGCTTGGTGACGGCGATGGTCGCGATCACGGTGAAGGCGACGGCCAGCAGGATGACGTGATAAATGTACACGCGAAGCGCGCGCTTCCATAGCTTCTGGCGCAGGATGTCGTGGTCTCCATTGGATTGCCGCAGGTAGATGGTGCTGACCAGCATGGCGGAAAGGAAGACGAACCCGTCGGCCGAGGAGACGAAGCCGAAGGGGGTGTTGACGACATCGCTCATGCGCGTGGGCAGGTGCGTGAGCGTCATCCAGACCAGGAAGAGTCCGCGCAGCGCGTCCAGTTCGGGACGGCGCGGCATGGCGATTTTATGCAGGATCGCTGCGGATGAGCTCTTGACTGTCATCGATTGTGGATTGCCCTACTGTATGAGACGCAATTTGGCGCGTGAGGTTGCGGGAATGATTTTTGTGTTTTTTTGGTGGCGGCCGAGAGAGTGATATTCGCTTTTGTTTTCAACCTGACTTGTATTCAGAGTTTCGGCGCACGACGAAGCGTCTCACTAAAAATGTCACATAGCCGATAAGCCATCCGGCGCATGCATAGAGCGCGAATTGACCGCCGAAACTGAAGATTGCCGTGAGCAATTTTTCAATGAAAGTCTCTGGCTCCCCGATCGCACCAATCGAGCTTGGCCAGAGCGCAATGACCAGCCCTGTCGACACGCGGTCGCGAGCCAGAAGAATCGTCAAAGCGCCAGCGGTGACGACGCCCACGAAACCCGAGGCGACGAACCACCTCGACAAGTATGCTTCGGGCCTAGGCTCCTGCTCGAACATTTTTCGTTGATACCTGCGCGATGGGGAGAAACGCAGATCTCTCCACTGCGCTGCGTTCGGTCGGGATGACAAACCTGAAGTTGGCGGTATCGACATTTGTTGGCACTAGCGTCTTGAAGGCAAGTCTATGTGCGACCAACGGGAGCATATACGCCAAAGGCGTGTGTGCCCGAACGGCGAGTTCAGAAGGCGGAGATACCGGTCAGGCTTTGGCCGATGATCAGGGCGTGGATGTCGTGGGTACCTTCGTAGGTTTTGACGGATTCGAGGTTCATCATGTGGCGCATGATGGGGAAGTCGTCGGTGATGCCAGCGCCGCCGAGGATGTCGCGGGCGAGGCGGGCGCATTCGCAGGCCATCCATACGTTGTTACGTTTTGCCATCGAGATGTGTTCGAAACGGATCGTTCCTGTGTCTTTCATCCGCCCGAAATAGTACGAGAGCAATTGGGCTTTGCTGATCTCGGTGATCATCCAGGTGAGCTTTTCCTGGACGAGCTGATGCGAAGCGATGGGACTGTCGCGGAACTGTTTGCGCTGCAGTGAATACTGGAGCGCAGTGTCATAGCAGGACATGGCGGCGCCGATCACACCCCAACTGATGCCGTAGCGGGCTTGGTTAAGGCACATGAGGGGTGACTTGAGGCCGCCGGAGCCGGGCAGGAGGTTCGCGGCGGGGATGCGGACGTCCTGCATGGAAAGGCCTGAGGTGATCGATGCGCGGAGTGACCATTTGCCCTTGACATCGTGGGCGGAAAAGCCGGGCCGGTTGGTCTCGACGAGGAAGCCTCGGACCTTTTCATTTTCAGCAGCGACTCCGTCTTCCTGGACCTTGGCCCAGATGACGGCGACGTCGGCGATGGAGCCGGAGGTAATCCACATCTTTTCGCCGTTGAGGATGTAGTCGTTACCGTCTTTGCGGGCGCGCGTGCGCATGCCGCCGGGATTCGACCCGAAGTCGGGTTCGGTGAGGCCGAAGCAGCCGAGCTTTTCACCGGTCGCGAGTTTGGGGAGCCACTCCTGTTTCTGTTCTTCTGAACCGAAGGTGTAGATGGGGTACATGACGAGGGCGGACTGCACGCTGACGAAGCTGCGGAAGCCGGAGTCGCCGCGCTCAAACTCCTGCATGACGAGGCCGTACTGGACGTTCGACATACCGGCGCAGCCATAGCCGTGGAGGTTGGCCCCGAAGAAGCCCATCTCGCCCATCTGCGGGACGAGTTCGCGCGGGAAGCGGCCGTCGCGGTTGCACTGCTCGATGATGGGGATGAGTTTGTCTTCGATGAAGTCGCGGGCAGTATCGCGGACGAGGCGCTCGTCGTCGGAGAGGAGAGAGTCGAAGTTAAGGAAGTCGACGCCTTTGAAAGGGTAGGCCATGGGATGAATGTCCAGTAGGGCAGATTGGCAAACAGTTGAGGGTAGCAGAGTGGGGGTTGGGTGGGCAAAGATGGCTGCCAGTCAGCTTCAGGCCGCTTTAGCTGTCAAACAACTGAAGATGAAGCCTAAAGCAGAGAAGATTACGGCATAAAATGCACAATTTAGCGCGCACAGCCACAAGGTGCCAACCCTAAACGAAATTGCCACAGGACAGAGAATGGTAACAATCAGCCTCCAATGCTTGCTTATTTCCTGATGGTCCAGTAACCCATACGCCAGAACACAGACAGAAAACCATCCGATGGCCCCCAGTAGAGCGCCCGCAAACGCCCACTTCAACGCTAACTTTCTCATGCCAGACATGCTCTCACGGGAGCGAAGCCTGACAGCTTTAATCCGCGGGGCCTCGTCTTTTCTTATCGGTAAGTATGTTTCATCATTGGGCCGGCAGAAGGCATCCTTACCAAGCATGAGAGCGATTCAGATATCTGAAGTGGGTGGGCCTGAGGTGATGACGGTGTCGGAGGTGGCGATGCCTTCTCCACAGGCGGGTGAAGTGCTCGTGAAGATGCAGGCGGCTGGGGTGAACTTCATCGATGTCTACAACCGCGAAGGGCGCTACAAACGCCCGCTGCCATTTGTGCTGGGGCAGGAGGGTGCCGGCGTCATCGCGGAGATGGGCGCGGGCGGCGACAGTTTCGGCCTGAAGGTTGGCGATGCGGTCGCCTGGGCTGGTGTGATGGGCAGCTATGCCGAGTATGCGGTGGTGCCGGCGGAACGGCTGGTGAAGGTGCCGGAGGGGGTCGATCTTGAAACAGCCGCGGCGGTGATGCTGCAGGGGATGACGGCGCATTATCTTTGCTACGCAACTTTCCCGCTGAAGAAGGGTGAAACGGCCCTTGTCCATGCTGCGGCTGGCGGCGTGGGGCTGCTGTTGACGCAGATGGCGGCCACGATCGGGGCGCGGGTGATCGCGACGGTGTCGACAGACGAGAAGGCGAAACTGGCGCGGGAGGCCGGGGCGAGCGAGATCATCCTGTACAAGGATCAGGATTTCGAAGCCGAGACAAAGCGACTGACCGGCGGCAAGGGTGTGGACGTGGTGTATGACGGCGTGGGCAAGACGACCTTTGAGGGGTCGCTGAACTGCCTGCGGCCGCGCGGGATGATGGTGCTGTATGGGGCGTCCTCGGGTGCGGTGCCGCCGTTCGAGCCGACGCAGCTGATGACCAAGGGATCGCTCTATGTGACGCGGCCCACGATGGGGAGCTACATTTCGACCCATGAAGAACTGCAGGAGCGCGCCGGGGCAGTGCTGAGCTGGGTGAAAGAGGGTAAGCTCAAGGTGCGCAAGGAGCATCTCTATCCGCTGGAAGAAGCGAAGCAGGCGCATCGTGATCTGGAAGGACGAAAGACCACGGGCAAATTGCTGCTGTTGATGTAGGCGTTACTCCTCAAGAGAAATATGAACCGGGACTGATATCGGGACCGCAGCATGCGTTTCGAGGCCGGGAGATCATCCAGGCCTGATGCACACTCACTTTCAGAGAGGCCTTATGCTCACGAATCTTTTGATACTGTTTTTCCTGATTGGCGTGGTCTGCGGACTCCGCTCGATGATGGCACCGGCGGCAGTCGCATGGGGTGCACACCTGGGTTGGCTGCACTTCGGCGGGACCAGGCTTGCGTTTATCGGTTCCATCATTACGTTGATCGTGTTCACCCTGTTTGCGCTGGGAGAACTGGTCGCCGACAAGCTGCCGAAGACGCCGGCCCGTACGGCACCGCCGGGATTGATTGCCCGTGTCCTGTTCGGTGGCGGATGCGCAGCGGCGCTGGCGGTGAGTGCGGGCGCAGGGGTGGGGCTGGCGGTCATTGTCGGCATACTCGGCGCACTGGCCGGCACGTATGGCGGCTACTCCGTGAGGCACTCCCTGACGGCGAACGGCAAGTTGAAGGACCTGCCGGTTGCATTGATTGAAGATGTGATTGCGATCATAGTGGCGTTCCTGGTGGTTTCGCATGTCGCGCCATTGAGCTAGACGTGTAGCATCCCGAGATCGGGGCCATTGCCCGGCAATCGATCTGCATCCTACCGCAGGCTGCCCGATCGATGGTGCAGCTGGAGACCAAGGGGAGAAGCATGTCCGCAGCAGAGAAATTCGACGTCATTATTCTGGGTTCAGGACAGGCAGGGAATCCGCTGGCCGCGGCCTACTCCGCCAAAGGAAAGACCGTCGCGCTGATCGAACGTGCCGCTGTTGGCGGGACTTGTGTGAACTACGGCTGCACGCCCACCAAGACGATGGTCGCGAGCGCAGAGGTGGCCTACCTGGCGCGTCGGGGAGCGGACTATGGCGTCGGCGTGGGCGAGGTGAAGGTGGACATGCCGAAGGTGCGCGAACGCAAGCGCGCCATGGTCAAGAGCTGGCGTGAGGGCAGCGAGAAGCGGCTGACCAAGGCCGAGCACGTGGAGCTGATCCGCGGCGTAGGTTCGTTCGCCGGTCCGAAGCTGGTCGCGGTGAGGTTGAATGCCGGCGGCGAACGGACGCTGACGGCTGACGTCGTCGTGATTGATACAGGCCTGTCGGCGGCGATTCCCAAAGTGGCCGGAATTGAGCAGATCGACTGTCTCGACAATGCCAGCGTGATGGAGCTGGATGTTGTGCCGGAGCATCTGCTGGTGCTGGGCGGAGGCTACATCGGCCTCGAGTTTGCGCAGATGTTTCATCGCTTCGGCAGCAAGGTGACGGTGATCCAGAATTCCGACCAGCTGCTGCCGATCGAGGACGCGGACATTGCGGAAGAGGTAGCGAAGATCCTGCGCGAGGAGGGTCTGGAAATCCTGCTCGGCGCGAAAGCCGATGCAGTCCAGAAGACCGTGAACGGATTGAGTCTGACGGTGACGATCGGCGGGAGCACGCCACGCGTCGAAGGGTCTCACCTGCTGGTTGCGACTGGGCGCAAGCCGAACACGGACGGGTTAAACCTGAAGGCGGCGGGCGTCAAGTTGGATGAGAGAGGCTTTATCCGGGTGAATGACAGGCTGGAGACGAGCGCCCAAGGCGTGTATGCAGTTGGCGACGTGAAGGGCGGCCCGGCCTTTACTCATATCTCCTATGACGACTATCGCGTGTTGAAGACCAACCTGATCGAAGGCGGAAACCGCAGCGTCGAGGGCCGACCTTTGCCGTACACGGTGTTCATCGATCCACAGCTGGGACGGATTGGCGCGAGCGAAAAGGATCTGAAGAAGCAGGGCACGAAATATCGGCTTGCGAAGATGCCGATGACCTCGGTTGCGCGTGCGATGGAGATGAGCCGGACAGGCGGCTTCATCAAGGCCATGGTCGATCCGGAGACTGAGCTCATCCTGGGCGCGGCAGTGCTGGGCGAGGATGGGGGCGAGATCATGTCGATGATTGAGATCGCGATGATGGGCGGGCTGAAGTATTCAGCGCTGCGTGATGGAATTTTCGCGCATCCACTTTATTCCGAATCGCTCAACAATCTTTTCAGCAGCTTCACTGACGGGCAGTAGACCACGGGTGACGAAACGGCCGATTAGAGTTCGGCGATTCTGTGCTGTGCTGGAGTGGAATGAATGCCCGCGGCGGCCTGCAGCAGGTTGATTTCGACCTTCGTGAGCGGCGCCTCGAAATTGAAAATCGGCTGAACGTCATGCCAACTGTTGTTGTATCCGAAGTGCCAGGGCAGGCGGTTCTTGTTGTCGGGATAGATGCACTGCAGAACGCTAACATGCTCGCCGCCCAGACCGGTGTGAGCTATAGGCATCAGGATGGAAGCCATTGCTTCAGGGACTTCGCGGAAGGCACAGGTAAGACGATGGAGAAGGTCGCGCTCCGTTGAAGTTTCGGTAAAGACATGACCTTTTGCGACCAGGGCAATCAACTGAGTGAGGACGGATTCTGCGAGGAAGTTGTCCAGACCGGTCAGCAGGAATTCGGGGTGGTGAAAGGCTTCGCTAAGACCGCTCGTGTAGGACCACGTAAGCAGGCCATCTTCAGACTGGGCATGGACGACCCGTCGCGTGGCAAAACCGTGCACCGAGGCTTTAGGCTGGCTGTGAGGAACGAGTTGGGGGGCCGGGAGTACAGGGGTCGTAACGTGCGTGTCGACAACGGCCATAATCCACCTCCCGGCTACCGGCGTGAAGAAAGAGACACCGTGCGGGCAAACTTAAGATGCCACCTTGATCTGACGTTTTGCAAGGCATTTTGTGAGCGGCTGGATGTGCGATGGAACGGCGGAAATATCCGGTAGTAACGCAGGTAGCATGAAGGCACGGATGGTCGTTTCCGGCTCGAGCGCGCGGCGGTGCCAGGGGAACCAGTGGCGACAATCTGACCAATCCAGACAGAAAGTGATCGTGAGCCAGAGAATCCGCATCTTCCCAAGTGCGTGGCAAGGTTGCGTTAGCCTGCAGTTTTCGCTTTCGAAGAGACTGCCTTTTGCAAGACCCATTTTTTGACCAGAGTCAGGAGAAGCATAGCGAATGCCAAGTATCACAAAACAGGCATCTTTCCAGCCTGCGAAAGGTAAAACCGCAGCGGCAGCGGAGCCAAGCGCGACACACAAAGAAGCCATTCTGAAGCCGGCCGAGGGCCGTGCGCGCGTAGTGATTGAAGGAGTGACGCCACAGGTCGATGGTGGGCGGTTTCCTGCAAAAGGCGTGGTGGGACAGGACCTGGTTGTGGAAGCCGATGTCTTCGGCGACGGGCATGACCATGTCCGGGCGCGCGTTCTGTATCGTCGTGCCGGGGACAAGACCTGGACCGCGCAGGAGATGACACCGCTGGGTAATGATCGTTGGCAGGCGCGGCTCCCGGTAGCGCAGGTGGGTTACTACGAGTTCACGATCACTGGCGAAGTGGATCATTTCGAGACTTGGCGCAGTGACCTGGAGAAGCGCATTGCAGCGGGTCAGGATCTTGAGCTGCCGTTGAAGACAGGCGCTTTACTGATCGCTGCAACGGCGCAGCGTGCGAAGGGCAAGGATGCGAAGCAGCTTGCGGCCTGGGCCAAGCTGTTGCGCGATGAACTTTCGACGGAACTGGCGCTCAACCCGGCTGTGCTCGAGACGGTGAATCTCTATCCGGACAAGACGCTGCAAACGACGTACGAGAAAGTTTTGAAGATCTGGGTAGATCGGGAGCGCGCCGGCTACTCAAGCTGGTATGAACTGTTTCCGCGATCGTGGTCGCTCGAGCCGGGCCGGCATGGGAATTTTCGCGATGTCGCGGCGCAGTTGAGTTACGTGACGGAGATGGGCTTCAACGTCCTGTATCTGCCGCCAATCCATCCCATCGGCGTGGCGTATCGCAAGGGTAAGAACAATACGACAGAAGCAGCTGACGGTGATCATGGCAGTCCGTGGGCCATTGGCGCTGTGGAGGGCGGGCACACGGAACTTCACCCTGATCTGGGTACGATGGCGGATTTTGAATACCTGCTGAGTGAGGTGAGGGCTGCGGGCATGGAAGTGGCGATGGACATTGCCTTCCAGTGTGCGCCGGATCATCCATGGGTAAAGCAACATCCCGAGTGGTTCAAGAAGCGGGCCGATGGGTCCATCCAGTATGCGGAAAATCCCCCGAAGAAGTACCAGGACATTTATCCGATCGATTTTGAATCGAGTGACTGGAAAGCGCTGTGGGATGCATTGAAGAATGTCTTCACATTCTGGGCGGCGAAGGATGTCCGCATCTTTCGCGTGGACAATCCGCACACCAAGGCATTTCCATTCTGGGAGTGGTGCGTGGCGGAGGTCAAGGCAGAGTATCCAGATGCGTTGTTCCTGGCTGAAGCATTCACACGGCCGCGGGTGATGCAGAGACTGGCCAAGCTGGGCTACTCGCAGAGCTACACCTACTTTACGTGGCGCGAGACCAAGGCGGAGTTGACGGAATATCTCACCGAGCTTACGACAACTTCCGTGAAAGATTACCTGCGGCCGAACTTCTGGCCGAACACGCCGGATATTCTTCCGGGCATTCTGCAAACGGGCGCGTTGCCAGCGTTCAAGTCGCGACTGATTCTTGCCGGTACGCTTTCTTCAAACTATGGTATCTACGGGCCGGCATATGAGCTTGGCGACAATACGCCGTTCCGCCGCGAGAAGAGCGAAGAGTATCTGAACTCGGAGAAGTATGAGATCAAGCAGTGGGACCGCAATGATCCGAACAGTTTGAAGCCGCTGATCACCCTGTTGAACCGGGCCCGCGAAGACAATCGTGCTTTGCAGACGACGAATAACCTTACGTTCCAAGCGGTCGACAACACCATGCTCATCGCCTACAGCAAAGCGACGCAGGATGAGTCGAACGTCGTGCTGACGATCGTCAATCTCGATCCGTATAACGTGCAGTCGGGTTTCCTTGACCTGGACCTCGATGCGCTTGGTCTGAGTCCTGACGAACGCTTTCGCGTGAACGATGCATTGACCGGCGCCAGCTACGAATGGCGCGGTAGCAGAAATTATGTAGAGCTGCGTCCGGACACCATTCCTGCGCACATACTGGTAATCGAGAAAATAGTTTGAAGCCCACGGCAGACTCGGTAACGACCACAAAGGCTCCTCAAAAGGCGAATGAATTGGCACAGATAGCAAAGAATGCACAACAATCCCGCGCCAAGCAGCCAGGAAGTATGGCTGATCCACTGTGGTTTAAAGATGCGGTGATTTACGAACTGCATGTACGTGCCTTCATGGACGGCAACAATGACGGCATCGGAGATTTTCGCGGACTGATCCAGAAGCTCGATTATCTGCAGGACCTCGGGGTGACGTGCCTATGGCTGTTGCCTTTCTTCCCGTCGCCGCTGCGGGACGATGGCTACGATATCTCGGACTACCTGGATGTGAATCCAAGCTATGGAACGCTGGCGGATTTCAAGGAGTTTCTGGCCGCGGCGCATGAGCGCGACATGCAGGTGATGGTCGAGCTGGTCATTAACCACACGTCGGATCAACACCCGTGGTTTCAAAAAGCCAGGCGCGCGCCGAAGGGTTCGCCCGAGCGTGACTACTACGTCTGGAGCGATACAGACGCGAAGTACCAAGGCGCCCGCATCATCTTTACCGATACAGAGAAATCCAACTGGACGTGGGATGCCGAGGCGCAGCAGTACTACTGGCATCGCTTCTTTTCACATCAGCCGGATTTAAATTTCGATAACCCCGTGGTCGTCGAAGCGGTCATCGACATCATGCGGCACTGGCTGGATATGGGCGTCGATGGTCTGCGCATGGATGCCATTCCATACCTTGTCGAACGCGATGGCACCAACTGCGAAAATCTTCCGGAGACGCACGCGGCGATCAAGCAGATTCGCGCGGCGATCGATGAAGGGTACGAAGGTCGCGTGATTCTCGCCGAGGCCAACCAGTGGCCGGCAGATGTGCGTCCTTACTTCGGCGATGGCGATGAGTGCCACATGGCCTTCCATTTTCCGCTGATGCCGCGCATGTACATGGCACTCCGCCAGGAAGACCGCCTGCCGATTACGGACATCATGGCGCAGACGCCGGACATCCCTGAGAACTGCCAGTGGGGAATTTTTCTGCGTAACCACGATGAGCTGACGCTCGAGATGGTCTCGGATGATGAGCGCGATTATATGTACCTGGCGTACAGCGCCGATCCACGCATGCGGATCAACATCGGCATCCGTCGCAGACTGGCGCCGCTGGTCGACAACAATCGACGGCGTATAGAGCTGCTGAACAGCCTGCTGTTTTCATTCCCAGGGACGCCGATTTTGTATTACGGCGACGAGCTCGGGATGGGCGACAACATCTATCTGGGCGACCGCAACGGTGTACGTACACCGATGCAATGGACCGGGGACCGCAATGCGGGCTTCTCGCGTGCGGTGCCTGCGAAACTGTATTCACCCGTCATCATGGACCCGGTGTGGGGCTATGAAGCGATCAATGTCGAGGCACAGCAGAGCGACCCTTCTTCGCTGCTGAGCTGGATGCGCAACATGATCGCGCTGCGCAAACTCTTCCAGGTCTTTGGCCGCGGCACGCTGCGGTTCTTGAACTCCGAAAATCGAAAGATTCTCGCGTATGTTCGCGAGCTCGGCGACGAGAAAGTGCTGTGTGTTGCAAACTTGTCACGTTTCGCGCAGCCGGTGCAGCTGGACCTCGAAGGCCTTGAGGGATTGCAGCCGATCGAGATGCTGGGCTATGTCGAGTTCCCGAAGATTACAAAGGATCTTTATCCGTTAACGCTGGCCCCGTATGGCTTCTATTGGCTTGAGCTGCAATCCATACAGGCAGTGGAGGAACCTGTAGAACGACCGGCGGATCGTTCACTTCAGGTGGCGAGTGCGTTGGACTGGAAGGCTGTGTTTCTCGGCGAAGGACGGCAGGACCTCGAGAACAGGTTGTTGCCGGAGTTCCTGGTAAAGCAGCGCTGGTTTGGCGGCAAGTCACGCGGCATCCGCAAGACGACGCTGCTGGATTGGGCACCCTTCGCAGACGGCACGGTGTCTCTGGCCATCGTCGCGGTCGAGTATGCCGGCGGCGATCCCGACCAGTACCTGGTGCCACTCTGCATGACGCTGGGCTCTGCGAGCGATGCTATTTGCGAAGCCTTTCCGCAGGCGGTTCTCAGCAACATTATGACCTCGGCTGAGAAAGGTTTGCTGCACGATGCCATGTACAACGATGAGACAAGCCGATCGCTGCTGGCGATGATCGAGGACGGTTCAGAGATCAAGACGGCGAATGGTGTAATTCGCGGAAATGCGAGTTCGCGGCTCGTCGATCTGGAGGGTGGTCTGAAGGGATCGCTGCAGCCCAAGCGCAGTTCGGCAGAGCAGAGTAATACCAACGTAATCTTCGGCAGCAAGCTGATCATGAAGCTATTTCGGCGACAGCAGGCCGGCCCGAATCCCGATACGGAGATCGGCAATTACCTGACCGAGTTTTCCCATTTTGAGCATATCGCTCCGTTTGGCGGCTCCATTCAATACGTACCGACCGGCGATAACCAGGAGCCCTCGACACTCGCCATGCTGCAGGGTCTGGTAGCGAATGAAGGTGATGGATGGGAGTGGTCGCTCGAAGAGATCGATCGCTACTTTGAAGAGAACGGCGGTCGCGTCCTGCCACCGGAGCAGATGCCTGCGCAGACGGCTGATTTTGTCGCGCTGAGCGAGCAGCCGACGTCGGCATTCGCACGCGAGTATGTTGGCGGATACCTGGAGGCGGCGGCCCTGCTCGGCAAGCGGACCGGCGAATTGCACCTGGCACTGGCGCGGCCAACTGCGGATCCTGCATTCGCTCCCGAGCCTTTGCGTGAGCACGACCTTGCCGACCTGAAGGCTGACTTGTTGCAGCACGCTACGGCTGCGTTCGACGCACTGAAAGCTAACCTGGTGAAGCTGCCGGATAATGTCGTGGAGTTGGCCAGCCTGGTGTTGAGCAGGAAGCGGCTGGCGCTGGAACGTTTTTCACAGATCGAAGCGGCCGAGATTCACGCACTGCGAACACGTATCCATGGCGATTACCATCTTGGGCAAGTGCTGCGGGCAAAGAATGATTTCGTGCTGCTGGACTTCGAGGGTGAGCCGGCACGGACGCTGGCGGAGCGACGGGCCAAGCAATCGCCACTGAAGGATGTGGCCGGGATGCTGCGGTCGTTCAGTTATTGTGCGTTCTCAGGCTTGATGAAGTACACGACGCGGCGTCCGAACGATTTTGATCGGCTGGAACCGTGGGCAAGATTGTGGGAGCAGTCGGTGTCGGCCGAGTTTCTACGTGCGTATCGGCAAGCTGTTGCGGGCGTTGCGATCGTGCCGCCGGAAGCTGGTCCGTTCCAGCAATTGCTTGAAGCGTACGTACTGGACAAGGCTCTCTATGAGCTGGTGTATGAGTTGAACAATAGGCCGGCGTGGGTGCGCATCCCGCTTACGGGCATTCTTGCATTACCGATGTAGGTGGTAGCGGTCCGGTTGCGAAATCAGAGTCGGCAACGCAAGTCTAGGGAGCGGGAAGGGCATCTCAGGAACAACAATGGCCAAAGCAGACGCGGTTGAGGATGTTGTGCAGGGGGGGACGATGGCGGCCGGAATTGATGTGCTCGTCGGCGTAACGGGTGCAGTCGAGGTCGAGCGTCTGCGCGATGCGGCAGCGCATGCGATGAGTGTTTCGGCGGCCAGCAGCAGCGGGTTGCGCATGGTCATTGCCTATCCCGGTATGCAGGAGCCGGTTGACGATGAAGGAGCGGAGGGCAGCCTGATGACCTACAAGGTCGCGGCGGCTTCTGGTAGTGGCGCCTATTGGCTTACGTCGGGCGCGACGTACGACAATCTCTTTGCACTGGCCAAGAAGACAGGCGCGAAGGCGTGTGTTGTCGTGAACTCTGATCTCGAAGCGTTGGAGCACGGTGCGGTGGAAAGCCTGGCGGCGCCTGTGCTTGGCGGCAGTGCCGAACTGGTGATGCCGATTTATGCACAAAGCCGTTTTGAGGGCCTGCTGAATTCCGGCATCCTGGCACCGCTGACGCGGGCGCTTTATGGCAAGCGGGTGCGGTATCCGCTGGCCCAGGATTTTGCAGTGGCGGCAAGTCTTCTCCCTATTTTCGAACACCCCGGACGACGGATGCAGACGGCTGGCGACAGTCTGTTCTGGCCGGCGACGGAGGCTGCCATCCGTGAGAAGAGAGTCAGCCAGGTTCACGTGAACGTGCGCCATGAAGGGACTGCCGCGGGGGTCGACCTGGCCGCTGTGTTGACGCAAGTGCTGGGGCCGCTGTTCTCGGACATAGAGGCCAACGCATCGGTGTGGCAGAGGACCCGCGGCTCGCAGGCGATCCCGACCCTGGGTCAGCCGTTCCCGGCCCACGATGGAGATGGGCAGGGAGCTGCTCCTATCGATACGAAACCGATGGTGGAGAGCTTTTTGCTTGCCTCAAATAATTTGCAGGATCTGTGGTCGCTGGTGCTGCCGCCGGTGACCCAGCTAGAACTGAAGCGCATGACGAGGGCCACACCGGAGCAGTTCAAGCTGCCGGACGAATTATGGGTCCGCATCATCTACGATTTTGCCCTGGCGCATCGCCTGAAGACACTGGGTCGGAGCCACCTGATGGGCGCATTTGCTCCTATTTACCTGGCGTGGGTGGCGTCGTATGCCAAGGAAGTTGCCGCGATGTCCGATGCGGCCGCTGAGGTGCGGGTGGACAAACTAGCGCAGGCCTTTGAGGCGGGTAAGACGTACCTGCTTTCGCGCTGGCGGTGGCCGGACCGGTTCAACCCGTAGCGTTACAGAGACTTCGCGAAACAGATTTTTAACAGACGGCGTACTGCAGGATTTGTGGAGGAAAAGTTATGGGCAATCAGATCGTTATTTCGCTTCAATCATCGATGGAGCGCGTGCTTGAGCGCATAGCGACGATTCTGCCGGGATTGGTGGCTTTGCTGGTTGCCGTGCTGCTGTTCACGCTGATCGGCTGGGGCCTGGCATGGGCTTCGCGGAAGGTGCTGGTTTCGCTTCATTTTGACGAGCGGCTGGGTCGAGGGTCGAGCCAGCTTGCCGAGTGGTCGCCCACGCAGACGCCGACTTCGCTGGTCGCGAGAATTGTCCTATGGGCATTCATCGTGCTGGGTTTCGCGGTCGGGTTCGAGGCTTTCAGCGCTTCATCAAATTCACTGATTGCGCTGGGACTGCTCGGCTATCTTCCACGGCTTGTGGGTGCCGTTGTGATCCTGTTTATCGGCACGATTATTGCGCGGTTTCTTTCGCGCAGCGTCCTGATTGGCGCAGTCAATATGAACCTGCAGTATGCGCGGCTGCTCAGCCTGGGAGTGAAGTGGCTTGTACTGGTTTTGAGTGCGGCCATGGTGCTCGACCATTTGCACATTGGCGAAGAGATTGTAGACCTGGCGTTCGGCATCTTGTTCGGAGGCATCGTGCTGGCGCTGGCCCTGTCCATCGGGCTGGGTTCGCGCGACATGGTCAGCCGGTCGCTTGAGAAGGAAACCGTCCGTCCTGGTCCAGTCAACGTCGAGGCGATGCCGGAAGAACGGCTGCGGCACTTTTAGGCGACGCTCGCGGCGGCCGTCGTACACTAGGCAGACAGAAACGGCGCGAGAATCTACATGATGCCGTGGGAGATGGACTGCTTTGGGAGACGCTGCTCGAAAGACACAAGTTGCTCTGCTCGGGTTCGGTACGGTCGGAAGCTCGGTCGCCAGGATACTCACCGACCCCCACCTGGAAAACCTAGAGCTGACGCACATTTTTAACCGCAACGTGAGCCGCAAGAAGGCTGACTGGATTCCTTCCAGCGTTCAATGGACGGAAGATCTTGCGGAGGTTCTGGCGTCGCCGGTAGATGTGATTGTTGAACTGGCGGGTGGCCTAGATCCGGCAGGAGAGTGGGTCCGACAGGCGCTGACGGCTGGCAAAAGCGTCGTCACCGCGAACAAAAAGCTGATCGCCTATCGCGGCATCGAGTTGCAGAGGATTGCCCAGCAGCACGGCTGCAGCCTGCTATACGGAGCGGCGGTTGCCGGCGGAATTCCTGTCATTCCCGCTTTGCAGCAGGGGCTTTCGGGCGACCGGATGCTGAAGCTGGAAGGCATTCTGAACGGTACATGCAACTTTATCCTGAGCAAGATGGAGGCGGGCGCCGAGTTTCAAGCGGTGCTGGCTGAGGCGCAGAGCCTGGGCTATGCCGAACGCGATCCGACAGAAGATGTCGATGGCTTTGACGCGCGGGCAAAGCTGGTGATCCTGGCGCGAATAGGATTGCGGGCGGACATTGCTCCCAACGAGATCAGCTGCCGGACTATCCGCAGTGTGGCTGCGGCTGACTTCGTGTATGCACAGGAATTGCAATGCACCATCCGGCAGATTGCTCGCGCGGAGTTGCGCGACGGAGCCCTGCTGGCTTCGGTCGGCCCCATGCTGGTGAAGAACTCGTCGCCGCTGGCGTGGTCGACGGGCACGGAGAACATGGTCATCTCCGGAGGGGCTTTCGGTGGCCAGACAATTTTCTCCGGGCACGGTGCAGGCGGCGATCCAACTGCAGTTGCTGTGGTGTCCGACATTCTAACCATTGCGCAGGGTGGTTGCTCTGTTGCGCTTGGGGCCAAACCTGTGCAGGCTGGGGGCGAGTTCCGTCTGCCGCACTACATCCGGTTTGTAGTGCGCGACCGACCGGGCATCGTCGCGGAAATAGCGGGGGACCTGGCCGCCGAAGATATCAACATCCGGGCCATCCTGCAGAAGCCGGATTACTCGCCGGACCACACAGTTTTTGTCATGACCGTCGAGCCGTGCCACAATTCGCAGTTGACCCGCGCACTGGAAAAGATCGGCACAATGGACTGCCTGTTATCGCTGCCTTTTGAGATGGGCATTCTCACGGACTGATTTTTTAGTTGTGAATGACCTGTTCGCAAGCCTGTCTTGACGGCGCACCAGGAACTAGCATCGTATGGGTATTAACTTATGGATCCCCAGACCGAATTTGCCACTGTTTCTGCTGCCCGCCACGCTGGAAAGCCCGCTGTTGAACTGATCGTTGACGGAAGACCGGTCGTTGCCAGTGAGGGCGAGTGGCTGGTCGACGCGATCCTGCGAGAGAACGAAAAGTTCCCGCATGTTTGCTATCTGGAACCGCTTGGTCCTATCAAGACCTGCGACACCTGCATGGTCGAAGTGGATGGGAAGCTGGTGCGGGCGTGCGGAGTACCCGTGACGGCAGGGATGAGGGTCGAGACTGAATCAGTACGCGCGAAAGCTGCGCAGGCCGAAGCATTCGATGTGATTCTAGGCAACCACATGCTGTACTGCACGGTCTGCGACAACAGCAACGGCAATTGCACTGTCCACAACACTGCCGGCAATCTGCATGTGGAGCATCAGAAGCATCCATTCAAGACGAAGCCGTATGAGCAGGACCATACCAATCCTTTCTATCGCTACGATCCGGACCAGTGCATTCTCTGCGGCCGCTGTGTGGAGGCGTGCCAGAACTACCAGGTAAATGAAACGCTCACCATCAATTGGGAATCGGAGCATCCGCGCGTGCTCTGGGATGGCGGGCATGAGATAGGCGGTTCGAGCTGCGTGTCCTGCGGCCATTGTGTGACGGTCTGCCCCTGCAACGCGCTGATGGAAAAGTCCATGCTCGGCCATGCGGGTTACCTGACGCATCTTCCGGCCGAAGCGCTTAGCAAGATGATCGACGTGGTCAAGGGTGTCGAGCCTGAGATTGGCTACGGGCCGATTATGGCGGTATCTGAGACCGAAGCGGCCATGCGCGAAGTGATGAACAAGAAGACCAAGACAGTCTGCACGTATTGCGGCGTTGGTTGCAGCTTTGATGTGTGGACTAAGGATCGGCACATCCTGAAGATCGAGCCGTCTGAAGGTGCGGCAAACAATATTTCGACATGTGTGAAGGGTAAGTTTGGCTGGGATTATGTCAACAGCGAAGACCGCCTGCGCACTCCGTTGATTCGCGAGGGCAATGATTTTCGCGAGGCTAGCTGGAATGAGGCTCTGGCTTATGTTGCGAATCGACTAGGCGCGATCAAGGCAGAGCATGGACCTGATTCCATCGGAGTTATTGCGTCTTCCAAGTGCACAAATGAAGAAGCTTACCTGATGCAGAAATTTGCGCGGCAGGTGATCGGCACAAACAACGTCGACAACTGTTCGCGGTATTGCCAGTCACCGGCTACGCAGGGATTATTCCGAACTGTCGGGCATGGCGGCGACTCAGGCTCGATCTCCGACATTGCGCAAAGTGCGCTGGTACTGATTATCGGCAGCAACACAGCAGAGAGCCACCCGGTGCTGGCGACGCGGGTGAAACAGGCGCATAAGCTACGCGGACAGAAACTGATCGTCGCTGATCTGCGCAAGCACGAGATGGCTGACCGGGCTGATATCTTCTTCCAGCCCAAACCGAGTTCAGATCTGATCTGGTTGTCGGCGATGAGCCGATACATGCTGGATCATCGGCATGCTGACCAGGCGTTTCTGGACCAGTGGGTCAATGGTCTGGATGAGTACAGGAAAAGCCTCGAGCCCTTCACGATGGAGTATGCTTCCAAAATGTGCGAGGTGCCGATCGAAACTCTGGAGCGCGTGGCAGAGGAAATTGCGGCTGCCCCAAGCATGTGCGTGTTGTGGGCGATGGGCATTACACAGCATTGCGGCGGCAGTGATTCATCGACAGCCATTTCAAATCTATTGCTGATTACCGGCAACTACATGCGGCCGGGGACTGGTGCATACCCGCTGCGCGGACACAATAATGTGCAGGGAGCGAGTGATTTCGGCGCCATGCCGAACATGTTCCCGGGCTACGAGAAGGTGTCTGACGACACACCGCGCACCAAGTACGAGCAGGCCTGGGGAGTGAAGATCAAGGCAGAGAAAGGCCTGGATAATCACCAGATGATCGACGCTATTTACGATGGCAGGCTGAAGGCCATGTACCTGGCCGGCGAGGACATGATTTCGTCAGACGCAGATGCTCATCACGTAGGTGGCGGCTTCGAGCGGCTCGATCTATTTGTCGTACAGGATATTTTCTTTACTGAAACCTGTCGCTATGCGGACGTTGTCTTCCCGGCAGTGCCTAGTCTGGAGCGTGAAGGCACATTCACGAATACCGAACGGCGCATCCAGAGGCTCTACCAGGCGTTGCCTACGTATGCTGATGCCAAGTCTGACTGGGAGATTATTCAACTGCTGGCTAATCGGCTCGGCGCGGAGTGGGATTATAAGCATCCGGCAGACATCATGCATGAAGCAGCGGGGCTTGCACCTTTGTTTGCGGGCGTGACGTACGACCGGCTCGCAGGCTACAGCACGCTGCAGTGGCCAGTGAAGGTCGACGGCACAGATACAAAGACCCTCTACCTGGATGAGGGTGGTTTTAACTTCCCGGATAAGAAGGCGAAGCTCTACCCGCTCGAGTGGATTCCAGACAGCGAGGTGATCAATGCCGAATATGACATTCATCTCAACAACGGGCGCGTACTGGAACATTTCCAGACGGGGAATCAGACGATGCGCGTTCCGGGCATCTACTCGATCAATCCAGAGCGATATCTGGAGATGTCTCCCGAACTAGCCGAGGAGCGGAAGATTGTGTCCGGCCAGTGGGTGGAGGTGAATAGCCGCGTCGGGTCGATCAAGGTAAAGGTGCTCGTCACGTCGAGGGTCACCGGCAAGGAAGTTTATTTGCCGTTGACCTCACAGTCCGGACCGGTGAATGTACTGGTTGGTGACGCAGTGGACCGCACGACAAATACCCCGGCGTACAAAGAGACCTCCGTCAACATACGGGTGCTGCCAGAGAAGGGTCCAAATCCGCTCAAGCCGACGAACTTCCGCTATAGCGGCAAGCGTACGCCGCAGAATGGCGTGGAGGTCGAGCGTAAGTGGAAACGTGCCGATTACCGACTTCCGGGCACCAGCGAACTTGTACAGATTGAGACGGGAAAATAAACATGGCACAGCCGGTTCCGTTCCGACGATTTATACCGACCGACACGAAGGATGAGATCGCGCAGCAGGTTGAAAACGCACCTCGCGATCATGGTGATGCGCTCCTATCCAGCCTGAAACTGCTGCAGGAACTGCATGACACAGGTACGCTCGACCTGTTGCGCGGACTGGTTGGCCGCGGTGATGCGGTTGTGAATCACGTTGTGGATATCATCAGCACGCCCCAGATGATCGATGCACTGCGAAACCTGCTTTCGCTTGGCACCCTGCTGACCGCGATCGATCCGGATGCGCTGCATACCGCGATCCAGGGACGGGCTGAGGATCGCGATAAAAAGCCACCGTCTCTGATTGCTATTACGAAGCATATGAATACGGAGGAAGCGCGCGTCGGATTATCCGCGGCGGTAGGACTGCTGACGGCCTTTGGCGGAGCCATCAAAAAGGAACGCCTGAAAGCCAGTGAGTAATTATCTCCGGCTGCGCTCCCATGCCTTGGCATATTTCCAGCTGACATAGACGGAATGGTAGAGATGCTGCAGGAGGCCTTCGCGGCCGTCCAGCAACCCGAGTCTGAGTCCGTAGTTATAAGCGAAGGTCACTACCGGGTTGATGGCCACGCCATTCAGGAATGCAAGCAGCGATGTTTGCGGATGTGTTTTCAGGTACTGTTCGGCGGCGAGTGAACTGTATCTGTCCATGTGCTCTAAGTAGAGTTGCAGGTCAGGGTAGGCGTGATGCACGAGGTCGCCACCTAATATGCCGGTGCTGCCTGTGAATGCTAACGTCTCATGCACTGCGCGCTCGGCGAAGGCAGCCGAGCCGTTTCGCAGCATACGCAGCTTGCGGTCGGGATAATAGCCGCCGTGCTTCATCCACCTGCCCAAGAAAAGGTTACGCCGGGCGACGAAATACGCCGCGTGTGAAGGCGTGCCTGCAAGCAAGGCTTCGATCGCCGCGCGCAGTTCTGCCGTCACTTCTTCGTCGGCATCCAGCGAAAGAATCCAGTCACCGGTGCACTTGGCGAGGGCAGCGTTTTTCTGCGCTGCAAACCCCTTCCATGGCTCATGAAAGAACTGCGCGTTGAAGTCCGCCGCGATGTTGGCAGTGAGATCGGTCGAACCTGCGTCGAGGATGATGATCTCGTCGGCGAAATCTACAGACCGTAGTGTCCGCGCGAGGTTCGCTTCCTCATTGAGAGTGATCATCGCGACGGACAGGCGCGGCCGTTTGCTGCTATCGTTCGGCGCCGCCATCGCTTAAGACGAAAGTGAAACTGTGTTTGTTCCGAGATGGGTATTGATGACGCGGGCGACGACCGTGGGAAGATCTTCGCCTGTTTTTGCCAGGATGAACTTGCCGGCCGCATCTGACCACTCGAGTTTAAAGCTGGTCGAAAGGGCTGAGATCCAGATCTGGCGGACCGGCGTGTTCGGCGTCAGCACAAATTTTGCCACCGGCTGCTCGAAGACAATGTTCAGAACGCCATTCTGTTCCTCGACTTCGAATTCGCCGTCTTCCTCGGCGCGGATCAGCGACTGCTTCAGCGACTCGAGCGCAGCCTCAGAGTGCTGGCGAAACTGGGATTCATCAAGCATGTAGAGATTGTAATTGACGGGTGGGTTGAGCCTGGTTCCATGTCTCAGTGGCGATGGGGCAGCCATGGTATTCGCCAAGCCCTCGAAACGCGGCTCCTTCAGATTGGCAAGGGCTGACACTCCATCCGAAAACAAGCATGTCTGGACTTAGCCTTTGACGGCAACGCGGATCTGCGGAGAGCCGGTGATCGAGCTTCTCAAGTCACCCGAAGTGTTCAGCAAGCTGACGATTTTCTGGGTGATCTGATCATCGGCATTCGCCACATTGCCGAGTGCGACGGGATAGCGGACGACAAGCTCCAGGCCAGAGGCAGCGAACTGCAAATGCGTCGTCGGCTTGGGCGTTTCAATACGAATGTCGAGGACGCGCGAGGATGCGGCGTGCTGGCGCTCGAAGTCCGCTTTGTAGCTGTCATGCACACTGTAGACCGCAGACAGAATCTTTTCCTGCACCATCTTTGCGTCGGCACTCGCATTGAGAATTGTGGCGACTTCGTGCCACGCATATTCCGTGCCGGGAATTTGTTTGAAGAGTGGCACGGTCGCCTGGAAGAGCACCGAGTTGGGGAAGACGACGATGCGGCCGGTGGGAAAAATGTCATTGCCGGTGCCGGCAAGTTCCATGAGATACAGGCGGATGAGGCCGACGTCGATCACGTCGCCGGTGATGCCGGAGACGCTGATGCGGTCACCAACCCTGATGCCATACCGGCCGATGAGGAAGAAGTAGGCCGCGACTGATAACAGGATCGTCTGCAGGCCGACTGCGAGGCCGGCGGTGATGAAGCCGGCGAAGGTCGCGAGTGAACTGAATTCGCTGACAAAGCCGAGGATGATGACGAGGCCCATCAGGAAGTAAACGACGAAGCGGCGAAGGATCAGGATCTGGCGACGACGGCGGACGTCCTGCACGTACCGGAAGATAAAACGCCGCCACAGTTCGGAAAACAAGGCGAGAATACCGAGTGAGAGGGTGATGAAGAAGACTTTGGTCAGCACCTTCATCAACAGTTCGTGGTTCTCCTGGTGCACGGACTGACGCCATTGCGCAAGCGTGCTCTGCGCCTGGTCGAGGTCGATGATCTCCTGGCTAAGGGGAATGGCGACGGATGAAAGACGTTTAAACTGTGCGGTGAGTTGATCGAACTGCTGCTTGGTTGGCGCGGCGGTCGCTGGTGCGGCTGCGTTGTCCGCGAGCTGGGGAGCGGCCGGGTCCTGTTCCGTACCGGTAGGCGGAGGCGGGACGATAGCCGTCGTGCCGGCCCAGGTGGCGGCGAGGCTCAATGTCCGGTGGATCTGCGTGAGAAGGGGTGCTTTCAGCTGCTTCGCCAGATCTTCGGTCTCCGATGCCTGCTTCCTCAACAGGTCGATTTGGTGGAGGGTGCTGGCCTCGGCAAACAGCGTGGTCGCCTCGCTGATAAGGCCGCTCGATTCCTGCGTGACGGGCGAGGGCGCGGGCGACGTAACTGATGGTGCCTGTGTCGTCTTTTGGCTTGCAGGCGTCAGCACGGTGCTGGCAACTTCAGGAACAGTTCGCTGCAGCTGCGCAATGCTTTGCTGTAGATGGCTGGTGCCGGACCCTCCGCCGTTGGTCGAAAATTTCACCAGCTGATCCACTGCCGCGTCTTCTGCCGTGAGCAGTTCGAGATCGCCCTGCAGCCGCACCCGCTGCTCCTGCAGCCCGGCCAGGTTCTTGGTTGATGCCGATGCGATCTGCGGGCCCAGCGCTTCGATCTGCGCTTTTACCTGGGCAATCTGCGAGTCCAGCTGCGGAGCAAGCTTGGTGACATCCTGTGCGTTCGCATCTGCGGTTGCGGTGCCGGTATTCGAGAGCAGCAGGGCGTCGGCAGCTGCTGACTGGAATGCTGCCTGGACCACCTGGGTGGATAGCTGTCTTGCGTTGTTCTGGTAGATGATGTCGGTCGGCATTCCGACAGTCGGCACCTGTTTGCCGACATTGCGGTACCAGGTGATGACGGCATTCAGGTGTTTCAGGATCAGGTCACTGCGGCCTGCCATGCCCGGCAGGTTGATAGGTGGCACCGCCGGCGCAGCGGTCTTAACCGCCTGTCCTCGACCGTGGTCTGCGAACAGTAATGCGATACCGCAGGCAAGGATTAGCACGGTCCTGGCGCGGCAATGCTGAGACTTACGGAAGGTGGTTTGAGCGGGGTACGCTGCCTTGGTATTCGTCACTGCCTGGTCTTTCCTGTTTTGCGGTAAGGTCATCGTGAAGATGAAAAGGCATTCGCGTGAGCGATCGTTCGCTCAACAAAGCTTCGAGATAAAGTTCAGTTCAGGCGCTGGAGGCGGGCGATCAGCTTCTGTGCCAGATTTTCGCCGCTCTCCGACCAGAGCAGGCGGCTTGATATGCCGATGTTCTGCTCGATGGCGTTGGTGAAATCGATCAGGTGCTGCACGTTCTGCTGCACATGCGCGGCGGCTTCGTCATCCAGATCAACCTCATCCTGCAGGAAGACGGTGTCGGTACCGAGATCGATGCGGATGTGGCCGTTCTGTTCGTAGGAGCCCTCGTCGAACTGGGGACCGAAGCCGGTCACGCGGACGGTATGGGGCTCGAGTGTCCAGACAGTGTCGAGGTCGCCCTCGCGCGCTGGACTCCACAGTTCCCATTCAGCTTCGAACTCGTAGGCAAAGTCGTCGTGCAGCATTTCAGTCGCTTCTGCAACGGCGCGCTCAGGGACAGCGGCTTCTTCTTCCTCTTCGTCAAAGATGCGCTGGAAAACGGGTGCTTCATTCCACGAGATAGGGTAAGCCGCGGCCGCGGACACAGTACTGGAACCACCGGCCTTGGAGAACTGTTTGAGCACTGCAGCCACTGCAGCCGGCATCGAGGCCAGGCGAAAGTTGGGGAACCACAAACTGAGATAAAGCTGATCTGCCATCTGTTTTATTGTAATGATGTCCTGCGCGTCCGGGTACTGCGGCACTGCGCGAACAGCGGCACCCGCCCTGCGCCGGAAAGACTGGTCCGGAGATTGTGGTTGGGCTGTCGAGATGCATATCCCTCCAAAAACCCTGGGTTTCGGTTGGGATGCCGAGTATTTGCGCAGGAGTTAGCCGGGTTCGCTCAGCAAGTGCGTCATAAATCCTGAGGGAGCCGAAAGTCGAATGAATACCCGGAATCCATGCGACCAAGGGGAGCATAAGCGCCGGGAGGCGCGTCCGCCTGCATGGCAAATGCTAATGCCCGCCGCGGCGAGCGTCGAGGAGGCGGCGGACGGCGTCGAGGGCGGGCACGCCACCGGAGAGGATGTAGGCCAGAGGGGTAGCGCCGGCAAAGATGGGGTTGGTGTTGGGCAACTGTATCCAGCGGTCGGCCAGCTTCTGGCTATAGAGGATGTTGAGTGCCTTGAAGATGCCAATCAGGTAAGAGATGCGCAACAGGCGATCGGTTTCAAAGGGTTTGCTGACCTTCTGCTTGAGCTGATAGTAGCTTCCATTGGAGATGCCGCCGAGGAGTTCGCGAGCGTCTTCATCGCGGACCTGCCAGTGTTCGATGATTTTAAAGAAGGCGCGTCCGGCGGCGGGCGAGAGGCGGCGCCGTTCCTCGATGCGATTGAGGTCCGGCAGTTGGGACGCAGGAAAGCGAGTATCCGGATACGCTGCTGTCGCTTGCTGCCTGGTTGTGGCCATGTTCTTACTGTGACTCCATTTATGGATAAGTATAGCTCCATAATTTGTGCAGTTAGCAGGTAACTCTGGGCACCGGGTAGTAACCGGTGCCATTTCGGGTCACTTTGAGATGGTTGCGGTGACGGAACTGATCAAGCTGCATGTTGGGCTGGGTTGGCAAGCATTGAAGAAAGCGGTTACATTTCATGGGGACGTACTGATGCGAACGACTAAGTACGATCCTCAGAGCCTGTCCAAAAAAGCGCCCATAGAATAGGAAGATCGTGCACCTGACAATCATCGACTGGCTGATCATGCTGGTCTATTTCGCTTTCGTGCTGGGGATCGGCTTCGCGCTGAAGCGGTATATGCGCACCAGCAACGACTTCTTCCTGGCGGGCCGCTCCATTCCTGCATGGATCTGCGGACTCGCGTTCATTTCCGCCAACCTGGGCGCGCAGGAAGTCATAGGCATGGGCGCGTCGGGTGCCAAGTACGGGATCATTACCAGCCAGTTTTACTGGATCGGCGCGATTCCGGCGATGGTGTTCGTCGGCATTTTCATGATGCCGTTCTATTACGGGTCACGTGCCAGATCGGTACCGGAATTTTTGCGGCTGCGTTTTGATGAGAAGACGCGGGCAGTGAATGCTGTGTCGTTTGCCATCATGACGGTGTTTTCGTCGGGTATCTCGATGTATGCGATGGCGTTGCTGATCCAGAGCCTGCACCTGTTCGATGGAATCTTTTTAGCGCTGGGTCTGCCGTTGAGCTGGATCTTTCATGTGTCGATCCTGCTGTCGGCGGTCATCGTGCTGGGGTATATCTTCCTCGGCGGCCTGACCAGCGCGATCTACAACGAGGTGCTGCAGTTCTTCCTGATCGTGGCCGGGTTCGCGCCGCTGGTCTTTGTCGGCCTGCGCAATGTTGGTGGATGGCAGGGCATTAAGCAGACACTGGGGCCGGCGTACACGCATTCGTGGCGAGGGCTTTCGAGTCCGCACACGAACCCGCTGGGCGTGGAGTGGTTTTCGCTGACGATGGGGCTGGGGTTCGTATTGAGCTTTGGCTACTGGTGTACTGATTTCCTGGTGATCCAGCGCGCGATGGCGGCCGATTCGGAAGAGTCTGCGCGGCGGGTGCCGCTGATTGCCGCGGTGCCGAAGATGTTCTTTCCGTTCCTGGTGATCCTGCCTGGGTTGATCGCCATCAGTGTGCCGAAGGTGACGCAGCACTTCGCGGGCCCGGCAACGTCGCAGACGATGGCGGCACAGGACGCCGGGCGCGGGCTGATCCCGGCGAAGGTCGATCCGGTGAGCGGGCAGATTGTGACGGACAAGAACGGCACGCCGGTGCTGAACTACGATCTGGCGATACCGAACATGCTGCTGCACTATTTTCCGACCGGCATTCTCGGCCTGGGGCTGACAGCGTTGCTGGCGAGCTTCATGTCCGGGATGGCGGGCAATGTGACGGCGTTCAACACGGTCTGGACGTATGACCTTTACCAGTCGTACATCAACAAAGACGCGAATGATGCCCACTACCTGTGGATGGGGAGGGTCGCCACGGTTGGCGGGATTGTCCTGTCAATCGGTGCGGCGTATCTCGCGACGTCGTTTAACAACATCATGGACGCGCTGCAGCTGGTGTTCAGCTTTGTGAATGCGCCGCTGTTTGCCACCTTTCTGCTGGGCATGTTCTGGAAGCGGGCGACAGGGCATGGAGCGTTTATCGGCCTGCTGAGCGGAACAGCCGCTGCCGTCATCCATCATGGCCTGACCTTGCCGGCGGATGCCGCAGCGGGTATTCATGGCGGCTGGATTACTGTCGTGCATACCTATCCAAGCGAGATGGCTCAGAACTTCTGGACAGCGATCTGGGCGTTCAGTGCGAATCTTGTGGTAGCGACAGTGGTGAGCCTGGCGACTAAACCGCGCCGGGAAGAAGAGCTCGTCGGGTTGGTGTATTCGTTGACGGAGAAGCCGAAAGAAGGCCACCTGACGTGGTGGCAAAAGCCGTCGACGCTGGCGATCGTTGTACTGGCCATGGCCGTGCTGTTGAACCTGGTGTTCGCCTAGAACGGGGAGAGTCTCAAATGGGATTGGATATTCGCATACCGCTCGGCCTGATGTTCCTGATCACCGGCGGCATCATGGCAATTTATGGGCTGTTCACGCAGGGTAGCGTGATTTACGCGATGTCGCAGGGGATCAATCTGAACCTGATCTGGGGCGGGCTGATGTTTGTTTTTGGTGTGGTGATGTTTCTGCTGGGACGCCGGCCGCAGAAGAGTGCGGTAAGCCAGATTGAAGGGACTACGCGGCCGTTGAAGACGCCGCGAGAACATTGATGCAGGTTAAAGTTTCTCGATTGGCCCGGGGTATCTGGCGACAACTGGGTCAACGGTCAGGAAGAGAAATCCATCGGCCGTAGCTTGTGCGATCAACATGCGGTCGAATGGATCTTTATGGATTGGCGGTAAAGATCCAACAGTAAAGGCGTGTTCACTCGTGACCGCTAACTCGGCGTAGCCATTATCAAGAAGATTTCTGCGGAAGAGACTGGGCTCTACCTCAAAGTTTTTGTAATCCTTGCCACGCTTAATGACGATCTCCCAGATACTGGCAATGCTGAAAAATAGCTCGCTTTGATCATCTTCGATGTACGCACGTGCTGCTGCCGGAAGTCTGGGATCGCCTTCACCTGCCCACAGTAGGATGTGCGTGTCGAGAAGCAGCTTCAACCTGCTTTGCCTTCGAACATTTTGATGATCTCGTCCTGAAACATGGTGTCAAAGTCATCCGGGACCTTGATCTGGCCCTTCATGAAGCCGATGCGCTGTATCTTCCTCGGAACGGGGGTGGTCTCTGGGGAAGCATCCAAAGGCAGCACTTTGACCATCGGATTCCCAGCTTTTGCGATGATGAAAGACTCGCCTTTCGCGGCTGCTTCTACAAGGCGCGAGAGATGAGTCTTGGCTTTGTGAATGTTGAACGTCTGCATGTCGCCTCGAGTGGACTAAGTTCAATGAGTTTAGTTTACTCGAAGTCCGGTGCAAGTCTGCGTAATCAACACTCTTAACCATCTTCTGACGGGTCAGCACGTAGACTAGCCCCATGAAGCCGCGGCTCCTGGAACATTACGAGATGACCCGCAAGCTGGGTGCGGGTGGCAGTGGAGTGGTCTACCTGGCGAACGACACGCTGCTGATGCGGCCGGTCGTGCTGAAGATGCTGCGGAAGGGCAGCCTGACACTGGAACAGATGCGGACGACGGTCCTGCGCGAGGCGCGGCTGGCTTCGGCCATAGAGCACCCGAATGTCTGTGCCATCTACGAAGTGGGCGAGTCAAGTGACGAGGCCTACATCGTGATGCAATATGTGCCGGGCAAACCGCTTGATGCGGTCATTGCCGAGGGCCCGGCCAGTGTGCCGCTGGTGCTTTCGATCGGCATCCAGATTGCGGACGGGTTGAATGCCGCGCATGTGCTGGGCATCTATCACCGCGATCTGAAGCCGGCGAATGTGATGCTGACGGACGGCGGACTGGTGAAGATACTCGACTTTGGCCTGGCGAGGCGGCTGACGCGGGACGAGGTGAGCTTCGATCCTGCCAAGCCGGTGCGGCGTAAGGATGGGGCCGTTCACGCGACCTATACGGCCAGAGGCGGCACGATTGCGTACATGGCGCCAGAACAGTTTGTGACGGGGCACAGCAGCGTGCAGAGCGATTTGTTCGCGCTGGGGGTCATTCTGTACGAACTGCTGAGCGGCCGGCATCCGTTCATCCGGCGTGATGCCGAGGAGTTTCAGACGATCCGGGCAATCCAGTATGCGGATCCGCCGCCGCTGATGAACGGCAATCCGCAGATCCCGAATGAACTGCAAAGCCTGATTTTTCGCTGCCTGCAGAAGACGCCTGCAGAGCGTTACGCCTCTGCCGCAGATGTGCGCGAGGCATTGAAAACTACGATGCGGACGTTGCATCTCGATACGAGTCTGCTGCCGGCAGATGCCGCTTCGACGGCCGGGATGCCGCTCCAGGAGCGCGAGAAGCGCACTACTGGTTTGTTATCGATGCTGGCGGAGCGGTTCCGCGAATCGGGCGAGACGCACCCGAAGCAGAACACGATCCTGGTGCTGCCGTTTTCGAATTTCGGGTCGACGGAAATCACTCCGCTCTATGGCTATGCGCTCGCGGACGCGATTGCGGCGCGGCTGGCGAGGATGCCGTCGCTGGTGGTGCGGCCATCCAGTTCACTGATGCAGCTGGCGACACCGGTGAACCAGATGGATCCGCTGGCGATTGGCCAGAAGCTGATGGTGCAGTATGTGCTGGCGGGAAATTTTCTGCGGTCGGCGCAGGGGTTTGATCTGAACTGGCAGCTGCTGGATGTGCCGGGTCAAAGCGTGCGGACGGGTGGGGCCATCAGTGTAGCGTCGCTGGACCTGGTGGCGGTGCAGACGGAAATTACGAACGAGGTTTTTGGCACGCTGCAGGGGATGGGACAAAAGCTGATGGTGCAGCCGGCGCCTGCGAGTGAGCGCGCTGCACGGGCTGCGTCAATGGCGGAGCAGTCGTCAGAACAGTACCTGCAGGCGCGGGCGATGCTGTCGTCGTTCATTTCGCGGACCGGCGCGCGTGCGGACCTGGATCGTGCGCTCGAGAAGTTCGAAAGCGTAGTTGATCGCGATCCGAATTTCGCTCTGGGCTGGAGCGGACTGGGTATTGCGCATCTGCAATATATCCGCCACGGATTTGGCGGCCAGATGCACCTGATGAATGCACGCAGGTCTTTCGATCGGGCGCTGGAGATCGATCCCGGATCGGGCGAGGCGAACCTTTACCGCGTATACATGCTGCTCTCGCGCGGCGAAAAAGAGAGTGCGCGGCATGGCATTGAAAACCTGCTGCAGACCGCAGACAACGACTGGAATGTGCACCAGATGGCGGGTCTGACCCTGCGGCTGGACGGGATGTATGACGAAGCGCTGGCTCAGTTCAACCGGTCGCTGCAGTTGAATCCTTCGAATGCTGCGATTATTTATAACCATCGCGCGCGTGTGTATCAATACCAGGGACAACTGGAACTGGCCGACGAAGAACTGCAAAAGGGTTTGACACTGGAACCGCGTCATCCGCTACTGCGGACGTCACTCGCGTACCAGAATATGCGGCAGGGATCGCTGGACAAGGCGATCGCGATCCTCGAAGCGGTCATCCGCGATGATGAACGGATGCGGCTGGCATTTCCGACACTGGCGACCTGTTATTTGCAGGTGGGGCAGAGAGCGCGCGCGGAGTCGCTGATTGAAGAAGAGTCACTGGCGGCAGCAGAGGCAGACAGTGAAATGGCGTACCGGCTGGCGACGTACTTTGCAGTTGAAGGGGATGAGAGTGAGGCGCTGCACTGGCTGCGGCGGGCGATCTACCTGGGGAACGAAAACTATCCGTGGTTCTCGAAGAATCCTGCGTGGAACAGGCTGAAGGAGCATGCGGATTTCGAGCGCATTCTGGAGGATTTGAAGAAGAGTTTCCGGCGCAATCAGAAGACCTGGAAGCGACTGCTGGAACGCGTGCCGCCTGTTCAGCGATCGTGAAGGCACAAAAGCGAAAGGGCGAAGCTGATGACGGCTTCGCCCTTGTACGATTGCGAGAAAAAACTAGTTCTGGACTTTCGGTTCGACGTAGGTGGAAACCGGCGGTGCGGACTGCACTTGTGAGTTAGCGGCCATGCCGGGTGTGATGGTCGATGGGGTGAGCGAGATCGGCGTCGACAGTCCGAACGTGACGCTCGAGCCTGCGGGCAGAACTGCGGCGTTCTTCTCGCGCAGCCAATGCACGGTCATGACGCCTGCGCCGATGCCGGCGCCCACGCCTGCTCCAACGGGTCCGCCGACGACTGCGCCGATGACAGCGCCACTGCCGGCCGTCATCCCGTATTCAGATGCTGTGCGCACCGGGTGTCCCTTGGCCACAACTTCGCCTTCAGAGTTGGTCTTGGTAGCGGAACCGGCCGTCTGGGTGACGACGCCGCGGAAGTGATAGTGCGTCCCGTCGGGTAGCACTACTTCTTCAGGACGGAGGCGCATGGTGGATTGGCCGCCAATCCTGCGGCCGGCGCTGACATAGGTCACGCGACCGTGGACGTACGAACCTGCAGGGATTACGACAGCGCCCATGTGGATGACGTCCTGCGTCAGTTGTGCGCTGAAGGGTGTGCCGGGTGTAATGGAATCTGCGGAAAGCTGCTCAACCAGGCGTGCGTGGAACGGTGTGCCCTCGGGCAACGTGTTGGGAGACTGGGGAACAGCGGTCACGATCTCGGCATCGGGATTGAAGCCGTGCGTACGCAGGACGGGCGCCTCCGCTGTGCGGCCGGGAACTGTTTCGTCGGCTACCGGGACTTCGACAATGCCGTTGGGGTCAATCCTTCGCGGCGGCTGAGCTACGGGAGCGGGCGGCGGCGGAACATTCACCGGCTGGGCTGCAACGGCAGGTGAATTACCGTCCGCTTCCTGGCTGGAATTGGCGTTGACGAGAATCTGGTCATCAGAGGGTTGCGAGACGCCCTGGTAAGCACTTCCGTACGCGCTGGGTTTCGCAGTGGTGCCCTGGCCCTGGGATGCTTGCGAGGTGGTCTGCGCTCCGGCAAGAGCCGTGAACGAAAGCAGGGCGGTGACACAAAGCTTGTTCTTCATACATGCGCACTCCAAGGCGTTGTGATAGCACCTTCCTCATCAGCTTAGAACAAATTACGGCGTGCCAGTGAGCAGCCGATCGTCGGTAACCGGGCGGGTATCTCGAAGGTAAAGGTCTTGCTGAGCCTTTGAGGACGACGGTGAATTCACGGTTACACGCGTCGTCGACATAAGCCATTCATTTTTCTTTGTTAAACTTGCGAGGTTGCGGTTTGCGCGGACAAGAGGTCTGCGTGCTTCCGCCAGGGAGCAATTTGTCGGAACTGATCAGCAGCATTGGCGGAGTGGGCGGCGGCCAGATCGCTGTCGACCGCCGTCCTCAACTTAGGGATCGTTTAGAGCACCACATCGTAAGGAGTGACATGACTGAGATTGCACAGATTCGCGCGCGGGAAATTCTTGATTCGCGCGGCAACCCGACGGTAGAAGCAGATGTGATCCTGGCAGATGGCTCGATTGGACGCGCGGCGGTGCCAAGTGGCGCTTCGACCGGCGAGCACGAAGCAGTTGAACTGCGCGATGGCGACAAGGATTACTACCTGGGCAAGGGCGTGTTGCAGGCGGTCGAAAATGTAGAGAGTGTGCTGGCGCCCGAACTCACGGGGATGGATGCAAGCAACCAGCGCCTGATTGACGCGACGATGAACGCTCTCGATGGCACGGAGAACAAGAGCAAGCTGGGTGCGAATGCAATTCTGGCCGTGTCGATGGCATGTGCGCGTGCATCGGCAACAGCGTTGAAGCTGCCGCTGTATCGATACCTCGGCGGCGCGAATGCATGCATTCTGCCTACCCCGATGATGAACATCATCAATGGAGGATCGCATGCGGACAACAATGTCGATTTCCAGGAATTCATGATCATGCCAATCGGCGCTGAGCGTTTCACCGATGCACTGCGCTGGGGTGCGGAGATATTTCACACGCTTAAGGGCGTATTGAAGAGGAAGGGTTACAGCACTGCCGTTGGTGACGAGGGTGGATTTGCGCCGTCGCTGAACTCGAATGAAGAAGCGATCGAAGTGATTCTCGAAGCGATCGAGGCAGCAGGCTACAAAGTCGGCGATGATGTAGCACTGGCACTCGATCCGGCAAGCAGCGAGTTCTACAACAAGGAAACGGGCAAGTACGTTTTCAAGAAGTCTGACAAGAGCGAGAAGTCGAGCGAAGAGATGGCGCGCTACTGGGAGAGCTGGGTGCGGCAGTATCCGATCATCTCGATTGAAGATGGTCTGGCCGAGGATGACTGGGCTGGTTGGCGCTTTATGACAGAAATCCTGGGCGAGCAGATCCAGCTGGTCGGTGATGATCTATTCGTCACTAATACTGAGCGCTTGCAGCGTGGCATTCACGAAGGAATCGCTAATTCGATCCTGATCAAGGTGAACCAGATCGGCACGGTGACCGAGACTTTCGAAGCGATCGAGCTTGGCCGCCGCTATGGCTATACGTCGATCATGTCTCATCGAAGCGGCGAGACAGAAGACACATTCATCGCAGATCTTGCGGTGGCGACAGGCGTGGGGCAGATCAAGACTGGTTCACTGTCAAGGACGGATCGTATCGCGAAATATAACCAGTTGCTGCGGATCGAAGAAGAGCTGGGACAGACGGCGAATTTCCTTGGGGCTGAGTCGATCAACTTCAGCGATTAAGTAGGAATACTTGCCAAACTAGGCCGTCCCGGTATGTGCCGGGGCGGCTTTTAATTTGCCAATGAGTTTCTGCGGCCACCTAGGGTCCATGCAGGGGCGTTCGATGACCAGGTAGTACAACGTGCTCAGTATCAGGACGAATGGCAGCAGGAACGCGCCTTGCATCGTCAGGTTGAAAAGATAGTCCTTGGTATAGAAGAGATGCCGTGTGACTTTGAAGCCCAGAGAAATGATGAAGAAGTGCCATAGGTAGATGGAGTAGCACATGCCGCCGATGAGGGCGATGGACTCGAGTCGGAACAATCGGGGAAAGTAGATGCCGCGAAAGGCGCCGATGCAGACCAGCAGGATCAGGAATGGCAGCACGGTGGGGCGCCACCACGCGTCGAAGTAAAACAGTAGTGGCCAGCAGATGAGGCTGACGATGTCCCATGCAAGTGCGGGGCGCCAGCGCGGAAACGAGACGAGGTAGAGATCACTAAGCAGAAATCCCGCGAGGAAATATTGAAGGTAGAAGATGACGGTGTAGTAGATGAATTGCTGTGGTCTGCCCCAGTAGGATTGCTGGAATGCCCACTCTTGAAACAAGGAGAGCAGCAGCATCGCGAGGATCAACAAGCTACGACGCAAGGCCACGGTACGCACCTTGTAGAAAGCGACCAGCAGCGGCACGAGCACATAGAACTGCACTTCAATCTCCAGGCTCCAGGTGACCGCGTTAATCGTGCTGATGCTGTTGTAAATGAAGCCGTGTAGATAGACAGCGCTTGCGAGGAAGTGTCTGCACAGGTCCGGAAACCGTGTTCCTGGAATGTAGATAAAAATGCAGATCGCGATGATCAAAAGGTTAAACAAGTAGGGCGGCTCGAGGCGGGTGAGCCGCCGAAGGTAGTAGCTACCCAGTCGGACCCTTTTGTCGCCAAGAAGAGTATGGCGCGCGAAGGGCCTACCGAGTATGAAGCCACTGATCACGAAAAAAATTTCTACGCCCCGCGAACCGTGCGAAACGCACTGAAGCAGCGGGACGTACCACTGATGGATGTTCAGAACGAGACCCGACTTCGAATAAACTTCTCCGCCCAGGTGAAAAAGCACTACTGAGAAAATGGCGATAAAGCGCAGGCCATCGATCTCTGGAATCCAGGTGGCACCGCTGGTGATACGCCTGAGGCGCGAGAAGAGGAATTGCATGGATGGGATGAGGGCGATCGAACCGCTTCTTAATTTAACATCTCCACTAGAGACACTTCAGTACGTTGAATCGAGTGGAGTCGCATGAAACGACCTTTGATTTTGACCATTCTTGATGGGTGGGGATACCGCGCCGAGACTTTTGCCAATGCCATTGCGCAGGCACGCAAGCCGAACTACGACAGGCTGCTGGCGGAGTTTCCGAACACCCTTATCCAGGCTTCTGACCATTATGTTGGCCTGCCGGATGGACAGATGGGAAACAGCGAAGTTGGCCACCTGAATATCGGTGCAGGGCGCGTGGTGCAGATGGATATTACGCGTATCGATGCGATGATCGCTGACGGCAGCTTCTATACGGACCCTGTGATTCTCGAAGCGCTGCATAAAGTGCGCGAGAGCGGGCGCCAGCTTCACCTGCTAGGGCTGGTTTCTGATGGAGGCGTGCATGCGCAGCAGGCGCATCTGCATGCATTGCTGAAGGCGGCGAAGCTTGCCGGGGTAGAGAAGGTGTTTGTGCATGCGTTCCTGGACGGCCGCGACACACTGCCGACCAGCGGTGCTGGCTATCTCGAAAAACTGCAGCAGGCGCTGGCGGAGACAGGCGTCGGGAAACTTGCCACGGTGAGTGGACGCTACTATGCAATGGATCGCGATCGCCGGTGGGAGCGCGAGAAGAAAACATTTGACGCGATGGTGAAAGGCGTGGCCGAGGGCGGCGCCTACAGCGATGCAATTGCGCGTGTGAAGGAGTGTTATAACAACGGCGTCACCGATGAATTCGTGATTCCGTTTGTTGTGGTTGGCGCAGATGGAAAGCCTGTGGCGACGGTGCAGGATGAAGATGTGTGCGTCAACTTCAACTATCGGGCTGATCGCGCAAGACAGATCACGCGCGTGTTAGCGCGCAATAGCGGGTTGACGAAAGAGGACGGCCGCGACCTGCCGGGCGCGGACGATCTGGATGCCGAAATTCCGCGCAGTGAAGTGCCAAAGGACCTGCTCTATGTCTGCATGACGCAATATGACAAGCAATTCACCCTGCCGCTGGTCATTCATCCGCAGTCGATGGATAACCTGCTGGCGAACCTGCTGGCACAGGCGAATCTGCGCAACCTGCGCGTAGCCGAAACCGAAAAGTATGCGCACGTGACATATTTTTTCAATGGCGGCATCGAGAAGGAATTCCCCGGCGAAGAACGCCAGCTGGTCGCTTCAAAGAAGGTGGCGACGTACGATCTTGCACCTGAAATGTCTGCGGATGGAATCGCGGACGTTGTGATCAAAGCAGTGGAAGATACTGCGTTCGACCTGGTGGTTGTGAACTTTGCGAACGCCGACATGGTGGGGCATTCGGGCAAGCTCGAGCCGACAATCAAGGGTGTCGAGACAATCGACGCATGCCTGGGACGGCTTTACCAGACGCTCAGACAAAAGGGCGGATCAATGTTGATTACGGCCGATCACGGGAACGCGGAGATGTTGACTGATCCCGGTGCAGGCGGCCCGCATACATCGCATACGACGAACCCCGTGCCATTCATCCTGGTGAGTGAGGATGCGAACAAGTACACCCTGCGCCAGGATGGTTCGCTGCGCGATATTTCACCGACGATTCTCGGTATGCTGGGGCTGGCGCAACCGATGCAGATGAGCGGTCGCGATATGCGCGTTGCCAAGGCGGCGCGCAGCTGATTGTTAACGAAGCTTGATGGGAATCTCTTTCTTTCGCAGGTAGGTCTCCAGCTTCTTCAACGGATCTTCGGCACGTCGCGGCATCTGATCTTCAAGGCTGTACGGCGTGCAGACGATGAGTGTCGCGCCGGTGCGCCTGCGTGCGCGGGCCAATGATTCGAAAGCGACACGATACATCGCAACGACGTCGGCGGAGTCGACTGGCACGGAGATGACGCCTGCGCTCATGGACTGACTACCAATGAACGCCGTTGCTTCAGCATCGCCCTGAAGCAGCACAAAGAGAATAGGCAGCTTATGTTTGCCGGCGAGGCGCAAGGCTTCGAGCCATGATTCGCGGCTCGCGGTATCCGTCGTGCCAAAGGCAACGATCACGCTGTCATTGGCTGTCGTGTTTCTGCCGAGTGCGGCACCCGCGCCAATCGTAAGCACTGCCGATGCGAGTGTGGAAGAGATGATGGCAATGCCGATTGGCTGTGAACCCGTTCGCTTTGCAGGCATGAATTGGAGCCGCTCATCCTTGAGCAATGCTTCGGGCAATAAATGTGTGGGCGCGATGACGAGGTCTCCAGGCCGAAGGTCAATGAGGGTAGCGACGATCGGCGCCTCTGCTCCCTTTGACGCGGCATTACGTTTAGCGGACCTGCGTAGAGCGGTCATGGCAGAGTACATCTGCTGAAATTTCTGATCGCTGATGAGGGAGTAGCTAAGCGCTGCTTTCTTGACCTGTTTTGTCGCCATTGTTTCAAAAGCCTCTTTTCGGCAAGCCTTCAACCATCGCAGTCTCATGCGCTGTCGTCAACTGGGAATGAAGGGTGATTTACACAGTCGCTGTGCAAATCCTTGTGCATTTGTAGTCTCCGCGATGGGCGCGTGCGCGATAGACGCGAGGTTTAGCGCTATGCACTTTTTCATGTGCGATCAGGTCGAGTAATCGGCGTTGATCTTTACATATTCTGCGGTCAGATCACCGGTCCAGAAGCGGCAGCGGCCAACTCCCAGATGCAGATCAACGTGCACAGAAAATTCCTTCTGCATCAGGATAGCGTGGGCCGCGGCTTCGTCGAACGACGGCGAAAGACTGCCTTCGCGGCAGATTTCGAGCACGTTGCCACCGCCGATGAAATGGATGCTGATGAGTGCCGGATCAATGGGTGCGCCTGCATATCCGGTGGCAGCGAGTATGCGTCCCCAGTTGGGATCGCTTCCTGCCCACGCCGTCTTGACCAGAGGAGAATTTGCGATAGAGCGCGCGATACGCAGCGCATCTTCGTCTGAGTGCGCGCCGGTCACATTCAGTTCGACCACATGCTCGATGCCTTCGCCGTCCGCGACCATCTGCCGGGCCAGCGAGATGCACACTTCATCAAGGGCATGCTGAAAGCTCTGCTTGCCTTCCGGCGTGGTCAGGGTGACGCTGCTCTTGCCACTGGCCATGAGCAGCACTGTGTCGTTCGTCGAAGTGTCGCCATCGATCGAGATGCGATTGAAGCTAACATTCACGGCACCGTGCAGCAAATCATTCAAGGCTGCGGGCTGGACAGCCGCGTCCGTGAAGAGATAGGCGAGCATGGTGGCGTGCGGCGCAATCAGCTTCGGTTGAATCATGCCCGCGCCTTTGGTTGTGCCTAGAATATTTACGGTTCGGCCTTCGATGATGCAGGAGGCGTGTGCGACTTTCATCCGCGTGTCGGTCGTCATGATGGCACTTGCGAACTGTGCGAAGTGATCGGATGTGGCGCCCAGTCCTGCATGGAGTGCCGGCAGTGCCGCAATGAGTTTCTCGGCGGGCAGTAATACTCCGATGATGCCGGTCGAAGAGGGGAGAATCTGCTCGCTCGCGCAGTCGAACTGAGTCGCAGCGGAAGCGCAGACTCTTTCGCATGCATCGAGTCCCGCCTGGCCGGTGGCGCAGTTGGCATTGCCCGCGTTCACAACGACGGCACGAATAAAATTCGACGAGGCCTGCAGATGTTGCCGTCCGATGATGACAGGCGCAGCCACGACCTGGTTGCTGGTAAACATGGCCGCAGAGGCTGCCGGGTCATCGGCCAGGGCGCAGGCGAAATCAAGACGGCCGCTGGCCTTGATGCCGGCGCGCACTGCGGAGAAGCGAAAGCCCTGTGGAATGGCGGTAGAGGGAACGAGCGACGAATCAGCCATGAATTTCACTTTACAAGAACTTCGCGTAAAGAAGGCATTGTCTGCGACCGGAGCTTTGGCAGCGGAGCCGTTAGTCTAGAAGCAATAAACACAACGACGTGAGGCAGAGTGAAGACCGAAGAACCGGGAGCAGAGAAGTTCCTCGAGTTCAGGAATATCGATGTGGCGCGAGGCGATCGCGTCGTCCTGCACCATTTGGATCTGACGATTGACGTGGGCGAAAGCGTGGCTATCCTGGGGCCGAATGGCTGCGGAAAATCCACGCTCATCAAGACGATTACGTGCGAGACCTATCCGCTGGAGACGAATGAGAAACAGATTCGAATCTTTGGCCGTGAGCGATGGGAGATCTCTGAACTGCGCAAACATCTCGGGGTGGTATCGGCTGATCTGCCGGGTCGATCGATCGCCGGCATCAGCGGTCACGATGCTGTGGTGACAGGGTTTTTTGGAAGTGCGAAATTGTGGGACTACCTGATTGTGACGGAAGCAATGCGGGCGGCGGCAAGCGACGCTTTGCGATTGCTGCAGTCGGAGCGTCTGTCGGCGAAGCTGGTGGGCGAAATGTCCGCCGGCGAGCTACGCCGCGTTATGATAGCCCGGGCGCTGGTGCACAAGCCGGAGATGCTGCTGCTCGATGAGCCGTCGAATGCACTCGACCACGCGGCGCAGCGCGAGTTGCGCGACGTGCTGCGAACTATAGCGAAAAAGGGAACTGGCATACTCATGGTCACACATCATCTCGCAGATATTCTGCCCGAGATGCGGAGGGTGATCCTGATGCGCGATGGCGGGATTTCCGCGGATGGCCCGCGGGAAGATTTGTTGAAGCCTTCGGTGTTATCCGAACTGTTTGGCGTGCCGATCGAGATCGCCGAGCGTGAAGGATTTTTGCATAGCTGGTGACCGTCGCCAACGGGCGGCTTGTTGCATCCATCTCTCAGAAGCGAAAAATGGGCATCCGTATTGATGGCGTATGGAGCAGACGCGGGTCCTCCGACTTCGCTCAGGATGACAAATGCTCTCTGATCTGTTCGTGACGAGATGTTAGCTAATCGCCAACTCCATGCGGGACCCGGCCTTCTGGTTTGTCGCGTTCAACCGGCTCAACCTTTGCGCCCGCCGCCTGTGCGCGAAGATGTTGGTCAGACTGCCGGCTGAACCACGCGCGGAGATTTTCACCGTCATTGCGATCGCCGAGGTAGCCGCGCAAAAGCCGTTCGATCGACGCCGGTACTTCATTAGCGGGACACCGATAGCCGATGGGCCGGGCCACGTTCGCGTGGAGGCCGACAGCTCCGCCGACGCAGAAGTAGAAGGCGTCGACCATCTTGCCCTCATGTTTGATTTTTTTGCCTTCGAGGCCTATGTCTGCGATCCAGTGCTGGCCGCAACTGTTCGGGCAGCCGGTTACATGCAGCTTGAACTGCTGATCGAACGCGGGCAGACGCTCTTCCATTTCATCCACCAGCCAGCGAGCGAAGCCTTTCGTCTCAGTGATGGCCAGCTTGCAAAATTCAGTGCCGGTGCAGGCGATGGCGCCGCGCCAGAAGGGTGTGCCCTCCACCTTGATATCGATGGCTTCGAGTGCTCGCGCCAGTTCGGCGGCCTGGTCCTTCGGCACATTCACGATGATCAGGTTCTGCATGACGGTGCAGCGCAATTCGCCGGTCCCGTATTTTTCTGACATGTCTGCAATGGCAGTCAGTTGATCGCCGGAGAGTCGACCGCGCAGAACAGATGCACCGACGTAGCGGAGATCCGGATTGCGCTGGGGGTTGATGCCCGCATGGTCGCGCAGAATGTCATCGGGAATGACTTCGTCGACGGGCGGATCGAGTTTGTGACCGATACGCTTTTCAATTTCGGCGAGGAACTTCGCTGCATCCCAGCCTTCCTTGATAAACAGGTACTTGAGGCGGGCACGGTCGCGGCTTTCGCGCAGTCCCTGCTGATCGCGGAAGAGTGCAGCAACGGCGCGGATGACCTCCTGCGCCTGCGTGGGCTGAATGAAAGCCGGCAGTTTGACGGCTAGGTGTGGCTCTTTCGAAAGGCCACCGCCGACACGGATGGAATAGCCCACCTCTTCTTTCCCGTCGATGACACGCTTGATCGCGGTCAAGCCGATGTCGTTAATTTCCGGGTAGGAGCACCAGACCGGGCAGCCGGTGATAGAGATTTTGAACTTGCGAGGCAGATTATAAAAGTCAGGATTGGCGGTCAGTTCATGTGCGACAGCGACGGCGAGCGCGGATGAATCGATGAGTTCGTCATGGGCGACTCCTGCAAGCGGGCAGCCAGTGACGTTGCGGACAACATCGCCGCACGCGCCTTTAGGGGAAAGGCCGACGGCATCAAGAGCGCGGACGACTTCTGGAATGTCCTCGATGGTAAGCCAGTGCAGTTGAATGTTCTGGCGGACAGTGATGTCGGCGAGATTGCGTGCGTACTTTTTCGTGATGTCAGCTATGACGCGCAGCTGCGCCGCGTTCACAATGCCATTCGGAATGCCGATCCGCATCATGAAGTATTCGGTTGCAACTCCCTCACCGCCCTTGCCGCCCAGGGCTCCTGCCCCATCGCCCTGCGTGTAGATACCCCACCACTTGAAGTAGGCGCCGGCCCACTCCGGTGTTACGGACTGACGGCCTTCGCGGGCAAAGGCGCGCACCTGATCGAAAGCCTCCCAAGGATTGAGTTCGCGCTTGAGGCGCTCCTGGCGCTGGGCCTTGGTTTCTTTGGCAATGGGCGCTGCGTCCGTCATCTTGGGTCCTTAATTGGCAGTAGGTGGTGTCGGGAGTTTCTAAGCGGCCCAGTTCAAGAAAACTGGAACGCGCGGTTTCTGGACGCAGGAGTGGTCAACAGACCCGGGCGATTTTCTGGCGAGAAGGCACTGAATCAAAAGATAGAATTGTGCGACGCGAGCGTCAAGCCTATGAGCGGCAAACGATTTGATGCGGAGCCAGCCGGGCCAACGTCACACTGAGGACTGGCCCGGCTGATTCGACGGTGGGTGCCACGCAATGGCGCGTTATTTCATGCCTTCGAGAATGCTGCCGACCAAACCTCCGACAACACCGCCCTGCACCTGTTCGCGTCCTGCGGATGGCATATACTCCTGAAGTTCGTGGGCCAGGCGGGAGATGGGCAGCGTCTGCAGCCAGATTTTTCCCGGACCGGTGAGGGCTGCGAGGAAGATGCCATCGCCGCCGAAGAGCATGTTGCGGATGCCGGGAATGCGCGTGATCTGGAAGGAGACCGACGCTTCAAATGCACCGACATGGCCGGGGTGCACACGGAGCGTCTCGCCAGGTCGCAGTTCTTTGAGGATCAACTCACCGGAAAGCTCGAGCCAAGCGACACCCTGGCCACTGATGCGCTGAAGGAGAAAGCCATCGCCGCCGAAGATGCCGGCACCGAGCGATTGCTGAAAGCCGACACCGATCTGGATCTGAGACGTGGAGCAGAGGAAGCCATGGCGATGAACAAAATACTCGCGACCGGGGGTGACCTCAACCGGCACGATGTGGCCGGGAACTTTGGTGGCAAAGGCAAGTTCGCCGACTCCGCCGACGGATCGGTATTCCGTCATAAATAAGCTGCCGCCGCCGGCGACACGTTTGAACATGCCCATCAGTCCGCCGCCACCGCCGAACTGGGTATGCGTGGTCATCTGGATGGAAGCGGTCATCCAGGAAAGCTCGCCGGCTTCTGAAACCACGGCGTCATCATGATCGAGCAGGAATTCGAGGACCGGCATGGTGGTGCCAATGATGCGGCTTTGCATGTGCTTTTCTCCCGGACAACATTATTAACTACGCTGTGACTAGAAGGGGAGTTCCATTTCACGAGCAGACGGATGCAGGCGTTTCCAGAATTCTAAACAATACGCCAGGGAATTGAGGTTGCCGAAAAGCACATTCAGCGCCTGACAGGGCCAAGGTGCGAGCCACAGGACTGGCGCACGATGGTACGCGTGTGAAGCAGTATGTCGCGTGGCGGCAGTTTGGGATGAGAGATCCGGCTAAGCATGGCCAGCATGGCAGCAGCACCGATGTCGCCGCAATCCTGATGCTGAGTGGTCAGCGGAATCGGAAGCAGGCCGGCGTACTTTACATCATCGACGCCAACGATGCGGACTTCTTCGGGAATGATGACCCCGATGGAGTTGAGGGTCTGCATCAGGTGAGCGGCCGTTATGTCGTTTGCGCAGACGAACGCATCAGGCCTGGCGGTGGTGAGGATTCTCTCGATGAAGTCGCGATCTTCAGGATCCCCTCGCCATTCCAGATCGGATCGCGGCGTGACGCCGAATGCATGCTGCGCCTCACGCCAGCCGGCCGCCCGCGCGTCGACCGTTGGCGCAGAGCCATTGCGAGCAAAAAAACAAATGCGGCGGCAATTCAGCTTGAGCAGATGCGCGGTGATCATGTACCCGGCCCGCTGGTTGTCGATGCCCACCAGGTCGAAGGCTGAGCGTTCCGGATACGGGGCAACATGCCGGTCGAGCAGAATGAGCGGTATACCGGCTTTCTGCAGCGCAGAGACGATTCGGCGATTCACCATGTCCTTATGATCGGTGAATTCGAGTGGCGAGAAAAAGACGCCACTCACTTTCTGCGCAATGTAGCGATGGCAGAGTTGTTCGGCTTCGCGCTCCTGTTCGGCCGCCGTACCCATGGAATTGCTCCAGAGAAGCGAGTGAGCAGCGGCGTCAGGAAGGCGCATCATGCCCTGGCAAATTGGCTCGAATATCTCGGTGCGGCCTAGATCGGGAATCAGCAGACCGAAGACATGGCCCTGGGCGACGGAACGTGGCAGTACGTGTGATCCCGAACCGGCGCGCCTGGAGATGAGCCCCTGCTTCTGCAGTTCATTCACAGCCTTCGCGATGGTGATGCGGGATGTATCGAAATGCTTCCCCAGTTCGACTTCGCTGGGAAGCCGTTCACCGGGTGCATACTTTCCGGATTCGATCGCGGCGAACAACTCCTCGTACACCTGGCGGTGCTTCGGGAGCCTCGTCGGGGCCGGCCGTTCAGTGGACATACCCACTACTCCGTTTCATGGACGACTGCGTTGGCAAAACGGCCGCAGAGGTTCCAGCTATGCTGTGAAAGCTGTATATACATTTGCCATGCCGCACACGATAGTACTGCCTGCAGGAGGGGTTCAACAAGCCCTAAAGCATTGTCCGGAGCAAAAGACTCTACTTTGCTGGAAAACATTTACACAGCTTCTAAAGCGATAAAGTATGGGCATTTTCGTGACCACCGGCGGAACGAATTCAGGGTCAACCGAAGGTTTGAGCAAAACCTACACACCGGTTGTCAAATGTAATACAAGTGGCATGTAAATCTGCCGCAAAAATCTGTTGACAGTAGTTGTTTCGCGCCTGTACCTTCCGGTTCGATATAGGGCAACGCGTCCTATCTCAAGACTGGCGAGTCGGATCAAAGCAATCGGGCCGCCTGTAATGCAACTGGTTGGGCTACTCGACAGTTGTTGAACCGGAAATGCTTAGGGAGACCAGGAAATGCAACTCATCAAGAATTGGAAGACAGGCCTGCTTTTAAGTAGCGCTCTGCTTTCAAGCTGTACTCTTCACGCTCAAGCGGTTTACGGCTCCCTGTACGGAACCGTTACCGACGCGAGCGGCGCGGTTGTGCCGAACGCCACCATTACCGTGACAGACGTGACAAAGGGAACTACCGTCACCGTCACCGCTAATGCCAGCGGCGATTACACGGTCGACCATCTCATTCCAGACACCTACAACCTGAAAGTCACGGCAGCCGGCTTTGAGGGCTTCGAAGCCGACGCCATCCCGGTGTTCGCCGATCAATCTCCTAAAATCGACGCGTCTCTGAAGACCGGCAGTTCGAGCCAGACGGTCACAGTGAATGCGGATACCATCCCCGAGCTGAAGACCGATCGCGCGGATGTGTCGACCACATTTGCGGCAAAAGAGATTCAGGATCTGCCGACAGGCGACCGTAATTTCACTAACCTGCAACTGCTTCTCCCTGGAGCACAGCTGCTTGGCTGGAGCCATGCTCCGGATGAAAATCCGCAGGGCAGCCGTCAGATCCAGGTCGATGGTCAGGCATTCGGCGGAACAGCTTTTGAGCTGGACGGCACGGACAACCAGGACCCGATCCTTGGCATTATCGTTATGAACCCGAACCTCGATTCGTTGTCCGAATCGAAGATCACGACGCAAAACTTCGACGCGGAATTCGGCAAAGCCGTTTCGTCTGTTGTCACTGCGCAGACGAAGTCCGGTTCAAACACCTTCCACGGTTCACTGTTCGATTACCGGACCAGCACCGCCAACCTGGCGAAGGACCCCTATACCCAGTATCCGGGCGGCGGAAGTGTTGCTCCTGGTCTCAAGAATCAGTTCGGCGGCTCAGTCGGCGGGCGGATCATCACAGACAAGCTGTTCTTCTTCGGCGACTACCAGGGTGCCCGGCAGCGTGTGGGTACGACTGCTTCGAGCCTCGTTCCGACGGCTCTCGCGACCTCCAGCTGCACCAGCGGTGGGAATTGCAACCTGAGCGAGTATCTGAACCTGGGCGGCAATAATGTCGGCCAGGTCTACCGGCACGATGGTACGCCCTACAAGGGAAACATCATTCCGGCGGGCGATCTTTCTGCGCCAGCGATTAACTACCTGAAAGTGCTAGCTCCTTACGTTCCGAACAAAGCATCGTCGTCCTATGGCGACGGTTCGCAGGGTCCGCTCGATACCTATACGGCAGGCGGCACAGGTATCTTCAACAGCGACCAGTGGGATGTTCGGCTGGATTATCAATACTCTGACAAAATCCACAACTTCGCACGCTTCAGCCGCTTCACGGATACCCTTACCGGCAAAACGCTCTTCGGTGCCGGCGGTGGTCCTGGTTTCGGCCTCGGCAACTACGGCGGTAATTCTACCGGCGCAAACGATAGCCTGGCGGCCGGTTCTGATATTGCCGTCAGCTCCACACTGCTGACTGACTTCCGTATCGGTTACTACCGTTACAACGTCATTGATCAGAAGTTTGATTCCGGTACAAGTGCTGCTGCCGATCTCGGCTTTGGCGGTTTAAACACGGGCAGCACCTTTACGTCCGGTCTCCCTGGCTTTGAGCTGAACCTGCCTGGCGGCCAGTCACAATGGGGCGCCGGTCTTAACATCAACCGTTGCAACTGCCCGCTGGAAGAGCGCGAGGACCAATACCAGGTCGTAAACAACTGGACCAAGATCATCCGCAATCACTCGATCAAGTTTGGTGCTGATCTTCGCTACGCCCGCAACCTGCGCGTACCGAGCGACACGGACCGCACCGGGCTGTTTACCTTTAATGGCGGCACTACCGGTGTTGGTTCGACCGGCGGTTTGGCACTCGGTTCCTACGTTCTTGGCGAACCCGGCAACTTTGGCCGCTACGTCAGCACGTCAACCAACGCGAAGGAATTCCAGAAGCGCGACTTCTTCTACGCCCAGGACACCTGGCGCGTCAGTGAGAAGCTCACAGTCAACGCTGGTCTCCGCTACGAACTGTACTTCCCTGAGTCCGTAAACGGTAAAGGTAACGGCGCCCTGATGGACCTGAAGACCGGCTACCTGTCAGTCGCCGGCTACGGCAAAATCCCGAGTGACATGGGCTGGGGCAAGGCAACAAACGCTTACAACCCGCGCATCGGCGTCGCCTACCAGTTGAATGAAAAGACTGTGATTCGCGCCGGATACGGACGCAGCTTCGATCTGGGTGTGTTTGGATCGATCTTCGGCCACGTCGTCACGCAGAACCTGCCCGTACTTGCTAACCAGGAAATCTCACTGGGCGGCGATGCGACCACGTACCAGAGCTCCAATGCCGACCGGCTATTCACGTTGCAGAATGGACCTCCGCAAAACGCACCGACAGTTGTGCCCGCGAACGGCTTGCTGCCGGCCCCCGGTTATGCGGTCAGCCCGAAGGCCCGTCCCAACAGCCTTCGTCTGCCCACAATTGACGCCTGGAACCTGAGCATTCAGCGCTCCATCACCCCGACCCTCGCAGTAACGATGGCCTATGTCGGCAACAAGGGCACACACACCCTGAGTGCCGGTGATGGCAATAACACGAACCCGAACGAGACGACACCAGTGCTTCCTGCGAACTTCAGCGTCACCAAGCAGACCCTGCACTGGGATCCGAACGCACCCTCAACCGGAGGCCCGATTGTTGCAGATATTACTGCATCGGGCGCCACCAAGAACCCTGCTTATCTCACGCGTTACTACGGCGGCAGCCTGCCTGCCTGCCAGGATCCAACCTACGCGACAACCTATCAGGCGGCGACAGGTAGTCTGCCCCCGAATGGCGGTTGCGGCTGGACGAACGGCATCGCGTATTACGGCGATGACCAGGACACCCACTATAACGCGCTGCAGTTGACGGTGACCAAGCAGATCACGCATGGGTTCTCGTTTAATGCGAACTATGCGTGGCAGCGTTCGATTAACTTTGCTAACGGCCTTGCCACCTGGGACAAGCAGGCGAACAAGGGACGTGATGATTCCACGCGCGAGCAGCAAGTGGTAGCGTATGGTCTCTACGAACTGCCGTTCGGGCACAATCATTTATTGCTGGGCAAATCGAATGGCCTGGTCAACGAACTGGTCGGCGGCTGGCAGCTAAGTCCGGTGCTCAACCTTGAAAGCGGATTGCCGTTCACACTGACCGTCAACAACTGCGGCGCCTTCCTGCCGCAGGGTGGACAGTCAAATGTGCCCTGCTATCCGGTCGGTCAAGGCTACTCACTCAAGACCAAGCTGAGCAGCTTCGACCCGATCAATCATCGGCGGACGTTCTACCAGCCAGTGAACCAGGGCGGCGGCGCTATCTGTCCAGTAACGAACTCGGATGGAACCGTTACACCTGGTACACCTGCCGGCGGATTCGCCTGCCCACTGCTGGATCATGTCGGGACAGTAGGTCGCAACAGCAACATTGGACCTAACTTCTTCAACACTGACCTTGCCTTACAAAAGAACTTCCCAATCAAGGAAGGTATCTTCGCGCAGTTCCGCATGGATGCCTTTAATGTCTTCAACCACATCAATGCCGCGCTTCCCGGTGGAAACATCGAGAGTCTCGGCACCATCACAGGAGGAGCCGGCGGTGTTGGAGTTTCGTCACCGAGGGCTTTGTCCTTCTCCGCTCGAGTACAGTTCTAACCAACAGCAAAACAAACAAAGAGGGGAGCTCCGGCTCCCCTCTTTTATTTGCATACGCTTAGATCTACGTCTTGAAGAAGTTAAGCCTTACTGAGCCCTGCTGAAACTGACGAATGACCTACCCGCGTACAGGCGGTAGCGGCCTGCTTCGGGTGCTTGAAGAATCTTGAGCGGCGTCGGATGACGGAGGGCTTCATCCCGTGTCGAATCGACAGTGAACACATCATTACCGCCAATATCCATCACCAGAAATTTGTTGTTCGCGATAAATCCTACACCGTAGGCTCCAGCACTAAGTCGATGCTCTCCGAATTGCAGCGGGGTCTCCGTAATGAAGTAAGCCTGATATCTCTCCTGGACGCCCGACGAGTAGCCCGATGTATCGACCAGAGACGTAAAAACATACGCGCCGTCGGTGAAATGAACACCGCCGGCATTCCGCATCTGGAGGGGCGCGCTCTGACCTTTGAAAAACACGGAGGGCGGAAGAATAGATTGAAGATCGAATGGCTCAAGGACTGTATCGTGCGACGGATGGATGTCAGCAGCCGCACTCTTTTGTGCTGCCGGATCGACCTGGATGGCAGATGCCGCCAAAGTTGACGCTCCAAGACAAAAGAGAAGGACGCCAGCGGCTGTCGCCAACGATTGCGCAGAATTCTTCAATTTCATTACGTCTCCTGCTTCAGGGTGTCTTACGGGTAACACGCTCACGGCGATGCATGACCTTTGCCTTCATTCAGTGTGATCAGTTGATCGGCAGCAGCGGGAGCGTCGAAGTTTTCTGTTTCTCCATTTGGCCAGTGCACCTCGATGTTCTTCATGTGCTGTTCTGTGCCGAGGCCGAAGTGCAGGATAAGGCTGCTCGAAGAATTATAGCTAGATCCGCTGCGGACCTCGTCAACCCAGATGCGTTTCTCTCCGCGCAGAGTAACCCTGGCTCCAATGCCGTCGCGGTTTGATTGAGTCCCGATGAGGCGTAGCGCCAGCCAGTGGTTAGCGTTCCTTGCTTCGTTCACCAACAGCATAGGACGGTCGCTGAGGTTGTTAATAACAGCCTCGATGCGGCCATCGTTCCATAAGTCAGCGATCGCGAGACCTCGTCCAGAGAGAGGCTCCTGCAGGCCGGGTCCAGATACTTTTGAACTGTCGCGGAATTTTCCATTACCGAGATTCTGATATAGAAATCGTCGCTCACGAAAGGTCGCGCCAAGTTTGGCCGAATCCACTTCCGGATAGACGTGACCATTCACTACCAGTAGATCGGGCCAGCCATCGTTATCGACGTCAGCAAACATTGCGCCCCAACCGAGCGAATCCGAATTGATGCCGAGGCCGGCTGCGAATGTCTCGTCGTTATAAGTGCCGTCTCCATTGTTGTGATAAAGAGTGGCAGTGTCGTCGGAAAAGTTTGTCTTGAACAGGTCGATGTTTCCATCGCCATCATAGTCAGCCGCGGTTGCGCCCATGCCGGCCTGCTCGCGCCCATCTTCATTGAAGGCGACGCCAACCGCGGCAGCGGTATCGGTGAACGTGCCGTCATGATTGTTGTGGTAAAGGATTGCCGGCGTGGAATCGCAGGCAATGTATAAGTCGGGCCAGCCATCCTTATCGTAGTCGATAGTGGTTACCGAAAAACAGTAATGGCCGTTGGTCTTATCAATTCGGCTTGCATGACTTACATCCGCAAACTTGTTGCCGCCAAGATTGTGATACAGAATGTTAGGAGCACTTGCCAGCCCGCGTGGACCGCACATAACCGGTACACCCTTCCACGAACACCCCGGTCCATGGCCTGGCTCTGGTGTAGTTGCCAGATCAAAGTGGACATAGTTAGCGACCATGATGTCCAGCTTGCCGTCGCGATCGTAATCCACAAAAGCGCAGCCGGTGCCCCACTCTTTGCCGCTGCCAGCCACGCCAGCGGTTTCGCTTATATCTGTAAAGCTGCCGTTTCCGTTGTTATGAAAAAGATGGTTTCTGCCATAGGCGGTGACATAGATATCGTCGTAGCCATCATTGTCGTAATCACCGACACAGGCGCCCTGGCCCCAACCCGTGAATTGCAGCCCGGCTTTTGCGGTGACATCTGTGAAAGTACCGTCGTGATTGTTATGGAAGAGATGGCTGGTGGGTTGTGGAGTGGATTTGTCAGGCTTTAACGGTTGCCCGTTCACCAGGAAGATATCAGGCCATCCATCCCGGTCGTAATCAATGATGGCCACTCCGGAACCAGTCGATTCGATGATATATCGTTTCGAATCGATACCACCGTTCACATTGCGGACAGTAACGCCGGCCTCTGGCGCGACGTCGACAAACCATGCGGGCGTTTGGTGTTCATCCGTTGCCGGATAGGGATGGCTTTGCGCAGAAGCAACCGTTGTGAAGTTCAAGAAGAGGACTAGAAAGGCTACGTTGCGTTGAACGATCGCGATTACAGGTTTGTGCATATCGCTAGCTCTTACTCGATGCGACTGGTGCATTCATGGCGACAGTACGAAGTAGTTTGCCGCCTTCCTGGATGACATACAGATGGTTCGCGTCAAGGTCCTTCAGGGTATCGACTGTGCCGGATGGCCAGCGAAGCGTCACACTCTCGGCCTTTTTTGCTGCATCCAGACCGAAGTGAATTCTCAGATCATTTTGCGAGTAATAGCTGCCGCCACTTCGTACTTCTTCTACTTGTGTAAATGGCTTCCCGTCTGATGATAGAGCTTTAACTTCGATGCGCGTACCTATACCGGTCCGATTGGATTTGGTTCCGGCAACTTTGATCTTTATCCAATTATGGTGCGTTGTGGAATCGCAGCGAAGAAGCTGCGGCAGGCTATTGACGCAGTTCACGACCACGTCGATGCAGCCGTCATTATTAAAGTCACCAAAGGCACAGCCGCGCGCGGGTACAGGCGCATTGATGCCCGGGCCGCCCAGAGAGGTTACATCTTCAAACTGGCCATTGCGCAGATTGCGGTAAAGGTATTTGTGTTCAGCATAAGCAGCGTCGATCGCGGTTCCGTCGACTTCCGGATAGACGTGGCCATTTGAAACAAGTATGTCGAGCCAGCCATCGTTGTCCATATCAAAGAATCCGACGCCCCAGCCAAGGTACCGCGTGTTCATGCCGAGACCGGATAGATAGGTGCGGTCTTCGAAGGAACCATCACCCGTATTCATGTAGAGCGAATCAGTATCGCCTGCAAAGTTGGTCTTGACTATGTCGAGCAGGCCATCGTGATTGTAGTCACCGATGGAAACGCCCATGCCTGCCTGGGGCTTTCCATCGGGTGAGTAGGCGACACCGGCCTCAAGAGCGACGTCTTTAAATGTTCCATCTTTTTGATTCTGATAAAGCGTGGCAGCAGTGGAGTCATTGGCGACGTAAATATCGGGCCAGCCATCGTTATCCAAATCGGCGACACAAACAGACAATCCATAGGTGCCGAGAGCGTCGAGAATGCCGGACTTCTCACTCACGTCAGTGAACGTCCCGTCGCCATTGTTGCGATACAAAATTTTCTTTCCACCCTGCAGGCCCGGCGGCCCACACGCAACGGTGATTCCCTTGTATGTGCAACTCGCGGCTTCAGGAAGCGGAGCTGTCGCTATGTCGAAGTCAATGTAATTCGCAACGAACAAGTCAAGATGGCCGTTGCGGTTAGTATCGACAAAGGCGCAGCCTGAATTCCATCGAAGCTTGGGTTGCGTCAGGCCGGCTTTATGGGTGACGTCTGTAAACGTTCCATTGCCGTTGTTATGGTAGAGAGCATTCTGACCATAGTAAGTAATGAATAAGTCGTCCCAACCATCGTTGTTATAGTCGCCGACACAGCAGGCCTGCCCCCAACCGGTGCGCGCCAGCCCCGCTTTGACTGTCACATCAGTGAAGGTACCGTCGCGATTGTTCTTGAATAAGTGGCATACAGGTTCCTGACCTTTTGGAAAGCCTTCAAGGCGTGTGCCATTTACCAGAAAAATGTCAACCCAGTCATCCTGGTCATAGTCAAAGAACGCGACTCCGCAGCCAGTTGTCTCGAGCAGGTATTTGTTCTTGTGCTCGCCGCCGTAGATTGTCTTGGCATGCAGCCCGGACTGCCTGGCGACGTCAACAAAGCTGATGCCCAGGGGTGTTCCTGCGATAGGCGATGGCAGCGTTTTAGGCGGTGGCTGCGGAGCGACGTTATAGGATGGGCGAGAACCCATCTGCGCACTTGCAGAGTTCGACTTACTCGGAAGCGCAAGGCTGAGAATATCTTCAAGGGACAAAACAAGCGCCGTGCGCGAAAGAGACTGCAAGAAATTACGACGACTCCAACTCAAGGGCTGCGACTCCTCGCATCTGCGAACGCGCAGCGTATCCGCGATGCTGTCTGAGTATAGAGAACGGCTGGTCGCATGCACAACCGGACTGTGCGGGCTGTTGTGTCAGGTTAGCGCGGTGCCATTTGCAGGCTCGCGGCTTTCTGACGTTCGATAGCAGCATCTGCAGGTTTGCCCTGCTGCGCGAGCGCGTCTGAGAGAGCGAGATGGGCTCCAGCAGACTGTGGGTCTGCGGCGATCGCATCCTGAAATTGCTTGATGGCGTCTTCAACGTGCCCCTGCTTCAGCAGGCCGCGACCCGTCTCCAGCGAGAAGTTCGCATGCTGCTTGCCAGTGGCTGCACGACTCAGGTCTGCCGCAATCTTACGTTCGGACAGGGCGTCGTCATGCCTGCCCTGCTGAGCGTAGATGGCTGCCAGGTTGATATGATTCCCAGGCTGTTCAGGCGAGAGCTGTATTGCTTTTTGCAGTGCATTGATCGCCTGCTCCTTCTGATCGAGAGACTTGTAGACGCTGCCGAGCACAGACCATGCATCTCCGTTGTCCGGCCTTAGTTCGGTCGCCTTTACCAATTGTTCAGCCGCTTCGGGAAAGCGGCCCGTTTGCATCAGCAGAACGCCCATGGTGTAAGGCGGATCTGGCAGGGAAGCATCCTGTTTCTCGGCGAGTTCCAGTTCGGCAATCGCCTCGGGTGCACGGTCTTTCAACTTCAAGGCAAGGCCAAGATCGTAGTGGAGTTGCGGATTATTCGGCTCGAGCTTAAGTCCTTCCCGAAATTGTTCCATCGCATGGTCAAGATCGCTCTGCTGTAAGTAGGCCACGCCCATATCTTCGCGAAGAATCCACCTGGTGTTGTCAATCTGCAGCGCGCGATCGTAGTAGGTCAGGGCATCCTTGGCTTTTCCAGTCTGCAACAAAGCGAGGCCAAGATTTGTGAGCGCCTCGGCATCCTGCGGCCGTGACTGCACTACTTCCTGAAAAAGCGGCAGGGCGTTGAGGACATCTCCACCACTTTGCAATGCAAGGGCGAGCTGATACTTTGCGTCGATGGAAGCCGGCGCGAGCTCTATTGCGTGGCGAAGCGCCTCCAGCCCTGCAGCCTGCTGGCCCGCTGCTACAAATGCTTTGCCCAATTGCAGTTCGATGGCCGGATCTTCCGGCACCAGCCTGTGCGCTGTAGTAAATTCCTTTACTGCGTCGAGCGGCTTCTGCTCCAGCAGCAGCGTATTGCCAAGGTGCAGGTGGGGCATAGCGGCAGACGGATCCAAATTTGCCGCGACCGTGAACTGCTTATGGGCGTTAGTCAAGTCATGCTGCTGGGCATAGACAACGCCGAGAGCATCCTGCAGTGTTGCATCGGAAGGAAACGAGGCAATGGCGCCTTTGAGTTCTGTGCTCGCATCATCAAGGCGTCCTGCATTGACGAGGAGTTGGGCATAGTCGAAGCAGGATTCGGCGGTCATGGCTATCTGCTGCGACTGCACGGAACTGTAAAGCATTATCGCTTTTTCATTCTGGCTCGTCTGCTCGTATGCACGTGCGAGATTGGCGATCGACGTCGCTTCAGAGGGATCGAGCTGGCGAGCTGTTTCGAGCTCGCGAATGGCGGCAAGTTGCTTACCTTCAGATAGCAGGACGGACCCGTAAGCACTGTGCGCGACGGCAACCTGTGGCGAGAGCTGAACTAGTTCGGCAAACTTCTTTTCGGCGGTCTTCAGGTCATTATTCTGAACCGCCGCATAGCCTTCGCGAAATAAAGCATCCGGCGAAGCCGCATCAGGTGTTTGCGCAGCGGAGGCGATGGAAGCCAGGCTGAAGGCGAGAAACAAGTGTCCCCATCGACAGCGAAGTCGAACGGCTGGTCGCTGTCGTGACGGCTCCTGGTGGAAGGGCCGTCCAGTGCTGGACATACCATTACTGCTTAGCTGACTAATAGCTGGACTCACGGACGTGTCGAATGCATCTCGAATGCAGTTCCCGGCAAAGGCCAAACAATCAGCGTCAAACTCGGCCTGCAAACTCACGGGTTTCGGTGTTGACCTTGATCTTTTCGCCTTCTTTCACAAAAAAAGGGACGCGAATTTCGATCCCGGTCTCGAGTGTCGCCGGCTTGGTAACAGCGCCACTCGCCGTGTCGCCTCGAACCCCGGGTTCGGTGTACGTAACTTCCAATTCAACCTGCATCGGTAGCTGCAGGCCAATCGGATTACCGTTATAAGTGTCGACCTGGATGATCGTGCCTTCAACGAGCAGGCCAAGCGCGTCAACGATCATGTCTCGGCCCAGATTGATCGTCTCGAAGCTTTGCTGGTCGAGGAAGTAAGAGCCATCGCTGTCGCTGTAAAGGTAAGACGCTTCGACGGTGTCAAGGTCCGGCTCTTTGAATTTGTCGCTCGCCTTGAATGTCTTATCGAAGACGGCGCGCGTCAGCATGTTACGCATGCGCAGACGTACCAGCGTCTGGCCGCCTCGTGCCGTGGGTGTGGAAATATCTGATTCCAGGCAGGTGTAGGGAACACCTTCAAATTCAAAAGTCATTTTGCGCTTTACGTCGATTGCATCAATGAGTGCGGCCATGTTTCCTCAGGAAGTTCGATCACGATCCGGCTTGTGCGCGGAGGACAGCATTGCCCGGCACACCGCGCAGAATACCCAGCCCTAGACAGGGTAACAGGGCAACGAAAGGATGTGCAGAGGGCAATCGGGAAGGTTTGGACAGGTCGCAACGTGGCGGGATGGATGGGCATACGGCTTGGCTCTCGACGGGTTTAAATGATGCCGACTAGTTCTTGCCACAGGCCAGTGTCGGGGGGCAAGCTGTTATGCGTGCCTGAACTTCCGGATATTTCGGCCTACCTTCACGCGCTTGAAGAACGCATCCTGGGACAGACCCTTGAACACGTCAGGATCGCGAGCGTGTTTTTGCTGCGCACTACGCTGCCTAAAGTTTCAGAGTGCGAGGGTCAGGAAGTGCGGGAACTGCGGCGGATCGGCAAGCGCATCGCCATTGGTCTCGAAAATGATCGATGGCTTGTACTGCACCTGATGATTGCAGGCCGGCTGCACTGGCGAAAAGTCGGCGTTAAACTTGGCGGACGGCAGAACCTTGCCGCTTTCGATTTTCCCGCCGGCTCGCTGCTGTTGACGGAAGCCGGAGTCAAGCGGCGCGCATCTTTGCATGTCGTTTGCGGCGCGGATCTGGCGGCGATGAATCCCGGTGGCATCGAGCCGTTGAGTGCCAGCTTTGAAGATTTTCAAACTGCGCTGACTGCAGAAAATCGGACATTGAAGCGGGCGCTGACTGATCCACGCATCATCAGTGGCGTTGGTAATGCGTATTCGGACGAAATTCTTCACGCTGCTCAACTTTCGCCGATCGCCCTCACTCGAAAACTGAATCCTAAGGAATGGAAAAGTCTTTTTGAAGCGACCAGGGTAACGTTGCTGCTCTGGATCGAACGTCTGAATGAGGAAAGTCGCCACGCGTTTCCCGAGAAGGTCACCGCCTTTCGGAAAGAGATGGCAGTGCATGGACGCTTCGGCCAGCCCTGCCCGCGCTGCGGTCATGCTGTACAGCGCATTCGCTATGCTGACAACGAGACGAACTACTGCGCGGTTTGCCAGACAGGCGGCAAGGTATTGGCAGATCGAAGTCTTTCTCGATTGCTCGGGGCGGATTGGCCGCGCACGTTGGATGAACTGGAAGCACTTAAACAGCGGTAAAAATAGAGTAGTACAAGTGGTCACGCCGGGGAAAGCAGCATCGGCATTTCAGAAACGCAGGAGTTTTTAATGCGATTTATTTCGAGATATAACAGTGCCGCCGCTGCAATCGTCATCAGTCTTCTACCGCTGACCCTCACTGCGCAACATGCCGCGTCGACTGAAAGTATTGTGATCGACACCCATGCGGCCAACACGCCATTTCCGCACTTCTGGGAAGAGATGTTCGGGTCGGGGCGCGCGATCCTGTCGTTGCGCGAAAGCTATCGCGAAGACCTGCGTGCGGTCAAGCAGGTCACTGACTTTCGGTATGTCCGCTTTCACGCCATTCTGCATGATGAAGTCGGTGTCTATAACGAAGATGATCATGGAAATGCTGTTTACAACTTCTCCTACGTGGACCAGATTTATGACGGGCTGCTCAAGAACGGCGTGCGGCCGGTGGTTGAGATAAGCTTCATGCCGAAGAAGCTCGCGTTCAATCCGGACGCCCTGCATCCGTTCTGGTACAAGCAGAATGTTTCACCGCCAAAGAGCATGGAGGCGTGGAATGACCTCATGAAGCACTTCGCCCAGCACCTGGTCGATCGCTATGGCGTTGATGAAGTTTCGCAATGGTATTTCGAGGTATGGAACGAGCCGAACATCGATTTCTGGAATGGTATTCCACGCGAGAGGAGCTACTTCGAGCTTTACGCGAACACAGCGCGGACGCTCAAGGCGGTAAACCCTCGCCTGCGTGTCGGCGGTCCCGCAACCGCTGCGGCGCACTGGGTGCCGGAATTCCTGGCGTATGCTGCAGCTCACCACGTGCCGGTTGATTTTGTGTCGACCCACGGCTACGCAGATGACACTCCGGAAGACATGCTGGATACGACGGAGAATGTTCCGATGGATGACCGCGTTTGTCGCGCGGTAGCGAGGGTGCATGCGCAGATCAAGGCATCAGCCATGCCGGCACTTCCGCTCTTCTGGACGGAATGGAATGTGCAGGGCATGAACGAATCGCGCGATACGATTTTCGTCGGTCCGGCCCTGGCTAACACGGTGCGGGCCTGTGATGGCGACGTCAACATGATGTCCTTCTGGACATTCTCGGATGTATTTGAAGAAGGCGGTCCTATTCCCAAGCCATTTGAGGGCCACTTTGGTTTGCGGGCCGAGGGCGGGATTAACAAGCCAAGTTATTACGCGTTCAGCCTGCTGCACCAGTTAGGTCAGCAGCGACTGGCGAATGCCTCGAGGAATGCGATTGTCACGCGAGGTGTTGACGGAAGCATCGTGCTGGCAGCATGGAACCTGGTGGATCCGGATGAGCATGGCGCGACACGCAAACTTATCCTTACCTTCCCGGGCTTAGATGATAACGCGCGGGTGACGGTGGAGCGCGTGGATAGGGAACATGGCAATGTTTTGCCGCACTACGCCGCTATGAAATCGCCAGTCGATCCGACTCCAGCGCAGGTCGATGAGTTGAACCGGGAGACGGCTTTGCCACCACCCGAGGAGACTCACCTGCACGATGGAAAGCTGCAACTGGAACTGTCTCCGAATGCTCTTGTGCTGGTGAAACTGCGGCCGACTTCCTGAACGGATAGCGCTAACATTTTCTGGTGCCAACCGATCTGTGACTGGACGCCGAGCCATCCCGGATAGTATTCGCAGATCGCGTCAACTGTTGGCGACTAAAACAATTTACCTTTTAATCAATCAACAAAAAATCTCCCCTTCAAATCGTACGCCACCGATTTCTCCGACCAGGGTTGGCGATTTAGCGCCGATCGGCGCGCGCAGTGCCGGCGGCCCGTAGCGCTGGTATGCGCATGAACAAGAGCTAGTCGCGGATGCCCGGCCTCTTGAGCAGATCTCACGAGAACACCACTTATCCAGTTACATTTCAGGTTGAGTAAGTCGACCAGGCGACATGCAACTTTCGGATGAATGCCGGGACAGTCGAAGGCAGCAGGTCCGAAAGAAAAACAGGGCTGCTTGACAGCGAAGACGACAAGGCTGATGATTTGTCAGTCATGGTAGCGCTATCAAATAAGAGGCTGGAAACTACAACCGCCCGGCGTTACGTGTGGCAGCAGTTAGACGCAGTGAAAGCAACAGACCAGCAGTTGGGAGGCCCCCTATGCAAAGCACACTCAGGTTATGGATTTATGGGACATGGATATTCGTTCTTTGTCTGGCATGCGGAATCGGGAACGCGCAGGATTTCAGAGTCACTCTCACCGGCCAGGTAACTGACCCAAACGGTGCCACCCTCAAGGGCGCCGAGATATCAGTAGTCAATGTCGATTCAGGAACTTCCTACACAGCGCTAACGACAGACAAGGGGGTCTATTCCATTCCTTACGTCCTGCCGGGTAATTATAAAATTACTGCCACTGCTACGGGTTTCAAAGCCGCAGTGCAGGACAAGGTAGTTTTGCTGGCCTCGCAGGTCTTTAATCAGAACTTCAAGCTTGAGATTGGATCTGTAGGACAACAGGTGGTTGTCACAACAACTCCTCCGCAGCTCGAAACCTCAAATGGTTCAGGCAACACGGTAATCGATGCGCGCCAGCTTTCAAATGTGCCGCTGAATGGCGGCCAGGCGTACTCACTGATCGGGACCACACCGGGCAGCCAATTCACGTCGCAGGCCGGGCCGGGCGGAAACTCCGGGACGCGTGGGTGGGATGTCTCGAACAGCTATACGATTGGCGGCGGCATCGTCGGCAATAACCAGTTCACACTGAATGGAACGAACATCACAAGCCAGACTGGTTACGGTAATCACAGTCCGGGTGAATGGACGATTTCGCCCAATATCGACAGCATCCAGGAAGTGAACGTGATGACCACGACCTACGATGCCCGCTTCGGCAGAACCAGTGGCGGCACGGTCAATGTGGTGACAAAAAGTGGTGGCGATCAGTATCACGGCAACGCGCGCTACGCTTACGAAGGCGCATTGATGAGTGCGAATACCTTCACGAACAACCTGGATGGAACGCCGCTGCAGGATCAGACACAAAACCAGTTCTGGATCACTGCCGGCGGCCCGATTATCAAGGATAAACTTTTCGCCTTCTTCGGCTTTGAGGGCTACAGGCAGTCGCGCGCCGGCACTCTGCTGACCAATGTACCGCCTGCATTCCTGCGGCCGGGTTACAACGGAAATCCCGGTGTAAATTTCGCATTGGTGCAGCAGTTGGATCCCGCAGAATTCCCGACGGGGCTGCCCATTTATCAGCCGGGAAGCGCCTATTGTCTCGACGGTGGTCCGGTTACGTCGTGCAACAGCAATCACGTCGCCCAGGTACCTTTTGCCGGCGATGCTCTTCCGGGATCGATGATTAACCCGACGGCCACGGCTGTTCTGAAGTACATTCCCTTGCCAAACATTCCAGGTGCGCAGAACCTCGTGCGCGGCAGCAACTATGTTGGCCATACGCCCGACCTGTATGACTACAACCAGCCGCAGGTGCGGGTCGACTACAACCTGACAGAAAAGACGAAGCTCTACAGCTATTTCGTTTATTGGAAGGGCACTGAGTTTCGCAGTAATAATGGCCTGAATGGTGTCGCTGCCAATGGCAATATCAACTGGCTCCATCAGAACTGGGTAGCGACGCAGGACGTTACGCATGTCTTCTCACCAAGCCTGATTGGCGATTTCAAGATCTCGTATGACCGCTTCCTCGTGGGCGCGCCGGATGGCGATCTTTCGAAGCAGACCGATCCGACAACGATTGGTTTGCAGATGCCATTGCCGGGTACGACGTCGTCGAAGTACCTGCCTGAATTTCACGTAAACGATGGCTGGGGCACAGGTCTGCTCGGTCAGAGCACCATCTTCGGGAACCAATCCAATATCGATGTGACGAATGGCTACACCCTGGACGCCGATCTTACGAAGACAGCAGGCGCGCACACGTTTGAATTTGGTGGAGAGATCGACGAATTTCAATATGGCAATCCGGGATCAATCGGAAGCGCCAACGGTAATTTTGGATTTGGATCGGGTTACACGCAATACAATCCCCACAACGCCGCCTGCTATCCCCAGCAAGCTGGAACAGGGACAGATGCTGGTAACTCAAATACCTGCTCATCGAATGCTCCGAATGGCTCAGCTCTTGCCTCCCTCTACCTGGGTGTCCCGTCAGGAACGGCCAGCAACAACGGTCCTGGCGGTGTCGACTGGAACAGGACAATCTTCGAGGGCCAGCCAGTGTACGCTATCTATTTCCAGGACAACTGGCGCGTCAATCACAGGCTGACGCTGAACCTCGGCTTGCGCTATGACGTGCAGCGCGGACTGCGTGAGCGGCATAACTATCTGAATGCCGGGCTGTGCCTGACCTGCGTCAACCCACTTACCAACAACGCGACTTATCAGGCTAACGTTGCAAATGGCGCGAATGATGCGGCGTGGGCGGCGGCAGGGATCAATGCCTCGTCGCTGGCGACAGTGATGGGCGGCATCCAGTTTGCGGGAGCTAATGGCGTTTCGCGGGATGCATACAACACTGACTGGTCAAATGTCGGTCCCCGATTTGGTTTTGCCTTCGCCGTCGATCCCAAGACAGTCGTGCGCGGTGGGTACGGTGTGATGTACTCCTTTGGACTGGAGGGCGGTTCGAGTCTGGGCGCGTACCAGAGCACGAACTACACCGCATCGACAGATGGAGGTAATACACCTACCAGCAACTTCAGGAGTGGTGCGCCGTTCGCGAGCGGGTTGAACCAGCCTATTGGTAACAGTCTCGGATTATTGACGGACGTTGGAAACGGCGGCGTTCAGGTTGACTTCCCGAACCGCAAAATCCCGATGGAGCAGATCCTTTCACTCGGCTTTCAACGCGAGTTGCCGGGAGGGTGGGTGCTGGACGCGAGGTTTGCCGGTAATTATTCGAGCCGGCTGCGAACGTTCCTGTGGATCAATGGCACGGCGACTTTGCCGCAGATAAAAGCTGTGATCGCAAATCCGCAGATCTATAACCAGCAGGTTCCGAATCCTTACTATGGCGTGGCCGGTATCTCGGGGCCAGGGCAGTGCGGAACGGGCACAACCGTTTCAGCGGTCGCGCTGCTGCTGCCTTTGTCACAGTACTGCTCGCCCGGCGGTAACGGGCTGGTGGGGCAGTACAATTCACCGCAAGGCCGCAACTGGTATGACGGGTTGGAGGTCAAGGTAGACAAGCGCGTCTATGGACGCACCGGGCATGGGCTCAGCCTGCAATCGTCCTATACGTATTCGAAGACCATCAATGGCGATGGTTATCAGAATGGCTGGCCGTACCAGGACGCTACCCAGCAGCACTGGCTTGCAGGAACCGACCGCACGCACGTGGTGTCTGCCACAGGCGTATGGGATCTGCCGGTGGGCCGCGGCGCGATGCTGTATTCCAATCCGGGGCCGGTTCTTGGCCTGCTGGTAAATGGCTGGACGGCGAGCGGGGTCTTCAATGCGCAGAGCGGAACGCCGGTAAGTGTACCGACCGGCTATTCCTATGTGTGCCCCGGAACAAGCTACAAGCCCAAGGGCGGCACGTCTGTTGGACAGGGACGCTGGTTCTCCGGTAACTCAAGCTGCTTCCAACAACTGCCCACCTATGGCCTCGCGTATCTATCCGGCACAAGCGCGCAAGTTCGCAATCCGACCATTCCGACGCTCGATACGTCGGTGCAGAAGACCACACCAATCCACGGAGACAAATACCTGTTTACTTTGAAACTGGATGCATTCAACACCATGAACTCTGTTCTTTTTGGCGGACCAAACACCAATCCGGGTGCCGGACCTGCGCAATATCAGGCCGGTTCAGGATGGAGCGGGTTTGGCACGGTGGGCTCCGGCCAGACTAACTTCCCAAGGATTCTCCAGGTCAGTGGGAACATCTCGTTTTAGCAATAGAAATAGCATGGCATTCCTGCGTATCTTCGGATGCGCAGGAATTTCTATTTACAATTCCCGTGAACCCTACTGCTGAAGTGTTCGAGGCCAAAGCTAACAACCGCACGCAATACTCACGACCTATAACCCCGATCAGGATGGATGATGACGCGACTTCGCAATACTCTTGGCTTCAACCTGCTGGCACTCCTCGCCGTTACGGCAACCGGCGCACAGACGACGGGCATGCAGACGGCGGAGCAACCAGATCTTAGCAAGCAGCCGACGCTTTACGCCGTCGGGTACGCGCATCTCGATACGGAATGGCGCTGGGAATATCCGCAGGTGATCAACGAGTATTTAAAGAAAACGATGACGGCGAACTTCAGCCTGATCGATACGTACCCACACTATATTTTCAACTTCAGCGGCGCAAATCGCTATCGGCTGATGAAGGAGTATTACCCGGCCGATTTCAAGCGAATGCAGAAGTACGTTGCCGCCGGACGATGGTTTCCAGCGGGCTCGTCCATGGAAGAAGGCGATGTGAACGCGCCGAGCGCCGAGGCGATTATTCGGCAGATCTTATACGGCAATATCTGGTTCCAGGATGAGTTAGGAAAGAGCAGTGAAGAGTATATGCTGCCGGATTGCTTTGGCTTCCCGGCTTCGCTTCCATCTATCCTCGCGCACAGCGGAGTCAAAGGATTTTCGACACAGAAGCTGAGCTGGGGTTCTTCGGCGAGTGTGGGTGGTCCAGAGTCGATTGAGAATACGCCAGAAGGCACGCCATTTAATGTTGGCGTATGGGTTGGACCCGATGGGTCGAATGTGCTGGCAGCCGTCAACCCGGGAAGTTACAACGGACGCATATCCAGCGACCTGAGCACGCCGTTGCCTGCTGATCATCCAAACCCTGCGCTTGCAGATGTGCAGGCCAAGCTGGGAAAACTTACGGAGAGTGCAGAGAAACTACACGCGAGCGGCAAGCCAATCGACCAGCAGACAATCGATGATTATCTAAGCCTGTCTGCAGAGCAGTCCGCTCTGATGCATGCTCAAAGGGAGCATGGGCAACAAAGATATCAGCATGACTGGGCTGCACGAGTGCAGGGCAACGGCAAAGCGACAGGCGTTTTCACGGACTATCACTATTACGGAACGGGCGACATTGGCGGCTCACCGGATGAAGAGTCAGTGAAGCGACTTGAGGCCATTGTCACGAAGGGTAAAGTCGAGATGCCGCCAGCGAATGCGGTGTTCTTTTCCATGAATGAACATCCGGCGTATCCGGCAGTCAAGGTTGGTGAAGGGCCGGTGCACGTGATCTCAGCTACTGCTGACCAGATGTTCCGCGATATAACGCCGGCAGAGACGGCGGCGCTTCCACGGTACACGGGTGAGTTGGAATTGACGAATCATTCCGCCGGTTCGCTCACCTCGCAGGCGTACCAGAAGCGCTGGATCCGCAAAGAGGAACTGCTGGCGGACGCGGCGGAGAAGTCTGCTGTCGCTGCCACGTGGCTGGGCGCGAGACCGTATCCGCAACAGCGACTGAACGATGCATGGACACTCGCCATGGCAGCGCATTTCCATGACCTGGCTGCAGGCACGGCGACACCGAAGTCTTATGAATTCGCATGGAACGATGACGTGATTGCGCTGAACCAGTTTGCCGATGTCTTGAAGGATTCGGCAGAGGGAATTTCGTCTTCGCTCGATACGCAAGTGAAGGGCACGCCGATCGTAGTGTTCAACCCGCTGAATATAGAACGCGAAGACCTGGTGGAGGCGCACATTGATTTTCCTGACGGCACACCGAAAGAAGCACACGTCGTCACGCCTGATGGTAAGGAAGTCCCTGCACAGATATCCAACGGAAAAGTTGTCTTTCCTGCACATCTGCCATCGGTTGCTTACGCCGTATATGACGTAGTGCCGGGAGCAGTGGCCAGCGGCGAGACGACACTCCGCGTCACCCAGAATGATCTGGAAAATGAGTACTACCACGTGACGCTGAATGCGGACGGCGACGTTGCCAGCACCTTTGATAAAACTACGAAGCGGGAGTTGCTCGCGGCACCGGCCAGGCTTGCGCTGTCGTATGACAATCCTGGGCAATGGCCCGCATGGAATATGGATTGGTCACAGGAACAGTCAGCGCCGAAGGCTTACGTGTCCGGTCCGGCGAAGATACGAGTCGTGGAGAATGGCCCGGCGCGCGTGGCGATTGAGGTAACCCGCGAAAGTGCCGGCTCACGTTTCACGCAGACCATCAGTCTGGCCGCCGGGGACGCGGGAAAGCGCGTTGAATTTGGGAATGTCATTGACTGGAACACGAAAGAGACAAACCTGAAGGCTACCTTTCCGCTTACAGCTTCGAATGAAATGGCTACGTACAACTGGGATATCGGTACGATTCAAAGACCTACCGCGCAGCCGAAAAAATTCGAGGTGCCTTCGCATCAATGGATCGATCTGACTGACATGAGCGATAAGTTCGGGGCGACGATTCTGACAGACTGCAAGAACGGTTCCGACAAGCCGAATGACCACACGATCCGTCTTACCCTGATTCGTACCCCCGGAACTTCAGGAGGCTATGCGGACCAGGGAACACAAGATATTGGTCATCACGAATTTGTATATGGGATTGCCGGTCATGCAGACGGGTGGCGCGCTTCGCAGACGGACTGGCAGGCGCAGAGACTCAATGCTCCGCTCATCGGTTTTGCAACTGAAAAGCATGCGGGGTCGCTGGGCAAAAGCTTCTCATTGTTGAAGGTCAGCAATCCTCGCATCCGTGTCATGGCAGTGAAGAAAGCCGAGCGCAGTGATGAGGTGATCGTGCGTCTTGTCGAACTCGATGGAAAGCCACAGGAAGATGTGCGAGTGACTTTCGCCGCGTCCATCGCGAGCGCTCGAGAGGTCAATGGCCAGGAGCAGCCGCTTGGAGAGGCGACGCTGGACGGTGGCGCATTGGTAGCATCGTTTGGAGCCTACCAGCCGCGCGCTTTTGCATTGAAGCTGGCTCCGCCGAGCGCAAAGGCGGCGGACATTGAATCTCAGCCCGTCAACCTGAAGTATGATGTCGCGACTGCGACCGATGACGGTGATCACTCAACTACAGGATTTGATGGAAAGGGCAATTCGCTGCCGGCAGAGATGCTGCCGGCGCAGATCAAATTTAACGACGTAACCTTTCAACTCGCCCCGTCGAAGACAGGTACTCCGGACGCCATCACTGCCCGGGGTCAGACGATCGCGTTGCCCGCAGGTGACTTCAACCGCGTCTATCTGCTGGCTGCTTCGACCAATGGTGATCAGAAGGCAACGTTCGAGGCTGGAACGAGGAAAGCTCAACTCGATATCGAAAACTGGGGTGGGTATGTTGGTCAGTGGGACAATCGGTCGTGGAGTTCAGCTATCGCCGGTCGCGATAGTTATGGCGAGATGACCGGCCTGACTCCGGGGTATATCAAGCGTGCGGACCTCGCGTGGTATAGCAGTCACCATCACGACGCGACAGGCAAGAATGTAGCGTACTCCTATTCGTATTTATTCAGTTACGCTATCGATCTGCCAAGCGGGACAAAAACTCTCAAGCTACCGAAGAATGACAAGATACGCATCCTGGCTATTTCTGTCGCCGAAGAAAACCCTGAACTCAGGCAGGTTCAGCCACTGTATGACGTTTTACCTTCGCCCAACGCAGGGGAGCCGGATTTTACATTGTCCGCAGCTCCAACCGTTTCGATCTCACAGGGCCGCAGTGCCGAGAGCAGGTTGACTATCATGCCACGAGGTAAATTCAGCGGAGATATTCACTTGAGCGCAACTGGACTACCCGAGGGCTTAAAGGCATCATTCAATCCGGCAATTACTCGGGGATCGAGTGTGATGACGATGGTCGCGAGCCCGTCGGCCGGTAAGCAGACTGCAGAAGTGACGATCAAGGCAGAGTCGGGCAACGTGTCGCACAGTGCAAAGGTGAGTGTTATGGTATCGCCAATCCTTACTGGCACCACTCCCGTCAACTTAGCCTCGGTATTCAACGTGAACGGCATTTACAAGGACGGAGATAAATTTGAGGAAGGAAAGAGCCTGGACGGCGGCGGCTATGCCTTTTCTGAAAAACTTCTCGGACCGGAGCAGGTTGGGGCCGAGGTTGCCTTCAAGCTTGGTGCAGCGGGCGTGCCGGATGCTGTTTCAGGTAAGACAGTCGAG
>CAZZZL010000012.1:0-102041 GCA_964658655.1 uncultured Acetobacteraceae bacterium | reverse complement strand
CCGACACTTTCGTGCGCGCCTTTCATAAGAGCGAAGAGCCCGACGCGAAAGGCGTCGACACCGCCATGGTCGACGAACTTCGTCAGCGCCTGCCGATCGACGAAGTGGCTCCCTCAGTCGAAGCTGCTGCAGGCACCGGTCTCAGTGGCCGAAACGTAAAGCGCACCGAACTGGAAGAGGCCTTGAAGGAACTGCCGCCAAATGAGCGCATCGTTTTTCTGCTGCGTGATGTCGAGGGCTATCCAGCGGAGAAGGTGGCGGAACTTCTCGAACTGCCGAGGCAGCAGGTGGAGCGGACGCTGCTGTGCGCACGCATCAGGATGCGTAACGTGCTGACCGGCCATGCCGACCGCCGCGCCGAAGCCGCCTGAATCTCGATAACTCTACAAGATAGCCTCTAGCCGCGGCGCGCCCGTTTTTTCCTCGCCCAGCCATCTTTATTTGTCTGGCGTGCCCGCCCGAGCGCCAGCGCATCTTCCGGCACATCCTCAGTCAGTGTCGAACCAGCCGCAACATAGGCGCCATTGCCGATAGCAATCGGCGCCACCATGGCGGAGTTGCTGCCGATGAAGACATTTTCACCAATCACCGTGCGATGCTTATTGACACCGTCATAGTTACAGGTAATGGTGCCGGCGCCGATATTGCTTCCTGCGCCGATCTCCGCATCGCCCAGGTAGCTAAGATGGTTCGCCTTGGCCCCGGCACCGAGATGCGCCTTCTTGGTCTCAACAAAGTTGCCGACATGCGCGCCTTCGCCAATTTCCGACTCCGGCCGAATGTGCGCATACGGGCCAATGAGCGCTCCATTCCCAATCGTCGAGCCCGTGACAATCGAGCCATTGCGGATAGTAACGTGATCGCCGATCGTCGTATTTTCAATCACCGAGTGGGAACGAATCCGGCTCTCTGAGCCCACCGTCGTCGTGCCCAGTAACTGCACATATGGTTCAAGAATCGTGTCGGGACCAACCGTCACATCTTCATCGATCACCGTCGTATCCGGCCGAAAAATAGTGACACCATTGGCCATCAGTTCCTTCGCCTTGCGGAAATGCTGCGCCGCGTCGAGCTCCATCATTTCTTCAATCGTGTTCGCGCCCAATACCTCGGTCCACTGGTGGACTGTCAGCGCGACCACGCGTTCACCCGCTTCAACCAGCAGGCTCGCCATGTCGGTCAGGTAGTATTCGGCGTGCGCATTCGCAGTCTGCAGTTCGCCGATATGCGCGAAGAGCGGCTTGGTCGCGAACGCGTAAATCCCGGAATTGATCTCGGTCAACTGCATCTGCAGCGGCGAAAGCGCCTTCTGCTCGATGATCGCTTCCACCTCAGGCTGACGCGGGTCGCTGCGCAGCACACGGCCGTAACCCGTCGGGTCGGATGGCTCTGCCGTCAGAATCGTCATCGCGCCGCGCTGCTGAAGATGAAAGTCGCGCAGTTCGCGGATCGTCACATCGCGTATCAGGGGCACATCGCCGGAGAGCACGAGAATGTTCTCATAGTTGCGCACGGCACTCTGCACCGTCTGTATCGCATGGCCCGTTCCTCGCTGCTCCTCCTGCGTCACGAAGTTCACGCCGGTCGCTGTGACTGCGGCCTGTACCCGCTCGGCCTGGTGGCCGATGATCACGAAAATATCGGACGGCGGCACCACCTGCGAGGCCGCGCGAATCACGTGCGCCAGCAGCGGCTTGCCGCCAATCTCATGCAGCACCTTGGGCCGGGTTGACTTCAGCCGCGTGCCTTTGCCTGCGGCCATGATCACAATGGCGAGCTGCATTATTGTGGCTCCTTTGAGGGTGCGTCCGTTTGCGGCGGCGGCGGACCCTGCGGTCCCGGGCCGTGCATGCCCGGCGGCATCGGAATGGTGATGTCGACCGACTGCACAGAACCCAGCTTGGTAAGAGGTTCACCAAAAGTCGGCGTGTTGCCCACCACCAGGATCGCGAGCTTTTGAGGATCGATATATTTCCTCGCCACGCGCTCGAGATCTGCAGGCGTCACCTTCTCGATGGCATCGTGATACTTGTCGATGAAGTCCGCCGGATAGCCATAGAATTCAAGCTTCGCCTGCTCCGTCAACAGCTTGTCCTTTGAGTCATAGTGGAAGACGAATGAGTTCAGCAGGTTATCCTTCGCCCGGCGCAATTCGGCATCCGTGAATGGCTGCGATTTCAGGTCATTAATCTGTTGCAACAGTGCCTGTGCCGTTTCAATCGTGGATGTGCTCTTGGTCGACGCTGCCGTATAGAACACGCCCGGATGATCGTAAGATGCTCCGTACGCGCCGCCCACGGAGTAGGCCAGGCCCATCTTGGTGCGTACGATCTGCACCAGCCGCGAACCAAAGCCTCCGCTGAAGACCTCGTTCATCACCTGCAGCGCATAGTAGTCAGGATTCTTCCGCTCCGTACCCAGGCCCAGCACCCATACGTTGCTCTGGTCCACGTCGGTCTTCGTTACGGAATACACCCCGGGCTTCGGTCCGGGAAAAGCTTCTGTCGGCGTCTCGATCGGCGTACTTTTCGGCAGAGACTCGAATGCGGTCCGAAGCTTCTTCTCCATCGCGGCAGAGTCAAAGTCGCCCGAGACACCGATGATCATGCCGTTCGGAATCACTGTCTTCTTGTGAAAGTCTTCGAGGTCCGTCAGTGTGACGCCCATGACCGTCGATAGCTCAGGCACGCGCCCGTAGGGGCTCTGGGCACCGTAAATCAGCTTGGCAGCTTCGCGGCCCGCAATTTCCTCTGCATCGTCATTGCGCCTCACAATGCCGGCAGCCATCTGCTGTTTTGCAAGTGCGAGCTTTTGCTTGTCGAACTTGGGATGTTCCAGGACATCGACAGCAATGCCGAAGACCTGGTCGAAGTCATCGCTCAGGCTAGACCATGAGACCGACGTTGAATCGACATCAGCGCTCGTCTCTACCTTCGCCGCCTTGGCTTCGAGAATGTCATCGAGCTGATCGCCACTCTTTGTAGCGGTGCCGCTCGTGCGCCATGACTGGCTGTAGAGTTCGATCATGCCGGCCTTTGACGCAGGCAGGTTGCGACCACCGCCATGCATCTCGATGAAGCCGTCCACGAAAGGCAGCTCATGATCTTCCTGCAGGAAAATCACGATCCCGTTCTTCAACTCGATTCGTTTCGGCTGCTGGGGATGGAAGGTCGGCAGCGGCGGAATCGCGATCGACTTCCACGGGTGTGCCTGCGTTGCAGTCTGCGCGATGCCCGCTGGCATGAGACCGAGTGCACATACAAGAAGGGAAGCAGCACTCATCTGTCTAAACGAAAAATGATTCACTGTGCACCTCCTTTCGCTGGCGCCGCCGCAGGCGTGGCATCAGGACCGTCAGGTGTTACAGTCTCGATCTCGGCATACGTTCTGTTGCCTTCGGCAAAGGTTTTTGCGGCAACGCGCCGGATATCCGCCTTGGTCACCTTGTCGATTTTGTTCAACTCCAGAAACAGTTCGCGCCAGTCGCCAAAGCGTGTCTGGTACGAAGCGAGGCTGCCGGCAAGACCTTCGTTGTTGCCCAGGCCGCGCAGCAGGTCGGCGCGTGCGCGCGTCTTGAACGTTGCCATCTCTTCGTCTGTGACATCCTGCGTTTTCAAGCGATCAATTTCCTTGTGAATGGCCGTCCGCATCTGCTCGGGCGTATGCTCCGGCAGCGGCACGGCGTAGAGAACAAAAAGTCCGGGATACTTGTCACCCGGAAAGCCGCCGAAGCCTGCAGCCTCAGCCGCAATTTGCTGATCGCGCACGAGCGAGCGATACATGCGGGAAGTGCGGCCATTCGAAAGTATGTCGCTGATGGCGTCATACACCGCATCATCCGGATCGAGATAATCGCCGCGATGGTAGCCCTCGACATAGAACGGCTGTGTCGCTTCGCGGATGATCACCGATTTCTCCGCCGTCTGCGGCGGCTCCACGGTTGCCGATGGCTCAGGCTTCGGCCCGGCCGGAATTGTTCCGAAATACTTCTCCAGCACCGGCATCACTTCTGTCGCCTTCACATCGCCGACCACGGCAATCACGATGTTCGCGGGCACATAATACTTCGCATGGAAAGCAGCAGCGTCGGTCGCCGATACCTGGCTGATTTCCGACTCCCATCCCACATTCGGCCGATGATACGGCGAAGCCACAAAGGCAGCTGCGGCGAACTGTTCCAGCATGCGTCCAACGGGCGATGAATCGACACGCATCCGGCGCTCTTCCATCACCACATCGCGTTCCTTGTAGAATTCGCGCGGCACAGGATGGGCAATGCGATCGCTCTCCATGTAGGCCCAGAGCTGGAACGCGTTGACCGGCATGCTCCAGAAGTACTGGGTCGAATCGAGCGACGTCTCGGCATTGATACCGGTTGCGCCCGCCTGCTCCGCGATCTGCGAAAACTGGTTCGGGATTACGAACTTCTGCGCAGCGGCGACTGCCTCTTCGAAATCCTGGTGCAACTGCTTGACCTTCGCTGGATCCTGCCCGACGCGCTTGCGGTACTCCACGTCATACGCCTGGTGGGCGGCCTCTACTTTAGCCAGCGCGACCTTCTCCTCTGGCCAGTTCGTCGTGCCGATGTCCTCGGTCCCTTTGAAAGCCAGATGTTCGAACATGTGCGCCAGTCCCGACTGTCCGCCAGGATCGTTGCCGTCTCCGGCATTCACCATCGTGTAATACGAGAAGACCGGAGCCTCGGGCCGTTCGCAGACCAGCAGGGTCAGACCGTTTGGTAACACTTTCGTTGTCACACGTTTTTCAAAACTGCTAAGCTGCTGCGCAGCCAGGTCAGGACCAGCCGCATACAGGAGGGTGGGCATGGCACTCAGGCAGGTAGCAGCGAGTACAAGCGAGGCAATACAAGTGGTGCGTCGGGTGCGAGTGGGCAAAACGTACTCCTTGATACGAAACGCACATCAGGTGCGTGCGACAGCAGCAAAAAAAGACGACAGCCGTAACAATACGACGAAGCACACAGAAAGACCGGAAGGCGTTCCCGGCCACGATGGTTAGACTTGTTCCGAAACTAAAGGTGCATTGCAGCAGTGTCAAACGGCCTGTACAACTTTTGAGTTTAAAATTCCACGTTCGTCGCAACTTTGTACGCGATGTCCGTGTCACAGTCAGACAACGAGTTCCAGGCATAGGAACCGAAGACGATCCAGTAGTCAGTTATCGGGTTGAATAACCTCCAAACTCCTTCTTCTCAAGCAAGTGAGAGCAGGAAGGTACACTCTCTTCACAGTTTGAGAGTGTTGCGCCGGAGTGAGATGCGCAAGGGATCACGCGTTCCATAGATGTTCTTGAGGATGGCCATGTTACAAGATGTAGTTCGAGCGACCCGTTCGCTCTCCCTGTCCCTTATTGGCGTCGGTGCCGGCATTCTGGCGACTGCGCTTGGTGCACCAGCCCAGACCGCGACACCCGCCGCCGTTCCACAGATTCAGCAGCAGGTGGAAAACAGCCAGCGCACAACGCTGCGTGGCAATGTGCACCCCCTGGCCAAAGCCGCCTTTGACCGCGGCCTGGTCGATGAGTCACTCCAGACCCCCCGCATGCAGCTGCTGATCAAGCGGCCGGCTGATCGCGAAGCTGCCCTCAAGTCCTACATCGCAGATATCCATCAGAAGGGTTCAGCCAACTTCCACAAGTGGCTCACTCCTGACCAGATTGCGAAGCAGTACGGCCCGGCTGATTCCGATGTCCAGACCGTCACCGCCTGGCTGCAGACACAGGGTTTTACGGTCGGCAAGCTGTCCCGTGCCAAATCGACGATCGAGTTCTCCGGAACCGCCGGGCAGGTCAACTCGGCCTTCAATACCCAGATTCATAAGTACGTCGTGAATGGCCAGACTCACTACGCCAACGCCACTAATCCGCAGATCCCCACAGCGCTCGCGCCAGTCGTCGGCGGCGTTGTCCGGATGAACGATTTCCGCCCCAAAGCGCAGCTCAAGCAACAGGGAGCTGCAACGTACAATCCCGTGACGCACAAGGCCAAGCCGCTCTGGAACTATCCTTTCGGCACTACCGGCGAAGCCTTTTTCGTCGCGCCTGGCGATTTCGCTGTCCAGTATGACACCACCCCGCTGACCACGGCCGGCATTACCGGGACCGGCCAGACCATCGGCATCATCAACGATTCGAACATCGACCTGAACCTGGTCAACAACTTCCGCAAGCTGTTCAGCCTGCCCGCCAATCCACCCAATGTCATCATCGATGGCACTGATCCCGGCGTAAATGGAGATGCCGTCGAAGCCTACCTCGACGTGGAGTGGTCAGGCGCCGTTGCCCAGGCCGCTACGGTCGATCTCTATATCGCGGCAGACACAACCTTGAATAACGGTCTCGACCTGGCAGCCCAGCGTGCCGTAGACGACGATACCGCGACCGTTCTGAGCATCAGCTTTGGCGCCTGCGAGCAGGCACTTGGCGCGACCGAAAACGCCTTCTACAACTCGCTGTGGGAACAGGCCGCGGCCCAGGGTCAGACGGTCATGGTCTCGACCGGCGACTCTGGCTCCGAAGGCTGCTACAACGGGAATGACGCGTCTCCCACGTACGGCCTCGCCGTCAATGGATTTGCCTCTACGCCATACAATGTAGCCGTCGGCGGTACTGACTTCTTTTACAGCGACTACGCCTCTACTCCCATGAACAGCGTGCCTGCCAGCTTCAATACCTACTGGGCAGCCGGCACCAGCGATACACCCGTGACCTCTATTCTCAAGACCATCCCTGAGCAGCCTTGGAATGACAGCCAGTACGGCTTCAATATTGCCGCCGTGGCGTCCGGCGATACCAACTATTACACCGTCCAGGGTCTGAACCAGCCGGCCGGCGGCAGCGGTGGCGCCAGTGCTTGCGCGACGTTCGATGTGAATGGAAACTGCGTTGCGGGCTATCCCAAACCGGCTTTCCAGTCGGCGCTGACCCCGGCCGACAGCGCACGCGACCTGCCAGACGTCTCACTCTTCGCGGCGAACGGTCTCAACTACAGTTCGTATGTCATCTGCTTCAATCCGGGAGACTGTAACAGCGACGGCCAGACGGCCTCACCGGAGACAGTCTATGGCGTCGGCGGCACCTCGGCCTCGAGCCCTGCCTTTGCCGGCATCATGGCACTCGTCAACCAGAAATATGGTGCGCAGGGCCAGGCGGATTATGTCCTCTACCCGCTGGCCAAGCAGTTCCCGGCTGTTTTTCATGACGTGACGACCGGCAGCAATAACGAGCCGTGCGACCCGAACGCTACCGATCTCACAGCATGTGTGCTTGGTTCTGACGGCAACTACTCGGCCGGCGACTACTCCGCTGCCGCCGGATACGACCTGGCCACCGGCCTCGGTTCGGTCGATGCCAACGCCCTGGTCAACAACTGGAACAAGGTAACCTTCACCTCATCCGGGGTTTCACTCGCACTTTCGCCCGCGACCATCACTCACGGCGCAACCGAGACGCTTACGGCCACGGTCACCGGCGCCACCACGGGCGACGTCGCATTCGTGTCGTCTGCACCGCTTCCCAGCAACAAGGGTCTGAACTTCGCCACCGTCGGCACCAACGGTGTCGCAACCCTTGCAACCAACGCACTGCCCGGCGGCACCTACACCATTACTGCCAACTACGGCGGAAACGGGACGGCGGCGGCCAGCTCGTCTGCTCCGCAATCGATTACCGTCACGGCCGAAAACAGCAACCTTAACCTCACCGGCTTCGAGACCGCGATCAACGCCAGCGGCAATGCGGTACCGGCCTACATTGTTAACGGAACGACCTATCCGTACGGCACGCCCATCGCTGTAGACATCCAGCCGGTCGGCACCAGCGTCACCCAGGCGTCTGGAGCTTCCCTCGGCGGACAGATTCCGCTTGCAACAGATGGCATTGCGACCGGTTCAGCTACCTTCACCGACACAGGCAGCGGAGGCACGGCGACCGTGGCTCTGAACACCCAGGGCATCGCCGAGTGGTCCACAGGCAACTTTGGTGTCGGTTCGCACAGCATCAGTGCTGCCTACTCAGGGGACGCCAGCTTCAACAAAGCTTCAAGTGCGACCCCCATCACTTTCACCATCGGCAAGGGCACGCCGAATGTTGGTATTCAACCTGTCCTCGCCAGCAGTACGAGTCTCCTCGGAAGCCAGCAGGTCGGTGGCGGTCTCACCGTTGAAGTATTGCTGCAATATCTTTCCACCGGTGCGGCTCCGACTGGAACCGTAACCGTTACCCTCGGCAGCCAGACGCAGACCGGTACGCTTGCGCCATTCTCAGCCGGCTCAAACAACGCAGGCGGGACCAACACCTACAGTATCGCGACGGTGGCGTTCCCAAGCGTTCCCTCCGGCGTAACCGCCATCACCGCGAGCTACGCAGGCGATGGTAACTGGAACGCTGCCACCGGACAGACAACGTTCTCCACGGCAGCAGGCTCACTCGCGGTCAGCAATACAACGCTGACTGCCAGCGCAGCCTCCGGCAATAACGTCACCCCCATCACTCTGACGGCCACTGTTACCGGAAATGGATCGGTTGCGCCAACCGGCGTCGTGACCTTCTTCAGCAACACCACCGAAATCGCGCAGGCAGCATTGACCGCTGGGTCCTCTGGGACAGCAACCGCGTCCACCATCCTTAACGGCTATAGCGCATACGGCGGTTCAAACCAGTTCGTCGCTGCCTACTCAGGCGACACCACGTACATTTCATCCACGTCTACCCCGGCAACTGTAGCGGTCGACCAGAGTGACTTCACACTCGCTTCGCAGAACCAGGTAGTGTCGATTGCTGCCGGGGCCTCCGGAACGGCGACCGTCAACCTGGCCTCCGAGAGTGGCTTCAACGCAGCCGTCAACCTCAGCTGCGCCAGCCCGACCGCCGGGATCACCTGCAGCGTCACGCCTGGATCGGTCACAGTCAATGGCCTGGCAACAGCGCAGGTCACCATCAATGTCGCAGCGACCGCGTCGGCCTCCAACAACAGCAAGCGGCTCTGGTATGCGGGCGGCTCGGCGGCGCTGGCCTGCTTCCTGTTCTTCGGCATCCCGGCAAGGCGGCGTGCCTGGCGCAGTATGCTCGGCATGCTGCTCTTCGTGGTGCTGACGGCCAATATCGGTTGCGGCGGCGGTGGCACCACGCCCACCCAGCCGATACTCGGAACGGCGGCTACACCCACATTCACTCCGGGTGCGAGCGCAGTGACGAGCGGCACGACTGTGAGCATCTCGGACTCTACTCCCGGGGCGACCATTTACTACACCACCAACGGCAGCGCGCCAACGACAGCATCGACTAAATACTCCACCGCCATCCCGGTGACAGCAGCAGAGACCATCAACGCTATCGCCACGGCGTCGGGATACAACCAGAGTGCGGTGGGCTCTGCGGCGTACACCATCACCACCACTCCCACCAAGCCGGTCAGTGGGACCAACCCGATCACCCACAACGTCAGCATCCAGGTAGTCACGCCGTCCGGTACCGGCGTGGTCGTCATTACCGGCAGCGTCTCGGCTGCCTCCTGATCACTGTTTGACAGACCCAACAAGAAAAGGGCCGCTTGCGCGGCCCTTTTCTTGTTGCCATCCTTAACCAGGCATCTCCCGCCTGGCCCACAATCCCGGGTCGATATCCGGGAAGATATTGTCGCGGTCTTCGATCGCATGCAGCCTTCCATGCGCATCCGGGCCGAGCCCTCCTGTCGTCGCAAATTCGTTCCACACGCTCTCGAGCACCTTCAGCTGGTCCAGGTGCGTCGTGAATCGCGATTCCGCATAATCGCGCGCTGCTTCCGTCGTGATCAGGAACTGCCAGTCCGACGACTCCAGCAGCAGCAGCTCACGGCAAAGCTGCCGCATAATTCGCTCTCCCAGGCCACCGTCCCGCCATACATCGCGGGATGCCAGCACGCGCACCCGCTCCTCTGCCGCGTAGATCTGCGCCCACGTCCAGGACGTCTCTGGGTTCAGCCAGACCTCATGGCTCCCGTTCTTGCCCCATGACCCTTCCGGCAGATCGAGAAAGCCGGCCGGTGCATGACGATCAAGATATTTACCCGCGGTAGTCAGGGAGACAGGCATATCAGTCTTTGCGAAAGCTCGTGCGACCGCTTCCAGCCAGATTGGCCCCTCAAACCACCAATGTCCAAAGAGCTCCGCATCAAACGGTGCCGAAAGGATTGGCGGCTGCTCTTCGTTCAACTGGTCCTTCAGAGCCTCGAGCACCAGGCCGGCAAAATGCTCCGCATGCGCCACGGTGCGGGCGATCGCGCGCTCCGGGGCATACGGTTCCTTCATCCCCAGGTCTATTCGCGCATCGGTCACCCGCCAGTAGCGATGACCGCCCGGCCACCGCTTCTTATGGAAATCCAGATACTCGCCGTCACCGGGATACCCCTGCTCGCCGCTCCATACCTGTAGCCCCGTACGCGGGTCACGCGGGAATGCGGCCACGGGATTGCGATAGGCCAGCGGGCCATCCACAAAGTAGGGGTGGTACACGTCGCCCAGGGCCTTTTCCTCAAGCCCGGTCAACGCGCCGCGCGGCTGCCGCTCATATGGAGTAAAACGCATGGACCGCTCCACCAGGTGCGTATCGACGAAAAAGTAGCGCAGACCGCCGAGCGCTACCACCTCTTCTGTCCCCACGCGGTCGCTCGGCGGGGGCGCCGCCTGATGTCCTTCGGAAACGACCGGCTGGTGCCAGACACCTGCTGGGCGGTAGCCGCATTCCGGAATCCATATGCCCCGCGGATGCTTGCCCAGGTGCCGCTGGTGCGTGGCGACTCCGGTCTTGATCTGCGCAATGCAACTCTCGTCATTGCCCAGCAGCGGCAGGTAGCCGTGCGTCGCAGCAGAGGTAATCAGCTCGATTTGGCCGGTCTCGTCAAAATAGCGGAAGCTGCCGACAATATCCTGCCCAAGTGCCTCATATTCCTCAAGCGCCTGGCGATAGAAGGCCTGCCAGAAGCGAGCCGTCTCGGCAATATGGGCCTCCCCGGTCTGCCGGAAAAGCGTCTCGTCTTCAATCGCTGCATCGATCTTGCGCTGCAGATATTTCGGAAACTCTGCCTGGAACGACGGGTGGGCCAGCTGCTCCAGCAGGATCGGCGACAAGTTGATATTCGCTGCCAGCGTAATCCCGTCTCGCTCCAGGTTACGGAAAATTCGTAGCAGAGGAAGATACGATTCCGCCGCTGCCTCGAGTAGCCATTCCATCCCGTGCGGCCAGCTTCCATGGTGGATGACATACGGCAGATGCGCATGAAGTGTGATCGAGATATAGCCTTGAGGGGCGGCTGTCCTGGGGTCCGTCATGCGCTCTTTTTGTGTGGGTCTTTTGTATGGGTCTGGGCTCATCTTACGGATAGCTGCGCAAAACTCAAAGCTCACCCCTCAGCCATCTTCATGGCAGCCCGCAGTCGGTAGATGCAAGCGACTCTGCTCTCGATTCTTCGATGGACGCGAAGGTCATCCCGTCGTTTGACGGAGCCGTGTACCCAGCGCAGCATGCCCCTGTCACAGAGGAAATTTCGCCTGACCCGCCTTTGTCGGGTAACCCGCTCGTTCACTGGCGAACGAAGGGCAACAGGCCCGAAAGACGGTACGTTACCCGTTCGCACGCAGAGCAGTGTTCACTGGCAGCGGATTAACACAAAGCGGCATCTTCTTACATGACACACAAGTGGTTTACCCGGCGGCTGCCTGTTTGGTACTATCAGGCGCGACCCGGGAACCGAAACGGATGCAAGGAGATAGCCTCATGTCAGAAGAAAAGTCGGGTGGCTTTGGATGGTTTTTAGCCGGTCTTGGTATCGGCGCAGTCGTTGGTGTTCTTTACGCTCCTAAGTCCGGTGACCAGACACGCGATGAAATCGCTGCACAGGCCCGCGAAAAAACGGAGCAGGTAAAGCAGCGCACACGCCAGGCAGCGGACCAAGTCAACCAGTACGTCGACAAGAGCAAGGAACAGGTCAGCCAGTATGTCGACAAGAGCAAGGACCTCGTCGACAAGGGTCGCGCACAGTGGGATCAGTACGTCGATCGTGGTCGCCAGGTAGCCACCGAACAGGTCAACAAGTTCTCTGCCGCGGTCGACGCAGGCAAGGACGCCTACAAGGGAACTGCCGGTTCCAGCCCCATCGAACATGGTCGTCAGGCCGTTCAGGAACAGTCTGATAAGGTAAACGCTGCAGTTGAAGCAGGGGTTCGCACCTATCGCGAAACACCGGGCGACAACCTCATCTAACTTCTGTTAAACGCAGCATGAAACGTTGCGGCAAAGCGCCGATCGAGAGAACAGACACCGATGCACACGGACACACAAATTGTAGAGCTCGTCTTCACCATCGTGACTGGAATCGGCGTTTTGCTGCAGGCCGGCGTTCTGCTCGGCATGTTTCTTGGGTTGCGGGAGACGCAGAAAAAGATTCACGCCCTCACCGAGAAAATAGAAGATCACGTTCTGCCGCTCATGCAGAACTCGCGCGGGCTGATGGAAGATCTAACCCCTCAGGTCAAGAAGATCGCCTCAAACCTGGTCGACGTCTCCAACACACTCAAGGCGCAGACGGAAAACGTCAAGACCGTTGTCGAAGACGTTACGGAGCGCACGCGCAAACAGACCGCCCGCGCCGATGGTATGGTCACTGGCGCCCTTAATTCGATCGCTCACGCCGGAGCAGCGGTGGAGCGCGGCATCTCTGCTCCTTTGCGGCAGGTAAGCGGCGTTTTGAACGGGCTGCGCGCCGGTCTCGATACACTGCGGGTCAAGGAGTCCGGGGTCGCCAGGCCAGCCGCTGCGCGCATTCCTGCACCTTCGCGGGTTTCGGTCGCGCCAGCGCCGACAGGATCGCCGCTGCGGTCCGTAACGCCCACTGCGGATACGCCCCGCCCTGTAGCGACCGGCTCGGATACTTCGCTACAGGATGCCGTCAATCGGATCGTCGCAAACGAGACGCGCTCTGCCTCCATCACCGAGACCACGCCCGAAGATGCAAGTGCAGCGGCCGCCCGCTTCGTTCGCGACCGCGCAGCAGCCGCACTGAACGACCGCCGCTAAATCTCCGGTCTTCTCTGTTGCGCAACTCCGCGGACCGGCTTTAGCCGGCCCGCTTGATCGCCGCCAGCAAAGTCCGCGCACGCACCGAAAATCCCAGTCGTTCATAGACCCTGACCGCAGCGGCGTTTTCGGACTTCACATGCAGGATCGCCGTCTCACCGCGCTTCGCTATCGCCGAGACCACCGCCGACACCAGCGCATTGCCATAGCCCCGCCCGCGAAAATCTCGATGCGTGCACACCGCGCTCACCTCGGTGAAGCCGGTCATGTGCAGGCGCTCGCCCGCCATGGCAATCAACGTTTCCCGCCCGTCGATCACCGCATGCATGCCAAGATAGGTCCCCATCTCGATTGTTCGTTCGCGGAACGGCCCGGGCTCAGTCAGCCTGGTCAGCGCCAGCATCTCGGGCACGTCCTCAAGGTTCAGCTGGCGTATACCTGTTGAATCGGAAGCCTCACGACCAGGCGACATGTCACAAATCATCTGCAGGCAATCGATCTCGAGCACAATCTCCCATGGACGCGGCAGTAAAGGTCGCTGAGAAAAAGACAGCGCCACCGTGTCGTCGCCCACAATGTGTTCGACGGCTGCGAACGCCTCAGCTGAATGCTCGCGGACCGCACCGAAAGGCGACACTTCCGGAGGGTAACGCCGGGCGAGGTCATTGCCTTCCGCAAGATGGCTTTGGACAGTAGTGAGCGCCGACCACATCGGATTGTCGAGAAGAGTGCTGTTCACCGGAATCGTCTGCAACTCAGCCATGGATACAATTCACATTCATCACCCTGGCGCCTCGTGAAAATCCAGCAGCCGAAAACAAAGCTCGTGCTTATCGATCTTTCATCACTTCGACAATCGTTGGAATCCACGGCACCCGGCAATCTCCGCAGACGCACGAAGCGCTTTTCGGCGTACGCGCAGTACCGCCGTTGGCGATGTGCCTACGAGATCCAGCCGCCGCCCAGGACCTCGTCACCCTGGTAGAAGACTGCCGACTGGCCCGGTGTGATTGCTCGTGCGGGCTCATCGAAGGTCGCCGTCACTTCGTCTTCACCGGTCATCGCCAGCGTCGCCCACGCCGGTTCGTGGCGGTGGCGGATCTTGATCCGCGCCCGGGCCGGCTCGCGCAATGCGTCGACGCTGATCCAGTTCAACTGCCGTGCGACCAGTTTCTTCGATAGCAACTCCTGCTCAGACCCAACCGTGACGCGGTTTGAAACTGGATCAATCTGCAGCACGTAAAGCGGATCGGGAGACGCCAGTCCGAGACCCTTGCGCTGGCCCACCGTGAAGTTGTGAATGCCCGTGTGTCCACCCTTGACCGCGCCGCCGGCCGTCACCAGCTCGCCCGCCGTATCAGGCAGAGCCTCGCCCTTCTCATCGAGATAGGCATCGATGAATTGCTTGTAATCGCCGCCCGGAATGAAGCAGATCTCCTGTGAATCCGGCTTGCCGGCCAGTGCCAGGTTATGTTCGCGCGCAATTTCACGCACCCGCGGCTTCTGATATTCGCCGAGGGGAAACAGTGTGTGCGCCAACTGTTCCTGCGTGAGGCCAAACAGAAAATACGTCTGGTCCTTGCTGGTGTCGGCAGGCCGTTTAAGGATCCAGCGGCCGCGCTCCGCATCGTAATGATTACGAGCATAGTGGCCGGTTGCAATCATGTCCGCACCAATCTGCCGCGCGGTCAGCAGCAGTTGATCAAACTTCAGGTGGTTGTTGCATAGCGAGCAGGGAATCGGCGTACGTCCGGCAAGATACTCGCTCACAAACGGCTTAACGACATCGCGCTCAAAGCGATCCTGCTGATTCACCAGGTAGTACGGGATGCCAATCTCTTCCGCCACGCGCCGCGCGTCGTACACGTCGTCGATCGAGCAGCAGCGACCCTGCACCTGCTCCGGCATGCCCTCGCGGCCTGCCAGCCGGCGCTGATTCCATAACTGGAGCGTCAGGCCGATCAGGTTGTAGCCTTCGGCCTGCAACATCGCCGCAACAGCGGACGAATCCACGCCACCCGACATCGCTACAGCAATCGTCTTGCCCCGATTTGTTCGTGCAGAATCCATCACAACCCCATCTGTATCGAACCGCTCGCCGGCGCTGCCGCAGCCTTGCCGTAAACAGGCGACAACTCGCGCAGCCGCTGTACCGCCTGCGGGACCACTTCGAGCGCGAAGTCGATATCCGACTCTGTCGTTGACTTGTCGATACTGAAGCGCAGACTAGCCCTGGCCCGCGCAGCTGGAATACTCATCGCCGACAAGACATGCGAAGGCTCCGCCGCTCCCGAAGCACACGCTGATCCACCCGAAACCGCCAGTCCCTTCAGGTCAAGCGAGATTACCAGTGCCTCTCCCTCCAGATGATCGAACCAGATATTCGTGGTATTCGGCACCCTCTCGACCGCACCGCCATTCACGCCGCACTCGTCGACCAGCGCCAGGATCCCCTGCTCCAGCCGATCACGCAGCACGCACATCTTTGCCGCCGCGCCGCTCGACAGCCCGGCCACCGCCATCTCCGCCGCCTTGCCGAGCGCGACAATGCCCGGCAGATTTTCCGTTCCAGCCCGTCGCTGGCGCTCGTGCGTACCGCCGAAGAACAGCGGCTCCAGCTGCGTACCTCGCCGCACAAACAATGCCCCCACGCCCTGCGGCGCATGCATCTTGTGCCCGGAAATAGTCAGCAGGTCACAGCCGATCGCGGCAACATCGATCGTCACCTTGCCTGCGGTCTGCACAGCATCGGTGTGGAAACAGACGTCGGCTTCCTGGGCAATCCTGCCAATCTCCGCCACCGGCTGCAACGCGCCAGTCTCGTTGTTCGCCATCATCACACTGATCATGCTGGTCTCCGGCCGCAGTGCCGCCCGCACGTCCGTCGGCGAGACCACACCCTGCTCATCCACCGGCAGAAAGGTAACGGCCACGCCGCGGTCCCGCAGCCGCTCGGCGGCATGCAGCACCGCGTGATGCTCAATCGACGTCGTAATCAGGTGGTCGCCCGGCTTTACCAAACCGAACAGGGCCAGGTTGTCGCCCTCCGTGCCTCCGCTTGTAAACACAATCTCCGATGCCCGGCAGTGGAAGAGCGCAGCCACCTGCTCGCGCGCATTTTCGACAGCCCCACGCGCCCTCTGGCCGAAGTAGTGGATGGACGATGCATTGCCGAATTGCTCCGTGAAATACGGCTTCATCGCCGCAAAAACTTCCGGTGCAAGTGGCGTAGTCGCATTCGAATCCATATAAACGCGGCGCATGTACTTTCTCCTGCTCTTATTCTACTTCCCACCCCGCTTCTGATACGCTCATTGCCGCAACGGGCTTTCCCGTTCTGGAGATACCACGATGAAAAGTTCCATTCTGTGTAGCGCGCTCCTCTGCGGAGCGCTTTTGACCGTGACAAACGCATTCGCTCAGGAACCAGGCGGAATGCCCGAAACCTCCGCCGCCACTAGCATGAAGCAGCAGGTAGACTCGCCGGCCAAGGTCTACGGCGACCTGTTCAAGCAGGTCCAGGAAGAAATCATCAGCGCGGCCGAAGCCATGCCCGCAGAGAAATATGACTTCGCACCCCCCGCCAGCGCAGGTACCTTTACCGGCGTCCGCACCTTCGGCGGCCAGGTGCAGCACCTTATTGGCGCCAACTATGGATTCTTCGCAGGCTTCGGCATGCCCGTCCCCATGAGCCGCGACCAGGTCAAGTCCCTGAAGACCAAAGATCAGCTGGTGCAGGCGCTCAAGGATTCCTTCGCCTTCGCGGACAAGGCCGTCGCCACCATCACCCCGGAGAACGCCTTCGCCGTGATGGGCAAGGGTGAAGAAGCGATGACCCGCGCCGGCGCCGCCACCTATTGCCTCGCCCATGCCAACGACCACTACGGCCAGATGGTTGAATACCTCCGCATGAATGGCATTGTTCCGCCAGCCAGCGCCAAGAAGTAAAGCTCATTACGATCCAGTGCACCGCCGGGCCGTGTACCCCGGCGGTGTAGATTTATTGACATATGACGACAGATGATCAACGGAATGCGATGACCAAACGGACAGCGGAACCAGAGCCTGAAAAGGAGACGCCGCTCGAAGGTCTGGCCTCGATCTGCAGCATCGTCGCGATCGGCCTCTTCGCGCTGACATTCCTCTTTCAAAACTTTATGATTCCTTCGTCCTCCATGGCCAGTACGCTGCTGGTCGGCGACCACGTGATGGTCGAGCGCGTCAATCTCGAGTCCTCGAGCGCCATGCCATTCATGCCCCATCGAGACATCAGGCGAGGAGACGTCATTGTCTTCTTCAAGCCGGTCGCGGATGCGAACGGCGAGCATAGCCACCTGGTGAAACGAGTTATCGGTATACCTGGCGACCGGCTTCATCTGCGGAACGGGATCGTCTACCTCAACGGTGTCGCGCAGACGGAGCCGTACGCCGCGAAAACTACCTATGCGACTTATGATCCCTATGTCGACGATTTCCCCCTCATCTCCCCCAAAGAGCATCTCGGAGTTACTCCGGAGTGGGCTGAACTGCTGCCAGCCTGTCTACAGGGCAACGATCTGGTAATTCCTCCGGGCAAGTACTTTGCCATGGGCGATAATCGCGACAACAGTCTCGACAGCCGCTACTGGGGATTCGTTCCGCGCGAGAATATTGTGGGCCGGCCGCTGCTGGTGTACTGGTCAATCGCCATGCCGGAATCCAGCGACGAACACCCTCCCCTGACCGACCGCGCTTCATCCACCATCCACGAAGCAATACATTTCTTCGACGAGACGCGCTGGAGTAGAACTTTTCATAGAATTGAGTAAGATCTCGCATGAACAACCAGGCTGAGGGAGAACGACCTACAGCCTGCGTTCACCGCAAATACTCCGGAGCACACCATGGGCCGACGTTTCGCAGAGGTCGCCTTTACCCCGCTGGTCAAACAGCAGCAGGTGCGGCACGGCAGTCGCTCCTCTTATGAACGCGTCGAGCGCTCAGCCGACTTCGGTGACCATCTCACCGTCTCCGAGCGCACGTTCATCGAGCAGCGCGACGGTTTCTACATGGCGTCCGTCACAGAAACCGGATGGCCCTACATGCAATACCGCGGTGGCCCCAGGGGCCTTCTGCAGGTCATCGACGACCAGACGATCGGCTTTGCCGATCTACGCGGGAACAAGCAATACATTAGTGTCGGCAACCTGCTCCACGACGATCGCGTCGCTCTTTTCCTCATGGACTACGCCACCCAGAGCCGCCTCAAAATTCTCGGCCACGCGGCCATTCATGAAGGCACGCCCGAGGCCGCGCAATGGATCACAAAACTGCGCGCCCCTCAGGAGACAACTCCGGCGGAACGCGCCATTACCATCCACATCGAAGCCTTCGACTGGAACTGTCAGCAACACATTACTGCCCGCTACTCCGAAGAAGAACTGGCGGATATTCTCGCGCCGATGCGTCGCCGCCTGGAAACGCTCGAAGCCGAGAATGCAGCGCTGCGTAATGCGCCCCGCCGATAAAAACTATCTGCCTTCTTCCACAATTCCTTCCGCCCCACACTCCACCAAGGTGACGAAAGCCTTGCCGATGTCGCATGATGGATGCGCAAAAGAAAAACGTTTAAACGCAATGGGGAAATCAATGCGCTATACACGACGAGAAATTCTTGCCGGCATCGGAATGGCTGGCATGGGCACCCTGCTGCCCGCCAGTTTTTTTGGCGAAGCAGCAATGACCGGTTCCTGTCCATTCAAACTCGCCGTCATTAATGACGAGATCGATCAGGACTTTGAAAAAGCCTGCAAAATCGCTTCGCAGGATTTTGGGCTGCAGTGGATCGAGCTGCGAGGCATGTGGAACAAGAACATAACCGAGCTCACTCCGCAGCAGATCACAGACGCCAAAAAAATTCTCGCCGAACACAAGCTGCGCGTAACCGACATCGCCAGTCCGCTCTTCAAAACCGACTGGCCCGGTGCGCCGCGCTCGCCGCAAAGCGAAAAGCGCGATCAGTTCAATGCGGATTTTGACGCCCACGCACAGGACGAACTCCTCGAACACTGCATCAAGCTGGCCCATTCCTTCGGTACCGATCGCATCCGCTGCTTCGACTACTGGCGTCTCACCGATCAGAAGCCTTACCGCGCTGCCATCAATGCCAAACTGCGCGAGGCCGCAGATCGCTGCGCCAAAGATAACCTCATCCTGCTGCTCGAAAATGAAATGTCGTGCAACACCGCGACCGGTGAAGAAGCCGCAGCCACGCTGGCCGCCGTGCCCAATAAAAACTTCATGCTCAACTGGGACCCCGGTAACGCCGCCGCGCTTTTCAGCAAGCCGTATCCCAATGGCTATGACCTTTTGCCAAAGGAGCGCATCGGCCACTGCCATTGCAAGGACGTGACGTATCCGTCAGAACACAAATATGAATGGGCACCTGTAGGCGCCGGTGTCATCGACTGGGTCGTCCAACTGAAGGCGCTCAAACGCGACGGCTTCCATTACGCGTTAAGCCTGGAAACACACTGGAGAGGCGCCGGCACGCCCGAAGCCTCGACCCGTATCAGCATGGACGGCTTGAAAAAAACGCTGGTCAAGGCCGGTATCAGCTGCTGACGACGTTACGTCAACCGAAGCTGACTCTACTTAAAAATCAGGAAGAAATTATGACCATCACACGACGTGAATTTATCGACACCCTCGCCGTTGGCACGGCAGGGCTTGCTGTCGCATCGACGGCGAAAAGCTATGCGCAGATCATGGGCTCGAACGACCGGCTCAACTTTGCTGTCATTGGTTTGAACAGCCGCGCCTACGCTCACTTGTCGTCACTGCAGGCCAATAAAAAGTCAGCCCGCATCACGCATATCTGCGACGTGGACAGCAATACGCTGAAGAGGTTTGCCGACGCCACGCAGAAGGCCCTGGGTGACGCTCCTGCAACCAGCACCGATTTTCGCAAGATCCTGCAGCAGAAGGACGTGGACGCCATCACCATCGCCACACCCGACCACTGGCACACACCCATGGCGATCCTCGGACTGCAGGCAGGCAAGCATGTTTATGTCGAGAAGCCGTGCAGCCACAACCCGGCCGAAGGCGCCATGCTTGTCGAAGCGCAGAAAAAGTATCAGAAACTGGTACAGATGGGTACGCAGCAGCGCTCGTCTCCGCATACCATCGAGATTGTAGACAAGATTCATAACGGCCTGATCGGTCGCCCGTACTATGCCAAGGCCTGGTATGTGAACACGCGCAAATCGATCGGCGTCGGCAAAGACGCGCCTGTTCCGCCGCAGCTCGACTGGGATTTGTGGCAGGGCCCGGCGCCGCGCCAGCCCTACAAAGACAACGTGCAGCCCTATAACTGGCACTGGTTCAGGACCTGGGGCACGGGCGAAGCGTTGAACAATGGCACACACGAAGTCGACGTCTGCCGCTGGGCAATGGATGTCCAATTTCCCGAGCGCGTCACTGCCTCCGGCGGCCGCTATCACTTTAAAGACGACTGGCAGTTCTATGACACTCTCGTGACGAGCTTTGAGTATCCCGACAAGCTGATCGACTGGGAAGGCAAGTGCTGCCAGGGGATGAAGTTCTACAACCGGGAGCGCGGCTCAGCCATCATGGGCACCACCGGGACAGTGGTCGTCGATCGCGATGGCTACGAAATCTATGACCTCAAGGGCAAGAAAACCAGCGAGTTCGACACCGGCAAAGACACCTCGTCATCCGACCTGGTCGGCGCCGATTCGATGACCGACGCCCACTTCGCAAACTTCATCAACGGCATTCGCAAAGGTGAGAAGCTCAACGCTCCGGTGAGTGTTGGCAATGTTTCAGTGACGACACTCCAGTTGTCGAACATCGCCTACGCCGTCAAGCGTGCACTGCACACCGATCCGGAGAACGGCAAAATTCAGAATGACTCCGAAGCGATGAAGATGTGGGGCCGCGATTACGAGAAGGGCTGGGCCCCGAAAATTTAGGCCTTCCGCGGCGATACGAAAGTAATCTTCGAATCGCATTGCTTCGCAAAATGGGAACATGCCGCTGCCCGTCCGCTTGTTTCCGCATCTGAGCAGACGAAACAGCATGAGACAAACGAAGATTACCCAGATCACGGGCGTTGCGGTGCTGCTGCTGATGACAGGCTGTCATCAGCACACCGCGCCTCCTCCGCCGGTCAACACTGCGACGAAGGAAATCAAGCAGGCACCGCCTACGCCGATCGACGTGAAGCGCGCCGAACTCGGCGGCACAACATGGGATCCCGCCTGGGACCGCATCGTCGAAGAAGCCCTGCCTCCGCAGCTTCTGTCCCCGGCAGTCGCACGCGACGTACGTGCCTACTGTCCGCGCTTCAACACCATGAGCAACGGCGACAAGCGCGCCTACTGGGCTTACTTCTTTCAAGCTCTCGCCGGTGCGGAAGCCGGCCTGGAACCAACGACAAACGTTCGCCATACCGAGCCCGAAGTTGCGGTCAAGGACGACGTCACCAAGGGTATGGTGCACAGCGAAGGATTGCTCCAGCTCACCTACATGGACGCCAAGCGCTACGGCTGCGACTTCGATTATGAGAAGGACAGGAACCTTCCCGCAAAGGATCCTGCGAAGACGATTCTCCAACCCCGCAATAACCTCGAGTGCGGCGTAAAAATTCTGGAGAACCAGTTGATTGATCAGCACAAGCCGTTGCTGGCGCGTTCGAGCTACTGGTCGACTCTAAGGCCCGGCACGCCAAGCTTCCGCGTCTTCGCCAAGCAGATGACGAACGTGCCATCGGCCTGCCGCGTTGGCTCAGTCGCGAATCCTGCGAACCGGGAAGAAGCCAGCAACACTCAGCCCAAAACAGCAGCCAGCGCAACAGCTGTGCCCTCTACCAAGTAAGCGACACAAAAAAGCAGATGAAGGCCTGTTGGTCTTCATCCGCTTTTATCTTCGCTTCAGCTATTTACGCTCTTCAATCGGAATGTATGGCGCCGGGTATTCCGGCCCGATGTACTCTGCGCGTGGGCGGATCAGCCGGTTGTCATCATGCTGCTCAATCACATGCGCGGCCCATCCGGCGATACGGCTTACCGCAAAGATCGGCGTGAACAGATCGATGTCAATGCCGAGTGTCGTATACGTCGAGGCAGAGTAGAAATCGACATTCGCATTCAGCTTCTTTTCCTGCTTGATATAAAGCTCGATCGCGCGCGACATATCGAACCACTTCGAATTGCCTGACGACTTGCCCAGCTCTTCGCTCATGCGGCGCAGGTGCGTGGCACGCGGGTCTTCGGTCTTGTACACGCGATGGCCAAAGCCGGACACCTTCTCTTTATTCGCCAGCATTTTCTTTACATGTTCGACCGCGTCTTCGCCGGACTTGTCAACGGCCTGCAGCATGCGCATCACAGCTTCGTTCGCACCGCCATGCAGCGGCCCCTTCAGCGCACCGATGGCGCCGGTAATGGCAGAGTGCATATCTGCCAGCGTTGCCGCGATGACGCGTGCGGCAAATGTCGACGCATTCAGCTCGTGGTCGGCATGCAGGATCAGCGCGATATCCAGTGTCTTCGTCGCTGTCTCGGACGGTTTCTCGCCGGTCAGCATCCACAGAAAATTGCCCGCGTGCGAAAGCGACTTGTCGGCTTCAACCACCGGCTTACCTTTACGAATGCGATCGTAATTCGCGACGATCATTGCGATCTGCGAAGTGAGCCGGAACGACTTGCGCACATTCGCGTCATGCGAATTGCTGGCTTCGTCATCGTCATAGACCGACAGACGCGAAACCGCAGTGCGCAGCACTTCCATCGGCGTTGCATCCTTGGGAAAACCGCCCAGCAATTCATTCATCTGCGGATGCATCACGCGTGACTCTGCCAGGTGCCTGCGAAATTCAGCAAGCTCACTTGCACTCGGTAATTTACCGTGCCAGAGAAGATAAGTGGTCTGCTCGAAGTCGGATTTGCCGGCGAGTTCGTGTATATCGATGCCGCGATAGGAAAGTACGCCCGCTTCGCCGTCTATCCAGCAAATGCCGGAGCTTGCGGCCACAATTCCTTCGAGTCCCTTGGCTGGTGCTGCTGTCGCCATATTCTTACTTCTCCTTCAACTCTGTATCTGCTCTTGCGCCACGCAGGGTGGCAATTCTTCTGTCTGTCAACGCTGAACTCCTGTTATAGCGCAGCGCTGGTTTCCTTGTCATGGGAACAGGGATTGGATGCGTCCATTTCGGACGAAGTCATCATCCGGCGCGGGCTAAATACAGTAATGTCGATATCGACCTCTTCATCGCTCACCAGCTCTCCCACCAGGCGCGCTGTCCCCGGCGCAAGCAGGATGCCATTGCGATAATGCCCGGTCGCGAAAATTACCTTCGGCCACTCATACTCATGTTTCAATGATCCGATGATCGGCAACGCATCCGCCGTCGCGGGGCGAATCCCGGTCCACACTTCCTCAATATGCTCCGGAGTCACCCCGGCTATTGGCCACCACAGCTGCGCGGCCTCTCGAAGAAGCCACTCGGTTGCGTCGTCATGGATGGTCCGATCAAAGCCTGCATCCTCCACGGTCGCGCCCACAACCAGGCTGCCATTGCCGCGCGGCACGATGTAAATGCTCGGCGAGCGAAGCACGGTTGTCAGCGACGTGCCCTCAGGCTGACGCACCCGAAGCATCTGGCCTTTCCTCGGCTCGATTGAGCCTGCAGGCAGCGTATGCAGGTCCCGGCCGCTGGCGGCGGCCGCCGCTCCCCACGCGCCCGTCGACACCACCATTGTGTCGGCTTCGACGGTGCCGGCCTGTGTCGTCACCTCGAGCACACTGGCGCGGTCGTTGGACCTGGACCTGCAGGAAGACACAACGGCTGTGTCCTCGATCAGCCGAATGCCCGCCGCTCCCACCGCCGCCCGCAGTGCCCGGCAAAGGTCGCGCGGGTCAAACGATTGTTCTTCCAGCCAGAGCGCTCGCCAGCCGGGAGGCACTTGGAGACCGTGTATGCGTCGCCTTGCCTCATCATTCGAAATTGTGTTCTTCGCTTCGTCGCGGCCTGAATCATCTGCGCCATCGACCAGCTGCAGCGTATGTGTCGTCCGCATGGGCACCGGGATGCCGGTCAGATCCTGCAAACGCTCAAGAAATGCCGGATACAGATCGCGGCTGAACCTGGCAAACTCGCCCAGCCCTGGCGCATTCTCCGGGTCACCGGCCGCCAGCATACCGGCCGCTGCCCATGACGCTTCGCGAAGTGCCTTGCCGCGCTCGAAGACCGTCACCCGGTGACCGCGCCCGGCCAGTTCCAGCGCCGTCGCTAGACCGATGACACCTGCTCCGGCAATGACGACTCGCTGCATGACTCCAGTCTAAGGCGTCGGCAGCGCCTGCTGCCCGCTTCACGCATAATCGATTTGTCGGGGTTCGCTTCAAGAGCCAGGTCAGGCAACTTATTCCGCCCGCAGCGCCTGCACCGGATCAATTCCCGCTGCCCGCCGTGCAGGGATCGCACTCGCGAGGAATGCGCCCATTACAAGCGTGCCGATGGCCGTCGCCAGTGCCGGCCGATCCAGTAGTCCCACATGGTAAAGATTTGCCGCGAGCATTCTGCCGAGTCCGATCGCGACCGGCACGCCCATTGCCAACCCGATCGCCACCTGCAGAAACGCTCCGCGGAAGACCAGCCCGAGGATGTTCCAGCGATTCGCGCCCAGCGCCATACGCACACCAATCTCACTGGTGCGCCGCGCGACCGTGTACGCCGTGACCCCGTAGAGCCCAACGGTCGCCAACACCAGCGCGAGCAAGCCGAACAGGCTGCTCAAACGGGCGACGGTATTCTGCTGGTCAAACTGTGTATCCACCAGTTGCTGCAGCGGCGCGATGCGGATGATGGCAAAGTTAGGATCGACCTGCCGGAAGGCTTCGCGGATCCCGGGCTCCAGTTCGCCCAGGTTGCCGCGAATCGAGAGCTGCACGTCGTTGATGAAGTGGTCCCACTTGTCGTCTGCCTGCAGGGTTTCTTCTGCGAACGCGATGTGTTGCGTCAATGCGCCATAAGCCATCGGCTGGGGTGGCTGCCGCAGGTCGCCGGATTTCGCATCGCGCACCACCCCGACGATTTCGAGCGCGCTGCTGTAAGCCGGCAGTCCGAGGCCGAAGTGTTTCCCGATGGCCGGCTCATTTGGAAAGAACCTCTTCGCAAAGGCCTGGTTCACAACTGCTACGCCGCGCGTGTCCGCTGAGTCTGAAGCGAGGATCGTCCGGCCTTCCAGCAGCGGCAGACCAATGGTCGCAAAATACTGCGGGCTCACCCTGTTCCAGCGAGCACTTCGTGTTCCATCCAGCCGTGGCACTGCTTCGCCCGGCGTGACGATCGTCTCTTTCCATCCGCCGGCAACCGGCCCATTCAGCCCCAGGCTTACACTCTTTACGCCGGGAATCGAGGAGAGACGTTCTTCAAGCTCGCGATATTTCACTGTTAGCTGGTCGAGCGTGTAATCGGCCAGCGGCGGTTCTAGCTGCACACTGACACGGCCCGCAGTCGCAAACCCCAGGTCTTGCGTCTGCAGGTTCATCATGCTGTGGGTCAGCATCCCTGCCAGCGCGATCAGCACCACGGACAGCGCTGCCTGCATAACGATCAGCAGCTTCTGCGGCAGGGACCCACGGTTGTGCGTGGTGCGGTTTGCTCCCCGCAGCGATTCGATCGGGTCGGTACGCGAGGCCAGCCACGCCGGCACTGCACCAAACAGCAGCCCGGTCAGCAGCGACAGTCCGATGCAGAAAGCGAGCACCGGCAGCGACGGCCGTACATCGATCGACGTCGTGGTCGCATGACGGAAAGCCAGCTTCAGCACCATCCTTGCGCCGGACCACGCCAGCCCGATCCCCAGCAGGCCGCCCAGCAATGCGATGACACAGGTTTCCGTGACCGCCTGTTGCAGTATCCGTTTACGCGAAGCTCCCAGCGCCAGCTGCAGGGCTACCTGGCTGCGCCGGGCCATACCGCGCGCCAGCAGTACGTTCGCGATATTCGCGCAGGCGATCAGCAGTACCGCGACGCACAATCCAAACAGCAGCCGTAGACTGCCGGCGTACGTATCCCGCATGGTGCCGATGCCCGCGCCGCCAGGCGCCAGCTGGATGGTCTGTCGCGCCAGCTCCTGCGGCGACTGCGGGCGGTTCTGCGCGGGCAGCGCCGCTTCTGTCATCAGCCAGCGCTGCAGTACGGCGGTCAGCTCCGCAGGCGTTCCGTCGGTTTGCGCCCCCGGTCGCAGGTGGCCGATCAGGTGCAGCCAGGCCTGCGACGGGATCAGGTTGAAGGCAGCCTTGCCATCGATCAGGTATTCGCTCTCAAGCGGCACCCAGATTTCCGTGGGAGTAGCGCTCAGCGTCTCCCCATAAAAGCCCGGTGGTGCTACGCCGACCAAGGTGAACGGATGCGTTTCGATATTAACGGTGGCGCCGATCGCTGACGCGCTGCCGTGATACTCCTGCTGCCAGGTGCGATAGCTCAACACGGCAACCGGGGGAGACCCGGCACGATCGTCGTCGCGGCTGAACAGGCGTCCGGCAAAAGCCTGCAGTCCAAATGTCTGGAAGTAGTTGCCGCTGACGTATTCACCCAGCAGTGGCCGGGCCTGTGCATTGGCTGCACTGTCCCGCACGCTCAGGACACCTGCGTTTCCCTGGAAGGCAGCAATGTTGTCGAACTGCGGCGCCGACTGTTCGACCCGCTTGTACAGCGAATAGGAGAAGCGCTCCCAGTCGCCCTGCAGTTTGCCGGTTGCGCAGCAGGCTTTGTCGGCACCTATCCGGTACAGGTGCTCCGGATCAGCGACCGGTAGCGACTTGAGCATAACCGCGTGAATGAGCGAGAAAATTGCCGTCGTCGCACCGATGCCGAGTCCCAGAGTCAACACAACGGTGAGCGTGAAGACGGGAGCCAGCCTGAGTTGGCGGACTGCGTAATGAACATCCTGGGGAATTTGAAGCAGCCATCTGCGCATGGAAGAGTCGCCGCCTAAGCTCTTGAGTTTCAATTCACTTTCGCTGGATCATGACTTGCTTCTATGAGCGCCACACTAGACGTGGGAGCCGTCGAGATGAATGATCATGCCATTGTCGAAGGTCACGTTCACTTCAAACTTTTTCCGCTGCTCCCACTGTGCCTTGTTCATCGAGTAATTGAAGACCAGCATACCCTCGACCGTCTGGCCCGGCGGGATTACGGTATCGCGCAGGAGCGGGTCCATGCGCAGCGGCGCCAGCTTTGGATAGGCGCCGAATAATCGATTCGCATCAGTCTGGCTGGCTGCCAGGCTCGTCGATTCCGTCGCATCCTGCATCGTCACGTTACCCTGCAGTTCGAGAATCGTCAGCGGCACCTTGCTCAGGTTGTGGACATGAATCTGTGCAAACACGATCAGCTGGTCGTACCCCTGGTTCTGCCCCTGCATGCCCTGCTCGTCGCCGCCCCCGGACATCGCATTGTGGATCGGGTAGAGCGTAATGCGGGCTACGTCCCCGTTCGCAATGGCACCGCGCTGGCCAAAATAGAACCATGCAGCCACCAGCGCGCCGGCTACGATCGCTGCCGCAAGCACACGCATGGCTATCCGCCCAAAACTGCTCGGCGGGTCGACCTGCGCCAGGTCCGGGGCGTAACCGTGTTGTTCCGGGGAAGATGGACTGCTGCTCAACGAATCAGGCATCGTAGTGGCATTCTAAACGGCTTCAAGGCGATTGGCGCACTGTTGGTGCACCCTGAAGACATTCAAACGCTTCAATACCGGGCTCAGGAGTGTTGCGTCAGCGATTGCGTACGGAACGCCGGTTCCAGAATGCGCATTGCAAATGCCAGCGGCTCGGTCGGCTGTATCGACAAAATACAGCGCTTCTTCTCCGCCACACACGTCACCAGGCCGCACGGCGAGCATTCGGTCCGATGAAAGAGTGTGTGGTGCTGCGGCGCGCCCTGGTAACTGTTCGGAAACCAGATTCCGGCAGGATTCCGCGCGGAGAAGATTGCCACGCACGGGGTCCCGGTAGCCGCGGCAATATGCATCGGCCCGCTGTCTGGACCCACATACATCGCGGCGTGCACGAGTATGGCCGCTGCCTGCCGGGGCCCGGTCGTTCCGGAAATATTGAGCGCGCGGCCTTTCCAGGATCGCGCCAGCTGCGCATTTCGTTCGAAGTCCGACGCCGCCCCGGTCATCAGCAGGCCCAGGTTCGGTAGTTTCGCCGAAAGTTGTGACAGAAAAGACGACCAGTTCTGGTCCTCCCAGTCATTTGCCTGCGCCTTGCATCCGGGTGCGCAGACAATATAGGGATTACCGGCAAATGACGCAGCCGTCTCCTCGCCAAATGCCAGTTCTTCCCGTGTCAAGTGCAGGTCCCAGCTTGCCGGATCCTGCAGCCGCGCATCGCCCAGCGACCGAAGTGTTCGTGCCAGTCGATGCGCCTCCGATTCTGCCAGGCCGGTCTTCGCATCCTGCAGGTTAAGCGCCAGTTCGCCGGTCGGCAGACCGTAAATACTGCGAATGCCGCACAGCCTGAAAAAGCGAACATCGCGATCCAGCGCTGCCTCTCCGCGCGGCGCAGCCAGGTAAATCAGTACATCCGGCTTGTAGCGTCGCAGCGTGAGAGCCAGCCGGCCCAGCAGGAAAACGTTCCGCGTATGCACCGGGTAGTCGAAATAGCGATGCACCAGCCCGGAGTTTCCCAGGACCGCGGCAGCTGCCGGCGCTGTAGCGTTCACCGGGACATTCGTCAGCATTGACCGCTCCGCATCAGGAAACGCACGCGCGATCAGGTGCAGGCAGGGAAGCGAGATCACCGTATCTCCCAGGCTGCCAAGCCGGTAAATCAGCACCCGCTTCGCCGCAGGCAAAGGCGCACGGCGTGGTTCTTCAATCAGGTTAGCGGTGGGATTCGGAAGCAAAAAGCAACACCAGTCTGGAATTTCTAGGGCAGCCGTCCAGCAATGCGTATGAAGGTCAACCTGCCGGCCGGCAATGCTACCATCATACCTGCGCGCGCATGACTCTCTCCACTTCAGCGTCTAAGTTTCCGACCACCTATTTGTACCTGTCACCAGCACACTCTCCGTTTTCCAGTGAGACACAAGCCGGCACGCTGGCAGGTCGGACGGGATGAGCCTCGCGCCTCCATCGCGACCCCTGCGGCTTGCGTATTTCGTAAGCCATCCCATCCAGTACCAGGCACCCCTCCTGCGGCGCATCGCCCAGGAACCGGATATCGATCTGCACGTCTTCTTTTCGAGCGATCACTCAGTCCGCGAATTTGTCGATGAAGGCTTCAAGGTCAAAGTCGAATGGGATGTCCCTCTTCTCGACGGCTACCGGTATGAATTCCTTCCGCACCTTCCCGGCCCGGACGGCCTGGGCTTCGCGCGGCCTTTCAGCTATGGCATCTTCGACCGGCTGCGCACCGGCGGCTTTGATGCCGTGTGGGTGCACGGCTACCACACCATCAACGCTTTGCGTGTCATCTTCTCGGCCAGCATGCTCGACATTCCCTTGCTGCTCCGCGCTGAATCGACCCTGCATGACCGCGAGCGGTCCGGCCTGAAGATGCTGGCGAAAGATACCTTCTTTAACGTCCTGCGCAGGCATGTCAGCGGAGTTCTCGCCATCGGTACTGCCAACGCGGCGTACTGGCGTCGCTACATGGGTCCGGATGTCCCGATTTACGCCATGCCCTACGCCGTCGACAATGCATTCTTTCAGCGCAAAGCAGCAGAAGCTGAATCCCGCACAGAAATTCTACGCGCGGAGCTTGGCCTCGCTGCCGGCCGGCCTGTCATCCTGTTCGCCTCGAAGCTTCAGGCACGCAAGCGCTGCGGCGACCTGATCGAAGCCTGGCGGCAAATGCGCGCGGCTGGCTCGGATGCATACCTCGTCATCATCGGCGACGGCGAACAGCGTGCGTCGCTCGAAGCGCAGGCTGCTTCATCAGCCCATGCCGCCGACATCCGCTTCCTTGGCTTCAAGAATCAGACCGAGCTCCCCGGATACTTCGCGCTATCCGATGTATTCGTGCTGCCGTCCATCCACGAGCCCTGGGGCCTGATCGTCAATGAGGTCATGGACGCGGCCCGTGCCGTCGTCGTCTCCGATGACGTGGGCTGCCAGGCGGACCTCGTGCAGGATGGGGTCAACGGCAGGGTTTTCCCCGCTGGCGACATCGCCGCGCTTGCGAATGCTCTACGGGACGTCCTCGAAACGCCGGGCCGTGCCCGTTCCATGGGCAAAGCCGGTCTCGCCATTATCCGGCAGCACGGCTTTGAAGAAGACATACACGGTCTTCGCCATGCGCTTTCAGACTTCGTCCCGGGTTTTGCCGCCGAGGTCGCGCCATGATCTCCATTCTCATCCTGACCAAAAATGAGGAGGAGGATCTGCCCGGCTGCCTTGCATCGGTCGCGTGGTCAGACGATGTGCACGTGTTCGACTCCTACAGCACCGACCAGACAGTCGCAATTGCAGAAGGCTGCGGCGCCAGGGTGCAGCAGCGTGTCTTCGACAACTACGCGGCCCATCGCAATGCCGCTCTGCTCGGCTGCCGGTTCAAATATCCATGGGTTTTCCTGCTGGACGCGGACGAGCGCGTCACTCCCGGCCTGGCTGCCGAGATGCAGCACATCGTGCTCGAGGCACCCACCGACGTTGCGGGCTATAAGGTGCGCCGCCGGGATTTTCTCTGGGGCCGCTGGCTGAAGCACGCCCAGATCTCGCCCTTCTACATCCGTCTGGTGCGCCCCGAGCGCGCCCGGTACACCCGGGCCATCAACGAGGTGCTGGAGGTTGCCGGTGAAGTGCGCGACCTGTCCCAGCCCCTCGATCACTACCCTTTCTCGAAAGGCATGGCCCGCTGGCTCGAGAAGCACAATACCTACTCGACCATGGAAGCCGAACTGATCGCCCGCAACCAGGGACTGCAGAATCCATCCTGGAAGACCGCGCTGCGCTCCCGCGACTTCCACGAGCGGCGGCTGCACCAGAAAGCCCTCTTTTACAAACTGCCCGGCCGCCCCCTTATCAAGTGGCTCTACATGATGCTGGCGCGCAGGGCCTTCCTCGACGGTGGCCCGGGAGTTGTATACGCAACACTGCAGGCTTTTTACGAGTATATGATTGTGTTGAAGACCCATGAGCTTCGCCTGCGGGGCGATCGGGAATGAGATCCGGCTACTACCGGAAATCGCGGAAAGGGCATTGCATGCGCGTCAGCGAGCGTTGGAATTCGGCGGTCCTTTCGAGCGAACACCGGTTGATCCCCGTCGCAGCCTTGCTGATCGCATTCGGCTGTGTCCATTCGGCTATTGCCCAACGGATCACCGCGTCCGACGGCGTTAGGATCACCGGTTCCGCCCCCAGTCCTCGCGTCGGTGCGATTGCTAGTGGCCCTGGCGGTGAACGGGCAGGAAACGGCCTCTTCACAACTTCAGAGAGCACCGCCCGCATAGTCAGTGGCAAGGTCAAAGGCTACGGCGAGAAGACGACGTTCGGTGCACTTGGTGAGGTTGCGCCACCAGGCGGGGCAGCACTGTTTGCTTCCCACGGTGATTTTCCTGACAACGACTTTGTCGCAACCATGCCCCGACCGAATTACGCTGCGCCGTCACCAGGAGCCGGCGGCTATGGCCTTCGAAGTTTCTCCGGTAATGTATCCGGCAGCAGGGCATTCTCGAGTGGCAGGTCAGGCGGCCATTACGGAGGTGCCAGCATCCCGACATCCCATATCAAAACCTCAGAGTCCATCCTGAGTCCGTTTACCCACCCCATTGGCGGCAACTTCGGAACCATGCCGTCCACGGGCCTCGGCGCCGCTCGCCCGTAGCCATTGCGCTCATAAAAAAGGGCAGACCCTCGGGTCTGCCCTTTTGCTTGTACCTGCTGCCGTTTCTTACTGCACGTCGCTGACCTTTCCCTTCACGAAAATGATCTTCATGTCGGGATAGATATAGACCAGCTTGGCGGTGGACTGGAATTTGTTCACCGGCTGGCCCTTCGCGGCAATTACCTGCTCCGGGGTCTGACCCAGGGCAATGGCAATCGGTCCCTTTGGCGTTGCCGGTGCCGGAGCAGCTGCCGGCGTCGTCCCGCCAATCGGTGCTGCAGGCGCGACACTGTCATCCTCCTGCGCCTCGGCTACCACTTGGTTTTCAACCTCAGCTCCCTGCTTCGCGGTCTCGTCGAGCTGGGCTGCACCGTTCGGATCAGGAGCAGGAGCTGCCGCGGCATACGGAGCCTGCTTGGTCCCGGCGATGGCTTCTGCCGGAGGAGCCGGCAGACCACCTTTACCCGGGTTGTCCTTCATCTCCTTCATGCCCTTGTCGATGTTGGCCAGCAGGTTGTTATGCATGTCCTGCAGGTCCGACATCTGAACGCTGATCGTGCTGCCCTTGGCGCAATCGGTCTGCTTGCTCGCAAGAACACGCAGGTCGACTGCCGTCGCTCCGGTAGCCGGCGGCGCGCTCAGGGCAATCACATCACCCTGGGTCAGCCCGCAATCCGTACCCGCGGAGGTGACAGTCAGGGCAGCCGAATCCACGAACACGTGTGGCTTGTTATCGGCCAATAGCGTCTGCAGGCTTGCAGCGTTTGAAGTGTCCGAATCGCCCTGCGTCTTCTGCAAGGCGAGTTCCAGCTTGATTTCCTCGGCGACCGCGTCCTTGACCTCTTTTGTCATCGTCGGTGACGTTGTACCGGTGTTTGGGTCATATGAAGCAAACACCAGGTGCGCCGGATTGATAGGCTGCAAGCTCGCCGTTGCCGCCGCCACTGCGTAAGCATCGGCCAGGCTGGCCGCTACCAGGTAGTCGGCGATCCAGAATGCCGCGCTGGGATAAACCGGATATGGATTGAAGTACGCCCCGTAATACCCGTACCACGGAGAAGCGCCCCATCCCCATGCATACGGGACCGGCGCCGGCCACGGATTGTAGGCCCATCCGTAATACACCGGCGGATAGTAGTAGGCCGGCATGTATGCATTAAGGTATATGCCGTTGTAGTAATAGCCGCGATAGTAGGCAGGATAGTAACCGCCATTGTAATAGTATGTACGGCTGTAATAGGAGTGCCCGCCATACACATAAGGATGCTGAATGTAACCGCGGCCATGACCTTCTGCCACTACCCGCGAGTGGTCAGGCCGCTCGACCTCTGTACGGCGCATGCCATTCGGGCCGTGGGTCACGACGGTGTCCTTGGTCCGGACTTCCTTCACCTTGCCATTTGAGCCGAACTTCGCCTGTTTGCCATCCGCAGTCTTGACACTGGTCACCTTGCCGGTTGGACTCTTCGTGACCTCCGCGCCCCGCTTCGAAACCACGGTCTTGCTGCCATCGGGATGGCTTGTCGCGGTTCCGGGAGATTTTGCGGCAGTGCTGCCGGTCCTCGTTCCCGTGCCAGTTGTGTGGCTCGTTGTGCCCGAGGCTGCTGTATGCCCTGCGCCTCCCGTTGCCTTGGCAGGAGCCGCGGCTTTTGCCGGAGCGGCAGGTTTCGGAGCTGGCTTGGTCGGGCCGGCCGTCGAAGCCAGCACCACCGAGCAGGGCAGCAGCAACGCTACCGCCATGGCGCTCAGTCTCAGCTGCGCACCGGAGGATTTCACTAGGGGCATTCCAAACATACCAATCTCCTCAAATATCTAATGGGCCCAAAAGCACTTGATTACTGCACATCACTCACTTTGTCGTTCAGGAAAATGATCTTCATATTCTTGTAGACATACGTCTTCTTCTTTCCCAGGTCGATCATCTGCAGCGGCATTCCCATGGCCTGCAGTACTTCGGTCGATGTCTCTCCGACGGTGATCGTCGGCGCGGGTGCGGCCGGGGCCGGGGGTGGAGGCGGCGGAGGAGCAGCCGCCGGCGCGGGCGCGGCGGGTCGCGGAGCCGGCTGACTGGCAGCCGTATCCGCTCCCTTGTCACTCTTCTTGTCTTTATCGTCCCCGGTATCGGGCGCGAGGATCGATTCAATCACTTCCTCCACCTGCTCGGGCGGCGTTTCGTCGAGATACCCCTTCTTGAAGCTGAAAGAGACATTCGCCAGAAACTTCCTCTTCGACTCCGATCCGCTCACATCCAGCGCATCTGCGCTCAGCACGGTGAAGCGCAGCGTGTCGCCGCCCTCGCTCTTGCTGTCCATCTTGGTGATGTAGACCCTGTCGCCGGTCTGCAGAACATGCGCGCCCATCTTCTCCCACGTCGCCTTTACAAAAAACGACGGCGACTTGATCTTCCCGTCGAGCACATGGTTGTCAGGCTTCATGTACACATTGCTGGGAAAGCTGTAGATCCCGGCTGTTTTCATTACCATCGTCGTGCCATCCTTGGTGATCTGCTCGGAATCCGTAGAGGTTTCCGTGATCTGGTACTTCTGCTTCAACGCAGCGACCACACCACTTGAGTTCTTCTGGCCGACTGCCGGAAGGACTGAAAGCAAAACAGTACTGGAGACGAAGAGAAACGAACGGAGCTTCGGCATGACAATCTGGTCCCTTGAGAAAAATGAAGATACATCTTGCCGCTCTGATCACGCGGGGCCCGGTTAAGCGGCGATTCAGGTCGAGGCGAATCGCCGGGTCATTCAAGTCAGGGGGAAGTCTGTTGGGGTAGTGCAATCGTTGGGGTCGAGCTACAGACTCCACCAGTATGCGAGAAGAAGTTTAAGTCCAGAGGCGACGATTCGGGAAGCTTTTTTTACAGGTTGAGAGACGGCTGCAACCCGCTTTTCCGCCCGAAGCAAGCTGCCCCGTCAATCGCCTCACTCCCACGCGCATGAACGGAAAGATATGGATCCGACCGGTTCTGACTGTCCGTCCATAACGCAAACAGGGGATTGCGTATGCGTCGCCTGATGCTGTTTCATGGAGCGGACGATGACAATCTTCGACGGCGCCGGCCGTTCCGGTAACGATTTGCCGTTGACGTGCCGCTCCCGATACGTTTGCACTCTGCGCCTCTTCTGAACGAGCAACGCTTACCTAAACCTGATACAACTGCTTGAGATACCCACGCATGAGGTCCGCAGGAACATCCCGGTATGCCCGCCTTGGTTGACGGCACGCAATACGCTCCACCGCTCAGTTTCGAGAACGAGACGCCCCTCGCTGGTCCGCGTGCTTCGGGCGAAGGCCTGTCTCTCAACGACATCTGGCGCATCGTGGTCAAGCGCAAGTGGGTCATTCTTGCGCTGACCATTATTGGTGCAGTCCTCGGCAGTGTCTACTCCTCCACCCGCGTGCGCATGTATGAGGCGGCCGCAACTGTCGATGTAAACCCCACGGCCACAAATCTCGGTCTCAGCGACCTGGTCGAAGAGAGCTTGTCATCCGCCGACGAGCGCATGCCGACCGAGATTGCGCATATGCAGAGCAATGAAGTCGTCTTCCGGACCATCAAGGAGCTTGCCCGCGACCACCGCGGACCCTTCCCGCACGCCTTTGACAAGATGCCCGAGTCCGCGACCATCGATTCTTTCCCCCCGGCTGACGTGCAGGGAATGATCGGAGCAGTCAAGGGCGGGCTGAGGATGACGACACTCCCCAGCACCAACATCGTCCAGGTCAGCTTCGACAGTACCGATCCGCTGGTCGCACGCGACGTCGTCAATACCCTCATTTCCGTCTATTTCGACCAGAGCTTGAAGGACCACATGAACGGCACCGGCCGCGTGGGCGCACTGGTGGCCGGACAGATGGAGCAGATGCGCCGCGAGGCCGCGGATGCCCAGGGCAAACTGGCCCAGTTTCAGAAAGACCATGGCCTCGTCGGCGGCGATCAGAACGACAGCCTGGTCATTGACCGTCTGCGTGCCGAAAACGCCCAGCTGACCCAGTTGGAAGCCGACCGCATTATCAAGGAAGCCAAGCTTCAGATCCTCAAGTCCAACGATCCCGAGCTTGTCGCCTCCATCGGTCCCAGCGCCACGCTGGCGGCCCTCCGCGGCCAGCAGTTGAACCTGCAAAGTCTGCTCAGCCAGTACCAGACCAAGTTTGGTCCAAAGTGGCCGCGAGTGATCGAGTTGCAGGATCAGCTGGCATCTGTCCAGAAACAGATTGATGCAGAGATGCTCAACGTCAAGCGCCGCGTGCAGGACGACTACCAGACAACTCTGAATACCCAGGCGCTGATCCGTACAAAAATCGACACCGAGATGCAGAACGTCTTCACCCTGAACAGCAGCGCCGCCCAGTATGCCGTGCTGCGGCAGGAAGCCGAATCGAGCAGGGAACTGTACGAAGCGCTTCAGCTCAAGCTGAAGGAATCGAGCATCGCCGCCGGGCTCAACACGGCCTCGGCCAGTGTCATTGACCAGGCCATGACGCCGCTCGGCCCGATCAATGCCGGTACGTCGACCAACTCCATCATCTCCGGCGCCATGGGCTGCGTGCTCGGCCTGCTGCTCGCCTTCGTCCTCGATTCGCTCGACGACACCCTGCGGACTACCGACGATGTTGAAACAACCTCTGGACTCCTCTCGCTTGGCGCCATTCCACACTTCCAGTCCACCCAGAAACAGGCTGCCGCGATGGCAGATGGCGTGAAGACCGAGATGCCCGACAAGGTCCGTCTCATCTCGATTGCAGCGCCTAGCTCGCAGGCTGCCGAAGCCTACCGGGCCCTGCGCAGCTCGATCCTGCTGAGCGCGATCGACAACCCCCTGCGGCTGCTGGTCGTCACCAGCGCCTTCATGTCCGAGGGCAAATCGACCCTTTCGGCCAACCTCGGCGTTATGCTCGCCCAGCGCGGCGAGCGCGTCCTGATCGTCGACGCCGATCTTCGCCGCAGCACCCTGCACCTGCTCTTCGGCCTGCAGCGTCCTGAGCAGGGCCTCACCAATCTCCTGAGCCGGCAGACCGGCGATTCAGCCTTCCTCCACCCCATCCCGGAGATGCCCAACCTCACCTATCTTCCGGCCGGCGTTGTCCCGCCCAATCCTTCCGAGCTGCTGGCCTCGCACCGCATGGCCGAAATGATGCGCCAGTGGCAGCAGGAATACGATCGCGTCATCATAGATACGGCGCCGATCCTCGCCATCTCCGATTCACTCGCACCCGCCGCGCGCGCCGATGCTGTCCTGCTCGTCGTGCGGGCCGGCGTCACCCGCAAAAAAGCACTGGTCCGTGCACGCGAACTGCTGCGCCGGGCCAATGCCAGCGTCCTCGGCGCAGTCGTCAACGACATCGACCTGCGCACCGACAGCTACTACGGCTACTCCGGCGGCTACACCTACGGCTACGGCTACACTGCTGAAACTACAAAGGATGAAGGTCGTGTCTAACAGCCTTTCCTACCAGCGGTCATTCTCCCGTCTATCCTTCTCCTGTCGGCCATCCTCCTCCCGTCTTAGGGCCGGTATGCTCGCGGCTTTCTGTCTTTCTGCCTTCCTCGCGGCCTCCGGACAGGCCACCGAGGGCATGGAAAGTCCTGCGCCCGTGCCGCAAACCGGCGCTGCCGCCGGTCAGCCGGACCAGGGTGCAACTCCATCCGGCGCGCCGCTGCCTGCAGGGGTCGAAAACAGTTCCTCGGCCCTCGGTCAGGCCGGCAGCAGTCAGAACGGCGATACCAACGGAGCTTTCGGCGCTGCTGCTGCGATCGCATCCGCCGCGCAGGACGGCCGCCAGACCACCTCTCAGCGTGCGGCCCCCGCATCCCTGCAGATCTCGCTCGGCGACCTGCTCGAAATTTCAGTCTTCGATACACCCGAAATGTCCAGCCGCCTGCGCGTCAACAACCACGGCGACATCCTGCTGCCACTGGCTGGGAACGTTCACGTCCAGGGGATGACTGCTCCGGAAGCAGCCCAGGCCATTGCCCGCAAGTTTGTCGAGGCGCAGCTATTGCTGGCTCCCCAGGTCACAGTATTCATCTCGGAATATGCGACGCAGGGCGTGACCATGGCCGGTGAGATCCGTTCCCCCGGCGTTTATCCTCTCCTCGGACCACGTACCCTTCTCGATATGGTCACCATGGCCGGCGGCCTGGGCGAAACAGCCAGCAAGACCATCAGCATCATCCACCGCAGCGACCCGACCAAGGTCGTCACGGTCCGCATGAACGTCTCCGTCCAGACCCCCGAAACCTTTGCCGCCGAAAGCTATCCCATCCAGTCTGGCGACACCATTTTCGTCGCGCGTTCCGGAGTCATGTATGTCGTCGGCGACCTGAAATCGCCCGGCGGCTTCCAGGTGGAGCACAACGACCGCCTTACCCTGCTGGACGCAGTTGCCCTGGCCGGTGGTCCCTCACCCACCTCAAAATTGTGGGACGCGCGCCTCATACGCAAAGGTGCACATGGCCGCGAAGAGATCCAGGTGGACCTGAAGAAGATCCTTTACGGCAACGGACCGGACATTCTTTTGCAGGATGGAGATATCCTGTTTGTACCGATCAGCCAGCGCAAGATCTATACCAGCGTGGCCATCAACGCAATCATCGGCGCTGCCACGCAGTACGCGCTTTACAAGGAAACGACCAACCAGTAACTGCCCGTCTATGAGTTCGATGAAGACCTTTAGCAAAATTCTGTTATTCGGCAAGACCGGCCAGGTAGGAACACAGATTGCCCAGGTCGGCGCTGGCCTCGGCACCATTCTGCCCGTAGATCGCGCCGCCTGCGATCTCACCAGCGAGACGGCAGTCCGGGAGTTCATTCTCAAAACCGCTCCCGATGGCATCGTAAACGCCGCAGCCTATACCGCGGTCGACAAGGCCGAGAGCGATGAAGCTGCCTGCTTCGCTGTCAATTCCCATGCACCCGGCGCCATGGCTGTTGCCGCCCGCGAGCTGGGCATTCCCCTGGTCCACTATTCGACCGACTACGTCTTCAACGGCGAAAAAAGTTCGCCCTACGTCGAGACCGATCCGACAGGTCCGCTCGGCGTTTACGGACGCTCCAAGCTTGAAGGAGAACAGAGGATCACGGCTGCCGGGGCTGAAGCTGTCGTCCTGCGCACCAGTTGGGTCTACGGCGCGGACGGCCAGAATTTTCTCCGCACTATGCTGCGGATCGGTGCCGGACGCCCTGAGCTTCGCGTCGTCGCAGACCAGGTCGGCAGCCCCACATCCTCCAAAGCCATTGCGGCCGCGACCGTGCGCATTCTCGAGACAGGCCCACTACCCTCCGGCGTTTATCACATGACGTCCGCCGGCTCGACGTCCTGGTACGGCTTCGCAAAACGCATCTTTGAACTCGCAGATATGCCGTCCAAGCCGAAGCTCTTGCCGATCCCAACCGCCGAGTATCCCACCCCGGCTAAGCGTCCCCACAATTCCGTCCTCTCCAATGCCAGGTTCGCGGCGACCTTCGGGTTCAGCCTTGCGCCCTGGGAAGAGTCCCTGCAGGAAGAGATGGAAAAGGTCAACCTGGCTGCCGCCTCACTGGCGAAGCCCTAAAATCTACGCAGTCTCCCGGAGTTTCCTATTCAAAAAATAGCTACCAACCTTCCTGATGTCTTTGTGATCGAGCCGCGCGTGTTCCCGGACAGCCGCGGGTTCTTCTTCGAGAGTTTTAATGAGAAGACCATGACGGAACTGGGCATCACCGACCGTTTCGTGCAGGATAACCACTCCAAATCTGAGAAGGGCGTCCTGCGCGGCCTGCACTACCAGCTGATCCAGCCGCAGGGCAAACTGGTCCGTGTCGGTCGCGGCGAAATCTTTGATGTGGCAGTCGATATGCGCCGCCGTTCGCCGCACTTCGGCAAGTGGGCCGGCGTCCACCTGAGCGCGGAAAACAAGCGCATGCTCTGGGTTCCCAAAGGCTTCGCGCACGGCTTCCTGGTGCTCTCCGATGAAGCCGAACTCCTCTACAAAGCGAGTGATTTCTATGCGCCCGGCGGTGAACGGACCCTGCTGTGGAACGATCCCGATGTCGGCATTGAGTGGCCGAAAATCGACCAGACCGCCTTCGCGCCCAAGCTCTCCCCGAAAGATGAGACAGGCAAGCATCTCCGGGATGCCGACACGTTCGAGTAGTGTCCTGCGAGTAGTATCCCGACGCACAGGCTGGTAGCCTTACAACAGGGCAATGCGCACACATTTGGCCGGTTTATTTTTAGGATTTAAATACGCTTTCAGGACGCGGAGGATGGATTGATGGTTTGGGCAAGCCGGGCGGCACGGGAAGACCGCGAACGAGCAGCACAGCAGACGCTGCTGGTGACAGGCGGCGCTGGTTTTATCGGATCGAATTTTGTGCTGGCTCGCATCGCCGCCGGCGACCAGGTCATCAACCTTGACAAGTTGACATACGCGGGCAATCCGGCAAACCTCAAATCCATCGAAACCAACGCCAAGTACACGTTTGTCCACGGCGGCATAGAGGACACTGATCTTGTCTCCGGTCTGCTCGACCGTTACAAGCCCGACGCCATCGTTCATTTCGCCGCCGAAAGCCATGTCGATCGCTCCATCCTTGGCCCTGAAGCTTTCATCATTACCAATGTCGTCGGTACCTTCCGTCTGCTCGAGACAGCTCGCCACTACTGGCAGGCCCTCACCGGCAACGACAAGGATAGCTTCCGCTTCCTGCATGTCTCGACCGACGAGGTCTACGGTTCGCTGGGTAAGGACGACCCGGCCTTCCTCGAAACGACGGCGTATCAGCCGAACAGTCCCTACTCCGCCTCCAAAGCCGGCAGCGATCACCTGGTGCGCGCCTATCACCACACCTACGGCCTGCCGACCCTGACCACCAACTGCTCCAACAACTATGGCCCATTCCAGTTTCCGGAAAAGCTGATTCCGCTCATGATCCTGAACCTGCTCAACGGCAAACCGCTGCCGGTCTACGGAGATGGACTGAATGTCCGCGACTGGCTCTATGTCGGCGACCACTGCTCAGCCATAGCCACGGTCCTCGCCGGTGGCCGGGTAGGCGAGGTCTACAACGTGGGTGGTCTGAGCGAAAAGAAGAACATCGACGTAGTCCACACCCTTTGCTTAATCATGGACGAACTCCACCCCCAGGGTGCACCGCACAACAAACTCATCACCTACGTCAAGGACCGCCCGGGCCACGACCGCCGCTACGCCGTCGATTGCGGCAAGTTGCAGTCGAAACTGGGATGGCAGCCGGCCGAGAGTTTTGAAGGTGGCATCCGTAAGACAGTCGAATGGTACCTGGCGAATCTGCCGTGGGCCCAGGAAATTACCAGCGGCAACTATCGCAAATGGATTGAACAGAATTACGCAGCCCGACACTAATCGCTACATGCTCTTGCCGCTGTTTGCTAAGGCAATACTTTAAGAAATTGCGCGCCACTTGAATGGCGCGCCGGAGAACGATTTCGATGCGAGGCATAATCCTGGCGGGTGGTTCCGGAACCCGCCTCTATCCCGTTACCCTGGCTGTGAGCAAACAGCTTGTCCCCATTTACGACAAGCCCATGATCTATTTCCCCCTCACCACGCTCATGCTGGCCGGGATTCGCGAAGTGCTGGTCATCTCAACGCCACTCGATCTCCCGCGTTTCCGCGACCTGCTCGGCGATGGCGCGCGTTGGGGTCTGCGCATCGAGTACGCAGAACAGCCCAAGCCTGAGGGACTCGCCCAGGCCTTCCTCATCGGCGAAAAGTTTGCCAAGGATGAGCCCTGCGCACTGGTGCTCGGCGACAACATTTTCTACGGTCACGACATGGCGCTCATGGTCCAGGATGCGGCGAAAATTCAGGACGGCGCCGTTGTCTTCGCCTATCCAGTCCAGGACCCCACCGCCTATGGCGTCGTCGAGTTCAACACTGCGGGCAAGGCGATCTCGCTTGAGGAGAAGCCGGAGAAACCTAAATCCCGCTACGCCGTCACCGGCCTCTACTTCTATGACGGCCACGTGGTGGAGTATGCCAGGGGCCTCAAGCCTTCCAAACGCGGCGAACTCGAGATCACCGACCTGAACCGCATCTACCTCGAAAAAGGCAATCTGCAGGTCGTCTCGTTTGGACGCGGCATGGCCTGGCTCGATACCGGCACGCACGACTCCATGCTCGAGGCGTCCATGTTCATCCACACTCTCGAAAAACGCCAGGGCCTCAAGATCGCCTGTCCCGAAGAGATCGCCTTCCGCATGGGCTATATCGATGGCTCCCAGCTCGAAAAGCTTGCCGAACCACTTCTGAAGAGCGGCTATGGCACGTACCTTTTGCGAATTCTCGAGGAATCGAAAACCGGCCGTCCACTGGGCGAAGGCTAGGCGTCGCCCGCGTCCTATCCGAAGTTCGCCGTCACAAACGCACTGAGTGATGCGGCGTTATACGTCGAAAGCGCCAGCGCCTTTGCCGCTCCGCTCGACCGCGTGGACGCCTCACCATGGATGAACACAGTCGGCATCCCGACCGCCCTCCCCGCTTCAATATCCGAAAGTGAATCGCCGATCAGCAGGCTGTTTGTCGGATCGGCGCCGGGAAAATCCTCAAACGCTTGCAGCAGCATCCCCGGTTTCGGCTTGCGGCAAGCGCAGCTTTCACGATCGTGCGGGCAATAATAGATGGCGTCCACTCGCGCACCCTCGTCAGCTAGCAGCGACTGCATGTGAGTGTGAATGGTGGCAAGTTCAGCCTCTGAATACAACCCGACGGCGATGCCGCGTTGATTTGTGACGACGACCACACGAATGTCCCGACGATTCAAAGTGGCAACCGCCGCAGCAGCCCCTTCGAGCATCTCAAACTCTGCAGGTGTCGTCACCCACGCGCCTTCCGGCATTTTGCGATTGATGACACCATCGCGATCCAGGAAGACAAAGCGGGTATCTTCAGCAACATGCAGCGGCAGGTCTGTCACACTTGCAGCATCGCAGAGCCTTCGCCGGCCAGCAAGTGTTTCTGCCCGCTCAGTAGCAACTAGAGTGCATATGCTGGGTCATATCTCTTATAAACGCTTGCCAACGGGGATTAGGATGAAGTTGGATAACAACCAGGTGACAGGCACAGGCATGATAAGCGTGGATGACGAAGTGCAGCCCGACCTTCGTCCCAGGGTCGACCTCGGAACATATCAGAAAAACCACAAATGGTCGGTGCTCGTCCGTCGGGGACTCTGGCAGTGTGTGCAGCCGGCTTTCTGGCCGAGACGTCCCCGGTTCCTCAGCCGTATTCGTGTCGCACTGCTGCGACTTTTCGGCGCCAGTATCGGTAAAAATGTCCTCATCTGCGGCGGCGTCCGTATTACCATTCCGTGGCTGCTCTCGATGGAGGACTACTCGGTCCTCGGCGACAGCGTCGAAGTCTACAACCTTGCCCACGTTAGCATTGGTGAGCACGCCGTCGTTTCTCAAAAGGCTTATCTCTGCACGGCATCCCACGATTACACTCTGACGGACTTCCCGCTGTACTCGAAACCGATCACCATCGGCCCCCAAAGCTGGGTCGCTTCCGGCGTTTTCATCGGACCGGGACTCACCCTGCATGAAGGCTGCGTGGTCGGCGCTAACTCCGTGGTAACCAAAGACATCGGCCGCTGGATCGTCGCAGCAGGCAATCCCTGCCGCCCGATCAAGACCCGCGAACTCCGTCAAAATTAGCTGCCGACGGAGTTCGTCCCGATGACTGCGTGCCTCGACGGTGCGCATTTCTTATAAATCCGTGGCTGCACCGTCGTCAGTGCAAAACCGTAAACCACGACTGCCCGGCTCAGGCCGACCCCGGCAATTGGTTATAATCAAAGCTCACCCAAAATTTACTGAACGCACGGAGAAGACAATTGAGCGAACCTGTATCCATTGCCGTCGTTGGTTCTGGCTATGTTGGCCTGGTAGCGGCCGTATGTTTTGCCGAGATCGGGCACAACGTCGTTTGTGTCGACAATGACGAACGCAAGATTCAGACACTACGCAGCGGCGGCGTCCCGATTCACGAGGACTTTCTGCCCGAGTTGCTCGAACGGCACCGTAATCTCCGCCTCAAATTCTCAACCGACCTGAAAACTGCTACGCAGGATGCGCAGGCCATCTTCGTAGCCGTCGGTACGCCGCAAAGTGAGTCCGGCAACGCAGACCTGTCCTACGTGGACGCGGTCGCCAGTGAGATCGCCCGCTCCATAAACGGCTACAAGGTCATCGTCGAAAAGAGCACCGTCCCGGTCTACACCAACGAATGGGTGCGTCGCACCATCGAACGCAGCGGTGTTCCGCGGGCAGATTTCGATGTAGCCTCCAATCCCGAATTTCTGCGTGAAGGCACGGCTGTCATCGATTTCCTGCATCCTGATCGCATCGTGGTCGGTGCCGACAATCCACGCGCCGCTGACCTTCTGCGCGCCATCTATTACCCGCTTACCTCCGGCGAGTACTACACCAAGGACACCAGCTTCCCGGGCAGCAAGTCGCAGAACGATCCGCCGCCGATCCTTTTAACCTCGACTAAGGCAGCAGAGCTCATCAAGCATGCTTCGAATGCCTTCCTTGCCATGAAGATCTCTTTCATCAACGCCGTCGCCAACGTCTGCGAAGCAGCTGATGCCAGCGTGCAGGAAGTGGCTCTCGGCATGGGTCTGGACAAGCGCATCGGCGGACAGTTTCTCCGGGCCGGCATTGGTTACGGCGGCTCCTGCTTTCCCAAGGACGTAGCGGCTTTCCGCTACGTGGCGGAGCAGCTCGGCGTCGAATTCAACCTGCTGCGCGAAGTGGAAAAAATCAATGCCGAGCAGAAGGTTCGTTACTTCCAGAAAGTGCGTTCAGCACTCTGGACATTCCGCGGGAAAAAGCTGGCTGTCCTTGGCCTTGCGTTTAAGGGCGGCACGGATGACGTTCGCGAGTCGCCGGCCTTCGACATCATCAACATGCTGCTTCACGAAGGCTGCTCGATCCGTGCCTATGATCCTGCCGCGGCTGAACGGTCGAAGGAAATCCTCCCGCCCAGTGCGCGTCTCGAGTACGTCGACGACCCCTACAGCGCGGCACAGGATGCCGATGCATTGCTCATCCTGAGCGACTGGAGCGACTTCGGCCAGCTCGACCTGGAGAAGCTGCACTACACCCTGCGCTATCCCATCGTCATAGACGGACGAAATCTCTACGACCCCGAAGAGATGGCGAACAAGGGATTCACTTACATCAGCATCGGTCGTCCCGCAGTTCATTCCACACGTGAGGGTGCATTGCAGCAAGGTGTGACCCGCAGCAAGCGCATCGTTTAACCAATCAATTCAGTCAGCGCGCGGGGTAGAGCCGTTCATCCGCGCGCTGATCTCAATGCGCAGGACCACGCCCAGCCACTCCCTCAGAAAAGAGACATAGTGAAGCCACAACGCATCCTCGTCACAGGAGCAGCGGGATTTCTCGGCTCCCACCTGACCGACGCTCTGCTCGCCGTCGGCCACGAAGTTGTTGGCGCAGATAACCTTTGTACAGGCCGTCTGCAGAACATCGCACACCTGGCAAAAGAGCCGCGCTTCAGCCTCATCGATCAGGATATCTGCGAAGCCTTTGATCCAGGCGAAGTCGGCTATGTATTCAATCTCGCTTCACCTGCAAGTCCCGCCGACTACGATCGACTCGGGCCCGAAACGCTCAAGGTTGGTTCAGTCGGTACAGTCAACGCGCTCGATATTGCGAAGAAGTACAAGGCAGGATTCCTGCACGCTTCCACATCGGAATGCTACGGCGATCCACTCGAGCATCCGCAGACGGAAAGCTACTGGGGCCACGTCAATCCCATCGGACCGCGGTCGGTCTACGACGAAGCCAAGCGTTTTTCTGAAGCGACCATCATGGCTTATCACCGTTATTACGGTGTCGACACGCACATGGTCCGCATCTTCAACACCTATGGCCCACGCCTGCAGCCGACAGATGGTCGCGTCATTTCAAACCTGATGATGCAGGCCCTCGCCGGCGAAGAACTGACCATCTACGGCGACGGCTCGCAAACGCGCAGCTTCTGTTACGTATCTGACCTGATTGCCGGCATCGTGAAACTGGCCGCCTCTGACGAACATCTTCCCACCAACATCGGCAACCCGGTCGAGTGGACGATTGCGGAGTGCGCGCAGGAAGTGCTGTCGGTCACTGGATCGAAAAGCGGTCTCCGCAATCTGCCTCTTCCCAAGGACGATCCCGCCCGCCGTCGCCCCGATATTACCAAGGCAAAGAAACTGCTCGGGTGGGAGCCAAAAGTAAGTCTGCGCCAGGGTTTGGAGTTGTCTTTGGACTACTTCAAAGATGCTGTGCATGCAAGCGCGACCGCGCGTTCCTGACCGGCGGCAAATCTGACTCTCGAATGGCGGCCTCTCAGTGGATAGGCCGCCATCGTATTTCCCGGCGAGTCATCAGGACGTCTGCTCCGATCCGGAACCGTCCATCTCTGGCTAAAAGAAATAGTGGACGAGGCTCCGTTGCTCAAAACCTTTACCGCCCACGCGATATAACGCAGAAGCATGCGGCGCCAGCTTCACCGTGATGCCATCATCCTTCTTGCCGATCTTCTCGCTCTTCAGCGCCCACAGATCACGCAGGCGATCCTTCTTGGCAAGCGTTATCCCCAGATCGGTCCACGTGTAATGAAGCTTCCGCTCTGCATCGCCAAGGTTGAAAAGCGCCACAAACGTACCGCCTCCGGTCCCTGGTTTGGCAGTCCATACAACTGAATCCGCCGTCTGCACAATAGGATGGTTGCCCGTGCTTTGCTGATCGACACTGATGACCTCAGGATCTGTCAGCAGGTTTAACAGCCGCGCATCGAGATGGTGGAGATCAGCGCCAAGCACAAGCGGCGAACGGGAGATCGCCCATAATGTAATCAGTGTCTGCTGCTCATCATTGGAGAGCCCGCTCATGCGCGCTTGTTTATACCCCGGCCGCGGACCAAGATAACCGATCGGCAGCATGTCCGGATCAGGCCGATGGCCCGCACTGTTGTAGGGCTGCCATTGTGCGATGTTCGCAAACTGGTTCTTCAAGCTCTGCGACCACGCAGCGTCCGGCCAGGGCTCCCAGTGGTCCCACAGATCATCCGAGATCCGCCACATCTGCGCATTACGGCTGACGTCCGCAGCCTGCTCGATTGGCGTTGGTCCCGGCGAAAGGCTCAGCACGATCGGCCGTCCCGATTTCTCGATCGCATTGTGGATCATCCGTATTTCTGCGTTTTTATACGGAGCGGAAATACAGTCCACTTTCAGGAAATCAACACCCCAGCCCGCGTACAGCTTGATAACCGAGTCGTAGTACGCCTGGCCTGCTGCATTGTCTTGAATGCCATAGTTGTCAGGATTCCAGCGGCAGGTATCGCCGGTGTCCGCAGCATCTGTCGCGTGAAAGCTGGAGTCCGCTATAGGCAGATTCTTTGTCGTGGCCTCCTTGGGAATGCCGCGAATGATATGTATGCCGAACTGCAGTTTGCGCGAGTGCAGCTGATCGGCCATCTTCTTGAAGCCGACTCCATCCGCCGCGGAAGGGAAGCGCGTGGCATCCGGAATGTACCGGCCCTGCGCATCAAGTGTGTACTGCCACGCAGGCTTGCCGTCGCTCTGCGGGTTCGCCAGATACCACCCCTCATCGACCACCGCGTAGGTCCATCCATACTGCTGCAGTTGCTGGTGGAGTATATCGGTCGTCGACACAAATTCATCTTCATTGATGCTCAGCCCATACGAGTCCCAGCTGTTCCAACCCATCACGGGAGTCACCGGCATCGCAGCTATCTGGGCCACGGTTGGAGGCAGAGGCGAAGTATTCTGGGCATTGCCAGGAGCCATGCCGGTCAGCGCGGCGCATACGATTGCAGCGCGGATAAAAAGTTGGCCTTGCATTGTTGGCATCACCATCAGACTGGAGTAGGAGAAATGCCATCATAACGTACTTGAACCGCCGCATTCTTCGCCGGCTGTTCGCCGTATCATTTATGTAGATGAGGCCGGTTCCCGCTAATGATGACAGTTCAGGAAAAGCTCGAGATACTGGCCGACGCCGCCAAGTATGACGCGAGCTGTGCCAGCTCCGGCGCGAAACGTGCCGGCACCGGCAAGGGGATTGGCCACTCCGATGGCATGGGCATCTGCCACAGCTATACCCCCGATGGCCGCTGCGTTTCGCTGCTCAAAATCCTGCTGACCAACTACTGTAACTATGACTGCGCTTTTTGCGTGAATCGTGTCTCAAGCGACATCCGGCGCGCCCGGTTCACGCCGGAAGAAGTCGCGTCGCTCACCATGAATTTTTACAAGCGGAATTACATCGAAGGCCTATTCCTGAGTTCAGGAGTCATCCAGTCGCCGGATTACACCATGGAACAGCTTGTGCGCGTCGCGCGCCTGCTGCGGGAGACCCACGAGTTTGGCGGCTACATTCATCTCAAAGCAATTCCCGGTGCGTCGCAGACACTGCTCGACGAAGCCGGCAAATGGGCTGACCGGCTCAGCGCAAATATTGAACTGCCCACGCAGCAGGACCTCGTCCAGCTTGCTCCTGACAAGAAGTCTGACGTCATCGAATCGACCATGGGGCAGATCTTCGAGCGTAAAAACGAGTCGGAGGAAAACCGGAAGAAGGATCGCCGGGCACCGAAATTCGCACCCGCCGGCCAGAGCACACAGATGGTCGTGGGCGCGACCGAAAGTACCGATCAGCAGATCCTCACAACAGCGTCGCATCTTTATGACGACTACAAGCTGCGGCGCATTTATTATTCCGGTTTCAGTCCCTATCCGCGGGCCGATGCGCGCCTTCCCCTGCAGCCTGTGCCGCTGGTCCGCGAGCATCGCCTCTACCAGGCCGACTGGCTCATGCGTTACTACGGCTTCCAGGCTTCCGAGCTCACGACTCCCGATGAACCCAACCTCGATCTGCAGCGGGATCCCAAACTGACCTGGGCGCTGAGGCATCGCGAGTTCTTTCCGGTCGACGTGAATGCAGCGACGCGTGAGGCGCTCCTGCGCGTTCCTGGTATCGGCTATCGCAATGTCGAGAAAGTCCTCAACATTCGCAGGTATCACCGCCTCACGCTCGAAGATCTGCGCAAGCTGAACATACGCGTCGGCCAGGCACGCAACTTTGTTGTCACTGCCGATTCATTGCCGCTTACCGGCATCGTCGACGCGCCGCAATTGAAAGAAATCGCTACCCCCGCGCCGCAGTTGGAATTGTTCGCTTCCGCCGCCAGCGCAGTGACCGGCGAAGTCTAGAATGCGGCAGGTCGTCATCGAATCGAATTTTGAAGCGTGGCGGACTACAGCGCGAACCCTGCTCACCGAAGGCGTTCATCCCGACCAGGTGGAGATCCTCGATCGCGAAACACCCCAGAACCTCGGCCTGCTTTTCGGTGAACCGACTGCGTCAGCTCAACACATCGAGCCGTCGAAAATTGTTGTCCCGAAAGCGTTTCTCGAAGCCGCACAGATCGCCGCACGCCATGCGTCCCCTGGCCGATGGCAACTGCTCTACCGGCTGCTATGGCGACTTCAGAAAGAACGCATGCTGATGCATGTAGAGATCGATGCCGACGTCGCCGAACTCAGGCGCATGGAACAGCAGGTGCGGCGCGACCTCCACAAGATGCATGCTTTCGTGCGTTTTCGCCAGGTGACCGAGGAAGCAGGAGCAGAACATTTCATCGCCTGGTACAAGCCCGATCACGACATCCTCGAACTAGCCGCGCCCTTCTTTGAGGAGCGCTTCCCAACGATGCGCTGGTCCATTCTTACGACGAAGCAATCGGCACATTGGGATCCTGACACTAGGCAGCTCACCTGGGCCGCCGGCTGTCCGCGCGAGGCTGCGCCGCAGGATGATGAACTCGAGGAAATGTGGCGGAGCTATTACAAATCCATCTTCAACCCGGCACGCTTGAATCCGCGCGCCATGCGATCGGAGATGCCGGTCCGCTACTGGCAGAATATGCCGGAGATCGAGCTTCTACCACAGCTGATGATGCAGGCAGGAGGCAGAACAGATGCCATGATTCAATCTCAAAAAGTCGAAACCGCAGAGGCCTACCTTCCGCCTCAACACACGCTGCCGGCGCTGGCGCACGCCCTCCCGCAGTGCAGAGGATGCGAGCTGTACTGCCACGCCACGCAGGCCGTTTTTGGCGAAGGCCATACGCACGCCGATCTCATGCTGGTTGGCGAACAGCCGGGTGATGAAGAGGATCGCAAGGGCAAGCCATTCGTCGGACCCGCCGGCAAAGTTCTCAATCGTGTCGTCGAAGAACTCGGCCTGGAAAGAAAAACAATGTATGTTACGAATGCCGTCAAGCACTTCAAGTTCATCGATCGCGGCAAGCGTCGCCTGCATCAATCACCGCGTCTGAGCGAGGTCACTGCGTGCCGCCCGTGGCTGCTCGCGGAGCTGCAGGCGGTCAGGCCAAAAGTAGTGGTATGCCTCGGAGCGACCGCCGCCAAATCACTCCTGGGCGCGAAGTTCGCATTGATGAAGGATCGCGGCAAACTAGTAAGCTCGCCCTACGCGGAACAGGTCGTGGCGACGATTCATCCATCGGCCATCCTGCGCGCCATGGACCCGCAGGGCTCGGAGCAGCTATACGACTTTCTTCGGCAGGACCTGCTCTTCGCACACAAGGTCGCGATGCAGCGATCAGCCTAAAAGTCGAGCAGGCGCCGCGCGTGACGCGCGATCTGCCCATCTTCATCGGCCGCAATAACCTTCACAACGATCTTGTCCTCGCCAGCAGAAATGACGTCTTCATTCGCAAGATTCTTGGCGTCATCGATCGTGATGCCGAGAAACTTTAGTTGCGAGCAGACCTGCCGTCGTACCGGTGCGGAGTTCTCGCCGATGCCGCCGGTAAACACCAGCAGATCCAACCCGCCAAGACTCACGACATACGATGCGATCGTTTTGGCAATGCTGCGCGTGAAGATGTCGAGCGCAAGCCTGGCTGCCGCGTCACCCGCGTCCGCAGCCTTGGTGAGGGCGCGCAGATCACTCTCGCCATCTGACAGCGCTTTCAGTCCCGCATCGTGATTCAGCAACGATTCGGCCTCGTCGACACTCAGCCCGCTGCGCAGCAGCCACAACACGACGCCCGGATCAAGATCGCCGCTGCGCGTGCCCATAGGAATGCCGCCTGTCGGCGTTAAACCCATGCTGGTGTCGATCGACTTGGCATCGAGAATCGCCGCAAGACTCGCCCCATTGCCCAGGTGAGCCACAATCGTTCGCGACGGCAACTCTTTGCCCAGCGCATGTACGATCGATTCGTACGACAGTCCGTGAAATCCATAGCGTAGCACTCCCTGCTCCCAATACTTCAACGGCAGAGGATAGTGCGCGGCGATTTCCGGAAGCGTTTTGTGAAACGCTGTGTCGAAGCACACGATCTGCGGCACACTGCCGAACTCCCGCTGCGCTGCTTCAATAATGGAGATGGCGGGCGGATCATGCAGCGGCGCAAAATGCACTGCCTGCTTGAGCGCTGCGAGCACGTCGGGCGTCAGCTTTTGATGCTCACGCAAATCCGGCCCGCCATGCACGATGCGATGGCCGATCGCAACAGGCTTGGCCACGCCGGCACCTTCAAGCGCAGCCACGGCAGCTGTAAACGCGTCCTCAAGTGTCTTAGTGTTTGACTCTTTTTCACTAAGCGACTTGCCGTCGCCATCTTTAAGCTTCAGCTTGCCACCGCTGCCGCCAATGCTATCGATCGAGCCGCTCAAGCGCAGCGCTTCTTTCTCGCCGTCAATCTCGTAGATTCCGAATTTGAGCGAAGAAGAACCGCTGTTGATGACCAGGATCACTGCGGACTCCACTTCCAGTCCTCAACTTCCGGCAGGTCCTTACCGTATTCCGTCACATACAGCTTGTGTCTTTCCATCACCTCGGAGAAGCGCTGCTCCGTCTCAGCAACGATCGATTGCAGGCGTGGCACATGCTTGATCGCATCCAGCGCCAGGCTATAACGATCCAGTTGATTCAGCACCACCATATCGAATGGCGTGGTCGTTGTTCCTTCTTCCTGAAACCCGTGCACATGAAATCCGGAATGGTTCGTACGACTATACGTCAGCGTGTGAATCAGCGACGGATAGCCATGGAACGCGAAAATCACCGGCTTGTCCTTAGTGAACAATCGATCGAATTCAGCCGCGCCCAGCCCATGCGGATGGTCCGTCTCCGGCTCCAGTGTGAACAGATCGACCACGTTCACGACGCGCACTTTCAAGTCCGGCGCCCATGTGCGCAGAACAGTTACCGCTGCCATCGTTTCGAGTGTCGGCACATCACCGGCGCACGCCATCACCACGTCCGGATCGTCATCGGCGCCACAGTTGGTGCAGGCCCATTCCCAGATGCCGAGTCCCGCAATACAGTGTCTCGTTGCCGCGCTGATGTCGAGCCAGTTCGGTGCCGGCTGCTTACCCGCGATGATCAGGTTCACGTAATTGCGGCTGCGCAGGCAGTGCTCCGCGACTGACAGCAGGCAGTTCGCATCAGGCGCAAGATAGATGCGGACAATATCGGCTTTCTTTGTCGCCACCACATCCATGAACCCGGGATCCTGGTGTGAAAAGCCGTTATGGTCCTGCCTCCACACGTGCGAACTCAACAGGTAGTTGAGTGAAGCGATCGGCTTTCTCCACGGTAGGGTTTTGCACTCCTTCAACCACTTCGCGTGCTGGTTGAACATGGAATCGATGATGTGGATGAAGGCTTCATAGCAGGAGAAGAAACCATGGCGTCCCGTCAGCAGGTAGCCTTCGAGCCAGCCCTCGCACATATTCTCACTCAGCACTTCCATCACGCGGCCATCGACGGAAAGATATTCGTCCGCATTAGGATTGGAGTACTCCGCGTCCCAACGTTTCCCGGTCGCCTGGTAGATCGCCTGCAGCCGATTGGACGCGTTCTCATCCGGTGAGAATACGCGAAAATTTTTCGATGCAAGGTTCGCCTTCATCACGTCGCGCAGATAAGTGCCGAGCACATACGTCGCGCTCGACTCTTCTGCTCCGGGCGTCTCCACCTTGACGGCATAATTCTGAAAATCCGGAAGCGCGAGTGGCACCAGCAGCTGGCCGCCATTGGCCTGCGCCGTCATGCCGATGCGCAGCGCACCTTTCGGTGCCATGGCGAAAATCTCCTCGCGCAATGTGCCATTCTCGTCGAACATCTCATGCACACGATAGCTTTGCAGCCATTCTTCCAGCTGCTTTGTGTGCGCGGGATTATCGAGCACATCATCGAGCGGAACCTGGTGTGCGCGCCATGTACCCTCCACCTGCTTGCCGTCCACAAACTTCGGACCCGTCCAACCCTTCGGCGTGCGCATCACGAGCATAGGCCACATCGGCCGCGTCGCATCGTTATTGTCACGCGCATGTTTCTGAATCGCGCGGATCTCGGCATACATGGTCTCGAGTGTTGCTGACATCTCGCGATGCATGCTCGCCGGGTCCTCGCCCTCAATGAAGTAAGGCTTGTAGCCATACCCGCGAAACAGCGATTCGATTTCCTCCTGGGAAATACGAGCCAGGATCGTCGGGTTCGCGATCTTGTAACCGTTCAGATGAAGAATCGGCAGCACCGCGCCATCGGAAATAGGATTTAGAAATTTGTTCGAGTGCCAGCTGGTCGCGGCCGAGCCTGTTTCTGCTTCGCCATCGCCAACCACGCATGTCACCAGCAGGTCAGGATTATCGAACGCCGCTCCATAAGCATGCAGCAGCGAGTAGCCCAGCTCCCCGCCCTCGTGGATAGATCCCGGTACCTGCGGCGCATCGTGACTCGGCACACCATACGGCCATGAGAACTGCCGGAACAATCGCTTCACACCATCGCGGTTGCGCTCGATGTTCGGATAAATTTCCGTGTACGTGCCCTCGAGATAGGTGTTGGCAATGATGCCGGGCGCTCCATGGCCCGGTCCGATGACGCAGAGGATCTTCGCCTGGTGATTGCGGATGATCCGATTCAGGTGCAGGTAGATAAAGTTCAGGCCCGGCGTTGTTCCAAAGTGGCCGAGCAGGCGCGGCTTGATGTCGGCAACTTCGAGCGGCCGATCCAGGAACGGATTTTCCTTCAGATAAATCTGGCCCACGGAAAGGTAGTTGGCGGCGCGCCAGTAGGCGTCCATTTTGCGAAGTTCTTCATCCCCGAGTGGAAATGCAGCGGCGGGTGCTGTCTGAACGGACGATGCCATGTGTTGGCCTCCAGGGCGGGTACAACGCGGAAGAACTCCGCAGAACTTCACTGTACTGTCTGGTAGATGCCCAATGTTGTGACGAAGCGCACAATTTCATCGAAACTAAACGTGCAATAGGCGTTAGCGCGTCTCGATCAGTGCGGGGCAATCATGTAGGGAAAGGTAAATCGGCCAATCTGCACCACGGACCTGTCGCCCGGCGGCCAGATACGAAACGATTCGACGCGGGTGGTCGAGGCGTCCCGGTGAGCATCCACGACCCCAATCGGTTTTCCCGTCGAGGCCTGGTAGAAATTTACCTTCAAACCATCTTCAACCCGCGTCCAGCCGAACAGGTAGTCACCCGCTGCAAGCGCGACTCCTCCAAGCTGCAACGGTACCTGCGTCAGAAAATAGTGCGAGTACTTCCCCTCAGCGGAGTAGCCGGCCGTGATCATGACGACTCCCGCGATAAAGTGTCCCTTGCCGTCCGTGATGCCGGAGGCAGTGCGAAATTCTGTCTCGATGCGCTCGGAGATTGCCGGAGCACGACTCGGGATAATGGCATGCAGCTCGGCTTCATTTGCGCTGCGCCATTTTCCCTGGGCTCTGGCCGCCATCGCAATAAACAGGCACACCAGCACTACGAGCGCGCGCCTGCGCGTCATCGCACAACGAGACATACCCGGGTCTACGGCTGGAGAAAGCATGATCGACGCCGGCTAATCCAGGTGAACGATGCCGCGCTGCAGCGCAGTCGTGGCGGCCTGCGTGCGGTCAGTCACGCCTAATTTGCCCAGCAGGTTATTGATGTGCGTCTTGACCGTTGCCTCCGAAATGAAAAGAGCGCTGGCAATCTCCTTGTTGCTGTTGCCACCGACAATCAGCTTCAGTACATCCGTCTCGCGCTCGGTAAGTGCCGGGTTGCTCATTCGTTCAGCCAGTCGCTCCGCCACCGGCGCCGGGATGCGTGACTTGCCGCTGTGCACAGCCGTGATCGCTGAGACCAGCTCATCGATATCCGACCCCTTCAACAGGTAGCCGCGTGCCCCCGCCTGCAGGGCCCGGAAAATATCCTCGTCGCCGTCGAACGTCGTCAGGACAATGATGCGGGCCAGCGGAAACTCTGCGCGTATACTTCTGATCGCTTCCACGCCGTTGCCATGCTGCATGCGCAGGTCCATCAGGGTCACGTCAGGCTGATGCGTCCGGTAAAGCTCGATGGCCTGCTCGCCGCTCGAAGCCTCTGCAGTGACCTCCAGGCCAGGCATAGTCGTCAGCAGTGCGGCCAGGCCCTGCCGCACAATGTGATGATCGTCCACAATCATCAGGCGTACTGTTTCACTCATAAGTTATTGGCTACCTTGTGCTCTCGTGAGGCTAGAAAGGGTTGAGAGCGGTGTCAATCCATCGTTGGATGGAATCTGCCCGGCCGCCAGCACCATGAACCCGCCCCCGCACCCTCGCTGGTTAGGGAATATCAGCCTGCGCCAGCACTGTCGTCCCGGCACCCGGACGACTCTCGATCGTCAAGCGGGCGCCCGCGCGCTCGGCCCGCTCATGCATGCCGCGAATCCCGTAGTGACCCGCCGGCCCTGCTTTCTCGCCCGCCATCGCAAAGCCGCGGCCATCGTCCTTTACCCGCAGATCGACACCGCGCGCTTGGTAGCTAAGCGATACGTCGATGCACTTTGGCTCTGCATGCCGCACCGCATTGGTCACCGCTTCCTGCGCAATGCGGAGCAGCTCATCCTCCAGCTCGCGTGGGGCCTGCCGATACGTTCCCGTGATCACTAGATTCAACTTCAGCGGCGCATCGCCAACCACCTGCCGCGTTGTTTCCCGGATGCGCGTCGGCAGGTCATTGTCAGCGGCCCCTGTCGCTGTGCCGGATCGCAGGTCCCAGATCGACGACCGCGCCTCCGCCAGGCTTTTCCGCACCAGCGTGCGCGTCGCCACCAGCTGCTCCCGCGCCTTGTCGATGGAGAGCGTCATGAGCCGCGACACCAGGTCAAGCTGCACAGAGATGGCGACGATATCCTGCGCCAGCGTGTCATGAATTTCACGCGCAATCCGGCCGCGCTCCGCCAGCACCGCATTGAACCGCAACTCCACCTGCCGCAGGCGATACAGGTAAAGCTGCCACGCCATCAGCGCGAGCATCACCGCGATCAGCGTATAGAACCACCATGTCTGGTAATAATGCGGCGCAATCACCAGCTTGATCTCCGCAGCGCGTTCGCTCCACGCCCCGCTGTTGATCGATGCCTGCACCCGGAAGCGATAACGGCCCGGTGGGATATTCGTGTAGTACGCCGTTCGGCGTGTGCCCGCGTCAATCCAATGGCGGTCAAACTCTTCAAGCTGGTAGCGATAGCGCACCTTCGACGGCGCGGCAAAATTCAACCCGGCATAATGAAACGCCAGCCGCTCATGCCCCGCCGCAACATGCAGACTCCGCTCCACCTGCTGCGTCGAAGCCGCGTCTTCTGTCGCATTCGCGTCATCGACTGTGACAGCCTCCAGCACCACTGGTGGCGCTGCTTGCCGCAGGGCGGTGTCCGCTGCATTCACCACGGATACGCCCTTGCTCGTCGCAAATAAAAGATGCCCATCGGTCGTGCGGATAGCTTCAGGATGACCCCCGCTGCCGCAGTCGTTGATGCGCAGACCATCTGCCACGTCGTAGCGCGTAACCACCGGTCGCGCAGAATGCCCGTGTAGATCGCTCTCAGCCACGCGATAAATGCCATCCGGACTGCTCAGCCAGATCTTTCCCAGTCCGTCATCGAGCACGCTGTAGATCGTGTCAGGCAGCAACCCCGGCATCTCTCTGCCGAAAAGCCCTGCTCCTGCCGTGCCCATCCAAAGCGTGCCGCTTGCATCCTTGCCCAGCGCCGTGATGATCGAAGACTTCGCCGTGCCGGAGGTCGTCACCACGCCGCCCTGCACATGGCTTAAACCTGCGCGCGTACCCACCCACAAACTGCCATCGCCATTCTCGAGCAGTGCGCCAATCACGTTGCTGGCCAGGCCGTCCGCGGTCGTGTAGGTGTGAATGTCGGCAGCAGTGATCGCGGAGGCGCCCTTCGGCCGCTGGAGATGCGCCAGCCCATGTGTCGTGCCAATCCACAGGCTGCCGTCGCGTGCCTCGAGCAGCGAGCGGATATTGTCATCCGGCAACCCATCCGAAGCCGTCAGTGTCGTGATCTTCGATCCCTGCAGATGACTCAGTCCGTCTGGTGTTCCCGCCCACAGGTCATCGGCGCTTCTGCCTGCCAGCGCGATGATTTCATCGCTCGCCAGTCCTGGCTTGTTGCCGCCAGCCTGCTGGCCGATGGTCGTAAAGACCCCATCATGCAGCCGCGTCAGTCCGCTGCCGGTACCGAACCACAGGTCGCCGCGGCTGTCCTCCAACAGCGACCGCACCTGGTCGGCAGCCAGGCCATCTTTCCTGCCGAGCGTCGTAAACGGCGGCGTCCGGACAATCGCCGCGCCTGCATTCTCACTGCCCACCCATAGATTGCCCTCACGGTCCGCATACAGCGTCAGGATGTCACTGCCGCTGAAACCATCGGGCAGGGAAATGTCCGTGGTGCGTCCGTCTCGCGTCGACTGAAGCTTCCCGTCAGTTACCTTCCATGCCGTATGGTCGAGGGGACTTGTGATACTCAATGTCTTCTCGCGCTGATCAGCAACGACTGCTCCACCACTCGGCTGCAGGTTCGCCGTGAAACGTGCCGACGATGCGCGTGCATCCAGGCAGGCAGAACCGCCCGCCGTCACTGCACAGATATGACCGTGCTGGTCCTGGCCTACCGACAGCACCGAGTCAGACGGCAGACCCTCTGCCATCGCATAGCGGCTGAAGCGATTGCCTTCCATCCTGACCAGGCCATTCGAAGTCGCCAGCCACAGCGAACCCGTCCCGTCTTCGAACAGGCCGTTCACCAGGTCGCTCTGCATCTGCGGAGTGTTGCGTCGATCGAATGTGACGAAGTCGAACCCGTCATACCGCACCAGGCCGCCGTCCGTAGCCATCCACACATAACCGTCGCGTGTCTGCAGAAACTGTCGGACCGTATCCTGCGGCAGCCCGGTGCTTGTGGTCCATACCTGGTAGGTATGCCGCTCGAAAGCTGCAGCGGCCATCTGCGGCCGCGCCTGGCAGTACGGCAGCAGCATCATGAAGAGGACAAGCCACGCTCTTCGATGAACATGCGTCATCATCACGGCAGCCGTGGGCAACTCCTCGCCGCCGCTGCTTCTCGTTGCCGAATTCGCCCGCATCCTCTCGCGATAAAAGGAATCGAGGATGTGATGGCCGTCACAAGGAACATGTTCATGCACATACTAGTCTGATCCTGCCGCACTCTCTCTGCATCGCTTCCTCAAGCGCAGTGCCTGGATAGGCCTGGTTTGAAAGTCTTCAACAACGCACTGCAAGCCTGTACTGATCTTTACGTTGCACATTGCAAGTCGAAGTGTACGTTAGAGCTATATCTGCGATGGTATTGAAACTCGGGGGCCTTTGCGGGCAATGCCTGCTATCCTCAGGCCCGTTTGTAAATTAAGATAGGGGCATGGGCGATGAAAGCGGGCCCGGTGACGATTAACTGGCCTTGAATCCATAAGCAGCACCCAACCTGCGGTACGCAAGCGACCGAGGAAGCGACTCAGCATTGTCTTTTCCGCCAAGAAAGTTCATCTGGAATGTGCGCGCAGCCGCCGTCAGCCTTTCCGCATTGCTGCTGACCTCGTCAGCGTTTGCAATCAACAACGCAACCAGCATTTTCTCCAGGGATTCCACCCCGGCCAGCGGCAGCTTCAGTCTGCAGTTGTTCGTGTATGCAATCACGATAGGCATCTTCATCGTCGTTGCCTCACTGACCGCCTACGCTGTGATCAAGTTCCGCGCGCGGCCCGGCGATGACAAGTCTGAACCCGTCCAGATCTTTGGCAGCAACCAGATTGAGCTGTCCTGGACCATCATTCCCATCCTCATCGTCGTCGTCCTCTTCCTCACCTCGGCACGCATGATCTTCGCCGTGCAAGACGCGCGGCAGCCTGCCAGTGCCATCAAGGTGACAGCCATCGGTCACCAGTTCTGGTGGGAGTTTCAGTATCCGCAGTATGGCTTTACCGCGGCCAACGAGCTTCACGTGCCCGTGAGCGATCCAAAAACGCCGACGCCCACCTTTCTTACACTCAGCTCGGCAGACGTCATTCACAGCTTCTGGGTTCCGCGCCTTGCCGGCAAGACCGACATGATCCCCGCTCGTGTGAACGAGATGTGGATCGATCCCTACAAGCCCGGCATGTATGAAGGCCAGTGCAACCAGTATTGCGGCACCGAGCATGCCAAGATGCTGTTGCGGGTCTATGTGCAGACGCGCCCCGACTTCGATGCGTGGGTCAGGAATCAGCAACAAGCCGCTGCCGATGTCGCCGAGGCCAGGGCCGGCCGCGATGTCTTTGAGTCGCAGTCCTGCATCAACTGCCACGCCGTCAAAGGCACCATCGCCAACGGGCGCTTTGGTCCGGACCTGACCCACCTGATGAGTCGCGACACCATTGCCGCAGGTGCCGCGCAGAACACTCCGGAAAACCTGAGGCGCTGGATTGAAAATCCCGAGGTCTTCAAGTCCGGTTCGAATATGCCGGCCATGAACCTGAGCCCCGAACAGCTGACGCAGGTCACTGCATACCTTGCGACGCTTAAGTAGTCCGAAGAGATAGAGGAGCACAAAGATGTCGGATTCAGCACTGCCATTGCCGGGAGGCGTCAGGGACGTCACCATCGATCACGCGCCGCCCAGGGCCAGCTCGAAAGGTACTTTCCTTGAGACTGCGCACTCCTGGGTGGTGACAGTCGATCACAAGAAACTCGGCATCATGTACATCGTGTATTCGCTTCTCTTCCTGGTCGTCGCCGGAATCGAAGCGATGGTGATCCGCGTTCAGCTCGCGATCCCGCACAACACGTTTGTCTCTCCGCAGGTCTACAACCGTGTCTTCACCATGCATGGCACGACGATGGTCTTCTTCGTCGGCATGCCCATCCTCATCGGCTTTGCGAACTACCTGATCCCGCTGATGATCGGCGCGCGCGACATGGCCTTCCCGCGGCTGAATGCTTTCAGCTTCTGGATGTCCGCTCTCGGCGGCGTCATTCTGTACTACAGCTTCATCGGAGGCGTCGGACTTTCCAACGCCGGTAGCGCCCCGGACATGGGCTGGTTCGCGTACGCGCCGCTCACTTCACGTGCCTTCTCACGCGGCCACAGTACGGACTACTGGACCATCTCGCTCCTCATCAGCGGTGTCGGCTCGATTGGCGCAGCCATTAACATCATCGCGACCACCATCTGCATGCGCTGCAAAGGCATGACGATGTTCCGTCTGCCGCTGCTGGCTTGGATCTACCTGGTACAGGCAGTTCTCATCATCCTGGCAGTCAGCCCGCTCACCGCGGCACAAATCATGCTGATGGTCGATCGCTATCTCGGCGGCCACTTCTTCGACACCCAGGCGGGCGGCTCCGCTTATATCTGGATCCACTTCTTCTGGATCTTCGGTCATCCTGAAGTCTACGTACTGGTGCTGCCGGCCTTCGCTTTCGCCAACGAGATCATTCCGACCTTCTCGCGAAAAGCCATCTTCGGCTATCCCGCCATGGTCGCCGCCACCGTCGCCATCGGATTCGTCAGTCTCGGCGTCTGGGCGCACCACATGTTCACCGTCGGCATGACTTCTGTATCGAATGCCTTCTTCACACTCTCGACCATGCTGGTCGCCGTGCCAACAGGCATCAAGATCTTCAACTGGGTCGCGACTATGTGGGGCGGCAGGCTGCGCTTCGCTACCCCAATGATTTTCTCCATCGCGTTTGTCTTTCAGTTCCTGCTCTCCGGTCTCACCGGCATCATTCTTTCCGTTTCGCCCGTCGACTGGCAGCTGCACAACAGCTACTTCGTCGTTGCGCATTTCCACTACGTACTGGTTGGCGGCATTCTCTTCATGATCTTCGCGGCCTTCTACTACTGGTATCCGAAGATGACCGGAAAAATGCTCGATGAGAAACTCGGCAAGCTGCACTTCTGGCTGTTCCTCATCGGCTTCCATCTCACCTTCGACTTCATGCACATCCCCGGCTTCCTCGGTATGCCGCGCCACATCTATACCTACGAACCGGACCGCGGCTGGGGCACGCTGAACATGATCGTCACTATTGGCGCTTTCATCCAGTCCATCGGCACCATCGTCTTCGTCTATAACCTCATCCATTCCTACTTCAAGGGCAGGGAAGCCGGACCCGATCCGTGGGACGCTTGGACTCTCGAATGGGCCACCACTTCGCCGCCGCCCTCCTATAACTTTGCCGTCGAGCCTGTCGTCGGCAGCCGCCGTCCGCTGTGGGATGTGAAACATCCTGACGATCTCGATTCAAACTGGGAGTAAGCATGCGCCATAGACAATCGCCACAACACAAAGGATCGATAGCATGAGCGCAGCAACACCGACTATTCCGCACGCTCACGGCGCTGCCAGCGCAGAACCCTGGGTCATGCCTCACAAGGGTCGCGTAGGCATGTATGCGCTCATTCTTGCGGAATCGGCGATCTTCATCATCTTCGTCATTGCCTACGTTTATTACATCGGACGAAGCACCTATGGACCGCAACCGAGAGACGTACTCGAAGTTCCGATCCTGGCGTCCATCTGCCTGCTGTCCAGCAGCTTCACCATCTGGCTCGCAGAACGCGCCCTGCACCAGCGCGCGATGAACATGTTCAAGGCATGGTGGGGTGTGACGATATTGCTCGGCCTGGTCTTCATGGCCTACACCGCGATCGAGTGGAAAAAGCTGATCTACGTTGACGGCCTGACCGTCAGCACCAACCTCTTCGGCACCACCTATTTCTGCCTGGTCGGTCTGCATGCTTTTCACGTTGTCGTCGGACTGATCATGCTGAGCCTGGTCTTCCTCTTCGGGCTCATGGGCAAGCTCACGCCCAATCACACGGAGCGAGTCGAAGTTCTCTCGCTCTACTGGCACTTTGTCGACGCAGTATGGGTGGCAGTCTTCACCGTTGTTTACATCGTTGGACGTTAAGGTGGAACCGCAGCCGGTTCGCCAGAAAATGAGATAGCTTTCGTGCATCAAGAGACAGAGACAATCCACAAAGACGATGTAGTCGTTCTGCCCGAGCCGACGGCATGGCCAGTCGTCCTGGCCGTGGGCTTGACGCTGCTGTTCGCCGCCATGGTTACCAACACGATCATCGCGTACCTCGGCGGCGTCCTGATCGTCTTCGGCGCCGTCGGCTGGTTTCGCGATGTCCTGCCGCACGAGCGCCATGAGGCGATCCCGATCAAGGTGGAAGAACTCGTCTTCACCTCCACCCGCACTTCGGTCGAGCGTCTGCATTTCGCCTCAGCTACCAGCCCGAGTGCCACCGCCGGCCACGAGCGCACCGCGGTCCAGACCAATCCTGTTCTCTCCGGCCTGAAGGGTGGCATTGCAGGCGGCATCGCCATGATCTTTCCCGCCCTGCTCTATGGCCTCATCGCCTATCACAGCATCTGGTACACCGTGAACCTGCTCGGTGGCGCCGGCGTCGCAGCCCTGCAGAATGCCACCACGGAACAGATTGCCCAGTTCCACTGGGGTGGCCTGCTCGTCGCCTCGCTCATCCAGGCGGTCACCTGCGTGCTGGTGGGGCTGCTCTACGGCGCATTGCTTCCCGTGCTGCCCCGTCATCCCATCATCCTCGGCGGCCTGGTCGCTCCCGCACTTTGGACAGGCCTTCTGCATTCATCCCTCGGCCTCATCAACCCCTTCCTCGATGCTCGCATCGACTGGTGGTGGTTCGCCGCGTCGCAGGTCACCTTCGGCCTGGTCGCCGGGTATGTCGTCTCCCGCCAGGGCGGTCTGAAAGATCTTCGCTCTCAGCCCTTCGCCGTCCGTATGGGCATTGAAACACCCGGCGTCGGCCACCTCGGCGAACACTCCGGGACCAACCACGATGATCACGGAGGCGCCAAGTGACCCTGCGCCACTGGCTCGCCTGTTCGCTCGGTCTTGGCGCGCTCGCTGCCGCATCTTTGCTCTCCGGCTGCGACAACATGCCCGGCAAGCCTGCACCTGGACCAGAAGTTCCCGTACCGTCCTCTGTCGTCGATTTCGACAAGCTCTACGCCCAGAGCTGCTCGGGCTGCCACGGCGACAACGGCCAGGGCGGCGCTGCCATTGCCCTCAATAGTCCTGAGTACCTCGCCCTCATTGACGACGCCACGTTGAAGTCCGTTACCGCCAAGGGCTACAAGGGCGGCCTGATGCCCGGCTTTGCCGCCAGCGCCGGCGGCCTGCTGACCGACCAGCAGATTGACGCCATCGTTCATGGCATGCGCGCCAAGTGGGGTAAGGGCAATGTCCTCGCCGGCCTCAATGCCCCAACCTATGCCGCCACAAAATCGGGCGACGTCGCCCACGGTGGCCAGGTCTACGCCACCTCCTGCTCCAGTTGTCATGGCGCTGCGGGAACCGGCGCGAAGAAAGGCTCGATCCTCAACGGCTCCTACCTGGCGCTGATGAATCCGCAGAGCCTGCGCACCATCACCATCGTCGGCCGGCCTGAGCTTGGCATGCCCGACTGGCGCGGTGATACGGGCGGCCATCCTCTCAGCGACGCCGACGTCACCGACGTTGTCGCCTGGCTGCAGGCCCAGACCCCGAAATACGCTGGCCAACCCTACGCAAGTGTCACGCCAGACGGCCAGCCACCGCCGCCGACGAACGGTAAAGGAGACAAATAATGTCTACGAGCACAGAACATCCGCGCGAAGCTCCTTCTGCGCACCCCGATCCAGGCGGATACACGGGCGTCGATAATGTCCCGACCCTGCCGCCGCTTACGCCGCAGGACCTCTCCCGCCGCTCCCTTCTGATGAAGCTCGGCCTGGTGCTCAACGGCCTCGTCGCCGTCGCCATCGCGACTCCCATCATCCGGTACCTGCTCTTCCCGCTGAAAGGGAAAGACGGTTACCTGACCTGGATCTCGCTCGGCGGGATCAATGATTTTGAAGAAGGCGAGACAAAACTCGTCACCTACCGCAATCCCTTCACCCATTCATGGGACGGCGATACCGGCAACGTAGCCGCTTATGTGCGTCGCAACAAAGGAACCGACTTTACTGTTTTCGCCATCAATTGTGCGCATCTTGGCTGCCCCGTTCGCTGGTTCGCTCAGTCAGAATTGTTTATGTGCCCCTGTCACGGCGGCGTCTACTACTCTAACGGCGACCGGGCAGCAGGCCCACCGGAACGCGGTCTCTTCAAATACCCGGTCCGCGTGACGAACGGCAACCTGATGATCGACGCAGGTCAGATCCCGACATTGGCTAACCAGCAAGCGAAGCTTGTCAAAGGAATTACTCCATGCCCTGGTACAAACAAACCTACGATTGGCTAGAGCGCCGTATCCAGCTCGAAGGCCCGGTCAGGGAAGCGATCGAGCACCCTGTCCCGCGTAACACCGCCAGCTGGTGGTACGTCTTCGGCAGCGCCAGCTTCGTACTTTTACTGTTACAGATTGTCACCGGCATCCTGCTGGCCATCGTCTACGTCCCCGGAGCGGGCGAGGCGTGGAACAGCCTGCAGGTACTCAACCACCAGCTGCCGCTCGGCTGGTTCCTGCGCGCCATGCATGGCTGGGGATCGAACTTCATGGTCGCCGTAGTCGTCATCCACATGTGCCAGGTCTTCCTCTTCGGCGCCTATAAATTTCCCCGCGAGCTTACCTGGATCCTCGGCGTCTTCCTGCTGCTCATGACCCTCGGCATGGCCTTTACCGGCCAAGTCCTCCGCTTCGATCAGGACGCTTACTGGGGCCTCGGCATCGGCGCGTCCATCTCTTCGCGCATTCCCGTCATCGGCGGGTCGATTGTCCACCTCCTGCTTGGAGGACCAATCATTGCCGGTTCGACCCTCACGCGTTTCTTCGCACTGCACGTCTTCGTCATTCCATCCGCGATGCTTGGCTTCGCCGGTCTGCATACCTGGCTCGTCATCAAGCTCGGCATCAACGAGTGGCCGACGCCCGGCCGCATCGTGCGCCGCGATACCTACATCCAGGAGTACCACGAGCTGACCCACAAGGATGGCCTTGCCTTCTTCCCCTACGCCATCTGGAAGGACTTCGTTTTCTCTGCCGGCATTCTCCTGGCAGTGGCTACCTGCGCTGCGATCTTCGGACCCTACGGCCCCACCGGTCAGCCCGATCCGACTATCATCCAGACCGTCCCCAAGCCCGACTATTTCTTCCTGTGGATCTATTCGATCCTCTCCTTCCTTCCCAACTGGATGGAGACACCGTTCCTGCTCGTCGCCCCGGTCATCGGCATCGGCTTCATGCTCGGCCTTCCTTTCATTGCCGGCATTGGTGAAAAGAGCTGGTACCGTCGTCCCGTTGCCGTCATGTCCGTCGCCATCCTCGCCGTCGGCTGGGCCACTCTCACCCACCTCGCGACCTACGAGCCGTGGAGTCCGAAGATGGAAGCCTGGAGCGGTTCTGCTGTTCCCGTCAAATACATCCATGGCCGCACGCCGCTTGAACTCCAGGGCGCCAACGTGCTGCAGGAAAAGCAATGCCGTAACTGCCACATGCTCGGTGGCCAGGGAGGCGAACGTGGTCCGGCACTCGATGGCGTAGCCGATCGCCTGACCGAAGACCAGCTCATCCGGCAGGTATTGCAGGGCGGCGGCAATATGCCGGCCTATGGCAAGAACCTCTCGCCGCCACAGGTAACAGCGCTGGTTGCATTCCTCGAAACGCTCAGCCGCAATCCTCATGTGGATGTCGACGCGTCGCGGCCACTGGTCGAGACCACCTCCACTGTCGCGCCTGTGCCGACCGGGCAGTAGCTGTATTGATGGTGCTGTCACCACGATCTCTGCACGGGCGGCAGTGCCAGTGTTAGACGTCGGCGATGCAGTCGTCCGATCCTGGGCGCTGCTGCCGTGGATCACCTCTTCGCTTATCCTGACCGGCCTGGTTTACCTGCACGGCTTCCGCCTGCTGCAGGCCACCAGGCCGGACAGGTTTCCACCCTGGCGCGCACTCGCTTTCGTCGCTGGCCTTCTTTCCCTTTGGATCGCACTGGCCTCACCCCTCGACGCCATGGGCGGCTTCCTACTCACCGCCCACATGGTGCAGCACTTCATCCTGATGTCCGTCGCGCCGCCCCTGCTCCTGCTTGGCTACCCGACGGTCCCGTTGCTGCGCGGCCTGCCTCGCCCGCTCGTGCGCGATGGCCTTGGACCTTACTTCAGCATGGGCTGGGTCCACGGACTGCAACGCGTGCTGACGAAGCCCATCTTCGGCTGGCTTGCCATGAACATCGCCTATATTGGCTGGCATGTCCCCGCTGCCTACGAGCTCACCCTGCGCTCGCAAAGCTGGCATGAAGTCGAGCACGCCTGCTTCTTCTTCACCTCTCTCGCCTTCTGGTGGAATGTCGTCCAGCCCTGGCCCAGCAAGCCGCGCTTTTCGCGCTGGACCGTACTGCTCTACCTCATCTCCGCCGACCTCGTGAACACCGCACTCTCGGCTTCGCTGTCCTTTTCCGGCAAGCTGTTTTATCCGACGTATGCGATCGTCCCCCGCATCTCCGCACTCTCTCCGCTGAATGACCAGGTCGCCGCCGGCGCCTTCATGTGGGTCATCGGCTCGGTCGTCTTCCTGGTCCCCGCGATCGGCATCACCGTGCAGCTTCTCGCGCCCCGCAAGTTCGCTGCGGCGCCACGCAAGCCGACCACCTTCAACATTCTGAACGCGGCACCAAAACCGCGCTTTGACCTGCTGCATACGCCGATCATCGGCAGTTTTCTGCGCTCGCGCTACGGACGCATCTCTCTGCAGTCAGCCAGCCTCCTGCTCTCGGCCATCGTCATCACCCACGGCCTCACCGGCCACCAGATGGGCTCGATGAATATCGCCGGCGTCGTCCCATGGAATTACATTCGCGCCGGCGGCATCATCGCGCTGATCCTTTTCGGCAATCTCTTCTGCATGGCCTGTCCCTTCATGCTGCCCCGTGAACTCGGCCATCGCCTCGGCCTCGCGACCCACGCATGGCCCACGTGGCTGCGCAACAAGTGGCTCGCCGTCATCCTCACGGTGCTCTTCTTCTGGGCTTATGAACACTTCTCGTTGTGGGATGCGCCGATGCGCACCGCATGGCTCCTCATCTTTTATTTCGTAACAGCTTTCGTCACCGACACATTCTTCCGCGGCGCCAGCTTCTGCAAATACGTCTGCCCCATCGGCCAGTTCAACTTTGTCAGCTCACTTTTTTCTCCAACCGAGCTCACCGTCCGCAGCCAGGGCATCTGTGCCACGTGCGAAACCAAGGACTGCATTCGCGGCAATGATAAGCAGCGCGGCTGCGAGCTCGACCTTTTCCTTCCGCAGAAAGTCGGCAATCTCGATTGCACGCTCTGCATGGATTGCGTCAAGGCCTGCCCGCATGACAACGTCGCCATTTACGCCATGTCGCCCATGCGAGAGATCACGCGGCAGTCGCCTGGTCGATTAAGCTCCGAGCCACTTCGCTCCGGCATCCGCCGGCTCTCCCTGCGCCTGGATATCGCTGTCGTCACGCTCGTCGTAGTCTTCGCAGCGTTTCTCAATGCCGCCGCCATGATCGGTCCCGGCGCAGCACTCTTTGCAAAACTCGGATCAATCCTTGCACCCGCATGGCAGGGAATCGCGAGCGCAGCCGGCACCTTCGCCGCTGCGTTTCTGCTGGCCGGTTCAGCATGGCTCGCAGCCGCAATCATGCGCCGCCTTGAAGCCGATGACTACACATCAGCTCTGTCGACCAAACAGATCTTCACCAACTTTTCACTCACACTTCTACCTCTCGGCCTTGGCATGTGGGCCGCGCATCTGCTCTTTCACCTGGTCACCACTTGGCAGAGCGCAGTGCCCCTTGCGCAGCAGTTCGGTCACGACATCGGCCTGCATCTATTCGGCTCGCCGCGATGGGGCGCGATGCACTCAGTCTCCGGAAATTCACTGCTCGCGATGCAGCTCGTCCTCCTCGATGCCGGCCTGCTGCTGACCCTCTACGCCGGCTGGCGCATGGCCCGCGCCATGAATGAAACTACCGCCAGCGCACTGCGCCTGCTGCTACCCTGGGCCGCCGGATCGATCGCGCTCTATGCCTTCGGCTTCTGGGTTCTTCTGCAACCCATGCAGATGCGCGGCATGATGATGCAGGGCTGATTGCCATCATGACAAACAGACTTATCTGCGTCGCCGTACTCTTCATAAGCCTCTCCGCTGCAGCCTTCGCAGACGGCGGCAGGCTGCGCTTCAGTAAGCCCTCCGGGCCATTTCTCGTCACACTTTTCACTACGCCCGAGCCCCTCACGCCCGGACCCTCCGACTTCAGCGTGATGATCCAGGATGCGAAAACCGGCGACATCCTCTCCGACGCAGCAGTCACCCTTCAACTCACCTCCGCGCAGGGCGCAACCATCAACGCAGTCGCAACCCACGGCATCGCAACCAACCGCCTGCTGCAGGCCGCCCAATTTAACATACCCTCCAGCGGCAACTGGCAACTTCATCTCGACATACACCAGGGTACGAAGACTTCATCCGTCGACGCCGACATGCCCGTGCAGCAAGGCTCGCGTAGAGCCGCGCTCGTGTGGACTTTCACAGCGCTGCCCCTGCTGGCCATCCTGCTCTTTATCCTCCACCAGCGGCAGAAAGCCTTCCTTGGAAAGCGATCCTTCAAAGCCACCTGATACAGCGCCGAAGTAAGATACAGTTCGTATGCAAAACACCACCCCCGTCCTCCTTTCCGGAAACCCACTCACGCTCGATGCCATCACCGCAGTCGCGCAGCACAACGCGCATGTTGCCCTCGACCCCGCCGCGCGTAAACGCATGGAAGCCTCGCGCAGTGTCGTCGAATCCGTACTGGCAGACGACACCGCCGCATATGGCATCAACACCGGCTTCGGCAAGCTCTCCGATATTCGCATCGCTCCCGATCAACTCGCAGCTCTGCAGACCAACCTCGTCCGCAGTCACTGCGCCGGCGTCGGTGAGCCACTCTCTGAAGCCGAAACGCGCGCGATGCTCCTGCTCCGCGCCAACGTCCTCGCGAAAGGTCACAGCGGTGTGCGGCCACTGCTCGTCGAGACCATCGCGCAGTTCCTCAATCACGGCGTTCATCCCGTCATTCCCGCACGAGGATCAGTCGGGGCCAGCGGCGACCTCGCACCTCTCGCTCATCTCGCTCTCGGCCTCATCGGCGAAGGAGAAGCCTTCTTCCGCGGCCATCGCCTCGCGACCGCCTCCGCACTCCAGCAGGCAGGCATTCAGCCGCTCCGGTTGCAGGCGAAAGAAGGTCTCGCACTCTTGAATGGGACCCAGGCCATGTGCGCCGTAGGTGCTCTCGCCCTCGTCTCAGCCAACCGCCTTACAGCTCTCGCAGATCTCGCCGGGGCCATGTCGCTTGAAGCTCTGCGCGGCACACCGGCTGCCTTCGATGCGCGCATTCATGAAGCACGCCCGCATCCCGGTCAGCTTGCTTCAGCCGCGCACCTGGTCAAGCTTCTCTCCGACAGCGAGATTCGCGAATCGCATCGCAACAACGATCCGCGTGTGCAGGACGCCTACTGCCTGCGCTGCATGCCGCAGGTGCACGGTGCCGTCCGCGGTGTCCTCGCACACGTCGCCGACGTCATTGCCATCGAGACTGGTTCAGCCACAGACAACCCGCTCATCTTCGTCCACACAGATCACGACGGCGGCGACATTCTTTCCGGCGGAAATTTCCATGGCGCGCCCATCGCCCTCGCCCTCGATTACGCCGCCATTGCATTGACTGACCTGATGAGCATCAGCGAGCGCCGCATCGACCGGCTCATCAATCCCGATATCAACGAAGGCCTGCCGCCGTTCCTTTCCGACACTCCCGGCCTGTCCTCGGGCTTCATGATTGCACACGTAACAGCCGCTGCGCTCTTAAATGAAGCCAAGGTCCTCGCGCACCCGGCCAGTGCCGACAGCGTCCCCACGTCCGGTGGAAAGGAAGACCACGTCTCCATGGGCATGACTGCTGCGCTCAAGTTGAAACAGGTCGTCGCCAATGCCGAGTATCTTCTCGGCATCGAATTGATGACCGCGGCGCAGGGCCTCGATTATCGTCTGCCCCTCAAGGCTTCGACCATCGTCGAAGCAGCGAAGCAGGTCGTGCGCTCGATAGTCCCGCGTCTGCAGCAGGACCGCGTGCTCAGCGGCGATATCGAGCAGGTCTCTTCGCTCATCCGCAACGGGAAATTCGACGAGTGGCTCGCGTAGTCAGCTATTTTTTGCGCGCGGCAATCACTTCAATTTCGACCAGCGCACCCGGCGATACCAGGGCCGCAACCTGCATCGCGCTGCGTGCCGGCTTGTTCGGCTGCGCAGGCGTGCCGAAAAACTGCGTGTACCCGGACATGAATCCCGCGAAGTCATTCTTGTTTTCTTTCGCAGGGTCGCCGGCCAGGTACACATGCATCATCACGACATCGCCGAGCCTCAGGTTCTGTGCGATCAGCGCTTTTTCGATCGTCTTGATTGCGGCTATCGTCTGTGCCTGCGTGTCGCCCGGTGGCGTGCCTTTTTCCAGACCCATCATGCCGCTCAGGTACAGTGTGTCGCCCACCCATACACCCTGTGAAATGGGAAAAGTCGACTTGTCCGGCAGCGGCAGACGCGTCACTTGCGCCGACATACAAAGACCGTTTGCAATCAACACCGACATAGTTACTAGTACGCGAAATGACCTCTCAAGCTGCATTGCTTTTCCCCTCGCTCACGCGTGAGCCGATCATGTTCGTAGCGCGGATAGCTGACAGCGCAGCACCCTCCTGCCAGCCCACTAAATGCGACGTGTGATCTCCCGCAAAATAAACGCGGCCATCCGGCTGCACCAGCTTCTCGTAGTCGGTCTGCTCTTTGCGGCCAAAGCCCGATATCCACGCGCCCAGGTTATACGGAATATGTCCCCAGTTGACGTACACAGGGTTGCCCAGCTTCTCACCACAACCCGGGTGCAGCAGTTCGACTGCCCGCCGGGATGCGTCAAGCTTCGCCTGCGTGCTCGGCAGTGCGCCAAAAGCCGTTCCATTCTCTACGCCATAGCCGGATACCAGCACGCCGCGCGGTGAGAACATTCCCCAGCTCGGATACCACACAATTTCGACGTCCTGTTTCAGATAGGACAGGCCGCCGTACACATTGAAATCCTGCTCCCAGAAACGCGGAGCTTCCCACGCAACTTTGTAAGCCGAATCATACGAGCTCGCAGCGATCGCAGCCTTTACTTCGGGCGAGAAGTTATTCTTCGTTTTCGCTAATACTGTCAGCGGCATCGCGCAGATCGAGTAGTCCGCATTGACCGTTTCCGTTTTGCCCGTGCGCGTATTTTTGTAGGCCACGCGGACGCCCTGTTCGCCCTGTTCAACCTCCTGCACATCCGCATTGTGACGAATGATCGTGCCCAAACTCGCTTCGAATGCCATGGGAATCCGGTCCATGCCGCCCACCGGCTGAAACATCGTTGCCTGCCAGTCGATAATGTCTTCCGCCAGCATCCCCTCCCAGAGATCTGCGCTGAGCAGTTCCTCCATCGGAAGAGGATCGCGCTCAACGGAAGTTACATTGCCGGCTCCCGGAAACACCTTGTAGCCCGAGCGCTCTGTGCCTTTGAATTTGTAGTCAGGTGTCAGGTCGCCATACTTGCGCAGAAACGCCAGCATCTGTTCGCGATCACCCGCAGTGATGTCTTCATCCAGCTGCCCTTTGCTCACGCATTTCGCCAGCAGTTCAGACACGTGCCCGCGCGTATCGTTCACTACCTCGCGCTGCTCCACTGCTTTACCGCCGTTCAACATGTTCGCCTGCATGCGTGCACTGCGCGAGGTGTTCACCTCCACTTCGAGAGGTACGTGCAGTTCGCGGCAGTAGCCCAGCATATTCTTGTGGATGGATGGAAGCCGCGCCGGCCCGGCGTTGAAGTAATGGCCTTCATCAAACTGGCACGACTGCTTCGTGCCATCTGTAAACTCGACCTCGGTGCCCCTTCGTATGGTCCAGTTGCGGCCACCCACGCGGCCGCGCGCTTCGAGCACCACGCACTCGTAGCCGAGCTTACGCAGTTCGTAAGCCGACACGAGCCCGGCAATCCCACCGCCCAGAATCACGACTTTCGTCCCTTTGCCATCGACCTTGATCGGCGTCTGTGCGACCGAATCGGCAATAGGCATCAGCCCCAGCGACTGCATCATCGTGAACGCAGCAGAGTATCCACCCGCTGCACCAACCTTCGTGAGAAACTGCCGCCGACTGAATCCCATTGCTACCTCGTATTCCTGAAAGATCGACACGAAATCATGCATGAACCTCTGCAAATGAATGTGGTCTTCAACAGGGAAGGGATTATCTTGTGGCTGGCGCTCGACGGAGAGCAGGTACCGAAAAGTTGAGGAGTGTCGAAGTTCTTACGTTAAGCCAGCACGGGCCATCACGCAATCGAATTATGGACGAGGCCGCAGCGCTTTCAGAAAATCATCCGCCGACCGCGTGTTCAATACATCCTCGGGTGTCAGCCAGGCACGCCGCAGCTGACGAATGCCATAGCGCATCTTTTCAAAGCTCGTAATGTGATGGGCATCGGTGTTCACCACCAGTCGGCAGCCCAGTTCCTTCGCTAAACGCAGGTCGCGATCGCAAAGATCGAGCCGCGCCGGATCAGCATTGTGCTCCATCGCCACACCCAGTTCAGCAGCACGCTTGCAGACCGCGTTCAGGTCAATCGCGAAAGGCTCGCGGCGCAGCAGCATCCGTCCCGTAGGATGGCCGAGGATGCGCAGGTAAGGATTCTCGATCGCTCGCAGAACGCGATCAGTCATCTGCTCCCTGGGCTGGTTGAAAAGCGAATGCACACTGCCGATCACGACGTCCATCTGTGCGAGCACATCATCGGATAAATCCAGTTCACCATCGGCCAGTATGTCGACTTCAATGCCCGGGAAAACCCGGATGCGTCCTTCCATCTCCGCATTCACTGCGCGGATGCGCTGCACATGTTCAAGGGCGCGCTGGTCATCAAGGCCGTTCGTCATCGCCAGGTTTTTCGAGTGATCGGTAATCGCAATATATTCGTAACCGTGTGCAGCTGCGGCCTCGGCCATCTCGCGGATCGTATTCTTTCCGTCTGTCGCGTCGGTATGCATATGAACATCGCCGCGAATGTCCTTCAACTCAATCAGCGCAGGCAGATTGCCGGCAGCGGCTGCCTCAATCTCTCCGCTATTCTCACGCAACTCTGCCGGGATCCATGCAAGGTCGAGTGCCCGGTAAATTTCCTCCTCCGTCGCAGCAGCCACCATCGAGCCGTCATCAATCCGCGCCAGCGCATACTCGCTGAGCGTGTACCCGCGCTTGATGGCACGCTGGCGGATGCTTACGTTATGCATTTTCGATCCCGTAAAATACTGCAACGCGGCGCCGTAGGATTTCTTGGGCAGCAGGCGAACATCCACCTGCAGTCCGGTGCGCAAATTAAAACTCACCTTGTTCTGGCCCTTGGCTATCAGGTTGGCGATGGCCGGATACTCTGCCGTATAGGTAACAGCATCGGCGACAACATCTTCCTCACATGCAGGGCCGGTGACCAGGATATCCAGGTCGCCGACCGTGTCACGGCCGCGCCGCAGCGATCCGGCAGGCGTCACCGTATCGATTCCGGGAAAATCCTTCAGGTAAAGCGTGATGCGTTCGGCAGCCACGTCGGCGTCGTCCAGGTGAAAGCGTCCGCTGTTTTTGCGATAGTCCTCGATCCCTTTTTTCAGCTTCTGGATCTGCTTCTCCCCATAGCGCGGCAGCGTCGCCAGTTTCCCTGCATCGATTGCCGCATCCAGCTCGTCGATGCTGGCGACACCGAGCGCTTCCCACATCAGCGCAACGCTCTTCGGTCCCATGCCCGGCAGCTTCAGCATCTCGAGCATGGTCGGCTTGTAGCGCGCCAGCAGTTCATCGCGCAGCTTCATACTGCCGTGCTCCACCATCTCCTGGATGTTGGCAGCCATGCCTTTACCGATGCCGGGAATCGCTAGCAATTTTTTCGGATCATCCAGCAGCGAGGCCAGTTGCTGCGTCGATTGTTCTACAGCCTCGGCAGCCCGACGGTAGGACCGGATGCGGAACGAGTCGCCATTACTGATCTCCAGCAGGTCTGCAGTTTCGCCTAATAGTTGGGCGATCGAACGGTTTTCCACAATCCCTCACGCGTCACTCAACTGCAAGTTTCGCACAAGGACCTGCCAGCCATCACCCATCCACATATTCGGGCGTCAACGAAGAGCGGCACGTCGCCAGGGTATGGCGCGCGCCGCGTCTATCAGGATAGTTTTTCAACCTTTACTTTGGTGAAGGGCGCTGGCTGCCGTATCTGCAGCCCATTGCCCGTCCGGTCTTACGCCGCTTCCTGTGTCCTCAGAACACCTTCAGCCTGGGGGCCCTTCTGGCCTTGGACGATATCAAACTCCACATCGTCGCCCTCTTTCAGGCTCTTGTATCCATCCAGCTGGATCGAGCTGTAGTGCACAAACACATCAGGCCCATCTTCTCTACCGATAAAGCCATACCCCTTGGCGTTGTTGAACCATTTCACTTTTCCCGTGTATTGAGCCACTTGGACGTACCTTTCTCAGGAGGAACGTGGCCTGGGCGTGTACCAGGACACGGCAGTGAACTCCTCCCTAATAGAAAACAACGAAGCAGCAGGAAAAGTGGTTTTCAATCGGTTTGAATTTCCTTTAACCAGCCGCCAGTACCTCCTCGTGCCGGTTCGTGAATTTTGAGGCAAACCTGCAAAAAGATCTGCCGTCATCACCCTGCAGCCGATTAAGCTGGCGACGGGCCAATCCTCCCCCGAGAAAAGAATGGAGAAATCCCCATGAAGAACCAAACCTCTCGCGTTGCCGCGCTCGCCGGCGTCGCCTTCCTTCTGACCGGTGCGGCATTGGCTCAGAAATCCACCAGCGCCGACCAGATCCCGGGTTTTTATAATCCGAAGACTCATACCTTTCAGGTCAAGGTTCAACCGGAGGTCGACCCGGAAGCATCTGCCCCGAAAATCTATACCGGAACATTCAGTTTCGATATCACCGTCAAGCTGGTAACCCCGGTCGCCTCCGGTCATGAACTTGCCTGTACCGCCGGCGCCTCGGTCGATGACCTGAGTGGTACCGGCTACTACATTGAATCCGCGTCGGCTGTTGCCAAGGTTACGGGATCAAGCGCAACCTGCACTGTATCCATCCCGTACTCATGGTCGCTGTCTGACGGTGCCACGGATTCGGTAAGCCTCAGCTACGATCTCGAGATTGTGCCGACGACGACAAACGCCGCACTGGCGTTTACCAGTCGCACTCACTCCAGCGAACTGGCGCCGATCAAGGTTCCCGCCACCGGGGTAACAACGGCCGTTCCGATCAGCGCCACTCTCTAGCCGGCCTCGGCCTGCGCAGGGCAAGCCGGGTGCGGCTGCCTACTTGCCCTTGCGCAGACGGTCGTACGTCATCACAGAGACCAGCGTCTTGCCGTCGAGCACTTTGCCTTTGGCAATCATCTTGAGAATCTTCGACAGCGGAATGGCCGCGACGTCGATGCTCTCATCTTCTTCCGGCGTGGCATCGCCTACAGTCAGCCCTTCGGCCAGAAATACCTGCATCCATTCGCCCAGAAAGCCCGGACTGGCGAAGTAGCGGACCAGCTTCGTCCACTTCCTGGCTTCGTAGCCGGTCTCTTCCTTCAACTCGCGCTTGGCGCCTTCGAGCGGATCTTCGCCAGGCTCCAGCTTGCCCGCCGGCAGTTCTACCAGGTACTGGCCGGCCGCGTGGCGATACTGCTGCTCCATGATGATGCGCGGGTCCTTCTTGTCCTTCGAAGCATCGACCGCGAGGATGACGATCGACCCGTTATGCCGGATCACATCGCGGCGCGACTCGGTTCCGGACGGCTCACGCACCTGCTCCGTGAAGACCTTGAACAGCGGACCCTGGTAGCTCAGTTTTGAAGAAAGAACAGTGGCCTTTTCCGCCGACCGATCGGGCAGTTCTTTTGCCACAGCGAGCTTTTTGCTGCTGTCCTTCGTGCCTGCAGGAATCAGCACTTTTGAGGTCGATTTCGACACTTTCTCGACACTTTTGGCGGTGTTTTGGGTCGAATTGGGACTCTTTTTAGCGTCTTTAGGACTGTTCTTAGGAGCTTGTGGCATGTAACTCATTTCTCACTTTTAGAGTGGCGGCGAATACCATTCTCTCAGATGCCAGTCTTTCCAAAAGCTGTCGGACACCGATCGTCACGACTCTTCAGCGGTGGAATCGCTGTCATCGGCATGGGCCGATGGGGAACCTCACTGCACGCCGCGCTGACCGCCAGCGGCCACCCGCCAGTCGAGACGGTCGGCAGACTTCAAGCCAGATCGCGTCGCGGCGCGGCCGTGGCACCTGTCGCTTTCGCGCAGGCCCGCCTGGATGCCGAGGTGCTCTGGCTCTGCGTGCCGGACAGCGGGATCGAAAGCGTCACAACAGCGATTCTCGTGAAGCGTCCATCGCTGAAAGGGCAGATCGTCGTCCACTCAAGCGGCGTGTATTCGAGCGCAATCCTCGCAGAAGCAGCGAGGGCAGGCGCGAAGATTGCGTCGGTGCATCCCATGATGACTTTCCCGACCCGCCGGCCTGTCGCACTCACCGGCGTTCCGTTTGCTGTTGAAGCGGGCAACGCAGTCGCGCACAAATTGGAGAAGCTGGTCACGCAACTCGGCGGCATGCCGTTCCGGCTCCCCGCAGAAGGAAAGGCGCTTTACCATGCGGCCGCAGTGATGGCCTCGCCGCTGCTGGTAAGCCTTGCCGTTGCGGCACGGCAGACCGCCATGCAGGCCGGGTTGCCGGGTGATCAGGCTGACGCATTGCTCGAGCCGATCATGACTACGACCATCCGCAATTTTTTTCGTCGGGGAGGCGCCCAGAGTTTCAGCGGACCCTTCGCTCGAGGAGATGCCCAGACCATTTCCCTGCATCTCGAAGCATTGCAGGCGCATCCCTTTCAGCAGGCTCTGTATACAGCGCTGGCCGGGTACGCGATGGATGCCTTGCCGGTGGTAAACAAGCGCGCACTGCAGAAAGCGCTGGCCGCGGCGAAGAACAATATACTCAGTTGAGACAGCATCCAGATTCCGGTTCCGCGATTGAAGCAGCAGACCCGTTGCGACAACGACAGTGAGGCAGCATTGAAGATCGAGTGTTACCCAGTTTCCGTTCTGCCGCACCAGTCGCGTCTCTTTCTTGATTACGTCGAGGGCCGCGAGCCGCTTGCCCCTTTCTTCCCGGTAGCGCCGTTCAGTGGCGCTCAGAAGTTTCCCGCCTCCCGGCTTTCACTTGAAGGGCGCGCTGCCGCTGCGAAACTACTTGCCTCGCAGACGAAATCCGAGAACCCCGAAACTGCAGCAAATATCGAACGGCTGCGTCAGGGTGCGTCGGCCATCGTGACGGGCCAGCAGGTCGGCCTTTTCGGCGGCCCGTTGTTGACACTGCTCAAGGCTGCGACCGCGATCCGAATGGCTAAAGATCTGAGCGCGGCTGGGAAACCTCACGTGCCCATCTTCTGGATGGCGACCGAAGACCATGACTTTGCTGAAGTCGACCACGTCACCCTGCCGTCCCGCCATGCCCTGCACCAGGTGGCGTACAGGCGGTCTTCGCGAGAGTCGCAGCCGGTTGGCAATGTCGAACTGGATGCTTCGATCCGCGAAACCTTGAACCAGGCAGCGGAATTTATCGGTGGGACGCCGTTCTTTGAACTGCTCGAGAAGTGGTACGCCCCGGGCCAGACCATGGCTTCAGCGTTCGGCGCATTGGTTGCGCATGTATTCGCGCCGTGGGGCCTGATCGTGATGGACGCCGCCGGCAGGGAAGCGCACTCGCTCGGCGCGCCTGTCCTGCGCGAGGCTATCCTGCGGGCCGATGAGTTGCACGACGCACTCGTCGAACGTGACAAGGAGTTGCTCGCGCGCGACTATCACTCGCAGGTGCTGGTAAACCCGCAGTCGAGCCTGCTTTTCCTGGTGGAGGAACAGACGCTGGTACGCCAGCCCCTGCGCCGCATCGATGGCCAATGGAAGGCGGGTGCGCGGACCTACACCGAGGATGAATTGCTGACCATTCTTGCGGACAGCCCGGAGCGTATCAGCCCCAATGCGCTGCTGCGGCCCGTATTCCAGGATGCCATCCTGCCGACCACTGCCTACATTGGCGGCCCGGCGGAGATCGCGTACTTCGCGCAGTCGGAAGTTTTGTATGACAGACTTCTGGGCCGCGCGACTCCGATTGTTCCGCGACTTTCTGCCACGTTGATAGAACCCTCCACCGCGACCCTGATGGCCCGCCATGAAGTCTCGCTGCCGCGGGTCATCGAGCATATGGATGACCTCGCGCAAACACTCGGCGTACGTGCGCTACCGGTGCAGGGCAAGCAGCGGCTTGCAGCAGCAGGAAATGCGCTCGACGTCGAACTGACCGAACTGACCGGCTGGATGTCCGCGATGGACGAGAGCCTGGGCAAGGCTGCGCAGGTTTCAGCTTCGAAAATGCGGTACCAGATGAATCGTCTTCGCCGGCTGGCTGCCAACTATCAATTGCAGGCGGACGAGAGTCTGCGCAAGCATGCCGACGCCTTGAAGTTATCGCTCTACCCCGACCGTCATCTGCAGGAGCGGCGCATAGCCGGCGCTTACTACCTTTCGCGTTATGGTGAGCAGATCGCATCCCTCTTTATCGATGCGGCGGAATCAACTTGTCCGGGCCACAAGGCGATCTGGCTGAGCTAAGCGTCCGTTGTGCGGACAGAGTCGTAGCGGAACCCCGGGGCGCCTGCAATCGAAGCAACTTTCCTGCCCCATTTGCTATCAGATTGTGTCTGAGAGGCGCGCCGTGGCATGCCGGCACCAGCCATGCCACGCGCTGTGCACCACTGGCTATATGGAATTGGTATAGTTACAGTAAGATGTGTAGGAAGTCGTCCAGCGTGAAACATTTGGTTGTGAGTGTGATGGTATGCAGTGACAGCGATGGCGCGGTATTTGTAAGAGTGATAGGCAGCCAAGCCGGACAACTGTAGGGTCATTTTCAAAGGGCCAACGCGTGAATCCTCATTCTCAGTCGCAGTCGCGGGATATTCACTCACTCCGCGGCGCCAGATCTGGTATCAAGGGCAGTTCAGCCATGGCTGACGCCTTACGTGCGCATGACGGAGCACTTTCAGCGCTCGAGCCGGTTGAACGCTGGCCGGCAGAGCGCACTGCCGTCGTTAATCTTGTACTGACCTCGCCCTTTCCATCCGCACTCCTGCTTGGCGCAGATCTTCTACTTATCCACAACGATGCCTTTCGCAGTCTTCCTCGGAAGGGAGATGACAGTATGCTGGGCCGGCCGTTCCGCCAGGCGTGGGCGGAGGTCTGGCCAAGCGTCGAACTTCAAATGTTGAAAGTGATGGAGTCCAGCGAGACGACCCTGCTTGAAAACGTCAAGCTCCCAATCGCAAAGGGAGGGGACCCCCGCGAGTTTTACGTGACCTACTCCTTCAGTCCGTACTACGAGAACGATGCCATCGCCGGCGTCTACCTGGCCATGCGCGACACCACGAATGCAGTGCTGGCAGCGCGTGACCTGCGAGAGAGCGAGCGCCGATCGAAGCGTATCCTGCAAAGCATCGGCGATGCGGTGATCGTTACGAATGCGGATACTCACGTCACTGCGATGAACCCGGTGGCGGAGGAGTTGACCGGCTGGACACAGGATGCGGCACGCGGGCGGCTTCTTACAGAGATATTTCCGATCCGGAATGAAGAGACGAGGGAGCCGGGCGCGAATCCAGCGGACGAGGTAAAGCGGTCAGGCCGCGTGGTGGGCCTGGCGAACCACACGGTGCTGATCCGGCGTGACCAGACCGAGACGCACATTGATGACAGTGCAGCGCCCATCTTCGACGACAACGGCGTAATGGCGGGCATAGTTCTGGTCTTCAGAGATATTAATGAGAAGCGGGCCGCGGAAAAGGAGCGCGAACGGATCGCCCGGGAACTCGACAGCAAGTATAACGAGTTGCGCGCTATTTACGACACGTCGAACATAGCCATCGCGACGATCGATCCGGTTGACTTTCGCTATTTGCGCGGCAATTCGAAACTGGCTGAGATTTTGAACCAGCCGATGGACAAGGTGGTCGGGTCGCCGGTGTTCAATCTTGCTTCGGATGTCTCCGGTCTCCGCGAGGCGTTGATGCTCGCGGCGTCCGGTGTCGCGGTGCATGGCAAGATCATTGAAGGTGAGCTGGCCAATGATCCGGGAGTGAAGCGCTATTGGCAGGTCGAGTATGTGCCGGTGGTTGCTGCCGATGGAACGGTCTCGGTCATTGTCGCGACCTCGGCGGAAATTACGGCCGTCAAGCAGATGGAAAGCGCGCTGATCCAGGGGGAGAAGCTTGCCGTGGTGGGACGCCTGACCGCGCTGATCGCGCATGAAATCAATAACCCGCTCGAATCCGTAATGAACCTGCTGTATCTCGCACGCACCAGCGACAGCGTGGCAGATATACATCCCTTTCTGGATACGGCGGAACATGAGCTGCGTCGCGTTTCTGCGATCACGAATCAGAGCCTGCGGTTCTACAAACAGTCGTCGCATCCAACCTCCGCCGGCTGCGAAGAGTTGATCGAAGGAGTAGTCACCATCTACCGCAGTCGCCTGGCAAACTCGCAGATCGTGGTCGAAAAAAGAAATCGGGCATCTACGCCGGTACTGTGCTTTGAGGGTGAAATTCGGCAGGTACTCAACAACCTGATCGGCAATGCAATCGACGCGATGTCGCCAGGGGGCGGCCGGCTGCTTCTTCGCAGTCGCGAAGCCAGCAACTGGCGTACCGGCAGCAAGGGGCTGATGTTTACCGTTGCGGACACAGCCGCAGGAATCCCGCCTGCCACTCTGCAAAGGATATTCGAACCATTCTTCACGACCAAGGGCATGTTCGGGACCGGGCTTGGCCTGTGGGTGAGTCACGAAATTGTGGAGCGGCATCGCGGCTCGCTGCGCGTGAGGAGCAGCCAGAAGAAGGGCCGCAGCGGCACAGTCTTCACCCTCTTCCTGCCCTTCGACGCGGTCGACCGCTGAACTTCTCCTGGTCAGCGCGTGATCAGCATCGGCCGCGGCAGCACAGGGGCTCTCCCTGTACAGAACGCACAGCCAGCACGATGAGCGGCGGACACGCCGGCTGCGTCTTGTACCCGGTGCAGGCGCCCTTGCATGTGGCGCTCGTAACATTGTCCAGATGCTTTGTTTCTTTGGCCATAGCTTTGCCCATTTCTTTCTCCTGAGGCATTTTCGAGCAGTGGCCGAGCAAAGTTCTGTGATCGGGATCACTCAAGAAATGGGCGGTCCGGATGCACACTGCGGCTATGTCAAATACATCATTCGACTCGTCAAGCGCAGCCGGACCCGCATGCCCCGTGGCCTGGATCCGTCCCCGGCGCATCCTGCTGGCTACCGACCTGGCCGATCTGCGACAGACACTGCCTGTCGTCGTGGATGAGGCGAAGCGTTACAAGGCGACCGTGCTGATTGTGCATGTGTTGCCCGATTACATGTCACCGCCGGCAGCGCCGTCGCTGATGATCTATTCGCACCCGGAGGAGCACCGGCAGCATGCCGAGCTGCAGCTTCAAGCAGCGGTGCAGATGTTGCAGGGTGAGGGCATCGAATGCTCGTCGGCAATTCTGACCGGCGACGCGGTCCACGCGGTCGTTACCCTGGCCGCCGAGTGGCACCCCGACCGCGTGATCGCAGGTTCGCATGGCCCGGAAAAGTATTGCCTGCGCATCCTCGGATCGGTGTCGGAGCAGCTCTTCCGCAGCATGGATGTCCCGGTGATAGCGGTTGGCCCGAAAGTCGTCGCGAGAACGTCGCGGAAGCCGCGCAACCGGCGCATCCTGGTGCCGGTGACTTTCAAGAAAGACACAGCCGCGGTGGTCCGTTTCGCCTCGGCGTATGCGCACGGGCACGATGTGGATATGATCCTGCTTCACGTGATTCCCGGCCTGTATGGCCAGGCGTCGTCTGCACTGCGCGCGAGCCGGTGCCGGGCGGAGATGATGAAGCGTTTTCGCGGCGTCGCGGTCGGCGGGACTGCTCCGACCTGCATTGTAAAAAATGGCGAACCTACCGAGACGATTCTTCAGTATGCGACGGAGTGCTGCATCGATCTGATCGTGCTGGGGACGGTAGCGGCTACAGCTTTCCGGCCGAAGCTGGTGCCCGGAACAGCGTATGGCGTGCTGAGTGATGCGCCCTGCCCGGTCCTGATCCTGCGCCAGTCGCAGTTTGCAGCGGATCCTGATCAGGCCCATGAGGACGATGGTCATTTCGATAACATTTCGCAGGCCGCGACCGCCGTGGCCGCAGGGCATGTGATGAGCCACTAGTCGCTCGGCCTGCCGCGCAATGAAATGCGTCGTGGGCCGCTGCTTGAGCTATTGGCATTGCCAGATCAGAACCCCTACAATAGGCGCGTGAGCCCACGACCAGCCAGTAGTGATCCCTTCGACGTTGTCTGCCCCGACTGTGGAGGCGTGCTGAAGATCGATCCGACTCTGCGTGCCATCGTTTCGCACACGCCCGCGCCGCGCAAACGGACCTTCGAAGATTTCGAGACAGCTGCCCGCGCCATGCGGGAGCAGGACGAGCGGAAAGAAAGTATCTTCCGCCAGTCAGTCGATGCGGAGCGAAACAAGAACGACCTGTTCGATAAGAAATTTGCCGAGGCGCTGCGTAAGGCGAAAGAAACGCCTGGAAGTGGTAAACCTCTGCGGGATATCGATCTTGACTGACGGCCCCCGTCCCTGTTTCAGTACATCGAGCGTTGTCGCGGCCTGCATCTCATCGGCATCCCGCCTTCATCTCACTGACGGAAAGGAAAATATTCAATGCCGATAGCACAATTGCCAGCGTTCTCAGAGGTCCAGAAAAAGATCAAGAAAGCCAACCTGGCAGAGCAGATTACCTGGCAGCGCGGCGTCGCCGCCGGTTCGCTGCTTACCGGGGCCATCCTGCTCGCAACAGGGAAAAGGAGAGCGGGCATCGCACTGACCGTTGTCGGCGCCGCTGCCGCCCTGCTTGAGGATGTCGAGGGTACCCGTGATCTGTGGAACAGCATTCCGCAATATATCGAGTCGGGTCAGCAGGTTCTGGGCAAGGTCGAAAAGTTTGTCGAAGAGCTGGCGGAACAGGGCGAGCGCGTCAGCAAAATCATCAGCAAACAGATGCGGTAAAGCTTAGGCCGGTGGCCGGCTGACGATTAGTGAGTGCGCTCCACTACGTAGGACGCCAGTCCTTTGAGCGCATTCGCTTTTTCTCCGTAAGGCGCCAGCGCTGCAAATGCCGATTCAATCAACGCAGCAGCCTGTCTCTGTGAGGCTTCCAGGCCGTACACTGCAGGCCACGTGGCTTTGACGCTCGCCAGGTCTTTCCCGGCAGTCTTGCCCAAGTGCGCGGATTCCTGCGTCACATCCAGGACATCATCAATGATCTGAAATGCCAGGCCGGCGTCGCGTCCAAAACTGGTGAGGCGCTCGGTGTCCTGCGGTGAGGCACCTGCATAAAGACCGCCGGCGACCACGCTGACCCGGATCAGCGCGCCGGTTTTCGCGCGATGGATGGCGTGCACCAGCTCGGCGGTCGGTTTGAGCGATTCACTCTCAATATCCATCACCTGGCCGCCGATCATACCCTCGACCGTGCCGGTTGCCTGTGCGATGCCATGGATGATCGCGACGAGAGCCCGCGGATCGCAGGTGAGCGATGACAGCGTTTCATAGGCCTGGGTCTGCAGTGCGTCGCCGGCAAGAATAGCGATGGCTTCTCCGTAGACCACGTGGCAGGTGGGATTGCCGCGCCGCAGGTCATCGTTATCGAGCGCCGGCAAATCGTCGTGTATCAGCGAATACGTGTGAAGCATTTCGAGCGCCGCGCCCAGCTGCTCAACACCCTTCGGATATTGGTGGTCAGGAGCGATCATGCGCGCTGCTTCCATGCAGAGGATGGGGCGCAGCCGCTTGCCGCCCGCAAAGACGCTGTGCCGCATGGCCTTGTGAATGGAAACCGGTTCCTGTTGGGACGGGGGCAGCAGGGTGGAAAGCGCTGCATCTACACTTGCTGCGCCACTTACCAGGAGTTCTCGTACATCAATCGACATCGCTTTCGATCATACCTGAGCACAGGCGGCGGGCAGGGATGCTTCGCCGTGTGCACGATGAGAACGGAAGTCGATGTGCGGCGACTGTACTTCGGATATCCTTAAAGATTCGTGCGCGTACTACAAGGCCAGGCGCGCGCTGGACCGAAAGGAATCTGAAGTTTGCGTATTCTGCTGCATGGGATTAACTACTCGCCAGAGCTCACTGGCATCGGAAAGTACACCGGTGAGATGGCGGAGTGGCTGGCCAGCCACGGTCACCAGGTGCGCGTCGTCACGGCGCCGCCGTACTATCCCGCGTGGAGAGTGCGTTCCGACTATTCGCCCTGGAAATACCAGGTCGAAGAGGGTCAGATCAAGGTCTTTCGTTGCCCACTCTTTGTGCCCGAAGCGCCGTCGGCTCTCTCCCGTCTGATTCACCTGTTGTCTTTCATGCTGACGAGTCTGCCGGTTATGCTGGGTCAGATTCTCTGGCGTCCTGACATCGCAGTGACGGTGGAGCCTGCCTTTTTCTGCACGCTCACAACACTGCTGACGGCGAGGCTGGCAGGCGCCGCTTCATGGCTGCATGTGCAGGATTTCGAGATCGATGCCGGCTTCGAAATGGGCTTTCTGCCGGAAGGCGGCGGGATCGCCCGGATGACCTACAGTCTCGAAAGATGGATCATGCGGAAGTTCGGGTCAGTGTCGACCATCTCGCCCCGCATGGTGACGCAGCTGGAACAGAAGGGCGTCGAACGGGGCAAGGCGCTGTTGTTTCCTAACTGGGTGGATATTTCGGTCATACACCCGCTCGACCGGGTGAGCCAGCTGCGGACCAAGCTGGGACTGGGCGCGAACAAGGTTATCCTGCTCTACTCCGGCAACATGGGCATGAAGCAGGGGCTGGAGTTGCTGCCGGTACTGGCACAGTGGTTCGCGCCTGATCCCCGGGTGCACTTCGTCTTCTGCGGAGATGGGGCGTTGCGTCCGCAGTTGGAGCAGGCAGTAGCCGGCTTGAGCAATGTGACCATGCTGCCCCTGCAGCCGGTATCTGCGCTGAACGACCTGCTAAACGCTGCCGATGTCCACCTGCTGCCGCAACGCGCCGACGCAGCGGATTTGGTCATGCCCTCGAAGCTGACTGGCATGCTGGCTTCGGGTCGGCCGGTCATCGCGACCGCTGCAAAGGGGACGCAGGTCGCGACCGCGATCCAGGGCTGCGGGATCGCTGTCGAGCCGGGCGATGTGGCCGGAGTGATCGATGCCGTTTCGAAGCTCGCAGATTCGGCCGTCCTGCGTCGCGAACTGGGCGTCAATGCGCGCATCCATGCGGTCGAGCATCTTGGAAAAGACCGGGTACTGCAGCGCTTCGAGCAGCAGTTGCGCGATCTGACGGGCCGTCGCTGAGCGATTCCTGCTGCAGCCACGTCGAACCCGTGTGGACACTGGCCAGGGACTCAGAAACAGCCGCTGAACATGCTACCGTAAGGTGACTCCGCAGGATGCGCAGGCAGGGATGTGCGTCACCGCGGCACGGAGGCAAAAGCCTTGAAAAAGGCACTCATTACCGGCATTACCGGGCAGGACGGCTCCTACCTCGCCGAATACCTGTTGAAGATGGGCTACGAGGTGCATGGCATCAAGCGCCGCGCCTCGTCGTTCAATACTTCGCGTATCGATCATCTCTACCAGGACCCGCATGTCGAAAGCCGGAACCTGGTACTGCACTACGGCGACCTGACAGATTCATCGACCCTCATTCACATCGTGCAGAAGGTGCAGCCGGACGAGATTTACAACCTGGCCGCGCAGAGCCATGTGAAGGTGTCGTTCGAAGAGCCGGAGTACACCGCGAACAGTGATGCTCTGGGTTCACTGAGGCTGCTGGAAGCCATCCGCATTCTGAAGCTGGAAAACTTCACGCGCTACTACCAGGCATCGACCTCCGAGATGTATGGGCTGGTGCAGGAGACGCCGCAGAAAGAGACGACGCCGTTCTATCCGCGTTCGCCGTATGCGGTGGCGAAGCTTTATGCCTACTGGATCACGGTGAACTATCGCGAGGCTTACGGGATCTACGGTTGCAACGGGATCCTGTTCAACCACGAATCTCCGCGTCGCGGCGAAACGTTTGTGACCCGCAAGATTACGCGGGCGATTGCGCGTATTCATCTTGGATTGCAGGACCGTTTGTACCTCGGCAACCTGAGCGCCAAGCGCGACTGGGGACACGCGAAAGACTACGTGACCATGCAGCACCTGATGCTGCAACAGAAAGAAGCGCGCGACTACGTGATCGCGACCGGCCACCAGTACAGTGTGCGCGATTTTGTTGACCACTCGGCAAAGTGCCTGGGCATGCGGCTGCACTGGGAGGGCGAGGGTGAGGACGAGCGCGCCATCGATGACAAGGGCAGGATCGTGGTGTCGGTCGATCCGCGCTATTTCCGTCCGACCGAGGTCGAGACGCTGCTGGGCGATCCATCAAAGGCGCATCGCGAGCTTGGCTGGAAGCCGATGACGACGTTTGAAGAGATGGTCGCGGAGATGGTGGAGTTCGATCTGCAGGAGGCCAAGCGCGACACACTGGTCGAGAAGCACGGCTTCAATTCGTACCAGTATCACGAGTCCTGATTTGGAGTCTGGTGTGAGGAAAGACAGCAGGATTTACATCGCCGGTCATCGCGGACTGGTCGGCTCTGCGATTTACCGGGCGCTCGAGCGTGCAGGCTACACGCAGCTGCTGACGCGCACCCATGCTGAGCTCGACCTGACAGATGCCGTCGCTGTTGCGCGCTTCTTCGCAGACGAAAAGCCGGAGCACGTCATCCTGGCGGCTGCGCGGGTCGGCGGGATCCTGGCAAATAATCTGTACCCGGCTGACTTCATCCGCGAGAACCTGTTCATCCAGAACAACGTGATCGAGCAAAGCCGATTGGCTGGAGTCGAACGTCTGCTGTTCCTGGGATCGAGCTGCATTTACCCGAAGCTCTGTCCGCAGCCCATCCGCGAAGACTACCTGCTGACCGGCGAGCTGGAGCCGACCAACCGGCCGTATGCGCTCGCGAAGATAGCCGGCATAGAGATGTGCTGGTCCTACAACCGGCAGTACGGCACGAAGTACCTGGCAGCCATGCCGACCAACCTCTACGGGCCGGAAGATAATTTCGATCTGAAAACTTCGCACGTCCTGCCGGCGCTGATGCGCAAGGTGGCCGAGGCAGTCGCAACCGGTCGTGAAGCCGTCGAAGTGTGGGGTACCGGTACGCCGCGTCGCGAGCTGCTGTACAGCGACGACCTGGCCCAGGCCTGCATGCATTTGATGGAGCTGCCGGATGCACAGCTCGACGAGTTTCTGCAGGGCGACCATCCGCCGTTGATCAATATCGGTACTGGCGAGGATGTGACGATCCGCGAACTGGCAGAGCTGGTGGGCCACGAACTGGGCTTTCACGGCAAGCTGGTCTTCGATGCGACTAAGCCCGATGGCACGCCGCGCAAACTGCTGGACGTCAGCCGTATCAACGCGCTGGGCTGGAAAGCAACGACGGCGCTGCCGGATGGTATCCGCAAAACGTACGCCGCGGTGCGTGAACAGCTTATGCCGGTACCGTCACGCTAGCTTCACCCGACCGTCGCTGGAATAACCACACAGGCACCAGCAGAAGCGCAGCCACCGCGCTCAGCCAGCGTCCCCACAGAATGTCCGGGGTGTTCTGCCATTGCACGTCGATGGTCGTCCTGCCGGCGGGTACGGCGAGCACTATCAGGCCGTCTTCGCGATGGATGTCGATTGCCTGCGGCCTGCCGTTCAAGCTGACGTGCCATGCGGGGTAGTCCATGAGCGTGAGTACGGCGAAGGCCGGTTGGCTTGCGTTGACTTCGACACGGCGATGCTGGGCCGACCAGTCCTTGATGACAGACGTGGCCTTTGCCGTTGTGGGAAAGGCCCAGTCGGAGACCCATTCAGGATTGTCGCCGGCATTCTGTGCGGGGAGTTCGGCATCAGGGTCGGTGAGGACGCGCACCGGTGGAATATCCTGCAGCACCTGGCTGTTGTCGGCGTCGCGCGCAGTGTATTCGTCGGTGCCCTGCACCCCGCCGCCATCGTGAAACATGGAAAGCTGGCCGGCCACCGCGTCGTCGGCATCGCAGGGCTGGTAAAAGGTGTGGGCACACGTCCAGATGGAGCCTGCAATCAGCATGGCGGCGGCGGCACGCAGCAAGTGCCTGCTGCTGAAGTGGTCGATGGCTAAAGCCAGAAGCGCGATGCTCAGGATGCTGACAACCTGCAGCCATCTCCACGGAAACTGCAGGAATTGCAGTCGCGGCGCGAAGTGCCAGATGAAATCGCTGATGCGGAACTGCAGGAAAAAAAGTGCGAGGAGCGTGGTCGTCAGGATGGCTAGCAGCTTCGTCCGGGATGGGTCGCGCTGCCGCCATGTGAGGATTGCTGCGAGTAATCCGACGGCAACCAGGATGAGCGTGATGAGGGACGCGGTGTGCAATACCTGGTCGTGATACTGCTGGCCGGTGTGCTCGAAGAAGAAGCTGTCTTCCACGCGCATGCCCTCGCCGATGGCCTGCTTGATCTGTACCCAGCGCTGCTCATACGCCGCCGGCAGCAGGTAGAAGCCGGCGAGCGCCGTGCCCATGGCGCAGGCGGCAGCAGCGTGACAGGCGACGTTCAGTTTGCGTTCGAGGATGATGCGCAGAAGCGCGATGCCGGCGAGCAAGTAGCAGCCCATGACGGCTGAAGGCGCGTTGGTGAGCCACAGCGCGGCGATCACGATGGCGGTCGGCACTATGCGGAACGATGGTTTTAAAGCCAGCAGGAGCAGCAGTGCGATCAGCGCAGTCGCGAGCAGTTCGGCGAAGGCTGCGCGCTCATAGGCCACGAAGAGCAAGTAGGGGTTCGCGATGAAGAGGCAGGCGCAAAGCGTCGCTGTGCTGGCGGATACGAATCTCCGCAAGAAGGCGTAGACGGCGCAGCCGGCGGCGAAGAAGCTGAGGCCGACCATGAGGATCGGTGCGGCTGTCCATGCTGTGCGCGGTGAAAAGAAAATGCCGCCGAGGCTGCCAAGAGCGGCGCCGGTAAACCAGGAGAGCGGCGGATAAAAGATAAAGCGCGGCTCACCCGCGCCATAGTTCGCGAGCACCAGCCAGTGGGGATAGACCAGGCCGGCGTGCCAGTCTTTTGCGGCTTCGAGCCAGGAGAGGAAGTGGAAGTCGAAGTCGTGTCCGCAGGAGGGGCCGCGGAGGATCAGCGGCAGGATGGCAGCGAGACTGGCGAGCAGAATCAGCAGCACGGGCAGCTGGTGCCGACGGGCTGCTGATGCGTGCGCGGTTACCAATGCGAGCTGCCGTTTTCGGGCATGAGAGCTTGCGGGTTGCGGAAAGAATTCATGCGAAGCACCAGCATAAAGCAGGCTACGTATTTCGTGTGCTTGACATCGCGGCCGCTCCCGGCAATCCTAATCAATCGTGCCGGGTCACCCAAGTCCGCATGCGAACCACAGGAGTTTCTGCTTGAACGTCCGCGTTTTTTATCATGACAAGTGCTTCGATGGAGCGTGCTCTGCTTCACTCTTCTCCCGCTTCCATCGCGAATGCATCACGCGCGGCGGAGAGTATTCGTATCACGGCCTGGTACATCGGGCAGGTTCGCTCTTCAACGAGGCCGACTTTACCGGCGACGAAAATGCGATTGTCGATTTCAAGTATTCGGCCTCTCCCAGGATCACCTGGTGGTTCGATCATCACCTCAGCGCGTTTCTGACGCCGGAAGACCATCGGCAATACCTGCGCGGACTGGAAGATGGCAGCTTCAGCATGCGGCGCTTCTACGATCCTGCGTACACGTCCTGCACCAGCTTTCTGGCGCACATTGCGAGCACGAAGTTCGGCTTCGATGCAGCGCCGGTGGCGGAACTGATCAAGTGGGCCGATATTGTCGACGGCGCGCTGTATGAAAGCGCAGACTCGGCAGTCGAGATGCCATCCGCGGCGATGAAGCTGACGCTCATCATCGAGTCGACACAGGACCCCGAATTTGTTCCACGGCTCATTCCGCTGCTGACAGAAGAGTCGCTGGACGAAGTCCTGCGCGAGCCATTCGTCGCCAAATTATTGCCGCCGCTGCTGGAAAAACATCAACAGGCGATTGAATTGATCCGTGAGCGAAGTGAGTGCGTGGATGGCACGATTTATTTCGACATCACCGACCATCCGCTCGAGGGTTACAACAAGTTCATCCCGTATTACCTGCATCCTGAAGCCGTGTATTCGATCGGGTTGAGCAAGTCGAGTTTCCGGACGAAGGTAGCTGTGGGTTCGAATCCGTGGACCAAGGTGCGCGGGCAGGACATGATGAACCTTGCGACCATCTGCGAGCGGTATGGCGGCGGCGGTCATGCGCGGGTAGGCGCCATTTCATTTTCGCCGGAGCGCTCAGATGAAGCGCGGGCCGCGGCGCTGACCATCGTGGCGGAATTGCGCGCACATAATCCGTCTCTGGTGCGCTAGCTGTTCACGAAGGGTTCGACCAGGCGGGCTTGCGCTTTTCAAGAAAAGCCGCGAGGCCCTCGGCGAACTCGGCTGTCTTGCGCATCGCGGCATTGGCTTCCGCCGCTGACACCAGGTCACGCTCGAGCTCATCTTCATACTGCGCATGCAGCAGCCGCTTGGTTGCCGCAAGAGAAGCAGGGCTGTTCTTCAGAAGCGTTCCGGCCAGGGCCATGGCAGCGTCCATCACCGGTTCATTTTCGACGACGCGGGTGACCAGTCCCAGGCGATGAGCCTCCTGCGCGTCCAGTAATCTTCCTGTGAGCAACAGGTCGCGCACCTGCTTGTCTCCGACCTGTCGCTTCAGGAATGCTGAAACAATTGCCGGGATGAATCCAATCCTCACTTCGGGATAGCCGAAGCGCGCGTCGGGCGTTGCAAGCGTGAAGTCGCAGACAGTTGCAAGCCCCGTTCCGCCGGCGACAGCAGAGCCCTGGACCGCTGCGATGGTGGGGACGGGGCAGTCGTGAAGCAGCCGGAACAGGTTGGCGAGGAACCACGAATCGGTGCGCTGTTCATCGTCGCTCTGGGAGGCGATCTTCTGCAGTTCGGAGAGGTCGAGTCCGGAACAGAATCCATCACCAGCGCCGGTAAGGATCAGAACGCGGACGGCACGCCCCTCGGCAATATGGACCAAGGCCTTCGTCAGCTCGCGAATCATCTCCTGTGTGAGCGCGTTGCGGCGCTCCGGGCGATGCAGTGTGATGGTGCGGATACTCCCCGCGTCTTCGACCCGAATTGTTTCGTAGTGGTTGATGGTGGAGCGAGTCATGCAAAGATACTCCGCGACCGGCAGCAATTTTAGTGAGCAGTTGGACCTTAGGTGTGTCCGATGGCGAGGCTTGCCGCGATCAACTCATCGAGTGGCGAAAGTTCAGGAAGCGTGGCGCCCAAGTGGTGGAGCGTTTGCAGAAGCGTCTCAGTCGGAATGTTGCCGACGAGTGCGTCCTGTGCGAACGGGCAGCCGCCCAGACCGCCGAGTGCTCCATCAAAACGGCGGCAACCCGCGCGGTATGCTGCTTCAATTTTCGCGGCAGCCTCGCCGGGGCGCGCATGCAGGTGAACGCCGATCTCGGCCTCACTTGTCGACGCCAGCGCTGCGCGCACGACGCGCTCGATCTGTTCAGGCGTGGCGAGACCGACGGTGTCGGCGAGAGAAATGACCTCCGCGCCTGAATCGATCAGCAGATCGCAGGCGGCGACCACTTCGTCTTCATCCCACGGATCGCCGTAGGGATTGCCGAAGGCCATCGACACATACGCGACGATACGGAAGCCGGCCGCATAGGAGATCTGGCCAATGCTGTCGAGCGCGTCGAGCGATTCTTCCGGCGTCTGGTTCTGATTGCGCTTGAGAAATTCCGGCGAGATGGAATAGGGAAAGCCGAGCGCTTTGACGCCGCCGGCATTGACTGCGCGCTCGGCCCCTTTGGCGTTGACGACGATGCCGAGTAACTCAACTTCAGTCATGCGCAGCGGCTCGGCTTCCTGTAGGAAGGCGAGCACTTTTTCTGAGTCAGCCATCTGCGGAATCGCTTTGGGCGATACGAACGAGACGGCGTCAATATGCCGGAAGCCGGCGCCGATGAGCAGGCGCAGGTAGTCTGCCTTGACCTCGGGCGGGATCTGCTTCGGCAGCGCCTGCCAGGCGTCCCGCGGGCATTCGACGATGGTGACTGGTTTGCTGCTCATTTCAACTACAGCGAGGGTAGCAGCCAGACGGCAGCCGCCGCCAGCAGGTGCAGTGTGACGACCGTGATCAGCGCGAATCGGAAGGACTTGATGCGATGGATGAGGATAAGCAGTAGCGCGTAGAGCGGGAACTGCAGGTACATGAGCGTCTGCGAGGCGGTCTCACCGGCGGCCTCCGGCAGGCCCAGGTGCTGCTGCGCCAGCAGTGCCATGGGATAAAGCAGGCGCAGGCGGACGAGACCGCCAGGGCCCATCAGCGGCAGGATTTCGGCAGCCTTGAGTGCGAACGGTGTCGCGACGACGGCGAGGAGCAAAGGCCACCACGCATGCCAGCGAAGCCCTGTCTTTTTTCTGCGCGTGGTGCGCCGGCGAGGAAGTGCATGTGTTGCCATGTGTGAAGGATACTGTTTGGGCGCTGCGCAAGGCGTATGTCAGTGAGCGGTGCACCTGGTTTGCTACGTCTTCGTCATCGGCGTGATGTGCAAGCAATGGAACCCGTGGCCCAAACGCGACACGGGCACTGATCTAGGGCGTGGGAGACCGGTGCTGGGCTTACTTGCCGCTGTCTTTCAGAAGCTTGAGCCGGACCAGGCTTTCCGCGCTGGCGAGGATGGCTTCTTCGTTGGAGCGTGGTGCCCAACCGAGCACCCGGCGCGCCTTTTCATTCGTAGCACTTCTTTTCTGGCCAAGTTCCGGCAGAACCATTTTGACGGCAGGATCGAAGAGAGCAAAGACGCGCAAGGCCCAGTCGGGCAATTGGCGGGTGGGGACACGGCGGGCAGCGGCACCCATCTTTTCGCGCAGGATGCTCGCGACCTCGCCGATGGATAAAGAGTCGCCGGCTACTGCGATGAAGCGCTCGCCCTTTGCAGCGGGATTCGTCATCGCGCGCAGGTGCAGATCGGCCACGTCGCGTACATCGACGATGCCGAAGTAGATGCGTGGACACCCTGGAATGGCGCCATCCATAAGGCGCTGCACCAGCAGGATCGAGGTGGAGTAGTCTGCGCCCAGTACAGGGCCGAAGACACCCACCGGATTGACGACAGAGAGCTCCAGGTCTCCGCCCTCTCCGGCAATGAAGTCCCAGGCCGCGCGTTCAGCCAGGGTCTTCGACTTGGCGTATGCCGAGACGCCCGCGTCCTGGACATCCGTCCAGCTGGTCTCGTCAAACGGAGCATTCTGCGCATTGTGGCCGTAGGCAATGGCAGCAACAGAAGACGTCATGACGACGCGTCGTACGCCGGCATCACGAGAGGCGCGAAGCACACGGAGCGCGCCCTCCCGTGCGGGAACGATCAGGTCATCCTCGTGCTTCGGAACTCCGGCGGGAAAGGGTGACGCCACATGGTGGACCCAGGTGCAGCCGGCCACCGCTTCCGCCCAGCCGGCGTCTGCTTTCAGATCGGCCGCGACGAAGGTGAGAGGCGCGTTCTGATCAATGCCGCCTACCCTGAGCATGGCGCGCACATCTGACTCGCGTGACAGTGAGCGTACCGTTGTTCGCACACGGTAGCCCGCTTGCAGTAGTTGAACAATGCAGTGGACGCCGACAAACCCGGAACCGCCGGTAACTAGAACCAGTTCTCTGCTCATGCGATGATCCTACACTATCGACCGAACGTTCGTTCTAGTTCTGATCTTTTCGAGCAACATCAGGCGCAAACCGCGTGCCACATTTTCTCGGCGATTTCGCGCAGTACGGCTGGAGACAGCTTGCGCGGATGCTTTGCCAGGCGCTCGATCATGCCGAAGGTGAGCTCCTCCAGCACCTCGCGCGGCCAGTTCATGAGGATGCCGCCGCTCGCCTGTGTCGCGAACCGGCGTTCGAACGCAGCCAGTTCCTCATCGAGCGGATCGGGCTGACAGAGGAAACCCGCCATCTTGTACTGATCGAGGAAATGCATCTCACGCTGATATTTGCGATGAAAGCGGTAGGCGTTCATCCAGAGGTGAATGAATGCTTCTTTGTCGGGCATCTCGGGCGAATACCCGGCAAAAACATGTTCACGCTTCAGGGCGCGAATGCGGGCGTAAACAGCCTGAATGATCTCCTGCTTGCTGGCGAAGTAGTGGTAGATCACTCCTGCGCTGGCGCCTGAGCGTTCGGCGATCAGCGACATAGGCGCTTCGTGGAAGCCGCGCTCGACGACAACATCGAGCGTCGTGTCCAGAATCGCGTCGCGCTTCGTGGGTTTTGATTTCGCGTGCACTATCGCTATTGTTCCACGCCCGCACACTACTGACTCCTAGGTCTGCAGGATGCCCGGGTGAAATTTTGCCACATCCGGATTCAGGGCGGCGCATTCGAGAGCAGCAATCAGGACGTCGCGTGTCTTGACGGGGTCGATGATTGCGTCGACCCATAACCGTGCAGCCGCGTAACGGATGTCAGTCTGTGCGTCGTACGACGCCTTGATGCCTTCGGTGACCTGCTGCTTTTCTTCGTCCGTGAGATGCTTGCCGCCGCGCTCGAGCTGGCGGATCTTGATCTCGACCAGGGTCGATGCAGCGGAGGCGCCGCTCATGACTGCGTAGCGGGCCGTCGGCCACGCAAAGATGAAGCGCGGATCGTAGGCTTTGCCGCACATCGCATAGTGACCGGCGCCGAAAGAGCCGCCGAGCAGCACAGTGATCTTCGGGACGACGGAGTTCGACACGGCCGTCACCATTTTCGCGCCGGAGCGGATGATGCCGGTCCACTCGGCATCGCGGCCGACCATGAAGCCGTTGACGTCATGGAGAAAGATCAACGGGACGAGGTTCTGATTGCAATCCATGATGAAGCGCGCGGCTTTGTCAGCGCTTTCTGCGTAGATGACACCGCCGAATTCTGTGCGCTTTTCGCCGTTCGGGGCAGTCGCTGCCTGGTGCTGCTTCTGATTGGCGACGATGCCGACGGCATATCCGCCAATCCGCGCGTAGCCGCAGATAACTGTGCGGCCAAAGCCTGGCTTGTATTCGTCGAACTCGGAGCGATCGACAAGGCGCGCAATCACTTCATGCATGTCATAGCTGTTGCTCGACGCCTTTGCGGGGTCGGGATCAATGAGCGTGTAGAGATCGTCGGCAGCATATTTCGGCGAGTCGTTGGTGGCGTCAAACGGCAGGCGGCTGAAGGGTGCTTTCGGGAAGCTGCCGATCTTGCCGACGAGTGAACGCAGGCGCGCGATGCACAGATGATCGTTCGGTTCCTTGTAATCGACGGTGCCGGAAATCTCGGCATGCATGGTCGCGCCGCCGAGTTCTTCCGCCGTATATTTCTGGCCGATCGCAGCCTGTACGAGCGCGGGACCGGCGAGAAATAATCCGCTACCTTCCGTCATCAGGATGTGGTCGGTCATGACCGGCAGATACGCGCCGCCGGCGACGCACATGCCCATGATGGCGGTCATCTGCGGAATGCCCTGGGCGGACATGACGGCATTGTTGCGGAAGATGCGGCCGAAGTCGTCCTGGTCCGGAAAGACATCTTCCTGCAGCGGCAGAAAGACGCCGGCGGAGTCGACCAGGTAGAGCGTGGGGATACGGTTCTCCGTCGCGATGGTCTGTGCGCGGATGACCTTCTTCGCGGTCATCGGAAAAAATGCGCCGGCCTTCACTGTCGCGTCGTTGGCAATGATCATCACCAGCCGACCGGCAACATGGCCGATGCCGGTGACGACTCCTGCCGATGGCGCGCCACCCCATTCTTCGTACATGCCGAAGGCGGCGAAGAGTGCCAGTTCTAAAAGTTCAGTGCCGGCATCGAGCAGGAGCTCTATGCGTTCACGCGCGGTCAGACGCTTCTTGGCGTGCTGGCTCTCGATGGCCTTCGCGCCGCCACCTTCAGCGATGGTCTTTTCCTGCGCGCGAATGTTTCCGAGCAGGAGTTTCGCGCCGCTGGCGTTGTTGCGGGCGCGTGGGGTCGCTACGCTGAGCGCGGAGGGGAGGGTCGTGTTGAGGGTGTTCGATTCGTCAGGCATAGCAAACTGGCAAGGATAGCAGGTCTCGCGATTGTTCTCATTCATCTAAAGAGCGGTAGGGACTATCCGGCAAAAGCCGCTCATCTCGCCTAGAAGAACTCGCTATGGATCCGATGCAGCTGAAACGCAGTGGGCGGGGATCGGGGCTTCTCATAGATCAAGAGCAGGTCCGGCTTCAGGTGGCACTCAAGATGCCTGGCATAATCCCGGTCAAGGAGTGATCGCGGTAGCGTTTTGGGAAGTACTTAATCTGCAGCTAATATGGGTGCAAACTGAAGAAACAAGAAACAGTTCGTCGAGGGTTGCAACGGCGTTGCCCTCTGAGTTCGCGCTTGTAGTTACGCCTGAACTGCGAGGTCCGTTCTGTCTTCCGCATGAAGATCTGCCATCAACTCTTCGAGAGTGTCGAATCTCTTACGTCGCCCCGCTCCCCAGACTCCATGGCTGCAATCGTCTTCGAGTTGGGTAAGCGCACATCGAACAGCAGAGCCTTCTTTGCCTGGACACGCGTAAGAAAGAGACGCACTGCATCCGACATGCTCAGGCCCATCTTGTTCAAAGTGCATGTCGCCCTGGTTTTGAGCTCGTTATCGATGCAGACATGAATCATGGTCGTGTGAGCTTACATGGATTCCTAGTATCTCAATTGAGATACACGCCATTGCCTGCAGGGAAGTGCAGAGTGACATGCATACAAACGCGGATCTCTGCACTCACCTACGCTTTGGTAGAGATGACGGGTCTAGGAGTTTTGATCGATACCGGCGAGGCCCAGTGCTTCTGCGTTCCGCTGCATCGCCTTCAGGCAAAACGCGATGTGTTCATCGAGATCGACGCCTAACCCGGCGGCTCCGTTGATGACGTCGTCGCGATTGACACCGCGGGCGAACGCTTTGTCTTTCAGCTTCTTCCTGACACCGGCAACTTCGACATCCTGGATCGACTTTGTCGGCTTGACCAGTGCGCATGCAGTCAGAAAGCCGGCAAGTTCGTCGCAGGCAAAGAGGGCCTTGTCGAGATGTGATTCGCGCGGCGTCCCGGTGTAATCGGCGTGCGCCATGATGGCGTGTCGAATGTCTTCAGGCCAGCCCTGCTCGGTCAGAATTTTGTTCCCGACGTAGGGATGTTCTTCGAGCGACGGATGCTGGTCGTAGTCAAAGTCGTGCAGCAGACCGGTGATGGCATAGGTCTCGACCAGCCGCTCTTCCTGTTGACCATCCCAGCCCTGGGCAAGGGCTTCGGCCCGGCCATAGGCACTCAGGCAGGTCTCAACGGCGAGTGCATGTTTGAGAAGGCTGGGAGACTTCGTATGCTCCTCCAGCAGCTGCAGCGCACGTGCGCGGGTGAAACTTTCTTCGCCGGTCTGTTCGTGCTCGTCGCGCAATCGCGTTTCCTCGTCGTCTACAACTTTCAGGTTAACCCAACATACAAATGAGGAGATATGTAGGGTTATTTGCCGGTATCTTCGGGAGCTGTACCCCTTACCATAGTTTTCCTATTGACACGTTCTTGTTATTGCTGCAAGGTTAGAGGGAATCAAGGCAGGACACTGCCCAAGGACGCCCGCTCTGGCCTCCGTAAAACTTATGGCAACTACCTTAGCAACCTTAGAGGCACGCGAGGTACTACGTTGCGACCACTGCAGCCTGGTCCAATTTCGGACCAATAACTCACTCTGCAGGCGCTGTCACAAAACACTCGAAATCGACGAACCGGAATTGCTGCAACCGCAACCGGTAGAAGCTGTGGCGCAGCCGGCGAACCAGCAGTCTGGTTTGCAGGTGGCCAAAACGGTCCGCGACATCCGCCGCGGCAAGGCTCTCAGTCAACGTCAGCTGGCGAACCGTATGCAGGTGCCGCGTACCTACATCTCGAAGATCGAGAACGGAAAAGCCATGCCCACGCTGTCGTCGCTGAGCCGTCTTGCAACTGCGCTCGAAGTGGATATCTGCGCGCTGCTGCAGGATACGCGGAGCCGGAAGCTGGAAGAGACAGCGACTGTGCTTGCAGATCCGTTTCTGGCGGAAGTGGCGATATATGTGTCTCAGCTGGACAGCTACCAGCGCTCGCTCTTCCTGAACCAGACACGGGATATGGCCATGGGACGCCGGCGGATCGCTTAGCAACATAAAGCCGCCGGCGCGGATCGGCTGACCGTGATGTGCACGCATTTACAGCGGCATGCGTGTGCGCATTGCGAGCAGCCAAAGGCTTATGCTACGGTCGTTCTTGAGTCGAGCCTGACGGCGAAGGCTGGAGAGGCAGTAGTTTTGCAACTGACGCAACCGAGCCGCGCCCATGAGCTTTCTTCCGAGGAACTGGCTCTTTACCGAACTCTGGACCTGAGCCGGATGCCGCAGCACGTCGCCATCATCATGGATGGCAACGGGCGCTGGGCGGGACGGCGGAGCCTGAAGCGTTTTCTCGGACACAAGCAGGGGTCGGAGGCCGTGCAGTACGTGGTCGAAACGGCTTCGCGCATCAACCTGCCCTGGCTGACGCTGTACGCGTTTTCGCTCGAAAATAACCTTCGCCGGCCCAAGTCGGAAGTGACCTTCCTGATGGGGCTGCTGCGAAGCTATCTCACCAGCAACGTCAAGCGGATGAACGACAATAACGTCCGCATGAACTACATCGGCCGTACACAGGAACTGCCTGCCGAAGTGCGCGAGACGATGCAATGGGCGGCAGATGCGACCAAGCAGAATAACGGCACCGTGCTGACACTGGCGCTGAACTATGGAGCGCGTTGCGAGATCATCGATGCCTTCCGTCAACTGGCCGCGGAGATGCAGGCCAAGGGGCAGTCGCTCGATGGCATTACCGAGGAAGACCTGCACCGGCACCTGTACACAGCCGAGATGCCTGATCCAGACCTGGTGGTGAGGACGAGCGGGGAAATGCGTATCTCGAATTTCCTGCTGTGGCAGATTGCTTACTCTGAAATCTATGTCACAGATCGACTCTGGCCGGATTTCCGCGGGGCACACCTGCTTGAGGCGATTGCAGCCTATCAGCAGCGTGAAAGACGCTATGGAGGACTGAACCAGCCGCAGCCTTCTGATGAGATTGTGCCGGTATCCGGAGTGCTGGTCCCGCGCTGACTGCCCTGTGTTTGCAGGGTGAACAGTCATGCCCGAGGCACTGGCAGGGCACTGCGCCTCCCACCAACTTATCCGACCGTGCAGTCGTCTATTCTTGCACTATGCAGGTTCGTGTACTGTTCTTCGGACAGTTGAAGGACATCCTCCAGCGAGACAACCAGATGCTTGACCTGGCCGACGGTGCCACGGTGGCTGACCTGGTCGGCAGATGCCGGGAGGTGGCATCGCTTCATCGCCAGGCAATTTCTCCCGGTGGCGATATCTGGAAGTCCCTCGCTGTCGCCGTCAATCATGAATATGCCGGTCTGGCTGATTCGCTGAAAGATGGCGACGAGGTTGCGCTGTTGCCGCCAGTGTCCGGCGGAGTCGATCATCCTGTGCGGCTGACGCGTGACGTGATTGCGACCGATGCGATCGTTGCTGCAATAAAGCAGGGAGAAGACGGGGCCCTTGTTGTGTTCGACGGAATCGTGCGCAACAACACACGCGGGCGTCGTACACTCTACCTCGATTACGAGGCGTATGAAGCGATGGCGCTGACCGCGATGCAGCGGCTTGCAGCGGAGGCGAAGCAGCAGTTTGCTGTTCGCGAGGTGGCGCTGGTGCATCGGCTCGGCAAACTCGAGATTGGGGAGACGTCGGTGCTGATCGTGGTGGCGTCGGCGCATCGCGGCGCGGCATTCGATGCCTGCCGGTGGATCATCGACACGCTCAAGAAGACAGTGCCGATCTGGAAGAAGGAACATTTCGAAGACGGCGCGGTGTGGGCCGACGGCGAGCCTTTCCCTGAAGCATTGCGTGCCGGTGAACCCGCTTGAGCTGGTCGCGAGGGCTGATCTATGGCGCGCTCGTTTGCGGCGCGTCGCTGGTGGGGGGCGCGCAACAGCCAAACACGTTACCTGGCGATGTGCCGACCTTCAAAGTGAATGTCCACCTGGTAAACGTATTCGTCAATGTAACGAATGAGCACAATGCGCCGGTGCCGGACCTGACCAAGGACAATTTCGTGCTGAAAGAGGATGGCCAGCCACAGAAGATCGCGCTGTTCGAACGTGAGACGGCGCTCCCGTTGAATGTTGTACTCGCAATCGACACGAGCGGGAGTGTGCACATCGATCGGGAGCTGGTGCGGTACGCGGCGCGCGGATTTCTTGAGGGACTGGTGCGGCCGATTGACCGGGTTGACCTTATGGAATTCAGCGATTCTGTCCGCGAGCTGGTGCCGTTTACCAGCAATCTCCGGCAGCTTGAGGGTGGCCTCGGTTCTCTGCATAATGGTGACGCTACGGCGTTTTACAGCGGCGTTTATCTTGCGGCGCAGGCGCTGAACGGGCATGCCGGACGAAAGGTGATCGTGGTGATCTCCGACGGCGGCAACACCGTAAAGGGCGTGAATTACCAGCAGGCGCTGGAACAGGCGGTGCGCGGCGAAGCGATGGTTTACAGCATCATTGTCGTGCCGGTTGAAGCGAGTGCAGGGCGCGACCTGGGCGGTGAACACGCCATGATCACGCTGGCTGAGCAGACCGGCGGCCGATCCTATTACGCCGATTCCGGATCGTTGCAGAAAGTGTTCGCACAGGTGTCAGAGGACCTGCGCACGCAGTATCTGCTGGGCTATTATCCTCCGAAGGGCAAGGAGAATGACGACTTCCGCACCATCTCCGTCAGCCTGCGGAACCGGCCCGCAGACGCGCAGGAGACGGTGCACAACCGCCCTGGTTACTATCCCGCAAATTGAGGCTCAGGCTTTCTGGCCGAACAGCATCAGGTGGTTGGCCCATTCTGCGCGGTAACGCGGGCGCAGGCGGACTTCGCGGAAGGCCTGTTCCAGCACGTCGAGGGTGAAGACGTGATGGTGCAGGCAGCGGTTTTCCCGGTTGCGCAGGCAGCGTTCGCGGAACTGGTCGAGCGTACCGGCAGGGGCATCCATCGACAGGTCATGCAGCGCAAGAATCTCGTCGACGTGCGTGAGGTCGCCTTCATGCTGCTGTGCGGCCATGTCCTGCTGCAGATGCGCGAACGTGGTGAAAGGCCGCCGATGGTCGAAGGTGTGCGCACGGTTTGGAACCAGCACAATCACTGAGCCCTTTGGCTTCAGCACGCGATGAAATTCCGCCAGCGCTTTGAGGGGATTGGCTACATGCTCCAGGATGTGCGAGGCCAGCAGAAAGTCATAGGTACTGTCGGCGATCGTGGC